>CAMDDU010000040.1:0-39271 GCA_945892985.1 Bordetella parapertussis
CGCGCCAGAAACGCCGCTTTGCGCGTTGCTCTTCCATGTACCTCGAATCCTTTCGCCGCCGCCAGCGTCATTTGTTTCATTCTCAATCCTCCCGTTTGCGTCTCGCTATATGACAACAGACGCGCGGACTTGTTCAGTGTTTCCCTAGATGGTGATCCCCGAGGCCTGGAGTATTTTGCGCACTCGCGCGCTTTGCTCGTCCGTTATGGTCAGGCGCTCGGCGAAATCGCGGCCCAGCGGTTTGGTCGCGTCAATGCCCATCTTGGTCACGGTGAATGCCTCAGGGTCCGAGCTGGGGTCAAGGATGGCGCCCTTGGCGTGCGGGATGAAGACGATGTCACGCTCGGCACGCACCCGCGTGGCGACCGCCCACATGACGTCGTTCATGTCGAAGATATCCACGTCTTCGTCGACGACGATCACGTACTTGGTGTAGAACTCGGTGCCCAGCGCGGCCATGATCGCCTGTTGCGGTTCGCCCTGGGATGATTTTTTCATCTTGACGATGGCAAGAAACGCGCCGCAGGTGCGGTGGGGAACGTGCACGGCGATGACATTGGGCAGGTTGCGGCGCAGGGTGTTGAGTATTTCACCCTCGCGCGTAATGCACGACACCAGGATATGGTCCTGTGCCATGCCCGATGCGATCGAATGGAACATGGCGTCGCGGCGCATGCGCACGCGGTGGGCGACGAACACGTTCTGGGTGCTGCGGAACGATGCGTAACCGGTGAATTCGCCAAACGGACCCTCCGGCTCGTGCACGCCGGCGAGGATTTCACCTTCGATTACGATCTCCGCCCCCGAGGGGACCTGCACGCCCGGCACGCCTGTCTTGGCCAGTCGGTAGGGTGCGCCGAACAGTCCGCCGATAATTTCATACTTGCGCACGTTTGGCGGATAGGCGAAAACCATCGAGCCCATGTAATGCAGCGGGTGTATGCCCAGTGTGATCGCCACCGGGAGCGATTCCCCGCGCTGCTCCGCGCGGCGGTGAAATTCAAACATGCGGCGGCGCGAGTGCAGCGACACGCCGAGGCGGTTTTTTCCGGCGAGCATGAGCCGGTGAAAGCCGGTGGTGTCCACCCCGGTCAGTGGGTCGCGCGCCGACAGCTGGCCGGCGGTGATGTAGGGCGCGGCATCGACATGAAAATGGGTCGGGATCGGCAGCTTGGTGAGGTCGACCTGATCGCCCTCGAAAACCAGCTCCTGCCAGGGGGGCGAATCATCGAGCTCGCAGGGAATGTACTTCTGGCAGCGCTCACGAAAGGCGCTGGGCAGTTCGGCCTGCGGCACGTTCAGGCAGGCGGCAAGCAGCTTGCGATTGCCGGCGATGTTGGTTACCACCGGCATGGTGTGTCCCTCGACGTTCTCGTAGATGACAACCGGGCTCCTGCCGGCGCGCTCCAGTTCGAATATCAGCGAGGTGATGTCAAGGTGGGTGCGCACCGGCTCGCGGATGCGCAGCAACTCATCGGGGTAATCGCGCTCGACCATGTCAAGGAATCCGCGCAAGCTCTGTGGATTGTTCATAAATCCCGCTCCTGTAGGTTATTTGTGTTTTTTTCGGTGAACCGGCGTGCCTTTGCGCGCGCTTTGCTATTCGGCTTTGATGCCGGCTTCCTTGATTATCCTGGCCCAGCGCTGAATGTCATTGCGGATGGTTGTGCGGAACTTCTCGGACGTGTCGCCCACCGGGTCGGAGCCGATTTCAAACATTCTTTCGCGAAAGGAAGCTTCGCGCACGATGCGTTGCGTCAGTTCCGAGAGTTTGGCGAGCACCTCGGGTGGCGTGTGCCCCGGCGCCACCAAGCCGTTCCACGGACTCACGTCAAAGCCGGGCAATCCTGACTCCGCAATCGTTGGCAGCTCCGGTAACTGCGGCACCCGCCTGGGGCTGGTCACGCCGAGGGGGCGGACTTTTTCCGCTTTGATCTGCGGCAGTGCGTCGGACAGGTTGGCGAACATCAGCTGGATGTCGCCGGCAAGCAGTCCGACCATGGCGAGGTTTCCCCCGCGGTATGCAACATGAACCATTTTGCTGCCGGTCATGCCGCTGAACACTTCGCCCGAAAGGTGGGTGGTCGAGCCGACGCCGGAGGAGCCGAAATTCAATTTTCCCGGGTTGGCCCTGGCGTAAGCGATCAGTTCACTAACCGACCTGACTGGCAGCGTGGGACTCACCATCAGGACCAGGGCATTGGAGGCCACGTTGCTGACTGGTGCGAGGTCGTTCACCGGATCAAACCCGACCGACTTGAGCAGGCTTGGCGATACCGTGTGGGGACCGAGGGAGGACATCAACAGGGTGTACCCGTCTGGCGCAGCCTTGGCCACGAACTCCGTGGCGACCACCCCGCCCGCGCCGGTGCGGTTCTCAACCAGAACGGGTTGACCCAGTAACTCCTGCATGCGTATGGCGAGCACGCGCGCCACGGTGTCGGTGTTTCCGCCTGGGGCAAAACCGACGATGATGCGCACCGGCTTGGCTGGCCAAGCGCCGGCGCCAGGCGCCTGCGCTGCCGCTCCGAGAGAAAGCAACATGGTCAGGCATCCCAGGGCCGCAGCGAATATTTTTTTTGCCATGCGAAATTCCTTGTCAATACGGGTTGAACAATAGCCATGTGCCGAGGGCGGGCCTTCACCGCCCGCGATCTTCTTTTATGGCGCCCTGCGGAGATACAGCGATTGCCCGCAATGTCGACGTTATTATCTGATGATTTTGTCGCAGCTAAAAAAGCACGTCGAGTATCGCACCGCAAACAGGCTTGTCAATGCTGGTTTTCAATTTCAAACGGTCGCCCGGCGCCGTTTGATCTGCCCTTTGCGCGGGCGCCCTGCCAGGGCAATGCGGTATTCGTGCTCAGCCCAGCAGCGGCTCGAGTTCTTTTGCCAGTCGCGCTTTGTCCGATTGCGCGTTTCCGCTCAGGGCAAAGCCCAGCAAGCGACCGGCCTTGTCCCGAAAAAGCGATTGCATGCCGCCGTCCGAGGCCGTGCTTGCCCAGTTGCCGCTGGCGCCCAGCGGGGGCGGGCAGACCACCGTGGCGAGCGCCGGTGTCTTGACCATCACCGGCATGGCCGGATAGCGCACGGCCTGTTCCGTGCCTGCCAGCGTTGCGGCTAGTGCGCGCGCGGCATGCATGATGGGCATGACGTAAGGCAGCACCAGCCCCGCCACCTCGGCGCAGTCGCCAAGGGCGTAGATGTCCGGCGCGCTCGAGCGCAGGTGATGGTCGACGACGATGCCGCGCTTGACGCCGAGTCCGGCGGCGCGGGCCAGCGCGGTGCGCGGCACCAGTCCAACGGCCGACAGCACCGTGTCGGTGCCGATGGCGCTGCCATCTTCGAACACCACGCGCAAGGCGCCGCCATCGTGTTCGATGGCGGCCGTTCGCCGACCCATGTGCCAGCGCACCCCGGCGGCGGAAAGCGCTTCGCGCAATGCCAGCGCGGGCGCCTCGGGCAGCAGGCGCCCGAGTGGCAGCGGCGCCAGGTCGATCACGTCGACCGCATGCCCGCCGATCGCAAGGTCATTGGCAAACTCGCAGCCGATGAGGCCGGCGCCAAGAATGGCGACGCGGTTTTTGCCTTTGATGGCGGCGCGAAAACGGGCGTAGTCGCCAAGGTCGTTGACCGACAAGACCGCGCCGGCGGCATCACCCCTTAGCGGCAGGCGTATCGGATCGGCGCCAAGGGCAAGGATGAGGCTTGCGTAGTGAAGCGGTCCCCGGTCGCTTTTTACCAGTTTGGCGGCCGCGTCAATGGCGCTGATACGGGTGTGGGCTTGCACCTCGATGCCCAGTTGCGCCGCCATTGCGGCGGCGCTGGTGTTGAGCAGTTGCTCCGCGCTTTTGCCCGCCGCAAAGGCGTTGGACAACATCGGCTTTGAGTAAAAACCACCGTCATCGGCGCTGAGCATGACGACCGGGATTTCCTTGTCGAGCTTGCGCAGTTCGCGGGCGAGGGTATAGCCCCCGAGCCCGCTGCCGGCGATGACGATGGGGGCTGTCATGACCCCGGCTTAAGCCAGCTCGACCATTTCGAAGTCGGCCTTGCCCACGCCGCACTCGGGACAGGCCCAGTCGGCCGGAATGTCTTCCCAGCGCGTGCCCGCCTTGATGCCCTCTTCGGGAAGTCCCGCTTCTTCGTCATAGATGAAACCGCATACGATGCATTGCCATGTTTTCATGGTGATCTCCAAAATGGTGAATGGTGAATGGTGTTGATTGGGGTTCAGGCTGTCTTGGCTTGCGTGCGCGCGAGCTGCGCGCGGTAGTGATTGGCGTGACGCTCTTCCACGGTGGCCAGGGCGGCGAAGCGCTTGGCTGCCTTGGCGAGGGTGGCGGCAAAGCGCGCCGCGTGTTCCTTCGACTCGGTGATCTGCTCGCCCATTTCCTTTGCCGCCGCGCTGTTGCCTTCCTGTTCGGCGAGATGGCGGAACTGCGGGTACATCTCGGTGTACTCGTAGGTTTCACCGGCGATGGCGATTTCCAGCGATTTGGCCGGGGTGAGCTGGTCTTTCGGGTAAAGCAGGTCGAGGTGGCTAAAGGCGTGCTGGACTTCCTGGTCGGCGGTTTCCTCAAAGGTGCGCGCCGTTTCCTCATCGCCGGCGGCGCGGGCAAGTTTGGCGAAGTAGCGGTATTTGATATGGGCCATTGATTCGCCGGCGAAGGCGGCTTCGAGGTTCTTGATGGTGATCGATTCGGGTTTGCTCATTGTCATCTCCAGTTTTGTTTTCTTCAGCAGCACACGCTGCACGGACCGAATAGTAGGAGTGGTGAGTTAATTAATCCAATTGATTAATAATATTTTAACGATAGTTAAAAACTAAATTATAAATGTAGGGGAAGGCCCCCCCTTGTGGCCGAAAGCCCGGCCGCAGACCGGGGTCGATCGCAGCAATGGAATGATTCAGGTGGCTGGAAGATCCAGCTTGCGCACGCCTTGAAGGGGGCAGTCGAGAATGGCCTGGCGCAGGGCCTCGATTGCTGCGGGGCGCGGAAACGATTTGCGATAGACCAGTACCACGCGCCGGTCGGGCACCGGTTTGGAAAATGGCACGAAGCGCAACAGGCTTTCGCGCGAAACGTGTTGCGGAACCGATGAGGATGGCAGCACGGTCAGGCCGACGCCGGAGGCGACCATCTGGCAGATGGTTTCAAGCGATGAGCTCTCGAAGGTCTTTTGCATGCCGGTGTTCGAGCTAAACCGGTTGAGTTCCGGTGAGGCGAGCAGCACCTGGTCGCGAAAACAATGGCCGGCTCCGAGCAGCACCATGCTTTGCGTCTTGAGTTCGGCGCTCTTTACTGATTTTCGCCCCGCCCATTCATGCGCCCGCGGTACCGCTGCAACGAAGGGCTCGTCGTAGACGGTCTGGATGGCAAAGCCCGCTTCCTCGAAAGGCAGTGCCAGCACCGCCGCGTCGATCTCGCCCTGCTTCAGCAGCTCACGCAGGCGGTGGGTGTAGTTCTCCTGCAAATGCAGCGGCATATTGGGCGCGCGCTTGTGCAGCAGGCGCACCACGCCGGGCAACAGGTAGGGGGCGATGGTGTAAATCATGCCGATGCGCAGGGGCCCCGACAGCGGATCCTTGCCCGCTTTGGCGATATCCTTGATTGCGCCGGCCTGCTCGATCACGCGTTGGGCCTGTTCCACGACCTGTGCGCCCACCGCGGTCGGTGTCACCTCGTTGCTGGCGCGCTCGAACAGCGTCACGCCCAGTTCTTCCTCGAGCTTTTTGATTGCCACCGAAAGGGTCGGCTGGCTGACGAAGCAGGCTTTGGCGGCACGACCGAAATGGCGCTCGCGCGCAACGGCGACGATGTAGCGCAGTTCTGTCAAAGTCATCGTGGTGCTCCGGTTTAAGCCGCTTTTTTGCGCTCCAGCACAGGCTTGAGATAGCGGCCGGTGAAACTCTCGGTGTTTTCGGCGATATCCTCGGGTGTTCCCTCACAGAGTATGCGCCCCCCGCCGTCGCCGCCCTCGGGGCCGAGGTCTATGACCCAGTCGGCGGTCTTGATGACATCGAGGTTGTGTTCGATCACAACCACCGTGTTGCCGTGATCGCGCAGTGCGTGTAGCACTGACAGCAGCAGTTTTACGTCATGAAAATGCAGGCCGGTGGTCGGCTCGTCGAGGAAGTAAAGCGTGCGCCCGGTGTCGCGCTTGGACAGTTCGAGGGCGAGCTTGACACGTTGCGCTTCGCCGCCCGAAAGCGTTGTCGCCGACTGGCCGAGCTTGATGTAGCCGAGGCCGACCTCAAGCAGCGTGAACAGCTTGCGCTCGACCATGGGCACGGCGCGGAAAAATTCGTGCGCCTGCTCAACCGTCATTTCCAGCACATCCTGGATGGTGCTGCCCTTGTAGCGGATCTCCAGGGTTTCGCGATTGTAGCGGCGGCCGTGGCAGACATCGCAGGGCACGTAGATGTCGGGCAGAAAGTGCATCTCCACCTTGATCACACCGTCGCCCTGGCAGGCTTCGCAGCGGCCGCCCTTGACGTTGAAGGAGAACCGTCCGGGGCCGTAACCGCGTTCGCGCGACGCGGGCACGCCGGCGAACAGGTCGCGTATGGGGGTGAACAAGCCGGTGTAGGTGGCCGGGTTGGAGCGGGGCGTGCGGCCGATGGGGCTCTGGTCGACGTTGATGACCTTGTCGAAATGCTCGAGGCCGTGCAGGGATTCAAACGGCGCCGGTTCGGTGGAACTGCCATACAACTCGCGCGCCACCTCGGCGTAGAGCGTGTCGTTGATGAGCGTTGACTTGCCGGAGCCGGAAACGCCGGTGACGCACACCAGCAGGCCCACCGGCAGATCGAGGTCGACGTTCTTCAGGTTGTTGCCTGTCGCGCCCCTGAGTCGCAGCATGCGGTTTTTTTCCGGACGGCGGCGGCGTTCGGGCAGCGCTATCGCCAGTTTTCCCGACAGATACTGGCCGGTGAGTGAGGCTTCGTTTTTGAGTATTTCCGCGGGCGTGCCCTCGGCCACCACGCGGCCGCCGTGCACCCCCGCCCCCGGGCCCATGTCGATGACGTGATCGGCGCAGAAAATCGCCTCTTCGTCGTGCTCGACGACAATCACGGTGTTACCGAGGTCGCGCAGGTGCTTGAGCGTGTCGAGCAGCCGGCCGTTGTCGCGCTGGTGCAGGCCGATGGACGGTTCGTCGAGAACGTACATCACGCCGGTGAGTCCAGAGCCGATCTGCGAGGCGAGGCGGATGCGCTGTGCCTCGCCGCCAGAGAGCGTGTCGGCGGAACGGTCGAGTGACAAATAATCGAGGCCGACGTTGACGAGAAATTTCAGGCGCGAGGCGATCTCGTTGATGATGCGCTCGGCAATCGCCTGCTTCGCACCCGGCAATGTGAGCTTCTGGAAAAAGGCCAGGCTGCTCTTTAGCGGGATGCCGCTGATCTGGAAAATCGCGCGCTCATCATCAGGCGGGCCGACCAGCACATGGCGCGCTTCGCGGCGAAGCCGCGTGCCTTCGCAGGCGGGGCAGGCCTTGTGGTTTAGGTATTTGGCCAGTTCCTCGCGCACCACCACCGAATCGGTTTCGCGATAACGCCGCTGCAGGTTGTGCACCACACCCTCGAAGGGGTGTTCCTTGATCACGGTCTTGCCGCGCTCGGACAAATAGGAGAAGGAGACCTTTTCCGTGGTGCCGTAGAGCACGATCTGCTGCGCTTGTTCGGTGAGCCGATCGAAGGGCTTGTCGACGTCGAACTTGAAGTGTGCAGCGAGGCTGGTGAGCATCTGGAAGTAAAACTGGTTGCGCCTGTCCCAGCCCTTGACCGCGCCGCTGGCGAGGGACAGGTTGGGGAAGGCCACCACCCGTTTCGGGTCGAAAAATTCGATGATGCCCAGGCCGTCGCAATCGGGGCAGGCACCCATGGGGTTGTTGAATGAGAACAGGCGCGGTTCGAGCTCGGCCAGCGAGTACTCGCATACCGGACAGGAAAACTTGGCGGAGAAAAGGTGTTCCTTGCCGCCGTCCATTTCAACCGCGATGGCGCGGCCTTCGGCGTGGCGCAGCGCGGTCTCGAAAGATTCGGCGATGCGCTGCTTGGCATCGGCGCGCACCTTAAGACGGTCGACCACGACCTCGACCGTGTGCTTGCTGTTTTTTGCCAGCTTGGGCAGGGTGTCAATGTCATGCACCGTGCCGTCGATACGCAGGCGCACGAAACCCTGGGAGCGCAGTTCCGAGAACAGGTCGGCCTGCTCGCCTTTGCGCTCGGCCACAACCGGCGACAGGATCATGATGCGTGTGTCTTCGGGCAGTGCCAGCACGTGGTCGACCATTTGTGACACCGACTGCGCCTGCAGCGGCAGTTTGTGGTCGGGGCAGTAGGGTGTGCCCGCGCGCGCGAACAGCAGGCGCAGGTAATCGTGGATTTCGGTGACGGTGCCCACCGTTGAGCGCGGATTGTGGCTGGTGGCTTTTTGCTCGATGGCGATGGCCGGCGACAGGCCCTCGATCAGGTCGACATCGGGCTTTTCCATCAGTTGCAGGAACTGGCGTGCATAGGCCGACAGCGATTCGACGTAGCGCCGCTGGCCCTCCGCGTAGAGCGTGTCGAACGCGAGCGAGCTCTTGCCCGAGCCCGAAAGGCCGGTCACCACCACCAATTGGTTGCGCGGCAGGTCGAGACTGACGTTTTTCAGGTTATGCGTGCGTGCGCCGCGAATGCGGATTTGATCCATGCGTGGGTAACCAGGGTGGGTGGAAAGCCAAACCTGCTACTATACTTAATTCGAAAGCCCAGTCCCCAGTTTCATGCAGTTTTCCCCCCAATCCAGCCGGATGTCTCCTCTGGAACTCCGGGCGAGCCTTTCGCTTGCCTCGATTTTCGCGTTGCGCATGCTCGGCCTGTTCCTAATCCTGCCGGTTTTTGCGATCCATGCGACGCATCTGAAGGGCGGCGACAGCCAGACGCTGGTGGGTGTCGCGCTGGGCACCTACGGGCTCACCCAGGCGCTCCTGCAATTGCCCTTTGGCATGGCCTCGGACCGCTGGGGGCGCAAGCCGGTGATCGTGTTTGGCCTGATCTTGTTCGCCATTGGCAGTTTTGTCGCGGCGGCAACCGATGACATCTGGATCACCATCCTGGGCCGCTCCATCCAGGGTGCGGGGGCGATTTCCTCGGCGGTCGTCGCTTTTACCGCCGATCTGACGCGCGAAGAGCATCGTACCAAAGCGATGGCGCTAATCGGCGCTTCGATCGGGCTGATGTTCGCCCTGTCCCTGGTTGCCGCGCCGCTGTTATACCAGTCGGTGGGCATGGCCGGCATTTTCAGCCTTACCGGCGTGCTGGCGCTGCTTGCGATATGGGTCGTTATCATGGTGGTGCCGCCTGAGTCGGCTGCGGTGTCCCCTTCCAAGGAAGGCGGCGCCGGGGATCTGTGGAAGGTGTTGTGCGATCCGGAGTTGGCGCGTCTCAATCTGGGTATTTTCGCGCTGCATATGGTGTTGATGGCGATATTCGTGGTGATTCCTCTGGCGCTGGTGCGCGTCGGCGGTCTGGATGTGCAGGCCCATTGGAAGGTCTATCTTCCCGTGGTGCTCGCCTCTTTCGTGGTGATGATGCCGCTGATCATGTTCATGGGGAAAAAGGGCCGGCTGAAGCCCGTTTACCTTGCCTGTATCTGGACCATGGCGGCGATCCAGCTTGGCTTGTGGCTGGGCATTGACCATTTCGCGCTACTGGTGGCGTTGCTGTTCGGCTTCTTTGCCGTATTCAACGTGCTCGAGGCCACGCTGCCCTCGCTGGTGTCGCGCATCGCGCCGCCGGCGGCCAAAGGCACCGCGATAGGCGTTTACAACACCACGCAGGCGCTGGGCTTGTTCGTCGGCGGTGTCGCCGGCGGCTGGCTGGCACAAAATTACGGCGAGGGTGCGGTCTTTGTCTTCGGATTTGTCCTTACCGCGTTATGGGGTATGGGGGCCTTGTCGATGAAGGCGCCGCCGACCGTCGCCAGCCGCACGGTTACGCTGTCTTCGGTAGTTGACCCGGCCGCGTTGCGGGCGCGATTGCTGGCGATTCGGGGGGTGCGTGAGGCGATACTGGTGCCCGAGCGGGGCTTGGCTTACTTGACAGTAAATCCGGATGCCTGGGATGAGCAGGCGGTTAACAATTTGATCAATGGAGGAACTTGAAATGGCTTCAGTCAATAAAGTGATTCTGGTCGGCAATCTGGGCAAGGACCCTGAAACGCGTTACATGCCCGAGGGCGGCGCGATAACCAACATCACCCTTGCCACCACGCACACGTGGAAGGACAAGTCCAGCGGCGATAAAAAAGAGGAGACCGAATGGCACCGTGTGTCGTTTTTCGGCCGTCTCGCCGAAATCGCCGGCGAATACCTGAAAAAAGGTTCGCCCTGCTATGTTGAAGGCCGTTTGCGCACGCGCAAATGGACGGACAAGGAAGGCAACGATCGCTATACGACCGAGATCGTCGCCGACTCGATGCAGCTGCTGGGTAGCAAGCGTGACAGCGGTGGTGACAGCGGCGGCATGCGCGAGCCGCCGTCCGAGTCCAGTCGTTCCGAGGCGCCCAGCAAGCCTGCGGCCAAAAAGCCGGCCGGGCAGATTAACGACATGGATGACGACATTCCGTTCTAGGGGGTGGGTCGCGCTTGGTGGCGGCGCGGTCGCCTGAACGGCGGCTGCGGCAAGCGCTGCAAGCGGCAGATAAAAGCAGACGGCAAACGGATGGCAGCGGAAAGCCACAGATGCGACCGGCCTGGGGTACCCGGCTTACCGCTGACCATAGGTACAAACAGCGAAACGAGCCGGAGCTGAGCGCATGTACGACAAGCATTATCTGACCCCGCTGTTCGAACCGCAGTCGGTCGTCGTGATCGGTGCCAGCGAGCGCCCAGGCGCGATCGGCGGCATGGTGTTGCGCAATATCGTCGAGGCCGGTTACCGCGGTAAGCTTTACGCCGTCAATCCCAAGCATGCGAAGGTGTCGGGTGTGCGCTGCTATAGCAGCGTCGCCGACCTGCCCGAAAAGACCGACCTGGCCGTGGTGGCCACGCCGGCGCAGGCCATCGCTGCGGTTATCGAGGCCTGCGGCAAGGCCGGCATTCGCGCGGCAGTGGTGATTACTGCCGGTTTCGCCGAAATCGGCCCGGCCGGAAAGGCGTTGCAGGAGCAATTTCTGGCCGTTGCGCGCCGTTACGGCGTGCGCATTGTCGGACCCAATTGTCTGGGTATCATGCGGCCGCAAATCGGGCTCAATGCGACCTTCGCCCGCGGCGGTGCGCAAGACGGGGCGCTCGCGTTGGTGTCGCAGTCAGGGGCGCTTGCCACGGCCATCATCGACTGGGCCAATCCTAGCGGCGTCGGGTTTTCCAGCGTGATATCGCTGGGCGGTTCGGTTGACATTGATTTCGGTGAAATTCTCGATTACCTCGTCGCCGACGGGAGCACACAGCACATCCTGCTGTACATCGAGGGCGTGCGCGATGCACGACGGTTCATGAGCGCGTTGCGCGCCGCATCGCGCGTCAAGCCGGTCATTGTGTTGAAAGTCGGCCGGCACTTGGCCGGAACGCGGGCCGCGGTCTCGCACACGGGGGCTCTGGTGGGCGCGGATGATGTGTTTGATTCGGCGCTGGCGCGCGCCGGCGCGGTGCGCGTCACCACCATCGGTCAATTATTTGCCGTGGCGCAGGGGCTCACCGCGCGCATCCGCCCGCGCGGTAACCGCCTCGCCATTATCACCAATGGCGGCGGCCCCGGCGCGATGGCCGCCGACCGTGCGGCTGACCTCGGCGTGCGCCTTGCCGATTTGTCGCCGCACACACTCACCGCGCTGGACGCCGTATTGCCGTCCAATTGGTCTCACGGCAACCCGCTGGACCTTATCGGAGATGCCGACGCATTGCGCCACAAAACCGCGGTCGCGGCGGCCCTCGCTGATGAGAACGTCGACGGCGTGCTGGCCATGATGGTGCCCACGGCGGTGACCGAAACCGCAGATGCCGCGCGCGCGGTGATCGAGGCGGCGCAGGGCAGTGACAAGCCGCTGATAACCTGCTGGATGGGCGAGCAACTGGCATCGGCCGGCCGCCGCCTGTTTGCCGAAAAACGCATCCCGACTTTTCGCACACCCGAGCCGGCGGTGGAGTTGTTTTCCCATCTGGCCGCCTATACACGCAATCGCGATTTGCTGATGCAGACGCCCGGGCCGCTGGCGCAGGCCCAGCCCATCGATGCCGAAACGGCGCGGCGCATCATAGAGCATGCGCTGGCCGAGGGCCGCAACATACTAACCAGTGGCGAGTCCAAGGAGTTGCTGCACGCCTGTGGCATTCCGGTCAATCGCAGCGAAAGGGCCGCAACGGTCGAAGAGGCTGAGCGGCTCGCGGCAGCGGCGGGCACTGCGGTGGCGATGAAAATAGACTCACCCGATATCACGCACAAGAGCGATGTCGGCGGCGTGCGCCTGAACCTCAAGTCCGCGCATGCGGTTCGCGGTGCCTGGGTTTCGATGATGCGTGATGTCGCCGCCGCCCAGCCCAGGGCGCGCATCACCGGGGTGACGATAGAGAAGATGATCCGGCGCGAGAGCGCGCGCGAGTTGTTGCTTGGCGTGTCGCAGGACAAGGTGTTCGGCCCGGTGATGACCTTCGGTGCTGGCGGCACCGCCGTGGAGGTGCTGCGCGACCGCGCGGTTGCACTGCCGCCGCTCAACGCCATGCTGATTGCCAACATGATTGCCTCGACGCGGGTTTCAAAAATGCTTGGCGAGTTCCGTGGCGCGCCGGCGGTGAATGGCGTGGCGCTCGAGTCGGCGTTGCTGCGCCTGTCGGAAATGGTCTGCGAGTTGCCGTGGATACGCGAACTGGACATCAACCCGCTGCTGGCCGATGCAGCTGGCGTTGTCGCTGTCGATGCGCGCGTCGTGGTGGCGGCGGTGGCGCCTGGCACGGACCGCTATGCGCGGCTGGCGATTCATCCTTATCCGTCGCGCCTCGCGCATGAGTGGGCGCTCGCGGACGGCACCATGGTGAGCATGCGTCCCATTCGTCCGGAAGATGCACAGATGGAAATGGAGTTCGTGCGCGAATTGTCGGCCGAGAGCCGGTATTTTCGGTTCATGGACACCATGCGCGAGTTGACGCCGGACCTGTTGGCGCGTTTCACGCAGATCGATTACGACCGCGAGATGGCCTTTGTCACCACAATCCGCAAGGACGGCGCGGAGCTCGAGATCGCGGTCGGCCGTTACGCCACCAACCCGGATGGTGCATCATGCGAGTTCGCGGTGGTAGTTGGCGACCGCTGGCAGGGCAGGGGGCTTGCCAGCGCCATGCTCAAAGCATTGATCGCGGTTGCGCGCGAGCGCGGATTGCATGCAATGATGGGTCATATCATGGCCGGCAATGACCGTATGCTCAAACTCGCGCAGGAGCTGGGCTTTTGCATCACGACGGATCCGCATGACAGCAGTCTGCGTCAGGCGGTGTTGAATCTTAGGGCGCATTGATGGTGCGTTACAATGATGGTACGCCAATTGGCACGCCAAACGTCATTTTTAGCCGACTCCTTGCTTCCACGTGTAGCCCGTGTAGCCTGAAAAATAAGTATTCAAAAAAATATGTCGAAATGGCTTTGCCACGGACGGGGTCGGCAGGCCGGGGCAAGCGATTAAACGAATTAAACTAATATCACGCTTGGGCACTTGACTGAGGAGGAGGGCGCGGACGGTTTCTCGATGCCGCGTGTCTGACCGATGGACAGGAATAAATCAGGGCACATGCCGGGCCGCATTGTTCGCGCGCCTGAGAATTTTCTCGCGCCGGTGCAAATCGCCGCTGTGGCGGCAGGACGCCGTGATTTTCTCAAGAGCAGTTTTCTCGCAGCCTCGGCGGCGCTCGCCGCGGCTACCACATCAGCAGTCGCCTCAGATGGTGACGCGGCGATTTTAAAGCCCTCCGCGTTCAGCACCTCGCTCGGTCAGCCTGTGGCCGCGAGCGGCTACGGCCTGCCCTCGGCGCATGAACGGAATCTTGCGCGGCGCGAGAGCCCGGGGCTGACGCGGGTGTCGGCGGCGTCGGTCTCCTTTGCACCGCTGCAGGGTTTTTTCGGCATTATCACGCCCAGCGGATTGCATTTTGAGCGCCATCATCAGGGCTGGCAGGACATTGATCCGGCGCAGCACCGGCTGATGATCAACGGCCTGGTCAGGGCCGCGCGCGTCTACACCATGGATGATTTGATGCGTCTGCCCGCGGTATCGCGCATGCACTTCATCGAATGTGGCGCCAACAGCGGCATGGAGTGGTCAAACGTCGCCGTGCCCACGGTGCAGTACACCCACGGCATGCTGTCTTGTTGCGAGTTCACCGGCGTGCCGCTTTCGGTGCTGCTCGACGATTGCGGTTTCGACCGTAAGAACGGCAAGTATGTCCTGGCCGAGGGCGGCGATGGCGCTGGTTTGACGCGCACCCTGTCCATGGAAAGGGCGCTGAATGACGTGTTGGTCGCCTGGGCCATGAACGGCGAGATGCTGCGCCCGGAAAACGGTTACCCGCTGCGCCTGGTGGTGCCCGGCGTGCAAGGCGTGTCCTGGGTGAAGTGGCTGCGCCGGCTCGAAGTGGGCGACCAGCCCTGGGGCACGCGCGAGGAGTCCTTGCACTATGTCGATCTCATGCCCGATGGCCTGCACCGCCAGTACACCTCGATACAGGAATGCAAGTCGGTGATCACTTCGCCCTCGGGCGGGCAGCGTCTTGTCAAGAGCGGCGGCAAGGGCCATTACAACATCACCGGCCTCGCCTGGTCGGGCCGCGGCAAGATACGCCGCGTCGACGTGTCGCTGGACGGCGGACGCAACTGGAAAACCGCGCGCCTGGAAACGCCGGTGCTGAGCAAATGCCTGACGCGTTTCAATCTGCCCTGGGTGTGGGACGGCGGCCCGGCGATTTTGCAATCACGCGCACTCGACAGTACGGGCTACGTGCAGCCGCAGTTGCGCCAGTTGCGCGCGGTGCGCGGGTCGCGGTCGATTTATCACAACAACGCCATCCAGTCATGGCGTCTGGATCCTTCCGGCGAGGTGAGCAATGTCCAGCTCGGTTAGGGCGGTGCCGGATTTGGGCAGACTGGGCCTGGCCCCGCGGGTACTGCTCGCACTGGTTCTGATCCTGGTGTCGGGTGTGTCCGCAGCGGCGGCGCCATCGAAAAAATTTCCCGGCATTGGCCGCGACGCCACGCCGGCCGAGGTGCGGGCCTGGGATATTGATGTGCGCGCGGATTTCAAGGGTTTGCCGCCGGGTTCAGGTAGCGTTGAATCAGGCCAGCGGGTGTGGGAGGGGAAATGCGCTTCCTGCCATGGCGTCTTTGGCGAGTCGAACGAATTTTTCACGCCCGTTGCCGGCGGGGTGACGGCGGCGGATGTCAGTCGCGGGCGGGTGGAGGCGCTGGTGAGCAAACCGGACTTGCAGCGCACAACACTGATGAAGCTGTCCTCGGTCGCGACCCTTTGGGATTACATCAACCGCGCCATGCCCTGGAATGCACCCAAGACAATGAGTGTCGGCGAGGTCTACGCGGTTACCGCATATACGCTTTATCTTGGTGAAATTGTGCCAGATGGGTTTGTGTTGTCGGACAAAAATATCGGCGAGGTGCAGCAGCTCATGCCCTCGCGCAACGGCATGACGCGCCGGCACGGCCTGTGGGCCCTGAACGGCCGCCCGGACGTAAAAAACACCTTGTGCATGCGCGACTGCCCGGTGGGCGCGGACGGCGAAGTGAGGATCGTCTCGTTCCTCCCCGATTATGCGCGCGATGCGCATGGCAATCTGGCCGACCAGAATCGCAGCATCGGGCCGGTGCGCGGCGTGGTGACGGCCAGGGCGGCGACAGAGCTTGCCGCGCCGGTTGCCGCAGCGGTCTCTGGCACCGAGGCGAGGGTGCTCGCCAGCCGTAACAACTGCCTTGCCTGCCATGAAGCGGACAGCCGCATTGTCGGCCCGTCATTCAAGGAAATCGCCTTGCGCTATAAGGGCGATGCGGGGGCCGTACCAAAGCTGGCAGCCAAGGTCAAGCAAGGTGGTTCAGGTGTGTGGGGCAACGTGCCTATGCCGCCCAACGCTGCGCTTGGCGCCGAGGACATAAACACCCTGCTGCGCTGGATTTTGGCCGGCGCAGCCGCGCACTGAATTTCGTAATAAGCAAATAACGCATGCTCGTTTGTGAGTGCGTTGTGGCACGGATATAATGAAAAGTTGTAATTGACCATTATGGCCGGCTGGTTTCGTCCGGTTGGTTTCGGCGGTTCTCGGGGTTAACGCAAGCTTGGCGGTATCAGCGGGGTCGGCGATCAGCGCGTGGTTGGCCGTTCCAGCATAAGGAGACAAGATCAAATGAACTATCAACGCAGGCAAGTCCTCAAATCGGGTGGCGGAATGAGCGTTCTCGCGGTGGCGCTTGCGGCCGGCTTGATCCGTCCGCAGGATGCCCTCGCCGCCGACTGGAACGGCGCGGCGTTTGCGACCAAGACTGTCGCCGATACGGTGAAGGCCATGGGCGGGGGCGCATCCGCTGACAGCAAGGACATACAGATCACGGCGCCTGACATCGCCGAGAACGGCATGGTTGTGCCGATCTCGGTGACCAGCAACCTGGCCAAGACACAGTCGATTTCCATCCTGGTGGAAAAAAATCCCAACACCTTGTCGGCATCGTTCGATATTCCGGAGGGTACCGACCCCTTTGTCCAGACGCGCGTCAAAATGGGGCAGAGCTCGAATGTTTATGCGGTGGTCAAGGCCGATGGCAAGTATTACAGCGCGGTCAAGGAGATCAAGGTCACCCTGGGTGGATGCGGCGGCTGAGTTCGCGCACCCGATCCCAACGCAAACCTTAAGGAGCAAGACATGGCAGAACCGATGAAAATACGCGCCGCAATGCAAGGCGACAAGGTGGAAGTAAAAGTGTTGATGAGCCACACCATGGAAACCGGACAGCGCAAGGACGCCAAGGGCGTCACCATTGCGGCGCACTTCATCCAGAACGTCTCAGCGACGCACAATGGCAAGACGGTGTTGTCGGCGCAATGGGGCCCCGCCGTTTCGACCAATCCCTTTCTGTCGTTTCGCTTCAAGGGTGGCAAGCCGGGCGAGAAAGTGGCGATCACCTGGACCGATAACAAAGGCGACAAGCGCACCGACGAGGCGATCGTCACCGGCTAAGTTGCAGTCTCGGCGCATGACCAGCGGCGGCCGCAAAACCGTCGCGCGATAAATCAGGGGGAAATATGCGCAAGCAAGTTTGGGCCGCAGTAGTGGGGTTTTTTTGTTGTGTCGGTGCCGCGAATGCGCAAAATACACAGCAGGAAATAGAGCGCTACCGGCAGATGATCGCCGATGGCAATCCGGCCGAGCTTTTTGAGGCCAAGGGCGAGCGCATCTGGAAGCAAAAGCGCGGACCGAGGAACGTTTCCCTTGAGCAGTGTGACCTTGGCAAGGGGCCGGGCTTGGTCAAGGATGTTTACGTCGAATTGCCGCGCTACTTCAAGGATGCCGATCGTGTCATGGACCTGGAGACGCGCATCGTGCACTGCATGGTGACACTGCAGGGCTTCAAGCCTGAAGACGCGAAGCGCAACCCCTTCTCGAACGCCGACCGCACAGCGGACATGGAGTCGATCGTCGCCTTCGTAACGGCGGAGTCCAAAGGCTCGAAAATGAATGTCGCGGTGTCGCACCCGAAAGAGCGCGAGATGTACCAGATAGGCGAGAAGATGTTTTTTTACCGCGCCGGCCCGCATGATTTCGCCTGCGCCACCTGCCATGGCGAGGACAGCAAGCGTATCCGCCTGCAGGATTTGCCCAATCTGACCGCGCAGAAAGATGCGCAGCGCGCCTACACCACCTGGCCGGCTTACCGCGTGTCGCAGAGTACCGTGCGCACGTTCCAGTGGCGCCTCAACGACTGCTTCCGCCAGCAACGCTTCCCCAACCTGGAATTCACCTCGGACGCATCTGTTGCGCTGACCATGTTCCTTGCCCGCAACGCCAATGGCGGCGTTTTTGCCGCGCCGGCACTCAAGCGCTGATCAGGAGTCCGTCATGAGCTTTCCAAAAATAAGAGTTGCCCTGGTTTCAAGCATCGCGCTGGCGCTCCTTGCCACGATTGCCGGTTGCGTTACTTCGTACTCCCTTTCCGAGGGCGAGGCCGAGCGGCGCACGGTGGAGATGATGAAGTCCTCGTTCAGGGCGCAGGGGCAGGCCTCGCTGGCACGGCTCGATCAGGATGAAGTGCAGGCGGTCTGTAGCCAATACCATCCCGGCCAGGCCATTCCCAGGGAGGTATCGGAGAAGATCGAGAAGGCGCAACTGGCCGCGATCAAATACCCGGCAAAATTGATGGGCAACTGGCAGGCGGGCGAGCGCGTCGCCCAGACTGGAACCGGATTCCAGTTCTCCGACGGCCCGACAACGCCGGTGGGCGCTAATTGCTACGCCTGTCACCAGTTATCCCGGCAGGAATTGTCCTACGGCAACATCGGTCCGAGCCTGTACCAGTTCGGCAAGTTGCGCGGCACATCCGAGGCGATCCAGAAGTACACATACGGCAAGATCTACAATTCCAACGCCTTTAGCGCCTGCTCCAGCATGCCGCGCTTCGGTCACAGCAAGATTCTTACCGAGGCGCAGATGGCCGACCTCACCGCGCTGCTGCTCGATCCGGGGTCACCCGTCAACCAATAAGCCGTGAAAGCCCGGAATGATCCGGGCCGTCCTGCAAGGCCGGATAGGCAATGAGGGAGCGTTGATTTGTTGTCACGCCGCGAATTTTTACGTCTTCTTGCGCTGGCCGCGGCCGCGGGCTTGCCGCTTGCCGCCGGCGCGCAGCAACGGCGCAGCTTTTACGATCTGCCGCGCTTTGGTAATGTCTCGCTGCTGCATTTCACCGACTGCCACGCGCAGTTGCTGCCGACTTATTTTCGCGAGCCCGGTTTCAACCTGGGCATTGGTGCAAGCGCCGATCGCGCGCCGCATCTGGTTGGCGCATCCCTGCTAAAAGCCTTTGGTTTCAGCCCCGGTTCGCGCGAGGCCTATGCATTTACCCATCTCGATTTCAGCCGCGCCGCACACGTCTATGGCAAGGTCGGCGGATTCGCCCATCTCGCAACGCTGGTAAAGCAGTTGCGCGCATCGCGCCCGGCCTCGCTGCTGCTCGATGGTGGCGACACCTGGCAGGGTTCGGGTACCGCCTTGTGGACGCAGGGCCGGGACATGATCGCGGCGCAAAAGCTGTTGGGCGTGGACATCATGACGGCGCACTGGGAGTTCACCTACGGCCAGGATCGCGTGCGGGAAATTGTCGACAAAGAACTTGGCAACATCGAGTTCCTGGCGCAGAACGTCGAGACCAACGATTTCGGCGACCCGGTGTTCAAGCCCTGGAGCATGCGCGAGCTGGGCGGTGTGCCCGTGGCCGTTATCGGCCAGGCCTTTCCCTATACGCCTATCGCCAACCCGCGGCACATGGTGGCGGACTGGAAATTCGGCATTCAGGAGGAGCGGCTGCAAAAGCAGGTCAACGAGGCGCGCGCCAAGGGTGCCCACGTGGTCGTGCTGTTGTCGCACAACGGCATGGATGTCGATATGAAGCTCGCATCGCGCCTTACCGGCATCGACGTCATCATGGGCGGGCATACGCACGATGGCGTGCCTGCGCCATTGCCGGTGCGCAACGCCGGAGGACAGACGCTGGTCACCAATGCCGGATCAAACGGCAAATTCCTTGCTGTGCTCGACCTGGAGGTCAAGTCCGGCAAGCTCACCGACTGGCGCTACAAGCTGTTGCCGGTGTTTGCCAACCTGCTGCCGGCGGATCGCGCGATGGCGGCACTGATCGAGGCGCAGCGCGCACCCTATGCCGGCAAGCTCGCAGAAAAGCTCGCGATGAGCGAAGGCCTGCTGTATCGCCGCGGCAATTTCAACGGCTCCTTCGACCAGGTCATTCTTGACGCGCTGATGGCGGTCAAGGGCGCCGAGATCGCGTTCTCGCCCGGTTTTCGCTGGGGCACCAGCATCCTGCCGGGGCAGGCCATCACCTACGAGCACCTGATGAACCAGACCGCCATCACTTATCCGCACACCACGCTGACGGAAATGAGCGGCCAGACCATCAAGACGGTACTCGAGGATGTGGCCGACAACCTGTTCAATCCCGACCCGTATTACCAACAGGGCGGGGACATGGTGCGCGTGGGCGGCATGCGCTATGCCTGCAGCCCGCTGGCGAAAATGGGCGAGCGCATCAGTGACATGCGTCTTGGTGATGTGCCCATCGAGGCCGGGAAAATCTACAAGGTCGCCGGCTGGGCGCCGGTGGCCGAAGGCGCCAAGGGGGAACCGATCTGGGAGGTCGTAGGCGGCTACTTGCGCGATAAAAAAATCATCAAAACGCCAAGCCTCAACCTGCCGCGTCTCATCGGTATGGACGACAACAAGGGCATGTCATGAGCATGGCACGCCTTACCCTGCCGCTGCTGATGGCGGCTGCGTTGCTGCTTGGCGCGGGCGCGGCGCAGGCGCTGCAAGTGGGCGACCCGGTCGTGCTGCCCGATATCAAGTTGCACGACGGCAGTGTGCTGCGCGCTGTGGATCTCAAAGGCAAGGTGGTGGTGCTGCAGTATTGGGCCTCGTGGTGCCCGTTCTGTAAAAACACCATGCCACACCTGCAAAAGCTGTATGAGGCAAACAAGGCCAAGGGGCTCGAGGTCATCATGCTGTCGGTAGACAAGACCGAGCGCGAGGCGGTGGACGCGTTGCGCGAGCGTGGCTTCACGTTTCGCGCCGGCATGGCGGGTGAGCAGATCAACCGCGTGTTCGGCCGCTTGCGCGGCCTGCCGGTGACCTACGTCATCGGCCGTGACGGCCGGCTGGTGCGCCAGGAAATGGGTGAGTTGTTTGCCGAGGACGTGGCCGAATTCGCCGGCTTGCTCAAGCCCGCGCGCTAAGGAGTAGCCAAGCGGCGATAGTCGCCACCGCTTGCTCGCCTGAATCTTCTGCAATTGCCCTGATTTCCGCTGTATTTCTCTGATAACCCCGAGGCTTAGGGGCGATTTCCGCTATAATCTCTGGTTTTGGATTTGGCCGAGGCCGACATGCCAATCTACGCTTATCGCTGTACTGAATGCGGGTTCCAGAAAGATCACCTCATGAAGGTGAGCGACCCCCTGTTGACCGAATGCCCGGAATGCGGCAAGGCCGGCTACACAAAAATGCTCACTGCCGCCGGTTTCCAGCTCAAGGGCACAGGCTGGTACGTCACCGATTTCAAAGGCAGCGGCGCAAAGGCCGCTCCGGCCGCATCCACCGACGCCAAAAGCGACGAGCCGGCCAAGTCAGCTGATACAGCGGATAAAGCTGATAAAGCCGATAGCACGGCCAAGTCCGAAACGGCGGCCCCGGCGAAAAGCGAAAGCCCTGCCACGCCCGCCACGCCCGCCGCCACGTCGTCCGCGTCAGCGCCAGCGGCAACGCCCCCGTCTTCCTCAAACTGAGCCGGCGCTGCGGGTCGTGCCGAATGACCCGCTGAAGCGCCCCGCAGAACGCCGTCCCCATACCCCATGAAAAAATATATCATCACCGGCCTGCTGATCTGGATTCCGCTGGCCATCACCATCTGGGTGCTGCACCTGATCGTGACCACGATGGACCAGACGCTGACGCTGTTGCCCTTCGAATTCCGGCCGGAGCTCGAACTATTCGGACGCATCGTCCATATTCCGGGCCTGGGCGTGATCGCGACGATACTGGCGGTGTTCCTGACCGGCGTATTCGGCTCGAACATTCTGGGTCAGCGCCTCATCACCTTTTGGGAAAACCTGCTGGGCCGCATTCCGGTGGTCAAGACGCTTTACCACGGCGTAAAGCAGGTCAGCGACACCATGTTCGCCCCCGGCGGGCAGGCCTTTCGCAAGGCGCTGCTTGTGCAGTATCCGCGCATCGGCTGTTGGACCATCGCCTTCCAGACCGGTCAGCCCGGCGGGGAAGTCGCCGCCCATTTGCAAGGCGAGCACGTCAGCGTCTATGTGCCGACCACCCCCAACCCGACCTCCGGTTTTTTCCTGATGATGCCCAAATCCGAAGTGATGGAGCTGGACATGAGCGTGGATGACGCGCTCAAGTACGTCATTTCCATGGGGGTGGTGGTGCCCGGAGGCAAGGGCAACAGCAGGGGCACCCAGTGAAGGCGAAAAGTGAATTGTAAATAGTGGGCAGCGGGACGGATAGACACCGCCCACCATTTACCATTTCCCATTCCCCATTCCCCATTTCCCCCAAAAATGCGTACTCACTACTGCGGTAAAGTCAGCGCCGCCGAACTCGGCAAGACCGTAATACTTTGCGGCTGGGCGCATCGGCGCCGCGACCATGGCGGGGTCATCTTCATCGACTTGCGCGATCGCGAAGGCATGGTGCAGATCGTTTCCGACCCGGACCGCAAGGAAACTTTCGCCGCCTCCGAATCGGTGCGCAACGAGTTTGTGCTCAAGATCACCGGCATCGTGCGCCGGCGCCCCGAAGGCACGGTCAACACCAACTTGTTCAGCGGCGAGATCGAAGTGCTGGCGCATGAGATTGAAATCCTCAACCCTTCGCTCACGCCGCCGTTCCAGCTTGATGATGAAAACCTCTCCGAGACCGTGCGCCTGGAGAACCGAGTAATCGACCTGCGCCGCCCGGCGATGCAAAAGAACCTGATGCTGCGCCACCGTGTGGCAATGGCCGTGCGCAAGTACATGGACGCCAACGGCTTCATCGATATTGAAACACCGATGCTCTACAAGTCGACGCCCGAGGGGGCGCGTGAGTTCCTGGTGCCCTCGCGCATCCACGAAGGCGAGTTCTACGCGCTGCCGCAGTCGCCCCAGCTGTTCAAGCAGATGCTGATGATGGCCGGTTTTGATCGCTATTATCAGATCACAAAATGTTTTCGCGACGAGGATTTGCGCGCCGATCGCCAGCCCGAGTTCACGCAGATCGATGTCGAGACCTCCTTCCTCGGCGAGCAGGAAATCCGCGACCTGATGGAGGCCATGATCCGCACCGTCTTCAAGGAAGCCATCAACGTTGAGCTGCCCGACCCCATTCCGGTGATGAAATTCGCCGATGCGATGCGCCTGTACGGTTCGGACAAACCCGATCTGCGCGTGCCGCTGGAGTTCACTGAACTCACCGATGCGATGAAGGAAGTCGCGTTCAAGGTGTTCAGCGGGCCGGCCAATGCCGCCGGCGGCCGTGTCGCCGCGCTGTGCATTCCCGGTGGTGCGACCATTTCGCGCAGCGAGATCGACACGTACACTGATTTTGTCAAGATTTACGGCGCCAAGGGTCTTGCCTACATCAAGGTCAACGATGTTACGCAACTCAATGACACCGGCCTGCAGTCGCCCATCGTCAAAAACCTGTCCGAGGCGGCGCTGCGCGCCACCATCGAGCGCACCGGCGCGAAGAACGGCGACATCATATTCTTTGGCGCCGACCGTGAAAAAGTCGTCAACGACGCGCTCGGCGCGCTGCGTGCAAAAATCGGCCACGAACGCGGCCTTGCCTCCAAGGAATGGAAGCCCTTGTGGGTGGTGGACTTCCCGATGTTCGAGTACGACGAGGACAGCAAGACCTGGGCGGCGCGCCACCATCCCTTCACCGCGCCCAAGGACGGCCACGAGGACTATCTGTCCAATGACCAGGGCAAGGCCGTCGCCAAGGCCTACGACCTGGTGCTCAACGGCTGGGAGCTGGGCGGCGGGTCTGTGCGTATTCACCGCCAGGAAGTGCAGGCCAAGGTGTTCGGCGCGCTCAACATCTCGCCCGAAGACCAGCAAAAGAAATTCGGCTTCCTGCTCAATGCGCTGCAATACGGCGCCCCCCCGCACGGCGGCATCGCCTTTGGCCTCGACCGGCTGGTGACCATGATGTGCGGTGCCGAATCGATACGCGAAGTCATCGCCTTTCCCAAGACGCAGCGCGGCCAGGACTTGCTCGTGCATGCGCCGACGGCAGTTCCGGATAAACAGTTGCGCGAGCTGCACATCCGTCTGCGCAACGTCGAGAAAACCTGATCACGGAGCGCAATGCCCATGAAACGTCTTTTATTCGGACTGCTGGCATCGTTGGTGTTGCTAACGGGCGCGATGGCACGCGGCCCGGTCGGCGAGGTTGGCCTTGCCGATTTGCCCAAAGAGGCGCGTGAAACCCTGGCGCTGATCAAAAAAGGCGGTCCGTATCCGCACAAGCAGGATGACGGCGTGTTCGGCAATCGTGAGCGCCTGCTGCCCCAGGCCGCGCGCGGCACCTATCATGAATACACGGTGCGCACGCCCGGCGCGAAGGATCGCGGCGCGCGCCGCATCATTGCGGCCAAGGGTGTCGAGTTTTACTATACCGACGACCACTACAATTCATTTCGCAGGATTCGGGAATAAGCATGAGCACACTCAAAACTTTGCTTGCAGACAAAGCGCGCGCCGGGGTCTACCAGGTGGGCCCGGGCACGCAGTCAATCGAAGCGGCGGCGAAAGAAGCCGGGCTTGCCGTGTGGCGCATCGACATCGGCCATGTGCACGACAAAACGGGTTTCACCGCCCTCGTCGCCAAGGCCATGGCCTTTCCAGAATGGTTCGGCGGCAACTGGGACGCGTTCGAGGACTGCCTTACCGACATGTCCTGGCACGAGGCGCCCGGCTATGTGCTGGTGCTTGACCACAGCAAGCATTTTGGCGCCGGCCACCGCCACGAGTTTGATACGGCGATGGAGGTGCTCGACGGCGCGGCCACCTGGTGGCAGGAGCAGGGCAAGCCGTTCTGGGCGCTGGTGAGCGGTCCCGAGGGTTGGGATGCAGGCCTGCCGCCCCTTCCCCCGGTGTGACCTGACCTGCTACCACGCCGCCAGCGCCGCTGGCCGTATAAAATTCATCAGAAATTAATCTGACTAACCCGCGGCAGATAAGGTTTTCCGGTTAATTTCAGTGACAGAAAAGTCACATGCAACAATATAAGATCCCGCGTTCCGTACTGGTGGTGATCCATACCGCAGACCTGCAGGTGCTGCTCATCGAGCGCGCCGCAGCGCCCGGGTTCTGGCAGTCGGTGACCGGCAGCCTCGATCGCGAAGACGAGGCGCTTGCTGCAACGGCGGCGCGTGAAGTGGCCGAGGAAACCGGCATCGACGCCACCCGCTACGCGCTCAGCGACTGGGGCATTGAGAACCGTTACGAAATTTTCAAACGCTGGCGTAATCGCTACGCCCCTGGAATCACGCACAACACCGAGCATGTGTTTGGCCTGGTCTTGCCGGCGCCAGTGCCGGTGGTGCTCGCGCCGGGCGAGCATGTCGCGCAAGTGTGGCTGCCCTGGCGCGAAGCCGCGGCCAAATGCTTTTCCTGGACCAACCGCGACGCCATCCTGCTATTGCCCGAGAAGTTGGGCCGCTAGCCTGGGTGGCATCAAGGTGGACCGGATCGGGAATATACTTGCGCAGATGAAAATAGCGCTGCAAGATTTTCCCATCCGACGGTGGCTGCTGCTGGGCGCGCTGCTTGGAGTGGTCCTTGCCGGTTGCGCCACATTTCGTGCCGATTACCCGGTCGCGCCCTCGCATGCCTTTGACCGCCCGCGTGAAACCACCCTGGGCAAGGCGTATGCGCAGGCCGAGTCGCGCCACCCCGGGTTCTCCGGTTTCCGGCTGCTCAACAACGGTGTCAGCGCGTTGCTGACCCGCGCGGCGTTGGCGGACCTTGCCGAGCGCAGCATCGACGTGCAGTACTACATTTTCGACGCCGATGACATCGGCCTGTTCCTGATGAAACGCCTCATCGCCGCAGCCGACCGCGGCGTGCGCGTGCGCATCATCATCGACGACTACCTCATCGGTTTTGATGACGCGACCCTGGCGCGCATCGACGCCCACCCGAACATCGAGATCCGCGTCTTCAATCCCTATCCGGACCGGGCGCGCTGGTCGCGCCCCTTGCAGATGATATTCAATCTTGCGACCCTGGGCAACCGCATGCACAACAAGCTGTTTGCCGTAGACGGCCAGGCGGCGGTCATGGGTGGGCGCAATCTGAGCAACCATTACTTTGAAGGTGAATCAGAAACCAATTTTCGCGACATGGACGTGCTCGCCGCCGGTCCGGTGGTCGCGGCGGTGCTCAAGCAGTACGACACCTACTGGAACGAGCCCATCGTCGTGCCGGTGGCGGCGTTTGGCGCCGATGCCGGCGATGGCAACGCCGCACGGGCGCTTGAAGAGGCGCAAGCGGCGTTGAGCCCTACCACCGCCGCCGGGGTGGGAGCGCAAACCGAATACCAGCGCCGCAAGGCCGAATTTGAGCGCCGTGTCCTGCGGGGCGCGGACGAGCTGGTGTGGGCGGCGGTGCGGCCTGTCACCGAGCCGCCGGTACGCCAGTTGCCCGGCGCCGCCAAACCCTCGGCCGAGGTCGCCCGTGCCCTGGCCATCGAGCGCCAGCGTACGCGCGGCGAATTCACCATGGAGACGGCCTACTTTGTTCCCGGCGAACGCGGCGTGCAGGTGCTCTCGGAGCTGACGGCGCGCGGCGTGCGCGTGCGCATCCTCACCAATTCGATGGCCTCAACCGATGTGCCGGCGGTGCACTCGGGTTACTCGCGCTACCGCGAGGCTTTGCTTGCCGCGGGCGTCGAATTGCACGAATACCGCGTCGACGCGCCGCGCCCCATCCCCTCGACCCAGTTGCTGCGTTTCGGTCGTTCCGATTCGGCACTGCACGCCAAGGTGGTGGTGCACGACAGGCGCGTGGTCTGGATAGGCACCGCCAATTTCGATCCACGCTCGCGGCGCATCAACACCGAGACCGGCCTGCTGATCGAAAGCGAAGCGCTGGCCGCGCGCATGCTTGAGAGCATGGAGCGCGATTTTTCGCCGGCACAAAGCTGGCGCCTGGTGCTCGAAACCGACGCGCAGACCGGAATGCGGCGCATCGTCTGGGTGGGGGAGCGGGACGGGGCACCCCTGCGCCTTAGCTTTGAACCCGGTGCCGGGGTAATGCGCCAGTTGCGCGTGTTGTTTTATTCCCTGCTGCCGGGCATCGAGGAACTGCTCTAGCGCGGTGTGTCCGCCGCGGCTTGCTAGTTGTCCAGGAAAGCCTTTATGCCGGTGTAGACCGATATGCTGGCGGTGGCCGCAGGCGTGAGCGCGGAAACAATCTTGGCGATACGCACGGTCGTTTTCTGTATCCCCAACTGGCCGTCCGAGTCGGTTGTCAGCAGTTGCGCCAGAAACACGACGATGCGACTGGGTTGGGGTTTGCTGTTGATGTGGTGGTGGCGCCAGCGGCCAAGCAGCATGCCGGTGATGAGGGCAAAGGCGATGCTCGCCGCGTACTCAAGCACCTCGCGCGTCTCGCGCAGGTCCTGCGGCAGCACCGGTGTTTTGTCGATGGCGCCGGTGATGGCGCTCATTCCGATAACGGTCAGCACCGCAACGCAGGATGCGAGCGATGCGGATGTCCAGAACCGGCGCGGATGCCACACAAACAGCGCAAAACCGAAGGGCAGTGGAATCAGCAGCGAGGCGATGCGCAGGTACAGGGGTTTGAGGTCGTACATGATGACGATGGCAAAATGCGCCATGAGCAGCAGCAGCGCCGGTATCAACAGCGCGATCAGCGCACTGACGACATAACTGCGCGCCTTCGAGGGCTCCGCCGATACGGCAATCGCGCGTGCCGTGGCTGCTGATTTCAATTCGGCCAGTTCGACCTCAAGTGTTGCGATGCGCGCTTCAAGCGCAAGCACCACAGGCGCCGCGGCGGCGCCTTTCTCGAGAAGATCTATTCTTTGCAGTAGCGGTTTGAACAAATACAGGTCGCGTGTGCAAACCGGGCAGACCAGCGCCGAATCGTTGATTGCAGAGATGCAATACGGACACTGCATGGCGCTTACTTGATCACGTGGACGGTCATCACCGAACTGGTCGAACGGCCTTCGCTGTCCTTGACGGTGAAGCGGATGGCGTGCTCGCCCGCCGGCATTTCCGCCTTGGACAAGTCGATACCCTCGTCCTTGATGCCATCCTTGAGACGGTCGGTCAGGTCTACCAGCGGCGTCTTCATGTAGTGAACTTTGACACTAGCCGGATCGATTTTCGCGCCGCCGCGGGCTTCAAAGCCGACCTTCAGATCGAAGGGCGATTTCACCGTCTTGGATGCGGGGTCCGGCGAGACCATTTTGATGCCCGGCCCACGGGTGACGCCGCGGGTGACCAGACCCGGCGCATTGGGCAGTTTCGCCTCCTCCTCGGTGATGAGGGGGGCGGCGTGTGCGCTGCTGCATGCCAGCGCGAACAGGCCGGCGGCGAGCGTAAAGGTGTGTAGTTTCATATTTTTTCTCCTATGTCTATGCAACTGGGATCGGTCGCTATTTAATCGCCGACGAGGACGAAGGGCGCCCAGAAGAGCGGGTGAGCATAACTGAATGCGGGCTTGCCATTGGCCGGGTCAAGGAAGCCTGGGCTGTCGAGCAGGCCGAGCATGGCCTTTTGCAGGGAGTCGGCCTTGGCGGTGGGGGCCCCGGCGGCGTAGCGTTTGAACAGGTCGGTCATCAGGCTGCGTGCGGCGACGCTGTCGACCGGCCAGTTGGAGACGAGCAGGGCGCGTGCACCGGCGTAAAAGAAGGCGCGGCCGAGACCGGAGACGGCCTCGGCACCGGCGCCCTCGCCCGAGGCGGTGTTGCAGGCCGAGAGCACCACCCAGTCGGCGTTGAGCTTGAGCGCGAGGATCTCGTCCATGGTCAACAGGCCGTCGCCGTCGATGCCGGCGACATCAGGGGCGGTGAGTGCGAGCGCCGGCTGGGTGAGGCCGTTCAGTTCGCCTGGCACCAGGCCGTGGGTGGCAAAGGAGATGATGCGCCGGTTGGCCAGGTTCATGCCCTTGACGGCCTTCTCGTTGGCGTTCTTTTGCAGCATCAGGTCCTGCAGCGGATCGGCGCCCAGGGTCTTGGCGATTTCCATCAGCTCGTCGGCGGTGTCGGGCAGGCGCGGCAAGAGCGCGAGCTCGGCCGAACTCACCTCGCTGGTCTTGGGCGCGCTGCGCAGTCGGATGGGCATGCCGCGCGTGGTGCTGGCAGAGGCGAGCAGTACCGGCGGAGCGGCCTGCTCTGCCGCCTGCTCCTTGGAGAACAGCGGATCGCCGATGCCAAGGAACAGCCGCCGCTCGCCCGTTGGTGCGGGCGTGCGCCGCAGCGTGGTGAGCGCGCTGATCGAGGGCAGTTGCGTGAGGGCCACCTGGCGCACCAGCCAGGGCACACGCTTGTACTCCTCGAAGGGCACGGCCGTCTTGGCCGGAGCGGCACCCAAGGTGGTGGGCAGCAGCCCCAGGGGCAGTGCGCCCAGTGCGCCGTGCGGCACAACCAGCAGGTGCGAGGCGCCCTGCCATGACGCCTCGACCGGCTTGAACAGATCTTGATAGAGCCTGGCGGCCATCTCGACGTTGAAGGCGGGGATCTCATCGACCGAGGTGGCCGAGGGGTCAAGGGCGCGGCGCAGCGTCTCGACGGTCTTGCCCACCTGCGCCGAGCTCAGCGCGACGCCGGCGTAGCCCGCCTCGCCGGTCTTGGGTATGGCCCAGATGAAGGAGCTGTCCTCGCCCAGGTAGACCGACACCAGGGTCTCGCCCGCGCGCAGCGCCGCTTGCGCCTGCGCGAGGGTGACCGGTTTGGGGTCGGTCAGTTCGGCGTAGTCGGGGAAGCGTTTCTCAATGTCGCGTTTCAAATCATTGCGCTGCTTGCCAAAGAGGTCGATATCGCGGCGCAGGTCGGCGATGATCTTGGGCAGCTGCTGCTCGGGCGGCTGCGACAAGAGGCTTTTGAGCAGTTCGGACAGGGCGTTGACGCGTCTCTGCAAGTCCTGCTCGCGCCGCGCCAGGTCGGCCAGCGCCGGGTCGCTGATGCTCGCGCGCGCGGCGCTGGCGGCAAGGGCGCGTTGCACCTGGCTGCCGCGCGCCACATCGGCGAGGCGGAAGGACTCGGCCACCGTATCGAGGCCGGCGGTGGTGATACCGGCCTTGCGCGCCGATGACATCAGCTCGAGGTAGGACTCGATGATGTAGGTGAGGCGCTTGACCTGCCTGAGGCCGCCGGTGTCGGCGGCAATGTCGTTTCTCGCCTGTTCGATCAGGATGGGCACCGCCTTGCCGAAATCGGCGAGGGCCTCGGCCTGCTTACCCAGCTTGGAAATGGCGATGGCATGGAAGGCGCGGATCTGCGCGGTGCGGCTGTCCTTGTCGCCAAGTTGGCGCGTACTGCGATCGAGCATGCGCGCGAGCATCACGCGCGCCTCCTCGGCGCGGCTCTTCTTGAGCAAGGCGGTCGCCCAGTCGATGTCATCGGTGGGCGAGCGCTTGGCGATCTCCGGATCGCCGGCCACGCCGGCCTTCATCGCGTCAAACGTCGCGAGCGCCTCGTCCCAGTTGCCTTCGGCCACCAGCGCCGCGCCCAAGGCCTTGCGGCCGAATATCGAAGCACGCGCGAAGGGCGACGCCCCAGACGCCTCAGCGCTCTTCAGGGCTTCACGCGCCATCAGGCTGGCGTCCTGAAAACGGCCCTGTTCCAGCAGGATGAAGGCGAAACTAATCAGGTGGACGGCTGTATCGACCGAATTGCGCCCCACCCGCTCGAGCGAACTCTTCAGCGATGCGCGGACGTTGAGCTCGGCTTCTCCCAGGCGACCAAGTTGCAGTAGGGTCTGTGCCAACCGGCGTTGCTGCATTTCGCTGAAGCGGATCCAGTTCTCGTTGGTGGGCGTGTTCATATTGCGCCGCAGGCGTATTTCCTGCATCGGCTTGTCCAGCTCGCGTTCGCGCAGTACCTTGCGAAACGACGCCTCCGCCTCTACAAACTTGCCCTCGGCGGAAAACATTTCGGCGCGGGCGCGTTCCAAGGTTGACGACCAATTGTAGCGTTGGTATTGGACGGCGGGGCTGTTGGCCATTGAGCGCAGGGCCGACTCGCTCGCCGCCAGTGATTTGCGCGCCGCCTCAAAGTCGCCGCTGCCGGCATAGATCGCCGCAGCAAAGCTGTGGGTGCCGATGGGGAAGCCGCCCATGTCGCCGGGAATCTGTGCATTCAACTCCTCTAGGATGGCGGAAGCATTGACGATGTTGCCGCCGATGCCCTCGGCGCTGGCAAGCTCTTGCAACGCAAACATGGAGTAACCCTCGCTGCGCTGCATATGCTGGCGCGCGGTACGCAGGTCGGCGATCTGTTGCGTCGTGTTGCCGACCTTGGCTGCGGCGCGGGCGCGTCCAACGTAAAAGCGCAGCAGCGTCAACCGGTCGGTGCTGGCCGGAGGCTGGGCCGCGGCTTCTTCGCGCGATTTGGCCGCGACAGCCGGATCAGGTTTGTAGTGATCCAGCACCTTGGCGATATCGGTGACCGTGCGCGGCGGGGCGGCTTCGACGGGGGCCGTAGCAGGATCGGCGGCGGGTGTGCTGCCGGAAAACAGCGCAAGCAGGCACAACAGCGAAAGCGCCCCGGTCTGGAGCGCACCTCTTTCGGATAGGTTCATCAGAGTCCCCCCACGGAGTCTGTCCGGCCGTATTTTGAGTTTTTGGCCATCATTTTGGTTTGCTAGCGTAACAGTATGTGCGCGGAGGCTGTCAAGAGGGTGCTTTCCCGACCACAACCCGTCCGCGCTTGCGGCGTGCCGCCCGGCAAAGGCATGATGCGCCATGGCCTGCCGCTACCCGCTTTCAACCCTGTTTGCTTTCTGGCTGTTCTTTGCCTGGCATGGGACCGCTTTTGCCCAGGAAGTGAGCATCGAGACCACACGTCAGGGCGACCACATCGTCATCGAAGCCAGCGCCGAACTGCAGGCCGATGTGCGCATTGTCTGGCAGGTGCTCAGCGACTATGACCGGCTGGCCGAGTTCATTCCCAATCTCAAGGTGTCGCGTGTGTTGTCGCGCACTGCCGATGGCGTCGTGCTGGAGCAGCAGGGCGAGTATGCATTCCTGTTTTTCAGCCAGCCTATCGACGTGCGACTGCTGATCATCGAGATACCGCCGCATCGCATTGTTTCGCGCGCTATTGCCGGATCTTTCCGGGAAATGACCGGCAGTTATGAGCTGACGCCCATCCCGGGCGGGGTGAGGTTGCGCTATGCCGGGCGCATGCTGCCCAATTTTTACCTGCCGCCTTTTTTCGGCGTGGTGGCCGCGCGTGACGCCGCCGAAAAGCAGTTCCGCGGCATGGTCGATGAAATCCTGCGGCGTGCGGGCCGCATCCCATGAGGGCAGCCGGTGATGCCGTGAAACTGGGTATCGCAACCTACAACATCCACAAAGGTCTGTCGCACTTCAACCAGCGCATGGTGCTGCACGAGGCGCGTGAGCGCCTGCGCGCGCTGAACGTGGACATTGTTTTCTTGCAGGAAGTGCAGGGTGCGAACCGGCTTCACCAGAACCGGTTTCACGACTGGCCCCGGGAACCGTCCTACGAGTTTCTTGCCGACCAGATGTGGTCTGACTTCTCGTACGGTCGCAACGCCGTCTATGACCATGGTCATCATGGCAACGCCATCCTGTCGCGCTACCCCATCGTCGCCTCCGAGAGCCAGGATGTGTCCGACCATCGCTTCGAGCGGCGCGGACTGCTCCATTGCGAGATCGACTGGCTGGGGCAGCCCCTGCATTGCATGTGCGTCCACCTTGCTTTGCACGAACGCGGCCGGCGGCGCCAGCTCGCGGCGCTGATCGATCGCATCGGGCAGAGCGTGCCGCGCGATGCGCCGCTGGTGGTGGCCGGAGATTTCAACGACTGGCGCGATAACGCCGGACGGCGTCTTGCCGAGGCGCTTGGCATGCGCGAGGCCTTTCGCACCCACCACGGCCGCTCGCCGCGCACCTTCCCCAGCCGCTTTCCGCTGCTCAGCCTCGACCGTATTTATGTGCGCGGGTTCAACGTGCTCGGTGCGGAAGTGCACCACGGCCACCCCTGGACGCGGTTATCGGACCATGCCGCGCTGTCGGCAAGACTGGAAAAGGCCTGAGCATGGAACTGACCGACGGCAACTGTCTGTCGCTGCTCGCGACCGGAGGTGAATATTTTCCCGCGCTTGAGGCGGCTATTGGCGGGGCACAACACGAGGTGTTTCTCGAAAGCTATATTTATGCCGATGACGCCACCGGACGGCGCATCACCGCCGCGTTGGCCGCGGCGGCGCGCCGCGGCGTGGCGGTGCAGCTCATGGTGGACGGCTTCGGTTCGCGCCTGCTGTCCCTTGCATTGCGCCGCACACTGGAGGACGCCGGTGTGCGCTTGCAGGTCTACGGGCCGGACATCTCGCCGCTGACCCTGCGCCGCCGCCGTTTGCGGCGCATGCACCGCAAGCTGGCCGCTGTCGACGGGAGGCTCGCTTTTGTCGGTGGCATCAACATCATCAATGACCTTGGCGCCGACAGTCCGGCGCAGCCGCGCTATGACTACGCGGTGCAGATCGAGGGGCCGCTTGCCGCCGAGGTGCGCACCGCCTTGTCGCGCTTGTGGCTGCGCGTGGCCTGGGCGCATGTCAGGCGTGCCGAACGGCTGTTGCCGCCGCCGCCCCCGCCGGCGGCGCGTTGCGGCGACACGGCGGCTGCGCTGGTGGTGCGTGATAATTTTCGCCATCGCGCCGACATCGAGGAGGCCTACCTGGCCGCGATCGCGGCGGCGCGCGAGGAGATCGTCATCGCCAACGCCTATTTTCTGCCGGGGCGGCGTTTTCGCCACGCCCTGACCGATGCGGCGCGGCGCGGCGTGCGCGTGGTGCTGCTGTTGCAGGGACGCGCCGACCATCCGCTGCAGCACTATGCCTCGCTCGCCTTGTACGGAACGCTGCTCGAGGCTGGTGTGGAAATCTACGAATATCACAAGAGCATGCTGCACGCCAAGGTCGCGGTCATAGACCATCGCTGGGCCACCGTCGGATCGTCCAACATTGATCCGTTCAGCCTGCTGCTTGCGCGCGAGGCCAACGTCGTGGTCGAGGATGCCCGGTTCGCCGCGCGGTTGCGCCGTTCGCTGCATCAGGGCATGGAGGAGGGCGCGATGGTGGTGCCGCCGGCGCGCTGGCGGCAGCAGCCGCTGGCGCGGCGCGTGCGCATCTGGATGGCCTACGCGCTGGTGCGCCTGATGATGGGCCTTGCCGGCTACGGCAGGCCGCACTGAAGGCGCGGCGCAGCGGTTTTTCGCCGTCGCAGCTTGCCGCCGTATCGCGGCCTCGCAGGCCGGCCGCGGCGATGCGCGCAGTTCAGGCGGCGGGGCGCCGTCCCATCATCTGCATGCTCTGCATATGCATCACCAGTTCGTCTTTTTGGTTGAAGACCTCGCAGCGCATGGTTGCTATGCCGCGGTCCGGTTTGCTTGACGAGGGCTTGGCGGCGATCACCGTTGCGCGCATGCGCAGGGTGTCGCCAGGATAGACCGGCTTGACCCAGCGCACCGCGTCCACGCCGGGCGAGCCCAGGCTCGATGTTTCGAGCAGGTAGCTGTCGCACATCAGGCGCATGCACACGCCCACGGTCTGCCAGCCGCTGGCGATGAGGCCGCCAAAGATGGATTGTTTCGCCGCTTCCGGATCGGTGTGGAAATACTGCGGGTCGTATTCGCGTGCGAAACCCAGGATGTCCTGCTCGCTCAACTGGCGCGTGCCGCTGTCGAACACGCGCCCGACGCTGAAGTCCTCGAAATAATATCTGATCGTCATGGGGCCCCTATCCTTGCGCCAGGTGAGATGGCTGAAAACCCTTTATTGGCGCGGGTTTCCAGCTTGTTTGCGGTTGTTTTCCCGGCCGTGGCGCTCAGGCTTTGTCGGCCGGGCGAAATTGCAGCGACTTGTATTCGAGAAACTCTTCCAGGCCGTAGCGGCCTAGTTCGCGGCCGTTGCCAGACTGTTTGAAACCGCCAAAAGGAGCCTGCATATTGAATGGCCCGCCGTTGATGTCAATCTGCCCGGCGCGCAGGCGCTTTGCCACGCGCCTCGCCCGCGCCTCGTCGCCGGACCAGACGGCACCGGCGAGGCCATAGGGGCTGTCGTTGGCGATGCGTACCGCCTCTTCCTCGTCGCGGTAGGTAATGATGGACAGTACCGGGCCGAAAATCTCCTCCTGTGCGATGGTCGATTTGGGGTCGACGCGGCCGAACACCGTTGGTTTGACATACCAGCCGCGCGGCAGCCCCTCGGGCGCGTCCGCACCGCCGATCAGCAACTGGGCGCCCTCGGCGATGCCTTGCCGGATGTAGTCGCGCACGCGCTCGCGCTGCGCGGCGGAGGTCAGCGGTCCGAGCCTGGCGCTGTCGCCGAAGGGATCGCCCACGGTAAATCCGGCGGCGATGTCCGTGGCCATCGCGGCGGCTTCGGCGTAGCGGCTCTCGGGCACCAGCATGCGCGTGTGTGCGGTGCAGGTCTGGCCCGAATTGAGGAAACAGGCGTTGATGGTGCCCTTGACCGCCGCGGCAAGGTCGGCGTCATCGAGAATCACCGATGCCGATTTGCCCCCCAACTCGAGCGCCACGCGTTTGACTGTCGCGGCGGCCAGTTCGGACACGCGCTTGCCGGCGCGCGTTGAGCCGGTGAAGGACACCATATCTACGTCCGCATGCCTGACCAGCGCTTCGCCGACCACCGGCCCGGTGCCGGTGACGAGATTGAACACGCCCGCAGGCACGCCTGCGGCGTGGATAATCTCGGCGAGGATGAAGGCATTGAGCGGCGCCACCTCGGACGGTTTCAACACCACGGTGCAACCTGCCGCGAGGGCAGGCGCGACCTTGGCGGCGATCTGGTGCAGCGGATAATTCCACGGCGTGATGGCGGCCACCACGCCCACCGGCTCGCGCAAGACCTCCGAATTACCGACTTTTTCCTCGAACGCAAAGCCGGGCAGCATTTTTGCGTACATGGCAAAGGTGAAAGTTGGCGAGCCGGCCTGGATGCGGCCGGAGAGCTTGAGCGGCATGCCCACTTCACCGCAGATGGTCCTGGCGATCTCCTCGCCGCGCGCTTTCAGGCCTTCATGGATTTTTTGCAGCAGTGTCGCGCGCTCGGCCGGCGTGCTTGCCGACCAGGCCTCGAACGCGGCGCGGGCGGCCGCCACGGCGGCGTTGGCATCCTCCGCATTTCCCGCGGGGATGCGGCCGATGATCTCTTCCGTTGACGCGCTGATGACGCTGATGGTTTTGTCGCCTGCGGGTTTGACCCACTTGCCATTGATGTAGAGCTGGTCGCGGATTTGCATGTCAGGGTGTGGTCGGGGGAAAAGACGTATTATAACGAGCACACTTCACGGATCGCGCCCTCCAGCCATGACGAACGCCCGAACGCTGCCGCATGCCATGTTGCTAGCCGCGGTGTTAGCCGCAGCCTTGTTTGCAGGCGGCGGGGCTTTTGCGGCCGATACGCGCGATTTTCGCGATCACTTCCCGCAGTATCCGGGCTTCAGCCAGTACTTTGCCGCCAACCCGCCGTCGAGCTCGCCGCCAAGCGGTGCCGAACAGGTGTTGCTGGTGCGTTTCCGGCCGCGCTTCCTGCTGCCCAAAGACCACCCCGGCATGATCGATTTTTACGGCGATTACATTGCCAAGGGACGCTTATACAACGGCGACGGCAAGCTGCTGGCTGAAAAGGTCACGCGTGAGCTGCTCAACACGCACAAGGACAATCCGGCTGCGGTATTTGTGCACGAGCTCGAGTCGGCGAAGGCGGCAAGCCCCGTCGTCTACGGGCGCATTGACAGGGACACGATCGATTTTGGCGGCGGGGTGAAGCGGCGCTTCACCTTTTTGCGCTATCACGCGGTGTTTCGCCAGTCGGGCCTGCCGGCGGGCTTGACCGGCTGGCGCGCCTTCCTGCTCAGTCTGACCGGAGACTTGCAGGATTGGCGCCAGCTCGACAACACCACGGCCGCCACGGTCGTGCTCGACGAGCAGGAGCGGCCGGTTGCGCTGATGCTACAGCCGCACAGTTACCTGCGCACCTACGTGTTTGGCACCGACGTTGCGCTGCCGGCCGACGGGCGCGTCATGATAGACGTGGCAATCCGCTCCAACGAACTGTACCGCCACGTCGAGGGGCGGGTGCACTACCGCGCCGTGCGTTTTCTGGGCGAGGAGGGCATGCGTTATATGCTGGGCGGAACCGATCGTCCGACCATGTCGGCAGACGACATTACCGACAGCGTGCGCGAATCCGATTATTCGCTGCAGTTCCTGGCACCCGCAGACGCGTTCTACACCTTCAAGGGCCACCTCGGGCAAAAACGCGCGATGATAGGCCGGCAGGGGCCGCCCGGCGCGGACTACAACACGCTGCCCGAACTCAAGCCCATGGGCATGCAAATGATGGCCGGCTACTGGCACCGCGACCGCGCTGGTGACCGGGAGCGTTTCGAGGCCACCTATGGCAAGACCGGCGACCTGCGCGATTTTGCCCGGGTGCAGTTGCCGCAACTGGCTGCGGCGCGTGAAAAGCCGCCGCGCGCGCCGACGCAGCCGGCAAAATGAAGCGGCAAAAATCAGGTCCGTGCGCGGATCAAACCTCCGGGCCGGTCTTTTCGTAGTTGACAATTGCCCACTTGAGCGCCTGCGGCCAGGGCGCGGACTTGCGCGTTTTTGGATCGGCGTTGACGTAGACCAATTCGCCGCTGGTGAGGTGGTCGGTGCCGCGCCAGATGCCCAGGCTGAAGCGCAGGCTTGAGCGTCCGATGCGACTGACGCGGCAGCACACCGACAGTTCCTCGTCATAGGTCGCCGAGCCATGGTATTCGGCGGTGGCCTTGACGGCGTAAATGTCGGTGCCGAATTTTTCGACGAGGTCATCCGGATAATTGAATCCGATGGCGCGCCAGTATTCGACGATGGCGACATCGAAATAGAGGAAATAATTGCCGTTGAAGACCACGTCCTGGCGGTCGACCTCGGCCCAGCGCACGCGCAGTGCGTGCGAGAAGGTGAAGTCTTCGCGGCGTAGTGCCGTCGTGCCCGCGGTGCGCTCAGGGGTGTTCGTCATGGTCGATCTGCATCGCCTCGAGGAAGCGCGACACCAGGTTGTAGCCGCCTATGGTGGCGGTGAGTTCCACCAGTTCGCGTTCATTGAATTGCTTGCGCACGGCCTCAAACAGCGCTTGTGGCACGCGCACGTGCTTGGTCATGGCATCGGTGTAAGCGAGCACCGCGTGATCGTTATCGCTGAGGCCATCGGGATCGCCGCCCGCCTTGAGCGTGTCCAGTTGCGCCTGCGTCAGCCCTTCCTTCAGCGCGAAGGGCACGTGCGCGGAAAATTCGTAGTCGGCGCCGTTGATGACGGCGATGCGCAGGATCACCAGCTCGCGCACACGGCCGGACAGCACGCCCTGCTGGCGGATCGCCGTGAACAGCGAGCACCAACCGGCGGCCACCGGCGGGCTGTGCATCAGCATGCGATAGAGGTTGAGCATTCTTCCGCCGCGCTCGCGCTTGATGCGCGCCACAAGCTCAATATTTTCGGGGCGGGTGACGTCGGCATAAGCTATTCGTGCCATGGTTCTCTTTTCATTTGTGGGCTGGGGAGCGGCGAGAATACTGGCTCGCCGGGCGTGCGCGTGAAGCGCAAGGGGTGAATCGATGGCGTTGCCATTCGCGGCATTGCGCGTTGGCGGATTTTGTGCCGGTGATTGCCTAACCCGGATCTTTCCACCGTTTGACTGTTTTGGTGTCTATGCCTAGCAGGCTGAGCGCCCTGCCGACGGTCTGGTCGACGATGTCAAGAATCGTCTGCGGCTTAAAGTAAAAGGCCGGGACGGGCGGCATGACGATCGCCCCGTTCAATGTCGCCTGCTGAATGAGTGCAATGTGCCCCGCATGCAGCGGCGTCTCACGGAACAGCAACACGACCGGACGGCGTTCTTTCAGGCAAACGTCGGCGGCGCGAACAGTCAGCTCGCTGTCATAACAATTGGCGATGCCCGATAGCGTCTTTGCCGAGCATGGCGCAACGAGCATGCCGGCCGTGGCGAAAGACCCGCTAGAAATGGCAGCGCCAATATCACGATTGTCGTACGCAACGTCCGCGAACGCCGTCACCTCCTTGGCGGTGTAGGGGGTTTCTTCGAGGATGGTGCGCGCCGCCGAAGGAGACACCACCAGGTGCGTCTCGACATCGTCTATATCCTGCAAAAGTTCGAGTGCACGGATGCCGTATATCGATCCGGAGGCACCCGTGATGGCGATGATGTTGCGT
>CAMDDU010000041.1:0-38340 GCA_945892985.1 Bordetella parapertussis
CCCGCCATGCTGGCGAGGGCGCTGTTTCGACCGCCCTGCTCGATAAGGGTCCCGTCTTCCTCGAACGTCCGTGCCCCACCCCGTGGCGCCTTAGGCGCACCACGCAGCGCCTGCACGAAGCTTTCATAAGCATAGGGAACGGCCGGTGTGGTCATCTCAAAATGATTCATTTCTGTTCTCCTCGTTTCTGCCAGACAATGCGGGGGATGAAGGGCTTGCCCTTTTGGTGAACAAAACCCGGAAGGCGCATAACCCGCCCCAGGTCGTTGACCGCCACATCCCCATGGAAGTGCTCCGCGAGCCGCTTCTGAAGCTCCCTGAAGTCGCCCAGAGGGCAGCCGGAGACCAACCAGTAGGCGTGCCACCGCCCAGGACTGCTCTCGACGACAAGCGTTGGTGCAAGCTCCCACTGATAAACAGGCTCCACAGGCGAGCCGTCCAGGTCGACAAACAGCGCCCGTATGGCAGTAACGTTCTCAGCCCTGCGGCAGGTCTTTTTACCTTCACGGGTCTTACCGTCACCGCAGTTCACCATAAAGAACACGCCGGCACCGCGATCGTTCAAAGCGCTCAAAGCCTCGGCATGCTCGTCAAAAGAGCCGTGAAACACCCGACTGAGCGCCCCCTGGTGGCTCACATCGGCACGTTCAGCAAAGGTTTGGAACGTGAAAACCGCGTCCGAAGAGAAAGCCGCTAAGAAGCGCCTCGCCTCGCCCAAGTCTTTGTCCACATCCGCGTGTTTTGCATCAGCGCCGATTCGCTGAGACACCGCCCTCCTGGGGTTTAGCCCCCAAGTAGGCGAATGCGTGCGTTTTGACCTCGACACCCGCCAGTCGCTCCAACGCATCGATGCGGCAACTAACGACGGCCGCGGGGGGTGACTTATGACCTCGGTAAATATACTGGGCATGATAATTCCTCAAGAAAAGCGCGGATCGGCCACTCCTCTCCGCTATACCCACTTATGCAAATCCCGCGGCTTTCCCGCCCCAATCTTTAATTTATTCACTTTTCCTGAGTTAATCCGCGTCTCGTCGGGGCGCCCATTCGAGCAGCCACCAAGGGGATCGGGGCTGCGGCAAGGTGCTTGCCGGGAGGGCGAAAAAAAACCGCGTGGCGGGGAGGCTCCCCGGCACGCGGCTCTGTAGTTTTACTACCTGAATCTAGTGCAAATCCCTATAGGGTGTCTAGGACCGGCGCGAGGGCGCGGGTAATGGCCTCCGTCTTCGTCTTAAGGTCATGACCCTCCCCGTACCGGTCAGCGATCGACTGGCTACCCCAACCACCGATTTCGTTCATAACGTCGATGGTCACATTGGCGTGGCGCAAAAGGTCACGCATGGCGTGACGTGCACAATGGGCGGTCCGAGCCTTAATTCCCAGCGCTCGAATGTACTTATTGACCGCAGCGCTGGCGTTGTCGGCATTTGCGGTGACGCCATCGCAATACCTCGGGAATAACTGCTCGCTTTTCGTCGACTGCAGGAGGGTCTTCATCGCCCGAACCCCGATCGCTACGACGGGGACGCGCCTGGCGCTGTTTTTGTTCTTCACGGTTCTGCGCCCATATTCGGCGATCTGGATGTACGGGTACGCCCCATCAAGGAAAAGATCCTGCCGGCGCAACCCGGTCACCTCGCCGATTCGGGCTCCGGTCAAACAACACAGCAGCGCCAGCACTCGAATCTCATCCCCCACCGCCAAACTCGCTCTGATGACAGTCCTGAGCTCCTCGTCGGTGAACCGCAGGCGCCGCACCGAGTCTTTCCCCTCGCCCGGAATTGTGAGCGCCTCGAACGGGTTATTCATCTGAAGCCCGCCCTCCCGAATGACAGTCGTCAGAACGGCTCTGAGCGCATTAATCTCACGCTTAATACTAGCCGTCTTGACCACCCCCGCACGCTCGGTGATATAGCGCTTCGCCAGGTCGCGCGTCAGTCCCGTGATGGGGATGTCGCCGGTGATTTCGATCAGCTTGCGCCAATGTATGAGAACGCCCTGCCTGAACGCTGCCTCAGCTCCACGTTTGTGCTCAGAGAAATAGACCTCCGGGGCCTGAGTCAACAGCAGCGGCAGCGGAGCCTGGAGGGCTTTTCGGGCGAGTCGGTCGGTAGGCGTGAGCGTGCCGCTTTCCTCCTTGCCCTTCAAATAATCCTCTATGAATTCGAGATGCGGTTGCGCGTCCTGGCCCTGGTGGTCCTTGACGTAAGCCTGCCCCGCGCCAGGCTGAAGATCGAAGTGCTCTAAGAGCAGATACGCGTCAAGCTGCTGCCCACCTAGATCTTCCGCCCCCTTGCCACGAAGCATCTTGAATAGTCGGTCGTGTTGCGCCGCCAACCGCGTAGCCTCGAGGGCGATCGAGCTACTCGTGCCCTCCAGCTTTACGGTGATCTTGGTACGCCCACGGAATCGGTGGCGCAGGTCCTTCGGGATCGCCCGCTGATAGCAGGTAAGGCCGTGATTATCGAAGATGTGCGGGAGCTTCAAGGTCAAGTACCGACCAACAGATAAAGTCACCATAATACCCTCCTCTACTTAAAATCTACCTATAGAAGAAGCTTTATGCGCGACTAAGTCATTGAATCGTAATGACCGAGATAAAGAGATTGGTGCCGATGACCGGAATCGAACTGGTGACCTACGCGTTACGAGTGCGTTGCTCTACCAACTGAGCTACATCGGCATTTCAGCCCGATATTATATCGCAATGACGGAAATAACTGGGGCATCCGCACGGCAGGGCGTCCGGATGGGGAGATCAGCCACGCGGACGGATGCGAATAATGATATCGACGCCGGCCGCCTCGGTGCCCTCTGGCAGCGGGGGCAGCGCCTGCAGAAGAATCTGATCTGAGGGAATATCGGTCAGGCGACCGCTGGCGGTGTCGTAAAAATGGTGGTGGTCGCGGATGTTCGAGTCATAGAACACCTTGCAAGGATCAACAATCAACTCCCGCAACAGCCCCTTCTCGACAAACAGCTTGAGCGTGTTGTAAACGGTCGCTTTGGAGGTCTCGGCATCGACCGCGTTGACCAGCGACAACACCTGGTCGGCCGACAAGTGCTGTTGGCGCGACAGCATGACCTGCGCAATCTCAAGCCGCTGGTGCGTCGGCATCACACCGTGTGCACGCAGCATGCCGGCGACCTCATCCCGGCCCAGAGCCGGCGTTTCTATTGTTTGCGCAATTTCAGTCATGGCTGCAGCCGCGTTGTTCGGCACTGTGAATGGAACAAGGGAATTTTAGCTGCCAGTTTGGACTTTGTCTAACCCGGGTTCGGCCAGGGATGAAACGTGGGGACAGGCTCAGGCCCGGATTCAGGGGCAGATTCGCAAAAACGTGAATTATTACCGATAAAACCAAGCTTCAGCGCCGTTCACCCCCACGCACCGTCCATTCGTCGGGTGCGTTTGCGGGCGCACCGGCACTTTACTTAACATCGAATCATCCTAAAAGGAGTTGCCATGCTTGGTCAAAAAGCTTTCACGCTGCTCGAACTGATGATCACCGTCGCAATTGTCGGCATTCTTGCGGCCGTGGCCATCCCCTCTTATACCGATTACGTCATGCGCGGCAAGATCGGCGAGGCGACATCCACCCTGCTGGCCATGCGGACCAAGATGGAACAGTTCTACCAGGACAACCGCACCTACGTTGGCGCCTGCGCCACCGGCACCATCGCACCGCTGCCGACCGGCCTCAAATATTTCACCATCACCTGTCCCACGCTTACCGCGACCGCCTACACCATCCAGGCTGCCGGCGGCATCACCGGTGAGCAAAGCATGGCCGGGTTCACCTACACCATCAACGAAGCCAACACCCGCAACACCACCGCCGTCCCCAACAGCAGCTGGGGCACCGCAACCATCACCTGCTGGGTGACCAAAAAAGGTGGCCTGTGTTGATTGCAATGACTGTGCTGACTGTGCTGACAGCGCCGACATTGCGCGCAGCCGTCACGGCGCGCCCGGTGCAACACGGCTTCACGCTCGTCGAGTTGATGATCTCGCTGGTGGTGCTGGCCGTGCTCACCACACTGGGTGCGCCCAGTTTTTTCGAATGGCTGCAGAACTCACAAACACGCTCGGGCGCAGAGGCGGTGCTCAACGGCATCCAGGTGGCGCGCTCCGAAGCCATTCAGCGCAATGCCAGGGTCATGGTGGTTTTCGTGCCCCCCTCAACCGGCTGGACGGTGAGCGTCGACGCGGACGACACCGTGATCCAGTCGCGCTCCGGCGCCGAGGGCACCAGCAACGCCGTGCTCACCGCCACACCCGCGGCGGCTACCACCATCACCTTTGGCGCGCTGGGCAGCGTCACCACCAACAAAGACACCTCGGCTCCGATCACGCAGGTCGACATGACCAACTCCCAGTTCGCCGGCGCGCGCACGCTGCGCGTCGTCATCACCGGTGGCGGCGGCATACGCATGTGCGACCCGTCGCCCAGCCTCGCCCTTACCGACCCGCGCCGCTGCTAATCCTGCACACCACCACAGCATGAACGCCTGCATGATGAAACGACCACAATCCACGGCACCGCGCCTGCAGCGCGGCGTGATGATGATCGAGGCCTTGCTCGCCATCCTCATTTTTTCGGTCGGCATCCTCGCCGTGGTCGGCATGCAGGCGGTCGCCATCAAGAGCGTTACCGATTCCAAGACGCGCAGCGACGCCTCTTTTCTGGCCAACGAACTGATGGCGCAGATGTGGACCGATGCCGGCAACATCAGCTCTTACGCCTATGCCGGATCCGGCACGGCACCCACGCGCCTCACCGACTGGATCGCCACGGTGCAGTTGCGACTGCCCGGCGCCACCACCGTGCCGCCCATCGTCACCGTCACAGGCGCCACGACGTCGGGCGCGACGGTGCAGATCACCATGCGCTGGCAGCTGCCCGAAGAAGCCTCGCAGGGCCTGCCGCCGCACAACTTCATCATCATCGCCTCGGTCTACATCTGATCATGTCGAATTTATGCCCCACCCAGGGCCGGGTGCCGCGCAACACCCGGGGTTTCAGCATGGTCGAGTTGCTGGTCGCCATGACCATCAGCCTGATCGGCATGATCATCATCTTCCAGGTGTTTGAAGTCTCCGAGAGCATCAAACGCACCACCACCAGCGGCGGCGATGCGCAGCAAAACGGCGCCATCGCCCTCTACATGATCGACCAGGACGTGCGCAACGCCGGCATGGGCTTCAACGACACCGCCTACGCCGGCTGCAACGTCACCGCATACGATTCGACGCGCTCGCCCAATACCTTCCCGACCGCGCCGGCGACCATGCTGATGGTGCCGGTGCAGGTCACCTCGGGCGGCAACGCCACCACGCCCGACAGCCTGGCCGCTTTTTACGGTTCACAGACCCAGGTCGCCAACTCAACCACGCTCAGCGCCAACATGACCGCCGCCACCGACTCGTTACGCGTGCAAAGCCGCTATGGCATGCGCACCGGCGACCTGCTGCTGCTGTCCGAACCGGGCACGACCAAGCGCTGCGCCCTCATGGAAGTCACCGGCCTGCCAGTAACGCCCAGCGACCAGGTTGACCACAACAACGTCGCCTACACCCTCACCGCCACCGGCGCCGGTTCGGCGACGGCGCGCTTCAACCCAACGGCGGGCATGGGGGTGATCTACACCGGCGCCGGCGGTGCCAACGCCACACGCGTGTTCAACCTTGGCAACATCTACGACACGGTGCCGCTGACCATGCCGGTGCACAACACCTACGCCATCGTCAGCAATGCGCTGACCCTGCGCTCGGGCTTTTCCGACACCGCGGCCACGGCCATCGCCGACAACATCGTGCACATGCGCGTCGTCTATGGCCTGGATGACGGCACCAACAACGGTACCATCACCTACAACGCCGCCTACACCGCGGGCGACGGCATAGTCGACCGTTTTGTCGACGGCAGCACCACGCCCAACTGGCAGTACGTCATCGCCGTGCGCATCGCCGTTGTCGCGCGCAGCGCGCTGGCGGAAAAGCCCTCTTCGGGCATTCCGAGCGACCCCTGCGACACCACCACCGCCTTCCCGACCTGGTCGGGCACGGCCTGGTCGACCGCCGCGCCCAACCTGATGACCGCCCTGGACGTTTCAGCGGACGCCAACTGGCGCTGCTACCGCTACAAGGTGTTCGAGACCACCCTCCCGCTACGCAACTGGATATGGAAGTCGAGCTGACATGGATCTGCGTCCTTTAAAAACCAGCCTCTCCGGCGCCCGCCGCCAGCGCGGCACCATGCTGGTCATCTCACTGATCGTGCTCGTCGCCATGACGCTCGCCGGCGTCGCCATGATGCGCTCGGTCGACACCTCGGCCATCGTCGCCGGCAACATCGCCTTCAAGCAATCTTCGCTCAATGCTGCCGATGGCGGCATCCAGGCCGGCTTCACCTACCTGACGACTTTTTCCGGCACGACGACCCTGTACAACGACAACAACACCGCGGGTGTTTCAAGCGTGGGCTATTTTTCCAGCGCACCGACTGACGAGCCGGACTGGACCAACACGTCCAACTGGACCAACGCCGGATCGGTCAACGCCGGGGTGGCCGATGCCGGCGGCAACGTGGTGCAATACGTCATCCACCGCCTGTGCCCCATCGCCAACTGCGCCCCCAACGCCACCTGCTCGGGTGCGACCAATGTGTGCGGCTCGACGCCCGACACCACCGCCATCAGCGGCGAGGGTGTGGACCAGAGCTCCGCCAATTTTTTCACCCGTCCGCCCGCCACCCACTACCGCGTGACTGCCCGCGTAGTAGGCCCGCGCCAGTCAAAGGCTATTGTGCAGACCATGTTGCGCACGCAATAGGGCATTTCGGGCAAACCCGCAGTATTCGCAATAGCGCATACCAACATACCGCAAGACGCAGGCACAGAGGCACATCAGCAAACCAACGCGCTCCCGCTCCAGAGGATATGCATATGAACAAGCTCAGCAAGTCACTCTCGTCCCTGCTGGTCGGCCTTGTCGCCACGTTGATGATGAACTCGGCACAGCCGGCCAGCGTCACCATCTCCACGGTGCCCCTCGCCACCAGTTCGGGCGCCAACATCCTGCCCAACCTGCTGTTCACCCTCGACACCTCGGGCAGCATGTCATGGGACTACCTGCCCGACTACGTCAACGACAGCTTCAAGTGCCTCACCCAGGGCTCGGGCGCGGCCAGCTTCAGCGGCAGCACCACCTGCAACCTCGGTGATCCGCCCTACCGCGCCGGCGGATCAAGCGGCTTTAACGGCGTCGCCTACGACCCGAACGTCAACTACCGGCCGGCCGTGGACTCGCTCGGGCGGACCGTTCTCAACTGGACGACATCACCGCCCACCACCACCACATCGCCGCTGCCAACCACCGCGCTGCTCGCCGACGCCTACCTTGGCGGCGGCACCATCAATCTCACCTCGGGCGTTTCCGACCGGCGTTACTGCAACGCCGCCGCGACCGCGGTGTGCAAGCGCAACGGCACCGACAGCGGCAGTCCCACGGCCCTGGTCGGCGGAACCGACTCCTCGGGCGATACCATGTCGGCGGGACGTTTTCCCTACCGCTCCCATGCCAGCAATTCCAGCACGCAGATTTTCGGCCTGCCGGAAATCATGTCCATGGGCATCAGCAGTGGCGACGGCACAACCATTACCGTAAACACCACCGCGCCGCACGGCCTTGCCACCGGCAACACGATTTACGTGCGCTCGGCGGGCGGAACCGGTTACGACTTTGACACCAAGACCATCACCAGCACCGGAACGCGCAGCTTCACCTACGCCGGCACCGGCAACGGCGCGGTCACCGGCGCAAGCTACACCCGCACCGGCAGCACCATCACGGTGACCAAGGCGACCCACGGCTTGAGCACCGGCAACCTGGTCACCGTCAGCCTGGGCAACACCAGCCTTGACGCGACCGCCGCCCAGATCACCCGGGTGAGCAGCAGCGTGTTTCGCTACTCGCTTTCCGGGTCGGCGACCGTCTCCACCACCGCCGGCGGCTACACCAGGGTATTCAGCGCGCAGTATCGCAAACACGACGCCGGGACATTCGTGCAGACAGGCACAACCCTGGTAACGGTCACCACCGCAACGGCGCACGGGCTCGTCACCAACGATGTCATTACCACCTCGGTCCCCACCGGTGCTTCTGCCGCCGTGGCAAGCAAGGCTATAACCGTAACCAGTACCACCACCTTCACCTACACCGGCACCACCGCCACCATCAATGTGGCCGGCACCAACGCCAACCTGACCGACTGCCAGCAGGTGATTCCGCCGGCCACGCCCCCCTCCGGCTACACCTTCCCCGCCTATGTGCGCTTTTGCCAGACCCAGGAACAGGCCCTCGCGCCCGGCGGCATCGGCGATTCGAGCGGCACGCCGCGCTGCCGCAACAAGTTCATCAACTCGGGCAGCATAGACGCCGCCTACCAGTGGCCGCGCTTTGGCTGGTACAACCGCGACACCATCCAATCGGGCGTCACCACGTATGCCAACCGCGCCGGGCGAACCGACTGCGTCGCCGCGCCGGTTTGCACCTACACGGAAGAAATCCAGAACTACGCGCGCTGGTACACCTACTACCGCACGCGCCTGCAAATGATGAAAACCGCCTCGGGCCGGGCCTTCCTGCCCTTCGTGTCCAACCCGAGTGCAAGCCCGGTGCCCGTCCCAAACAAGGTGCGCGTGGGTTTCATCACCATCAATCCGTTCTACGACAACGCCGGCAGCCTGCAATCGTCGGTGCAGTCGAATATGTACCTGAAAATAGATGCCTTCAACACCACGCAGGCGGCAAGCTGGTACAACAAGTTCTACAGTCAGGACACCGTCGCCAGCACGCCCTTGCGTGAAGCGCTGTCGCGCGGCGGCTGGATTTTTGCCGGCAAACTCAATACCGGCCTCACCAACGGCATCCCGCTGGCCGACGACCCGCTGGAGGCCTCCTGCCAGCGCAACTACAACCTTTTCACCACAGACGGCTACTGGAACGGCAACGGTGGCCAGGACATCAGCGGCACCGCCATGGCCAACGCCGACAACGTCAACAACCTCACCATCAGCCCCTACACCGCGGTGATGGTGGACCGCACCACCACCGGCACCTTTGACGGCGGCGCCGGCACCGTGGTCACCACCGTCACGCCCACGGTCATTACCGAAGAGAATGTCTGCTACGGCAGCGCCAACACCTCCTTCAGCTCGGGGACGCAGATTGCCTGCGGTTGCACCGGCACGGAGCAGCGCCTGCGCACACGCACCAGCACCACCACCCAGACCATCAGCACCACCGACGGCGTGCAGACCGCCAACTCGACCAGCGTCGCGGTCGCGGCCTTCCCCACGCCCGCCGCCTGCGTTGCTGCGAACGTCGTAACCACCCCCAGAACCGGCACCACGATTGTCGAGGAACAAGTGGTGGTGCAAGGGGCGACCAGCACTTTCCCGGTCTATGGCACACCCACGACCGGTGCCAATATCACCGTTGCCGGCTGCACCGCCAACGAGGTCAGGCTGCTCACGCGCACCACCACCGTCAACACCTCCAATGTGACGACCAACGGTATTTCACCGGGCGTGGACTCCTACACAGCCGGGACAACAAGCTACGGCATCGTCCAGGGCGCCTGCACCTCGCGCGCCCGGACCGAGACCTACTCAGGCGCGCATACGGTAGAGTGGGTCACCACCTCCGAGGGTTCCGGCCTGCCAACATCGTTCTCGCCGGCGGCGCCCAACGGCGACAACCGGCAAACCACCTTCAGCTGCTCGGGCTCAGGCATTCGAACCATGCGGCTGCGGCGTGTGACCAATTACACCAAGACCGTTGTCTACAACGCTGCGGGCGCAGTCACCAGCACCACCTACACCAGCTTCCCCACCGCCACGAGCACCTTTTCCACGCCCGGCTCGTGCTCCACCAGCGGCTATGTCGCCAATGCCCCGTCCACTGTGGAAAACCTGACTTCAACGCTGTACTCAGGCGGACCCTCCGCGGCCTCGAGCAGCACCACGCTCGGCACCGGCGGAACGGCCGTGGTCACCGGCGGCACCCTGCTCGCTGTGTCGCAAAGCCCCAACCCGAGCGTTCCCACCGTCGGCACACCGACTTCGACCACCACCTACGGCGGCTACCCCAACACGCTTGCCGACGTGGCCATGTACTACTACCGTACCGACTTGCGCGGCGGAATCGACCTGTTCGGAAATACCACCGGCCCCTCGCTCAACCTGGGCGGCACCGGCACGGTCGATGTCTCGCCCAACAACATCCCGGTCAAGGCCGGCGCCAAGGACTTTGCCACCCACCAGCACATGACCACCTTCACCATCGGCCTTGCCGACGGCTTCATGCGCTACCAGTCCGACTACGAGACGGCGACCAGCGGCGACTTTGTCAACATCAAGAACGGCGCGGCCGCAGGCACCTGCTTCTGGACCTCTGGCGTGTGCAACTGGCCGCAACCCTTCGCCGACGACGCCTCGGCCCTCGATGACCTGTGGCACGCCGGCGTAAACGGCCGCGGGCAGTTTTATTCCGCGCTCAACGTCGATGCGCTGGTATCGGGCATATCCAACACGCTCAACTCCGTGAACGCGCAGGTGGCGGCCGCGGCGGCTTCGGCAACATCGAGTCCGAACGTGACGCAGACCGACAACCAGATTTTCAGCACCACCTACGAAACCATCACCTGGGCCGGCAAGGTGTTCGCCCAGACCATAGACCCGGCGACCGGCAGCGTACTGCCGACAGTGCAGTGGCAGGCGGACAGCCTGCTGCTCGCCAAGGTCGCGGCGGCCACCGACACGCGCCTGATCTACACCCTCGACTTGGGCGCCACCGACAAGGTCAAGACCTTTGACTGGGCGTCGCTGACCGCCACCGAGAAGACCTACTTCACCAACCGCTGTGTGCCAAGCACGGGCATGACGCAATGCTCCGGCCTCACCGCAGCGCAACTGACCATCGCCAATGACGGCTCCCTGCTGCTCGGTTACCTGCGCGGCTGGAGCGCCAACGAGGGTGCCATCTTCCGCGACCGCACCTATCTCGATCCGGTGAGCAACTCGGTTATCCAGACCGTGCTGGGTGACACCATCAGCGCCAAGCCGGCCTACCTGCGCGGTTCGAGCAACAACTACACCGACACCGGTTACTCGACCTTCGTCACGACCAACTCGACCCGGTCGCCGCGTGTGTTCGTCGGTGCCAACGACGGTTACCTGCACGCCTTCAACGGCAACACCGGCGACGAGGCATGGGCCTTCACGCCGAGCTTTCTCATGCCCGGCCTGTACCAGCTCGCCGATAACGGTTATGCCACGGCGCACCGCTACTATGTCGACGGCTCGCCTGAAACGGCCGATGTCTACGACAGCACCGCAGGCGCCTGGAAAACCATACTGGTGGGCGGCGCGGCTGGCGGCGGCGCGGGCTTCTATGCACTCGATGTGACCAATCCGGACGCGCCCAAGGGCCTGTGGGAGTTCTGCTCCAGCGCCTCGCTGTGCGCCGTCTCGGACACCGACCTCGGCCTTGCCTACGGCAACCCCATCATCGGCAAGCGCGCCTATGACGGGCGCTGGGTGGTGGTGCTGAGCTCGGGCCTGAACAACACCACCGGCAGCAACCCCGGCGTGGGTTATTTTTACGTGCTCGATGCCATCACCGGCGCCCTGCTGCACAAGGTGAGCACCGGGGCGGGCTCCGTCACCACGCCCTCGGGCCTGATGAAAATGTCGGCTTACTTTGACAATGCCGCGTCGGATGCAACCTTCCGCTACGTCTACGCGGGCGACCAGCTGGGCAACGTGTGGCGGCTTGACATGCTTGCGGCGCCTACCGCGCCGGCGACGGTGGCGAGCCCGCGTCCCGCACCGACGGTGCTGCATCTGGCCTCGCTCAAGGACGCCTCGGGCACGCCGCGCGCGCAGCCCATCACCACGCGACCGACACTCACGCACATCGGCACCACGCGCATCATCTATGTCGGCACCGGCCGCTTCCTCGGCTCACCCGACCTGACCGATCCTGGCGCTTCGAGCGGCATCGCCTGGCAGCAGTCGCTGTACGCCTTCAAGGACAAGGACGCCGACTACGGCTCGACCAACTTCCGCACCGATGCCACGCTGCTGCAGCAAACGCTGAGTTCGCTGTCCCCGACCACCCGTGGCATCACCGCCAACGCCACCACCATGGACTGGGCGACCAAGGACGGCTGGTACATCGACTTCAACCCCAGCTTTGCCGGCGTACCCAACAGCCCCGGAGAAGGCGTGAACCTGGTTGATCCGAAGCTGGTGCTCGGCACGCTGGTGGTCACCACCAACGCACCGTCCCAGGGCTCGTCATCATGCTCGGTCGGCGGCAGCAGCTTCGCCTATAACTTCGACTTCAAGACCGGTCTGGCGGTAAGCAGCTCAGCCGGCGGCGTGGTCGGCAGTTCGTTGGGGGGCACCATCACGGTCGGCGTGGCCATCGTGCAACTGCCCTCGGGGGCGATCAAATCGATCAACACCGGCGCGGACACGAGCAAAACCACGGAGAGCGTGAACACCAGCGCCTCGGGCGCGGCGGTCAAGCGCTTCTCCTACCGGACGCGCTGAGAACGCGCAAGCACACTTGGCCTCGCGCGGCACCACAAGTGCACAGAAACAACGGGGGGGCGTGATCGCCGCTGCGGCGCTCACGCCCCGCGCATTTTCGGTTCGTGGTGGCGGTTTATTCGAAGCTGAAGCGAACAACGACCACGGCCTTGCTCTTTACCGGCGTCCCCGCCCGCTGTCCGGGCTGCAGCCGCGTGCGGCGCAGGGTCTGCACGGCCGCATCAACGAGCACCGCGATCTCCGGGCTGTCATCCAATCCCGCAGCCTCGACGACGCGGCCCGCCTCATCGATCAGCACGGCGATTTTTACCGTGCTCTTGAGGCCCGCCGGCTTCGCCGCGTTCGGGTAGGCAATCTCAAAACGATCGGGCAAAGCCGGCCGCGGTGCAAGATTGTCGACCGGCATATAGGCCGGATTCTGCATGACCGGATTACCGGCCGCCTCCGCCAGCGGAAAAGTCCCCAGCAGCGTGGCGTTGGCAAAAAACACAAGCTGGCGCACCGACTCCAGGCCGCGTGAGGCGGAGGCTTCGGTGCGGGAAGCGGCTTGTATCGCGGGTTCGGGTGTGGCGTTTGGCCTTGGCGCACCCGAGACAGACGGCGCCAGCGCGTCGGTCGCCGCCTTGCCCGCCGGAGGCGCCCCGCTTTGCTCGGACGCGGCGGGCGGCACCTGCGACTTGCTCATCAGCGACACCGTGAAGCTCGCGCGCGATCCGTGCGACACCGGCTCAAATCCATCCAAGCGCAACAACAATAAAAGGTGCAAGACCAGCGACGCAACCAGCGCCAGCGCCAGGCGCGCTTGGCTTGACGATAGATCGCCAAAGCGCAGGCGAAAGCGCATTAGGTGCATTAGGTGCATAAGGCGCATGGGCATGAAACGGATTCGCCTTGCCGGCGCCGTGCAAAGCACACTGAAAATGCCGCCTCAAACCTGAAGCGATGACTGGAAAGGCGCGCCAGTCGGGCGTTTCCAGTCGATGGCATGGGCCTTATCGCAACCTCAGGCAGCCGCGCCAAGCCCCTTGGGCAGGGGAAAGGTGACGTTCTCGCTGATGCCATCGAGCTGTACCACGCGCTTGGCGCCCAGTTCGCGCAGCTTGTCTATGACCTCCTGCACCAGCACTTCGGGCGCCGAGGCGCCGGCGCTGACGCCGACGCGTTTTGCACCGACCAACCACTCGGCCCTGAGTTCGCCGGCATTGTCGACCATATGCGCCTTGACGGCCATGTTCTGCGCCACTTCACGCAAGCGGTTGGAGTTGGAACTGTTGGGCGATCCGACGACGATCACCACGTCGCTTTGCGGCGCCATGAACTTGATCGCGTCCTGGCGGTTTTGCGTGGCATAGCAGATGTCGTCTTTTTTCGGCCCGATAATCTGCGGGAAGCGCTGCCTGAGCGCCGTGACGATATGGGCGGCGTCATCGACCGACAGCGTGGTCTGGGTGACATAGGCGAGCGAGGCCGGGTCGCGCACGCTCAAGCTCGCCACGTCAGCGACCGTTTCCACCAGGTGCATGCCGCCGGCAGCCTGGCCCATGGTGCCCTCAACCTCAGGATGCCCCTTGTGGCCGATCATGATGATCTCGCGCCCGTTATCGCGCATCTTGCCCACCTCGACGTGCACCTTGGTCACTAGGGGGCAGGTGGCGTCATACACCTTGAGGCCGCGCGCATCGGCTTCCTCACGCACCGCCTTGGACACGCCGTGGGCGGAAAAAATCACCGTACTGCCGGCCGGCACCTCGGCCAGCTCTTCGACGAACACCGCGCCCTTGCGCCGCAGGTCCTCGACCACGAATTTGTTGTGCACGACCTCGTGCCGCACATAAATCGGCGCGCCGTAAAGCTCCAAAGAACGCTCAACGATGCCGATGGCGCGTTCGACACCGGCACAAAAACCGCGGGGATTGGCTAGCAGGACTTCCATGTCGGTCATTTTAGTCTGAAAAATTTGATCGGGTGTTCGCTCTCACGCGGCGCCTTTCGCGCCGCCGCCCTGGCGCAGGCTGTCGATGATCAACAGCACCGCGCCCACGCTGATGGCCGAGTCGGCGACGTTGAACGCCGGCCAGTGCCATCCGGCGATGTGAAAATCGAGAAAATCGACGACATAGCCGTATAGCACGCGGTCGATAAGATTGCCCACCGCCCCGCCCAGTATCAAGGCCAGTGCGGCGCAAAACCAACGCTGTCCGGCCTGCCTGGCGTGCCTGACCAGAAGCACGCTGATAACAATCGCAGCGACAAACGCAATCACGGCAAAAAACCAGCGCTGCCAGCCCGACTCGTTGGCAAGAAAGCTGAAGGCCGCGCCGGCGTTATGCGCCAGCACCAGGTTAAAAAACGAGTGCACCGCGATCGGCGGGCGGCAGCACAACACGTCGGTCGCCGCCCACTTGGTAATCTGGTCGGCGATGACGATCACGATCGCAAGTGCGAACCAGCGCCGCAGCAGGGCGTTTGCGCCCACCGGGCCGGCCTCAGCCATGCTTGCAGCCACGCCGCAGCGCTCCGGGGCTAGGCATAGGTGCGCGGTTCGCCGGCGCCGTGCAGATTGGAGACACAGCGCCCGCACAGTCCGAGGTAGGCACCATCCTGGCCGACATCGGCGCGCCAATGCCAGCAGCGCTCGCACTTGGTGTGGGCACTGGGTGTGACCACCACCGCGTCCTGCTGCGATGCTACAACCGTTGCGCTGGAGGTGATGAGCACAAAACGCAAGTCGTCCCCGAGCGACTGCAGCAACGCCAGCTTGTCACCACCGGCGTGCACCACCACCTCGGCCTGCAGCGATGAGCCAATGAGTCCGGCACTGCGGGATTCCTCCAGCTGGCGCGTCACATCGGCGCGCACGGCGCGCAGTGCGCTCCAGCGCGCGATCAGCGCATCGCCACCGGCGATCTCCGGAAAGACATAATAAGTGTGCGCGAAAATCGTCTCGTCGGCCGGGTTGAGCAACTTCCAGGCCTCTTCGGCCGTGAACGACAGCACGGGCGCCATGATGCGCAGCAGGCTTTGCGTGATGTGCCACAGCGCGTTTTGCGCCGCGCGCCGCGCGCGCGAGTCGGTACCACCGGTGTAGAGCCTGTCTTTCAGGATGTCGAGGTAGAAACCGCCAAGGTCCTCGGAGCAAAAGCCCTGCAACTTGGACATGGCGGGCTGGAATTCGTACTTCTCGAAATCGGCGAGCATGGCCGCCTGCAACTCGGCGGCGCGCGCCACGGCATAGCGGTCGATCTCCAACCACTCGGCGGGTGCAAGCGCGTGCTTCGCCACATCAAAGTCGGCGGTGTTGGCGAGCAAAAAACGCAGCGTGTTGCGGACACGCCGGTAGCTCTCGACCACGCGCTTGAGAATTTCATCGGAGATCGACAACTCGCCCGAGTAATCAGTCGAGGCCACCCATAGGCGCAGGATTTCCGCGCCCAGCGTGTCCGACACTTTTTGCGGCGCGATGACATTGCCCATGGACTTGCTCATCTTGCGGCCCTGCCCGTCGACGACAAAGCCGTGGGTCAACAGGCCCTTGTAGGGCGGCACGCCGTACATCATGCTCGACACCAGCAGCGAGGAATGGAACCAGCCCCGATGCTGGTCCGAGCCCTCGAGGTAAAGATCGGCCGGGAACGCGAGATCGCCGCCATGGGAACCCGCCTTGGTCTTTACGCCGTCGGGGCCGCCCAGCACGGTGAAGTGCGTCGAGCCCGAGTCGAACCACACATCGAGCGTGTCCTTGATTTTTTCGTAATGCGCGGCGTCCTCGCCAAGGAGCTCGACGGGCGTGATGCGCTGCCAGGCTTCTATGCCCTCTTTCTCGACACGCTTGGCCACGGCCTCAAGCAGCTCGGGCGTGCGCGGGTGCAGCGCACCGGTTTCGCGGTGAATGAAAAACGGCATCGGCACGCCCCACTGGCGCTGGCGTGACAGCGTCCAGTCCGGCCGGTTGGCGATCATGCCGTGCAGGCGCGCCTTGCCCCACTCCGGATAAAATTTGGTCGCCTCGATACCGGCGAGCGCTGTTTCGCGCAATGTCTTCGCCGGCTTGATGCCGTTGTAACCTGGCACCGATTCCATGCCGGCGAACCACTGCGTGGTGGCGCGATAAATGATCGGCGTCTTGTGGCGCCAGCAATGCATGTAGCTGTGGTCGTAGGCGGTGGCCTTGAACAGGCAGCCGGTCTCATCGATTTTTTTGATGATTTCCGGATTGGCCTTCCAGATCATCATGCCGCCGAAAAACGGCAGTGACGCTGCGTACTTGCCGTCGCCCATCACCGGCGTGAGCATGGCCTCGTCCTTCATGCCGTAGTGGCGGCAGGACTGGAAGTCCTCGACGCCGTAGGCGGGCGAGCTGTGGACGATGCCGGTACCGGTGTCGAGCGTGACGTATTCGCCAAGGTAGACCGGCGAATGACGTTCATAGAACGGGTGGCTGAAATTGATCAATTCGAGCGCCGCCCCCTTGCAACTGGCGAGCACCTTTCCCGTGAGGCCGTAACGCGCAAGGCAGGCCTCGCGCAATTCGCCGGCAAGAATCAGCAAGCCGCGCTCGGTTTCGACCAGGTCGTAGTCAAACTCCGGGTGGGCGTTAAGCGCCTGGTTGGCGGGGATGGTCCAGGGCGTGGTGGTCCAGACGACCATCCAGCCCTTGTTCCCTGTTTCGCTTGGCAGCTTGGCCAGGCCAAAGGCCTTGGCCACTTTTTCCGGTTCGGCAAACGGGAAGCCGACGTCAATGGAGGTGTCTTTTTTGTCGGCGTATTCAACCTCCGCCTCGGCGAGGGCCGAGCCGCAATCGAAGCACCAGTTCACCGGCTTCAAGCCGCGGTAGACATAGCCTTTTTGCAGCAGCATGCCGAGGGCGCGGATTTCATCAGCCTCGTTGCCATGCGCCATGGTCATGTAGGGATGGTCCCAGTCGCCCAGCACACCAAGGCGCTTGAAGTCTTTTTTCTGCCGCTCGATCTGCTCGGCGGCGTAGGTGCGCGCAAGCTGTTGCGTCTGTTCCACCGGGATGTTCTTGCCGTGGGTTTTTTCGATCTGCACCTCAATCGGCATGCCATGGCAGTCCCAGCCGGGCACATAGACGGCGTCAAAGCCGGCCATGTTGCGCGACTTGGTGATGACGTCCTTGAGGATCTTGTTCACCGCGTGGCCGATATGGATGTCGCCGTTGGCATAGGGCGGCCCGTCATGCAGCACGAAGCGCGGCCGGCCCTTGGACGCGGCGCGGATTTTCTTGTAAATGCCCTTGTCTTCCCACTCTTTCACCCATTGGGGCTCGCGCCTGGCGAGGTCGCCGCGCATCGGGAATGGCGTGTCGGGCAGGTTCAGGGTACTTTTATGATCGCGTTTCGGGTCGGACATGTTCTGCTTCCATCAGTGTTGCGTGTTGAATTCGGTGTTCCCGTTCAGGCGGGGTGCTGCGCGAGGTACTGCTTCGCAGAAGCACAATCGCGCGCGATTTGCACGCGCAGCGTTTCGAGATCGGAATATTTCTCTTCATCGCGTATCTTGTGCAGGAACTCGACGCGCACATGGCGGCCGTACAGGTCACTGGAAAAATCGAACAAGTGCACCTCCAGCGCGGCGCGGCCCGAGTCGCTCACCGTGGGGCGCAGGCCGAGGCTCGCCACGCCGTCAAGCGCGCGCCCGGCGACGCCGTGAAAACGCACCGCAAAAATCCCCATCAAGGGCGGCCGGTTGTGGCGCATGCGCACATTGGCGGTGGGGAAACCCAGCTTGCGGCCGAGCTTTTCGCCATGGATCACCCGTCCGGAAATACTATAGGCGCGACCCAGCATGGTCGCCGCGCGGGCAAGGTCGCCATTGAACAGTGCTTCGCGCACCGCGGAGCTCGATACGCGCACACCGCCCTGCTCCACCGTCGGCATGGCCTCGAGTTCGAAACCGTGTTGCGCGGCCGCCTGGCGCAGCAAGGCAAAATCACCGGCGCGCCGGGCGCCAAAGCGAAAATCGTCGCCAATCAGCAAAGTGCGCACACGCAAGCCCTGCACCAGGACTTTTTCAATGAAGGCGGCCGGACTGAGCGCCGCAAAAGCCGGCGTGAAACGCGCCACATGCACATGCTCGACGCCGTGCACCTTGAGCAACTCGAGTTTTTCACGCAAGGAGGTGAGGCGCGTCGGCGCCGACTGCGGCGTGAACACCTCGCGCGGATGCGGTTCGAAGGTCAGCGCCCCGACACGAAGGCCGGGAATGCCCAGCGCGCGCGCCTTGGCCGCCAGCCTTGCCAGCATGCGCTGGTGGCCGCAATGCACGCCGTCGAAATTGCCGATGGTCAGGGCCAGGGGACCGCTGGCAACGGGCAGGCTGTGGGACAGGCGCATCACAGTTCAATAATTCAGGCTAAGAAGACGCAAAACCATGAATTATAGCGGCTTTCCCCTCCGGAAAATGCCTCATTGGGGGGGCTTGCCCGACCCTGCCGGGCCTGCCGATAAGGCTCAGTTCAGGCGCGCGGCGGCCTGCTTGAGTTCGACCACGCGGCCGTGAATTTCCATCGCATCGGGCGCATCAGGCCGGCGCCGCAGGTAGTTCTGCAGGTCGCCCGATGCGGCGCGAAAACAATCGAGCCTGGCGTAGAGCAGACCGCGGTCGCGCAATTCCTCGACCGCCTCGGGCACCACCACCAGCATGCGGTGCATCACATCGAGCGCGAGCTCGTACTTGCTGGCATTCATATAGACGGTTTTGAGATTGCGCAGCACGCGCGTCACAATCTCGCGCGGCGTGGCGGCTTCAAGAAACTCATCCAAAGGCATGGTCTTGGCGCGCCCGTCCTTGAGCACCTGCCCCAGTCGCAGGCGCAACTCGGTTTCCGATTGCGGCAGGCCGGCGCTAAACGGATCGAGCACCAGTTGGCCGCGCTTGAGCCGCAACCTGGCCATGAAATGCCCCGGGAAGGCCACGCCCTGCAAACCGAGGCCGATGCGCCGCCCCAGTTCAAGGTAGAGCACGCTCAGCGTGATCGGAATGCCCTTGCGCCTGGTGAGTACATCGGAGAGATAACTGTTGCGCGGATCGTAGTAATCGTCGGCATTGCCGGCGAAGCCCCGCTCGTTGAACAAAAAATGATTCAGTGCGAAAAGCCTTTGCTCAGCGAAGGCATCGTCGGCAAGACGCCCGCGTATGGTCAGCGCCATCCCGTCGATTTGCGCGACGCAGGCATCCACATCGAGATCCGGATAAACGTCCTGCCCGATCATCAGGCAGGCGCGGCCAAGGTCGAATTGCTCGCGCGACACCAGCTGGGCAAAAGCTTCGAGTCCGGTGTTCATGGCGCTTCCTTGCAGGTCACTTGTGAGAAAACCTAGTCAAAACCGCTCCGTCTTGAAAAATCTGCAGGCCTGAAACCGCACACAAATAGCGTCGCAAAATAGACCGTCGATCCAAGCACCACCAGCGCGCACAGGCCGCCCACGCGCAGCGCGGCGCCGGCCTGCAGCCACCAAGCATGGCTGCCCATGGCAAACCACAATATCAGAGTCATCACACCCAGCGCCACCGCGAGCTTGCCCATAAATGCGAACCAGCCGGGCTGCGGCTTGTAGATGCCATGGCTTTTGAGTCTGGACAACAACAAGGCGGCGTTGAGGCAGGCGCCAAGGCCGATGGACAGCGCGAGCCCCGCGTGTTTGAGCGGCACGATCAGCGCGGCGTTGAGCACCTGCGTGGCGAGCAGGGTAAAAATGGCGATCTTCACCGGTGTGCGGATGTCCTGGCGCGCATAGAATCCCGGTGCCAGCACCTTTACCATGATCAAGCCGAGCAGGCCGACGGCGTAGGCCATCAAGGCTTCGCGCGTCATCATCAGGTCGTGCGTGGAGAACGCGCCGTAGTGAAACAGCGTGGCGATCAGCGGCACGGCCAGCAGCGCCAGCGCGATCGCCGCCGGCAACGCGAGCATCAAGGTCAGGCGCAAGCCCCAGTCGAGCAGCCGGTTGAAGGACTCGGTGTCTTTTTCAGCGTGAAACTTGGACAGGCTGGGCAAGAGCACGGTGCCCAGAGCAACGCCCAGCAGGCCGGTCGGAAACTCCATCAGGCGGTCGGCATAGTAGAGCCAGGACACACTGCCGTTCTCAAGAAAGGACGCGAAAATGGTGTTGATCACCAGGCTCAGCTGGCCGACCGAAACGCCCAACACCGCCGGCCCCATCAGCAGCAGGATGCGGCGCACGCCCGGGTCGCGCCATGCCAGACGCGGCCGCGGCAGCATGCCAATGCGCGCAAGGTAGGGGATTTGCAAACCCAGTTGCAGCACACCACCCAAAAACACCGCCCAGGCCAGCACCATCACCGGCGGGTTGAAATACGGTGCAAAGAACAAGGCGCAAACAATAAACGAGACGTTGAGCAGCGAGGGCGTGAAGGCCGGCACGGCGAATTTACGCCACGTATTGAGGATACCGCCGGCCAGGGACACCAGCGAGATGAAAAGGATGTAGGGAAAGGTGACGCGCAGCATGGCCACGGTCATGTCGAATTTTTCGGCATTGGCGGAAAAACCGGGGGCGCTGACATAAATGATCACCGGCGCCAAAGCGATGCCCAACAGGCTGACGCCAAGCAGCGTCAGCGCCAGCAGTGTCGCCGTGCGGTCGACCAGCAGTTTGGTGCCGGCCTCGCCTTCGCGCGAACGGTAATCGGCGAGGATGGGCACAAAAGCCTGCGCAAACGCGCCCTCGGCGAACAGGCGGCGCAGCAGGTTGGGCACGCGAAAGGCGACAAAAAAGGCGTCAGTGGCAAGCCCCGCACCGAAAATGCGCGCAATCAGCGCGTCGCGAACAAAGCCCAATACCCGGGAAACGAGGGTCATGCTGCTGACCGTGGCCAAGGCTTTTAGCAAATTCATCACCCGATTATAAGGGCGACCGGCGCGATACAACGCATTACATCACCAACACCACCCGGCGGGACAAAACCTGCGCCGGCACGCCAAGCCCCTGTGTGGCAACCGAATTTCCCGCCAAGCGACTGGCCAACAGGCATAATCCCCGCTTGTGTTCCGGCACCAAAGTCGGTACAATGGCGGACTTTCCTTCAAGCGACAGAAGAATATGGCCAACACTGCTGGGGCGCGTAAAGCAGCCCGTCAATCCTCGAAACGACGCGTCCTCAACGCCTCACAACGCACCGCGTTGCGCTCCGCGCTGAAAAAAGTCGGCAAGGCAATCAAGGCAGGCGACAAAACCGTCGCACAGCAGGCTTTTCGTGAAGCAAGCAGCGTGGTTGACCGCATCGCTGACAAGAAGATCATTCACAAGAACAAGGCCGCGCGCAGCAAGAGCCGCCTCAATGCCAAGGTCAAGGCGATGGCCTGAATAAGGTCCCGCTGCATAAAAAAAGCCGCTCTCGAGCGGCTTTTTTTATGCCTTTTTCATACCGGCCGGAAACGAACAACCCGCACCCCGGTGCCCCCGCCTTATGCCGCGTCTTCCTCGCGCGCCGGGCCCCGTCCGGGTCGCGTCTTCAATTCGTTGTCCCGGGCGAAATTGATCAGGAAGTTGAAGGCCATCGGCTCCGATTCCTTCAGACGCACGTCGATCAGCACACATTTGACACCACCGACATTTATCGGCTGCACGTAGGGCGAATACTGCATGCGCTGATCCGCGCCAAAGGCCGACATGATGCCGCACAAGCGATCCGCCCAGTCGCTCGGGCGAAAGATCTTTCCGTCGTGGGTTTGCCCTACGATGATGAACTCGTCGGTGGCGACGGGCATGCGGCGCTGGCCTGTGCTCAAGGTGAGGTAGGGGAGATACAAAACAAGTATAACAGCCGCGTTCGCCCCACCCGGCCTCCGCCCAAGGGCGGTGCACCAATGGAGAAATCCATCATTTCAGCAGATCGGAATAAAGAAAAAGTCACATAACCATGGAGTTAGATTGTACTTTTACTGTATTCATGATATATATTTTGATAAGCGCTTGATGGGAGAGGATCATGCTGCAAATCAACACCATAAAATTTGGGTTTCGCATCCGTACACGGCAGGGACTGGTCGTGGAGAATCTGATGATTCACGGACGTGACGAGGCGGACGCTGAACGCAAACTGCGCCAGATGTACCTGCACTGCCAGATTCTCGATCGATTCATTCAGGCGGGCAACGGCCGGGCGACGCCAATGAGTTTCGAGGATGTCGTTTCCCTCGTCACCAAGTAAGCACAGCCGCCTCACGACCTGCACCTCAGGCAGGCCAACACCGCCAGAATTTTGGTGGACCGCCTTGGCTGCCAAGCGTTGCCAGGCGCAGGCCAGTCTTAGTGCCTTAGTGCCTTAGTGCCGCGCGACCAAGCGGTCAGACCTCCAGGAAGCCGCTCACCAACAACTCCTCCAGCAGGCTCGCGTAATCGGCCGCGCCGCGACTGTCCGCAGCGTAGCTGAACACATCCTTGCCAAAGGCAGGACTCTCGGCAATGGCGACGTTTTCGGCGATGCGCGTCTGGCATAACTCCGCGCCAAAACGCGCTTGCAACTGCGCGGCGATTTCGCGTGACATGCGACGCCGCCCGTCAAAGCGCGTCAGCAGGTAGCGCCGCTCGACGCGTTTTTTCAACACATGCTCCAGCGCCTTGAGCGTGCCCTCCAGCGCCAGCGCCCCGCGTACCGCAAGATGGTCGGTGGAAATCGGAATGAGCACGCGCTCGGTGGCAAAAACGCCGTTCAGCGACAACACACCCAGCATGGGGCAACAATCGATCAGTACCGGCCTTGACGGATTATCACGCGCCTGCACCTCAAGCCCCAGGCGCAGGCGGTTGAGGATGTCCGGCCCCTTGCCGAACAGCGAGTCGACTTTCATCAACTCCGAGTGCGCGGGGACAAGTTCCGCGCCACCACGCCCCGCGAGCATCACCGGGCGCAACAACTGGGCCAGGGTCTTGCCTTCGTTATAGAACGCGAACAGGCTTTCGCCGCCGCTTGGCACCGGCGACAGAATGCCACTCAGATGGGCCTGGGCGTCCAGATCGAGCAATAACGGCGATAGCTGGCGCGCCGCCAGCGCGGCGCCAAGGTTGAGCGTTGTCGTGGTCTTGCCCACGCCGCCCTTCTGGTTAAAAACAGTCAGTCTGGAGTTCATTCGCCCGGGCTGTCGGCAGTGACGCTATGCTAAAATGCGGTTTGCATTGATTTTTCATTCTCGCACATATTTTTGGCGCGGCAAAAAAAACAGGACCGGAAAACAAGGCTCACCGGTGCAATAACAACAGCGGCAATACGGCGGCGCGAGCCGCCGTCCTTGTTTGGGACGTCGCTTTGCGCATTCGGGATGGCACTTCAACTCGGCAACAGCATGGCTCATGCATCACACGTCATGAATACCCATAACAGTCTGCCGGCGCAAACCAACGGCGGCCAAGGCATGTTTATCCGCATGGCACCGGGGCCCATTGGCGACAACATGGCGCGGCGGGCCCCTGCCACCGGCCCGCGCAGCAATATCACGGCCGGCGAGCCGGCGCACCTGCTGTCGCAGATCAGTCGCGGCTTTCCCTCCAAACCATCGGCGCAATAACCGGGGCGCACCATGGCGGTAAAACACTACCTGCAATTCAACGATTTCAACCTCGACGACTACGACCATGTTTTCGAGCGCACACGCTGGATCAAGGCGCGCTTCAAATCGTTCGAGAGATACTGGCCGCTCGCCGACCGCACGCTGGTGATGATTTTCGAGAAGGCTTCAACGCGCACGCGCCTTTCCTTCGAGGCCGGCATGCAGCAATTGGGCGGCTCGGCGATTTATCTCAACACACGCGACTCGCAACTTGGCCGCGGCGAACCGGTCGAGGACGCGGCGCAGGTGATCTCGCGCATGTCCGACCTGGTGATGATCCGCACCTTTGAGCAGGACATCATCGAGCGTTTCGCCAGCCATTCGCGCGTGCCGGTGATCAACGGCCTCACCAACGAATACCACCCGTGCCAGATCCTTGCCGACATCTACACCTATATCGAACATCGCGGCTCCATCCGCGGCAAGACCGTGGCCTGGATCGGCGACTCGAACAACGTCTGCAACACCTGGCTGCAGGCGGCGGAGGTGTTCGGCTTCAACGTGCACGTCTCCACGCCCCCTGGCTACGAAGTTGAAGCGGAGCGTGCCAACCTCTACGGCAATGACCACTACGAGGAATTCGCCGATCCCATGGAAGCGGCGAAGGGAGCCGATCTTGTCACCACCGATGTCTGGACCAGCATGGGCTTTGAGGCCGAGAACGAAGAGCGCAAGCGCGACTTCGAGGACTGGCAGGTCGACGCCGACATGATGAAGGCGGCAAAAGAAGACGCGCTGTTCATGCACTGCCTGCCCGCGCACCGCGGCGAGGAAGTCGCGGCCGAAGTCATTGACGGCCCGAACAGCGTGGTCTGGGAGGAGGCGGAAAACCGCCTGCATGCGCAAAAGGCGCTGATGGAATACCTGCTGCTGGGGCGGGTGAAGACATAACAATCGCTGCCAGCAGTCATTGCGAGGAGGCGAAGCCGATGCCCCGAAGCTAATCCCCGGAGGGGACGCGGCAATCGGCAATCGGCAATCTCTTGGCAATGCGACGATAGCCACAAGAACGATGAGATTGCCGCGCTCGCAATGACATCAGTAAAATATTGACTTTTAAAACCGGCTCTAAATACAGGCTCGAACATGGCAAAGCAAAGCAAAAAAATCAGCAAGGTCGTACTCGCCTACTCGGGCGGCCTCGACACCTCGGTCATCCTCAAGTGGCTGCAGGACGTGTACCACTGCGAGGTGGTGACCTTCACCGCCGACATCGGCCAGGGCGAGGAAGTCGCGCCGGCGCGCGCCAAGGCCATCAAGATGGGCATCAAGAAAGAGAACATCTTCATCGAAGACCTGCGCGAAGAGTTCGTGCGCGATTTCGTCTTCCCGATGTTCCGCGCCAACACGCTGTATGAAGGCGAATACCTGCTCGGTACCTCGATCGCCCGCCCGCTCATCGCCAAGCGCATGGTCGAGATCGCCAAAAAAGTGAAGGCCGACGCGATCTCGCACGGCGCCACAGGCAAGGGCAACGACCAGGTGCGCTTTGAACTGGGGGCCTATGCGCTGATGCCCGGCGTCAAGGTCATCGCGCCGTGGCGCGAGTGGGACCTGCTGTCGCGCGACAAGCTGCTCGCCTACGCCGACCAGCACGGCATCCCGGTGGACTTCAAAAAAAGAAAAGGCGGCGGCGCGCCCTACTCCATGGACGCCAACCTGCTGCACATTTCCTACGAGGGCGGCATCCTCGAGGATCCGAATTTCTCGCCGGAAGATTCGATGTGGCGGCTGACGGTGTCCCCGGAAAAAGCCCCGAACAAGCCCGAGGTCATCGAGCTTACCTATGTGCGCGGTGACATCACCGCCATCAACGGCAAGAAGCTGTCGCCGGCTGCGGTGCTGACCGAACTCAACCGCCTGGGTGGCAAGCACGGCATCGGCCGCCTCGACCTGGTCGAGAACCGCTATGTCGGCATGAAGTCGCGCGGCTGCTACGAAACCCCCGGCGGCACCATCATGTGGAAAGGCCACCGCGCCATCGAGTCCATCACCATGGACCGCGAGGTGCTCGCGCTCAAGGACGACCTGATGCCGCGCTATGCGCGCCTGATCTACAACGGCTACTGGTTCAGCCCGGAGAGGAAGCTCCTGCAGGTGCTGATCGACGAGTCGCAAAAGCCGGTCAACGGCAAGGTGCGCCTAAAGCTCTACAAGGGCACGCTGATGGTGGTCGGCCGCGAATCGAAAAGCGATTCGCTGTTCGACATGAAAATCTCCACTTTCGACGATGACGGCGGCGCCTACAACCAGGCCGACGCCGACGGCTTTATCAAGCTCAATGCGCTGCGCATGCGCATCGCCGCCAAGGCCGGCAGGAAGTAGGAAAACCAGGCTGATGGCTGACAACACGCCCGCAGGGCTTGTTGCGGCAAAGGCTAACGTGAGTGAAGCGAACCTTAAGCGCGAAGCGCGGCCGGAGCCAAAAGCCGCTACCAGAGCGGGTTTCCAGCATATGGAGGCGAATGGTATGGGACGAAAACTGCTGTTTTTTATTTTCGCCACGGCTCTGATTGGCACTGAGGCGGGCGCGCAAAGCCCGTCCGCTCCGTCCGATCAGCAACTGATCCAGGCTGCGGCGCGTGGCGACAACGCGCTGGTGCGTCGCCTCATCGCTGAAGGCGCAAGCGTCAAGGCGCGCGACAGCGGCCAGCGCACCGCCCTGCTCGCCGCCACCCAGGGCAACCATGTCGAAGCGGCGCGCCTGCTCATCGCCGCCGGCGCCGACGTCAATGCCAAGGACGCCATCGAGGACAGCGCTTACCTGCTTGCCGGTGCCCGCGGTTACCTCGAAATCCTGCGCCTGACCCTTGCCGCCGGCGCCGACCTGAAGAGCACCAACCGTTATGGCGGCACCGCGCTCACGCCGGCCTGCCATTACGGCCACCTCGAAGCAGTGCGCGAACTGCTGAAAACCAAGATCGATGTCAACCAGGTCAACAAGCTTGGCTGGACCGGCCTGCTCGAGGCCGTCATCCTCGGTGACGGCGGTCGCGCCCACACGGAGATCGTCAGGCTGCTGCTTGCACACGGCGCCAAACCGGACCTCGCCGACCGCGAAGGTGTCTCGCCGCTGGCCCATGCCGAACGCAAGGGCCAGCGCGAAATTGCGGCACTGCTGCGCAGCGCCGGCGCGCGCTGACGACCGCCCCATGCGCATCCGCGTCCTCTCCGACCTGGACCTCGAGAACCGGCCGTTCGCACCGCCGTCCGCGCCCGCCGATGTGGTGATCCTCGCCGGTGATATCGCCAACGGCTGCGCCGGCATTGCATGGGCGCGCCGGACTTTCGACGTGCCGGTACTCTACGTGCCCGGCAACCATGAGTATTACGAGGGAGAGTTCGCCGCCGTCCAGGGCGCGCTGACAAACGCCGCAAGAGACGGCGGGGTCAGCCTGCTCGATTGCGGCGAGCGCATCATCGCCGGAACCCGCTTTCTCGGTTGCGCACTGTGGACCGACTTCTCCCTTGCATCGCCGCCGGAGCGCCCGCGCGTGATCGAGCAAAGCCGCAAGTTCAACCCCGACTACCGGCTCATTCGCATGGGCGAGCGCGCCTTTACGCCCGAGGACGGCATCGCACTGTGCGTCGAACACAAAGACTGGCTGGCGCGAAAGCTGGATGAAACCTTCGACGGTGACACCGTCGTCATCACCCATTTCGCGCCGCACGCGGGCTCCATCGCCCCGGCCTTCGCAGGCCACCCCGCCAACCCCGGCTTCATCGTGCCGATGGACGGCCTGATGGGCAAGGCAAAGCTGTGGCTGCACGGACATACGCATACGGCGTTTGATTACGGCGTGAACGGCACCCGCGTGGTGTGTAATCCGCGGGGGTATCCGGAGGAAACGACCGGGTTTGATCCGGTCAGGGTGATCAGTCTCTGATGGGGTGTAGGCTGGAAAGCCGCATCTGGCGCGGTTTTCCAGACGGTGCCCATCGCGCTGACTTATATTCGAGACTGCGTGCTTCACCTCTATGCTCGCGTTGACTCTCGTCTTCGGTTGGGCGGTTTCGCCCCCTTGCGGGGGGCGAAACTATCCAACTCAAAATAAGTGAATACGCAAGCGCAACGAAGAACCAAGCCCTTGGATTCTCGCTTAAGCAAGAATGACGGCAAATATGTAAAGAGACGTAGATCGCTGTAAACCCGCGTCAGACGGGCGTTTCCAGTCGATCACTATCAGCCGATCCCCTTCGCCGACACCTCCGCTATCGCCCCGGCCGTCGTCATCCACACCGCCTCACCCGCACTGGCGACATGCGCCAGCGCGCGCCGCAACTCGCGCAGGCGAAAGGGCTGGCCGGTGATGTAGGGGTGAAGCGCAATGCCCATGGCCAGCGGCTGGCCCTGCGACTGGGCGAGCATTTCATCAAACTGCGCGATGATCATGTCGGCGAACTCCGGCGCAGAGGCGCGCCGGCCGATGATGCTGGAACTGTCATTGAGTTCCTGCGGGTAGGGCACGGCCAACAGCCGACCCGCGCGCGTCTGCAGCCAGATCGGCTGGTCATCCGCGCACCAGTCAAGCACATAGCCGTAACCGGCCTCTTGCAATAAGTCGGGTGTGCGCAGGCTTTCGGCTATCCACGGTCCGAGCCAGCCCAGCGGACGCTTGCCCTCGTGTTCTGCGATGCGCTGCGTCACCGCCTCGATCAGCGCGCGCTCAGCCGCCTCGCCCAGCGTATCCTGGCGTTCAGAGTTGGTGCGGCCGTGACTGGCGACCTCGTCACCGCGGGCGCGAAATGCCGCCACCAGTTCCGGGCAGTGTTCGTAGATGGCGCTATTGAGCAGCAAAGTCACCGGCAGCTTCAGCTCCTCGAACAAGGCGAGCAGGCGCCAGGCGCCGACACGGTTGCCATAATCACGCCAGGAATAATTAAGCACGTCGGGTTCGGCGCCGCCTGGCACCAGCTCCTCGCGCAGGCCTTCGCCAAAGGCGTAGTGCTCAAGGTTGAGCGCGATGTAGACGGCGAGGCGTTTGCCGCCGGGCCAGCTGTAATCGGGCCGGCGGGTGATCGCCGAATAGGCGTAACGGCCGTGACCGGGGAGTATGGGGAGAGTCATTTCAAACGCGCCGTCATTGCGAGCGCAGCCCTTCCTGTCATTGCGAGCGCAGCCCTTCCTGTCATTGCGAGCGCAGCCCTTCCTGTCATTGCGAGCGCAGCCCTTCCTGTCATTGCGAGCGCAGCGAAGCAATCTCGTCGCAGGTGTGCAACGCCACGAGATTGCTTCGTCGCTGCGCTCCTCGCAATGACATCAATCAATAACATCAATCAATAACATGACTACGTACATTCTCCGCTGCCATGGCCGATAAAACCAGGCTGATCACCGCAGCACAACGGCCAGACCTCGCGTCGCGCGCGCTACAATCGTGCCATTGCCGTCATTGCGAGCGCAGCGCTTCCTGTCATTGCGAGCGCAGCGAAGCAATCTCGTCGCAGGTGTGCAACGCCACGAGATTGCTTCGTCGCTGCGCTCCTCGCAATGACATCAATCAATAACATGACTGCATACATTCTCCGCTGCCATGGCCGATAAAACCAGGCTGATCACCGAAGCACAACGGCTAGACCTCGCGTCGCGCGCACTGCAATCGCGCCATTGCTGTCATTGTGAGCGCAGCGCTTCCTGTCATTGCGAGCGCAGCGAAGCAATCTCGTCGCACCGGCGCAGGAACTCGCAACGCCACGAGATTGTTTCGTCGCTACGCTCCTCGCAATGACATCAATCAATAACATGACTGCATACATTCTCCGCTGCCATGGCCGATAAATCCAGACTGATCACCGCAGCACAACGGCCAGACCTCGCGTCGCACGCGCTGCAATCGTGCCATTGCTGTCATTGTGAGCGCAGCGCTTCCTGTCATTGCGAGCGCAGCGAAGCAATCTCGTCGCACCGGTGAAGGAACTCGCAACGCCACGAGATTGCTTCGTCGCTGCGCTCCTCGCAATGACAACTTTCGTAATGACAGCTTTCGCAATGACAGAACTATCATGTGAATCGCTTCGCTACGGCCGCATCGACATTCACCAGCTCGCGTTTCCCCGGCGCGGCGTAACTGCCGCGCGTGGGCTTGGGCCAGTGCGCCCGCGCCAGCAATTCGGCCTGGGGCACGCCGGCGGCGATGCCGTCGAGCACCGGCACGCTCACGCGCGGCTGGATGCGCGCCGCAACGCCCGCCATCACCGCGCCGGCGAGGATCACCGTTTCGGCGAAATCGCGCTCGACAAGGTCATTAGCTTCCTTCACCAGCAGCGCCTCCAGTTCGTCATCGGATCCCGGTCTGTAGGCGGCGACACTCTCCACCGTGCGCCAGCCGGCGATACGCGTAGACAGACCATAAGAGGCGACCAGTTCTTCGTAAAGCGGACGGACGCGTGCGCCAAAGGTCACCAGGCCGATTTTCCCGCCCAGCATGCAAGCCGTCAGCAGCGCCGCCTCGGTCATGCCCACCACCGGAATATCCAGCAGTTCGCGCGCACCGCGCAAGCCGGTGTCGTAGGAAACAGCGATGAGCGCGGCATCGCAGCCGGCGGCGTGCTTTGCCGCCAATGCAATGGTCGAATGGTGGCCTATCGCCTCCTCGCTACGCGTGCCCATCACGCGCGCGCCGAAGTCGCCGCATACAGCCAGGATTACGGTGCCCGGTGAAGCCACCGCGCGCGCGCCGGCGGCGACCTTGTCGGTGACCACCTGCGAAGTGTTGGAATTGATCAGCAGGATTTTCATGGCGGGGCCTCCGGTAGATGGCATTCAAGGGTTCGCCAGTTGCCAATCGTGCACATTGACACCCCGCCTGCAATTTACCGTATAGTTTGGCGTCAATACAAGCCGGCTTTACGCCGCTGGAACGAATCATGCTAGGCATAGACCACCGCCGCATCGCCGGACCGGATTAACGACCAGGAGGTTTTACCATGAAACGTCTCACCCTTAGCCTGCTCGCAGCACTGTTCGCAGCGGGCCTCACCGCGCTAGCCACTCCCGCCGCGGCCCAGCAACGCCTGCGCATCGCCGGCAACTTCGCGCTGGACCATTCCTCCACGCTCGCCATCGAACAATTCAAGAAGGAAGTCGAAGCGAGCACCAAGGGTGCGCTGATCATAGAGACCTTCCCCAACATGCAATTGGGCGGCGCACAAGAGAACGTCAGCCAGACACGCGCCGGCACCATCGCCATGACCTGGGTCGGCATGGCCTTCCTGTCGCGCACCGTGCCCGAACTGGAGGCGCTCAGCCTGCCTTTCATGTTCCCCAACCGCGAAGTGGCCTACAAGGTCATGGACGGCCCCATGGGCGATGTCATCAACGGCAAACTCGCCGACAAGGGCTTTGTCGCACTCGGCTACATGGAACTGGGCCCACGCCAGGTCACCAACAACCAGCGCCCGATCAAGACCGTGGCCGACCTCAAGGGCCTGAAAATCCGCCTGCAGCCCAACGAGACCCACCTCGCCACCTTCAAGGCCCTGGGCGCCAACGCGCTGTCCATGGACATCAAGGAGGTCTACTCGGCGATGCAACAGAACGTCATCGACGGTCACGAAAATCCCTATAACCTGATTCTCGCCAGCCGCCTTTTCGAAGTGCAGAAATACCTCTCCAACACCGCGCACTTCTTCGACTTCATCGCCGTGCTGGGAAACAAAAAAGCCATCGACGGTCTCAAGCCGGAATTCCAAACCGCGATCAAGACCGCGATGAAGAACGCCGTGACCGCACAACGCGCAGCCGCAGCCAAGAACGACGCCGATGCCCTGGCCGAGTTACAGAAAAAAGGCATGCAGTTTGACGTCATGCCGCCGGCCGAAATCGCCAAGATGCGCCAGATGACCTCCGGTGTCGTCGATGACGTGAAAAAGCGCATCGGCGCAGACCTGGTTGACCGCGCCCTGGCCGAAGTCAAAAAAGCCGGCGGCTAACCCTAACTCTGACCCCAGACCCCAGACCCTAAGCGCTTCGCCAGCACCGACAAGATGAACCCCGCCACCCTGCCTGGCCCGCGCTGGCTGCGCCATTACGCGCGCCTGCTCGGCTGGCTGGACACGGCGGCCGGCTGGCTGATCATTGCCGCCATCACCGTCATGGTGCTGGTCGTCTCGATCCAGGTTGCGCTGCGCTACGGCCTGAACAGTTCCATCGGTTGGGCAGACGAAGTGTCGCGCCTGACTTTCGTCTGGTCGATGTTCCTCGCCATTCCGCTTGGCATACGCGCCGGCGCGCACATCGGCATCGAAATCCTCACGGTGAAACTGCCGTCGTTACTGCGCAACGTGTTGCTGCGCGTCATCGCCGTGCTGTCAACAGCACTGATGCTGCTGGTGTGCTGGGAATCGGCGCTGATCTGCTGGGAGCAGTGGGACGAAAAAATGGCCTCGCTTGAATTCTCGGCAGCCTGGTTCATCGTCGCACTGGTGCTCGGCTGCGGCCACTCGGCGCTGCACCTGGCCTGGATCGTACTCGCCGGTCATCCCTGCAATCCGCATCCCACGCGCGCCGCACCGGTGTCTGCCGAATGAGCCTCATCGTTATCATCGTCTTCCTGGTCATCGGCCTGTTGGGCATGCCGCTGGCCTTTGCCTTGGGCAGCAGCGCCGTGGCCGGCCTTGTCGCCAGCAACGTCGACTTCAACATGCTGCCCACGCGCATGATGAACGCGGTCAACGCATTCCCGCTGATGTCCATACCGTTTTTCATCCTCGCCGGCGAATTGATGCTCAAGGCCGGCATGATGGAGCGCCTGATCGATCTCGCCAACGCCGTGGTCGGCCGGGTGCGTGGCGGTCTTGCCCACGTCACCATGCTGGCGGGCCTGGGCCTGTCAACCGTCTCTGGCGCCGCGGTGGCCGATGCCAGCGCCCTTGGCAGCACGCTCATCCCCTCTTTGCGCAAAGTCTACGGCGTCGGATTTTCGTCCGCGGTGGTCGCCGCCGCGGCCAACCTCGGCCCGATCATCCCGCCCTCGGGCGCGATGATCGTCTACGCCTTCATGGCCGGCCCCACGGTTTCAGTCGGCGGCATGTTCATGGCCGGCATTGTCCCGGGCATCATCCTGGTCACGGTGATGATGATCATGTGCTCGGTCATCGCCATCCGACGCAACTACCCGACCACCGGTCACGCCTTCTCCTGGGTACGCATCGGGCATGAACTCAAACGTTCGATCATTATTTTCATGATGCCGGTGGTGGTCATAGGCGGCATCGTGGGCGGCGCCTTCACCGCCACCGAGGGTTCGGCCATCGCCGTCATCTATGCCCTGCTGATCGGCTTTTTTGTCACGCGCCGCCTCAAACTGGCCGACCTGCCCGAAGCGATGATCCGCACCGCCATCACCTCGGCGGTGGTCGGCACCATGATCGCCTTCGCCTCGGCCGTGACCTTCATGCTGACCGTGGATATGCTGCCGGCCAAACTCGCCGAAATACTGCGCGCCTTCACCAGCGACCCCATCGTGTTCAACCTTATCGTCGCCGCAGCGCTGTTCGTGGTCGGCATGTTCCTGGAGTCCAACGCCGCCTACATCATGCTGGTGCCGCTGCTGCACCCCATCGCCCTGTCCTACGGCATCGACCCGCTGCACTTCGGTTTCCTGTTCGTATTCAACCTGGTCATCGGCATGCTCACACCGCCGGTGGGCGTGGTGCTGTTCGTGCTGTGCGGCATCGCCGGCATCAAAATGGGCGAACTGGTAAAGCATGTCTGGCCGTTCATTGCCGCGATGTACGCCTTGCTGTTTGTTTGCATGTTCTACCCGCCTCTGGTGCTGACGGTGCCGCGCTGGCTGGGTTACTGAACCGCGCACCCACCCGGATCCAGCCGCCGCATGCCCGGCATCGCTCCACGCGACGCGCTAGCTTCGCACCGCATCTTCATCGGCACCATCACGCCCTCGGGCAATACCATCGTCGAGCGCATCACGCAAGCCATCCTGCGTGCGTTTCCAGAAGTATCGACCCACTTTTCGCGCACACCGGTGTTCGGATCGGTCGACCCCTTTCCCGAAGGCTACGACAGCGTGGGCATGCTCGCCGCCGCGCGCCTGCTGGCGCACGCCGCGCCCGACGTGCTGGTCTGGAACGGCAGCAAAGGCGGCAGTATCGACTTCGAGCTGGACCGCGATTTTGTCGCCGCGGTCAAGGCGGAGACCGGCATCGCCTGTACCACTTCCACACTGGCACTCGATGAGGTGCTGAAAAAAACCGGCGTGACACGTTACGCGCTGGTCTCGCCCTACGATGCAGCCTATCAGGACAAGATCATCAAAACCTTTGCGCGCGAGGGCTACGAGTGCGTCGCCAGCGCGTACTCGGACCTGCACGACAACCTGTCCTTTGCGCGTGTTGCCGCCGCCGACATCGCAACGATGTTGCGTACCGTGGCCGCCGCCAAACCGCAGGCCATCGTCACCTTTTGCACCAACTTCCCCGCCGGCATCGTCGTGGCCGACATGGAAGCCCAGCTGGGCATCCCGATTTACGATTCGACCGTATTGCCGGTCTGGAAAGCCCTCAAAATGGCCGGCCTCGACACCCGCCGCGGCCGTGCATGGGGTGGTCTTTTTGACCTGTAGCGCCCGGACATTGAAGCCCCGGACATTGCGCCCATGAGCGAGCCCATCGTCATACGCAATGCCCGCGTGCTCGCCATGGACCAAGCCGGCCATGACTGGCCTAGTGCCGACATCGTCATTGAGAACGGTCGCATCACCGCCGCCGGCCCTAGTGTTGGCTTCAGTGTCGGCTCCAGTGTCGGTTCCGCTGTCGGCGGCAGGGCGCGCGACAGCGGCTCGGGCACACCCAGGATCATTGATGCCACGGGCATGCTGGCCCTGCCCGGCCTGATCAACGCGCACTTCCATTCACCCGGCAACCTGATGAAAGGCACGCTAGACGGCCTGCCGCTGGAGCTGTTCATGCTCTACGAGGTGCCGCCCCTCGCCGAGGAAGGCGATGCCGCTCGGGTGGCCTATGTGCGCACCATGCTCGGCGCCATCGAAATGCTCGAGCGCGGCATCACCAGCGTGCACGACGATGCCTTTCATGTTCCGCTTGCCACCCGCGAAACAGTGGACGCCATCATGCAGGCCTACGCCGATTGCGGCATGCGTGCCACCGTGGCCATAGACCAGCCCAATATCATCGAGTACGAAAAATATCCCTTCCTCAAGGATTTGCTGCCCGAAGCCGAGCGGCGCGCCATGGAAAGCGCGCCGCGGCAAAGCGCCGAGGAACTGCTCGCGCTCTACCAACACCTCATCGCGCGCTGGCACGGCGCGGAAAACGGCCGCCTGTCGGCCGCCGTGTCCTGCTCCGCGCCGCAGCGCGTCACGGAGGCGTATTTGCGCGCACTGTCGGACCTTAGCAAGCAGCACAATCTACCCTTCAACATCCACATCCTCGAAACCAAGTTGCAACGCGTGTTGGGCGAGGACAAGTTCGGCAAATCGCTGGTGCGGTATGTGCACGACCTGGGGCTGCTGGACAAAAACATGATGGTCATCCACGCCATCTGGGTCGATGACGCTGATATCGCGCTGCTCGCCGCCTCCGGGTGCACCGTGGCGCACAACCCGGTGTGCAACCTGCGCCTTGGCAGCGGCGTCATGCCCTTTTACAAGATGCGTGCCGCCGGCGTGCCCCTGTGCCTGGGCACCGACGAGGCCACGGTGGACGACAGTAGCAACCTGTGGCTGGCGGCCAAGACCGCGGCGCTGCTGCACACACTGGGCACGCCCGAATACCGCGACTGGCCAGGCGCAAACGAAATCCTGCGCATGCTGTTTGCCGGTGGCGCGCGCGCCTTGCGCCAGCCCGAAACGCTGGGCCGTATCGCCGCGGGCTGCGCCGCCGACGTAATCCTGCTCGACCTCGACACCGCCGCCTTCACGCCGCTCAACGACCTCGCCCGCCAGCTGGTGTTTTGCGAGGACGGCAGTTCGGTGCGCACGGTGATCGTCAACGGGCGCGTGGTGTGCGAAAACGGACGCATCACCACGGTCGACGCCAAGGGCCTGCGCACCGAAGCGCGCGAACTCGTCGCCCGAGGCAAGCCGCAAACCGACCGCGCGCGCGCGCAGGCGGCGCGACTGGAACCTTACTACCGCACCATGGTGCTGCGCGCCGCCGCGCGCGATGTCGGCTTTAACCGCTGGCTGCCGCAAAACGACTAGAATCACGCCGTACTCAAACCCCACTGAAAAGAACCGACCGATGAACAGAACCCTGCTGGGCATGCTGACGCCTTCTTCCAATACCGTGCTCGAACCGGTCACCACCGCCATGGTTTCTGGCGTACCGGGCACCAGCGCCCACTTCGGTCGCTTTCGCGTCACCGAGATCGCACTGTCCAAACAGGCGCTGGCGCAATTCGACAACAGCGAAATCCTGCGTGCTGCAGAACTGCTGTCGCACGCCAAGGTCGGCGCCATAGGCTGGAACGGCACCTCCTCGGGCTGGCTGGGCTTTGAGGCCGACGAAAAGCTGTGCGCCGACATCACCGCCGCCACCGGCATCCCCGCCTGCACCTCGGTGCTGGCGCTGAATGAAATTTTCACCCTGACCGGCGTCACCAAATTCGGCCTGGTCACCCCTTACACCGACGACGTGCAGGCGGCGATCATAGGCAATTACGCCAAATCAGGATTCGAATGTGTCGCCGAACGCCACCTGCTGCGCCGCGACAACTTCAGCTTCTCCGAAGTCACGGACGATCAGATACGCACCATGGTGCGCGAGGTGGCCAAGGCCAAACCGCAGGCGATCACGATCTTTTGCACCAACCTGCGCGGCGCGCCGCTGGTCGAGGAACTGGAAAAGGAAACCGGCATCCCGATCTACGACACCATTTCCACGGTGGTCTGGAAAGAACTGCGCCTATGCGGCGTCGACCCCAAGCTCGTCAAGGGCTGGGGCCGGCTATTCCGTGAGGTCGCCTGAATGCACGGCAGTAGCTGGAAATACCCGACTGGCGCGGTTTTCCGGGCGATGGCATCTTGCCGCAATAACCCCTGCCCTTACCCTTACCCCCCCCTTGACGGGCAGCACCCGTTGCGCTCTCCGGGCTGCCGGCCCCCGGTGCGCGCTGCAAGGCAAAGGGGCGGGAGGGCCATCAAGCTTGCCGCCCGAAGCGGTAAAGTATTACAATTATTTTTTAAGTAATACACATAAGGCTTGCCATGGCAACCACACTCACCAGCAAAGGCCAGGTAACCATCCCAAAGCAGATTCGTGACGCACTCAGCCTTGCCCCCGGAGCGGCGGTGGAGTTTGCCGTCAATGCCGAGGGCGATGTCGTGGTGCGCAAGGCGGCGGCGCGCAGCGCACGCAAGCCCGACCGCTTTGAAGCGGCCCGGGGCAAGGCCGACGTCAAATGGCGCACCGACGCGCTGATGTCGCTGCTGCGCGGCGCCGATACCTGAACCCGCACTGTCGCCGTTCAACAGTGGCGAATCTCAGTCCGGCCTGAACCATGCTGCTGGTCGATACCAATGTGCTGGTCGACGTGCTGGAAAACGACCCCGACTGGGCCGATTGGTCAATCGGCCAGTTGCGCGCCCAGTCACAGATTCATCCGCTCGCCATCAACCCCGTCATTTACGCCGAATTGTCTCTGACCTTCTCCACGGTCAAGGCATTGGATGACACACTCGACAAGCTTGGCCTCGCCATCATGGAACTACCCCGCCCCGCGCTGTTTCTTGCCGGCAAAGCCTTTGTGCGCTATCGCCGGGCGGGCGGAAAAAAGAGCAACGTCCTGGCGGATTTTTTTATCGGTGCCCATGCCGCCGTCATTGGCTGCCCATTGCTGACGCGCGACACCAAACGCTATCAGCGCTATTTTCCCAGCGTCAAACTAATCGCCCCGTGAGCAGGCTGGCATCAACAGGTAAGCAATCATGTCCGACAACACCATCATCCAGATCAAGCCCCTGGGCTTTCCGTGGGCAACCATGGATCCGTTTTTATTCTGCGCCTATCACGACGACGCTTATCCACGCGCCAACGCCGCCATGGGGCCGGACGTGACGCTCGCAGGACGCGACATCGGCCAGGACTTCAGCCGCCGCGACGGCTGGAGCATGTACCACGGCAGCACAGTGCCGGGCTTCCCCTCG
>CAMDDU010000042.1:0-38088 GCA_945892985.1 Bordetella parapertussis
AAACGGAATAGATCGGTAAGTCGTCGAGAGGTAGCCATGCGTAAATCATGCCAGATTTCTTCATGCTCTCGAACCCCGCAAACCCTTATTCCACGCGGCTTTCAGACGATTCACCCATCTATAACACCCACTTGATTTGCAGAAGAGCCGAAATTGTTTTACTACGCTACAAAGCGCGGATCAGTTCTTCTTGAGCATGCGCAGCTCACCCTATCGCACTTCCGGCCGGTAGATTACCACCGGTCTGCCTACTAGGTTAAACGGAATTGACACCACTTGCGAAAAACATCAATCTGAGCATCATGCTCAACACACTAAAAGCTCTCGAAACGCATCACGTAATTTTTTTAATTTTTTTCAACCGTCCGCTTCTGTAAGCCCCTCCGCCCCTGGGTCTCAAAACCACACCCCCACTTCGGCGCGCCTCAAACACACCTTTCTTCTTGTTCTTGCGCACATTGTCCCATGCAAAACACTGCCCGTTCATGGCGACATACACACCTGGCGGGAGCACTTGTGCGTAGGCCAACGCGCTGCCAAGGTTGAATAGGCCGTCAGACGATCCGAACTTGTACGGCACCATCGCGCCGGTAAGAATCACCGTTTTGTTCTTGATATGTGGCGCGAGGTAACGAGCGGTGTCTTCCATCGTGTCGGTGCCATGGGTCACCACAACCGCTTGCTCCTTTGCCCTCTTACACGCCGCGACAATCATTACGCGATCGCCGTCGGTCATTAACAGGCTATCTTTCATCATAAGCGTGTGAACGCGTGTTTTGACGATTGATCACCCCATGTCCAACATTTCATGGACATGGGTCTTTTTGAAAAACAACTCGCCGTTCAGCTCGTTGTACTCTTTGTCAAAAGTGCCGCCGGTGATGAGCACTGCGATTTTCATTTTCACTAGTACCAAGGAAGGTCGAGTCGTTCTTGTTCGTGCGCGCGTATGACGGCAGGTCGTGCCGCCATGATAGCGAGAGAGTGTGCCAGCTGCGGTCGGTCACGTGCTGGCTTCGGCATGCCGCGTGTCCAGCGGTGGCCTCGGACGAGCGCCAGTTGCAGTCCGAAGTTTGAATTTTGAAAAATTAAGGCTTATTTAGCGAACGATGTTGTTGAACGCATGCGCGGACTGCGAAAGCGAGCACTGTGCGGGATCGGCGGGCGACCACGCGAGAACCCCAACCCATCCGAGGTAGTTGGTGCGCTATTTTGTGGCAACACCCTTGAAGTGGATCATCCATGCGCGCAAGCGCGAACAAAAGGCATTGACGTTCTGCACATGCCGAGAGCTGTGGGTGGTGAATTGGCTCAGACGCGCACGTCAACCAAGCGTGGCGCCCAAAAAGCCCGCATACCCGCACGCGCCCGCCATGAGTTCGGATACCAGCACAAACTCATCGTCTGAATGAAATTGCTCGACGCGGCCCGGCCCCCACATCGTCGCCTCGCAGCCCAGCTTGAGCAGGTAGCCGGCATCGAGCGAGCTGTGGCTGTAAAAGGTGTCGGGCACCGCCAGGCCGGCACGCCGCGCGCCCTCGCCAATGCGCGTCACCAACGGTCCATCGGCGGCGATTTCGCACGGATACATGAACGGGCCCTTGCGCACTTCGACCCGCCAGGGCGCGGGAAGCCGCACGCATTCGGTGATCTGCGCCAGCGCCAACTCGGGATCCTCGCCGGGCAGCAGACGCCGGTCGAGGGTGATGGTTGCGCTGTCCTGTACCGTGTGCGTGGCGTTGGGGCCGGTGATCACGCGTGTCGGTGTGAGTGTCACCCGGCCGAGTCCGGGATGCTCGCGCGCCGGCAACTCGAGATGCTTTAACTGGTCGAGTACGCGGCGTGCGCCTTCGATGGCGTCGATCCCGTCCCAGGGCGTGCTGCTATGCGTAGCCTTGCCATGAACGATCACATCGATATCGATGCGCCCCTTATTGCCCAGAGCCACGCGGCCGTTAGTGCCCAGTCCGACAATACCCATGGCCGGTACCGTGCCCAGCGCGGCGTGGCCGGCCAGCGCCGCTTGCGCCGCATCGTGCCGCCCTGTTTCGCCGGCGCTGCTCAGCACAAAAACCAGATGCCCCTTGGGAAAACCGCCAGTCGCGAACAGTGCTTCGAGCGCGGCGAGCGCGGCCGCGAGCGGGGCCTTTTGCTCCGAGATGCCGCGCCCGCGAAGGGCCGGGCCCTCGCCGGTGTCGATCAGCCGTGCGTCCCACGGGTCGGTCATCCTCGATTGCGGATGCGTCATGGCATACATCATCAGTAGCACCGAAGCGCCGTCGCCGGCGCGTCCGGCCTCGGCAATGAGATTACCCATGGCATCACGCCGCGTCGCAAGGCCCATGCCCTCCAGGATGGGCGCGACGCACTCGCCGATAAAGGCCTGAACCTGGGGTTCGGCTTCCATGCGTTCGGTTTGCGGACTGGGAAAACGCACCAGTTGCTGCGCCAGGGCGAGGACGCGAGCTTCGGTGATCATCGCCCGTCCGGTGCCAAGTGCTATTGCGGCATTCAACTCATCCTGCCAAGCGCCGCCATAGCGCGTTCCTGCACTCGAAAATCGGCCCACGTGGCGACGGGCACCGGCTGGTTGATCTGCTTGTTCTGCAGCGCCAGGTCGTGCGCGACGGCGAGATTGGCCTCGGTCATGTCACCGTTCACGCCAAAGCCGCGAATACGCAGCAGCTCAGCGTAGGCCCGCTCGATCACCGCCGCCTTGGAGGAAGGCGAGTACTTGAGCATCACCTCGACCGTACCGGATTTGTTGCTTACGATATAGCGGCAGGCCTGGATCACCGCACGCGTGATGGCGGTGGCGGCGGCGGGGTTCTTTTCGATCAGCTCGTTACGCAACATCAGCAACTCAAACGGATAGCTGGGTATCACCTCCGCAACCGACGAGAGCAGCGTGATGTTGGGGTCGGCGGCGGCCTCCATGGCGTAATCGATGTGCAGCAGCGCGCCCTTTACGCGGTCGGCAAGCAGGGCCAGCATGCGCTCGCGGCCACCGCCCACGCTGAGCCACTGCACCGCGTCGCGCGACACTTTGGCGTTCTCGAGATAGGGGAACATCAGGTATTGCGAAATGGCACCGGGGCGCGAGACTGCAAACGGCTTGCCGCGAAGATCGGCTACCGCGGTAATTTCCTTGCGCACTGCAACCATGTAGGAGAGCCGCGCGCCTGGCGCGGACACGGCACGAATGGGGTGCCCGGCAACTGCGGCCGACAACACCCCCTCGGGATCACTGGCCGTGACGTCGACCTGCCCGGAAGAGAGCGCCTGCGTGGCGAGCGGCCCGCCACGCAACTGCAGCACGTCGGTGACATTGATGCCGCCTTCGCGGAAGAAGCCGCGCTCATGGGCCACATGTAGGTAAATGTTGTGGAGGGAGGGCGGCGTTACGCCGGTCGCAATCTTGATATTGGCGGGCGACTGGGCACGCAAGATCGCGGGTGCGGCCAGTACCGCGGAAGCTCCGGCAACGGAAGTAAGAAAACGGCGGCGCGACATGGGTCTCTCCTAGTGGGAGCGCCCACCAGGGCGGGGCGCTCTTCTCGCATGGTAATATATCTTCATCGAATACGGCGGTTTCATTCAATCCTCGACAGTCATTGACGCGGATCAAACAGCACCGCAGGTGTCACGTTGCACAGATCCGGGGGAAACGTCGTTGGGATTCAAAATAATAAAACCAGATACTGCGGCGCGCGTCGGACTTGAACCGGGCCGCGGCGACAGCATACAGCTCGTGGACGGCAGCTGCGGCACCGATAAGCTTGATGTACACATCAACGTTCTTTTGCCCAAGGGGCCGCGCGGTCGCGTCCACCGCCACTCCGTCTCGGACAATGTCTATATCGTAAAGTCGGGCGAGGGCGAACTCACCTTCGAGGGTACGGCGCACCACATCGTCGCCGACGACGTGGTGTTCATTCCGGCCGGCGCGCGCCACGCACTGAGCAACGTGTCGACGGAAAATCTGGTGATCTACGAAATCTACGCACCTGCCGGCCCGGCTTTTGACTTTGTCACCGACACACCACCGGCAAAGGCCTGACCCGGACATGGATACCGTGCTGTTCATTGACTACGCGACAACAGTCAAACTGCTGTCGGCCTCAGATGCCATGTCGATATGCGAGGACATCTACCGGCAGCACGCCCGCCACACCGTGCAGTGGTCGGACCCGCCGAGCCAGAAACTTGTCACTGGCGCCCCGCTTTACAACAACTGGCACACCAAGACAGTGGTACTCACTGAGGGGCCCATCGCCGGGGTGCGTCTGTATTCGTATTTTGATGACGGCGAAACCAACACCGTCGGGCGTCTCGATTGCGCTCGCTATATTGTGCTGGCCGATCCGCGCACGGCACGGCCGTTGGCGATCGTCGATGAACACTGGACCTACGCCATCCGCAGCGCCGCTGCTGCGATCGCACCGCTGCGCTGGCTGGGGCCGCGCGCACCCAAAACGCTGGGCCTGGTGGGTATCGGCACCATGGGCGAGAACTGCCTGCGCTGTCTGCGCCGGCTCTACAACTTCGAGGAAGTGTTCTGCACTTCACGCCGCGCCGACACGCGTGAGGCCTTCGCCGCCAAATGGACGCGAATACTCGGCATCCCGGTACGCGCCCTGGACTCGATTGAGGAGGTGGTGCGCCGTAGCGATATCGCCGTGGGCTGCACCACGCGCACCGACGTGGTCAGCCGGGAGCCCTGGGTCAAGCCGGGCGGGACATTCGTGTCGCTCGCGCGCCGCGAAATGGACCCGGCCGGGTGGGCGAAGTTTGACAAGACCGTCATCGACGACTGGGACTGCAACCTGACGATGAAACCGTTTCGCGACATGCTCGAGGCCGGGCAGTTCGACCGTGCCCGCCTGTACGCCGAGATCGGCGAGGTGATCGCTGGTGAAAAGCCCGGGCGCGAGCGCGACGACGAGCGCATTCTTGTGCACACCACCGGCCTGGTGTCACAGGACGTGGGCATTGCCTCGTGGATCTACAAAAAAGCGCTCAAACTCGGGCTTGGCATTGCGCTGCCGACTGCGCTGGCGCAGGCCCATATCCAGCCCGAGGACTAGCCCTAATCCGACACGCGGCGCCAGGGCGCGACCCTGCGCTCGAGTCGGTAAATCAGGTTGGTGACGCCTATGCTGAGCAGCGCCAGCACGACGATGGGCACAAAGAGTTCGGCGGTGCGAAACGTGTTGCCATAGAGCACCACCATGTAACCGAGGCCGGCCAGCGCGGTGAACATTTCAGCCACCACCACGCCCACCAGGGCGCGCCCCAAGCCGAGTCGGATCCCGGCGATGAGGAAAGGCACCGCGGCGTGAGCCACAACGCGCCGGAACGTCTGCCAGCGATTACAGCCGAACGCGCGCGCCGTTTCGAGATAGGAGTGCGGTACGTTGGCCACACCAATCTGCGCATTGATGATGATCGGAAACACCGCGACCAACCAGGTCAGGAAGACCTTGGCCTGGAACTCGAGGCCGAGCCAGATGATCACCACCGGTACCAGCGCCACCGTGGGCATGGCGTAGAACGCGTTGACATAGGGATCGAGCACGCGCCTTAGCGTTGCAAAGGTGCCCATGGCGACACCGATTACCATACCAGACACGATGGCCAGCGCAAAACCGGTGAGCAACACGCTCGCGGTCTGCCACAACTGGCGCGGTAGTTCACCCGATACGGTCATCCCGACGAAGGCGACCGCAATGGCCGAGGGCGGTGGCAGGAAGCGCGGCGGAATGACAAAGCGCGACAGTAGTTCCCACGTGGCAAGGATGCCGATGTGGCACGCGGTCTGGATCAGCAGGGTTTTGCGCGACGCTTGCATCAGACGCTTACCTCGAGATCTTGGCCCGGTATCGCGGCCGCGCCCGACAACAAGGTCCACAAATGCTCGCGTATGGACGCAAATTGGCGGCTGGCACGCACCGCGTCGGCCTCACGCGGGTGGGGAAGGTCTACGCGCACCTCCTCGACAATGCGTCCGGGACGCCCACCCATCACTAGAATGCGGTCGGAAAAGAAAATGGCCTCGTCCATATTGTGGGTGATGAACACCACCGTCTTGCGCGAGCGCGCGAGAATCCCGGCTATTTCGCGCTGCAATTCTTCGCGGGTAATCGCATCGAGCGCGCCAAAGGGCTCATCCATCAGCAGTACCTGCGGATCCAGGGCCAGCGCGCGGGCAATCCCCACGCGCTGCTGCATGCCGCCGGACAATTCATGCGGATAGTGATCGGCAAAACGCTGCAGTCTGACCAATTCGACAAACTGCTGCGTGCGGTCTGCACATTCGGCGGCGGGCAGCTTCGCCACTTCAAGGCCGAATGCAACGTTCTGGCGCACCGTCAACCACGGGAAAAGATTGAACTGCTGGAAAATGATTGCGCTCGCCGGCGAGGGGCCCTCGACGCGGCGCTCCGCAGCGAAAACCTCGCCGCTGCTCGCCGTTTCAAGGCCGTGCAGGATGCGCAGCAGCGTGGTCTTGCCACAGCCGCTCGGACCGATGATCGAGACAAACTCGCCCTTCCCCACCTCAAAGCTCACATCACGCAGCGCTTCGAATGGCGCGCGGCCACGTTCGCCGGGGAAAATTTTGCCTACTTTTTCGATTCGTATCACTTAAAAATGCTTCCCTTCAGGGTGAACTGCCACATCGAACTCGGGGCACTGTATCAGGCTAAACACGGCTTGTGGGCACTTCTATAAATCTTGTTTAAAACCGGCGGTTCTCGTTTCAATCAACATAACGTTCCCTCTGATTTTCGTCAGCCAAAGGGGGCATTTTCATGCTGAGAATTTTCCTGATGCGGCTCCCTGATCCACGCCTGAGGTGGCGAATTACTAATTCAGGCCGCCACCGGAATAAAACTTTCAATGTCTTCCGCCGCTCCCGCTGCTCCGCCCACAAGGCCGAGTGGATCCACGGCGATGTCAAAGAGTGTCATTCTCTCTGGGAGAGCGTCGTCAAGAAGCGCTTAGACGAGATCGGGCGCGAGCTTGGTGAGGTGCAGTATCTAATCGACGGGGGCGATTACCCCCTTTACCGCCTTTAGCGTCTTTTTCTGACCTAACTACAAAAACCGTCTCCACTGTTGGCGTGTTCAACCCGTGGTGGTTCACAATGCAGCCCATCAGTCGCCTTTTGAACGCGGGCCCGGCTATTTTTTCGTAGCGATCCACTTCAATTTTTTGACAAGTCTAGATCTTAAGACGATCGACGATACGGCCGTTTTTGAGGTGCTCTTCAATGATTTCGTCGACATCCGATTTGTCTACATATCTGTACCAGGTTTCTTGCGGATAAATGACCATGACCGGCCCCAACTCACAGCGGTCGAGACAGCCAGCTTGGTTAATGCGGACCTTGCTCTGGCTTGATAGATTGAGCGCCTTTACCTTATCTTTGGCATAAGCACGAAGCTCGGTTGCACCGTAGTCTTCGCAACAGGCTGCCCCATCAGGTCGCTGGTTGCAGCAAAAAAAAACGTGATGTGCGTAAAAGCTCATGAATGGATCACTTTGAGAAAAATATTGCATGCCGAAGTTGGGGATGTATTAGTCCACCAGGAGCACAATGGACTCCTCTATCTATAAAACTTGTACTACCTCCCCGGGCAGCGTCAAGGAAAAACATCGTTCTCGCGCGAGGAAGACAATTTCCATTGCCACGGCCATTCCGCGCACCATGCGCTTTACCCAACAGCGAATGGCATCAACATTGACGGAGCGAACACACATTGCGCCTTTGAGGGCGGATCGAAATAAAACTAGAGGACGCTGCGTATAGCTACCGTGTCCCCGCCCAGCCATGTTTCGAAATGTCAAAAATAATGCCATCAGGATCCTTGAACTTGCGTTCGAAGTTCTCTTTTTCCTCTCCGTCCCCGAGCTGAAAAAAGAAGGTGCCACCGGCTTCCTTAATGCGCTTTTCCGCTGCGACGAGGTCATCGACTATAAAACCGAAATGGTGAGCCCCCACAAAACTGTTCGCGTCCTCCAAACCCGAACCTTTCGCTCCGTTATAGCGAAGCAGTGCAAGATTGGTGGTTCCGTCTGACAGATAAATGCCAGAGGCAAACTCAAGGTCATCCCGGCCTACCCGTTTTAGTTCGAAGACATTCTCATAGAACTGAGCAGCCTTCTCGAGATCCTTAACGACAATTGCTACATGACGAAGTCTTGACTTAGTCGCAGGCGTTGTCGCCGTAGCCCAGCCATGCCGTGAAATATCAAAAATGATACCGTCCGGGTCCTTGAATTTTCGTTCGAAGTTGACCTTGTCTTCGCCCTCGCCCAACTGGAAAAAGAAGGTTCCACCGGCCGCTTTTATCCTCTGCTCCGTTTGTTCTAGGTTTTCAACGACAAAACCGAAATGGTGTGTCCCGACAAACGTTGCGGCGTTGGACAATCCAGAACCTCTCGCCCCCTTGTAGCGCAGCAAGGCCAGGTTGAATACGCCGTCTGAGAGATAAATACCCGACCCGAATTCGAGATCGTCGCGACCAACCCGCTCCAATGCAAACACTCCCTCATAGAACGAGGCTGCTTTTTCCAGATCAGAGACAACAATCGCGACATGTTTGAGCATAGCCACGGGAAAGCCCTTTCAGTTGACAATACATATCACAAGGAAACCACGTAGCAGATCCAACATGGGTGCATTTAATCCAACTTTATTCCAACCGCCCGGATCACCGGACCCCAGCGTTCGATATCAGACCTTCTTAGAGATCTAAGTTGGTCTGGCGTGCTGGCGCTAGGATAAATTCCTGCTGGAATCAGCCTTGCGGAAACCGCCGGATCGCTCATGGCCTTTCGAACTTCAGCGTTGAGCTTCTCAATAACGATATTGGGAGTTCCTGCCGGCGCATACAGACCATTCCAATTGCCAAACTCCAAATCGGGAAATCCGGACTCCCTCATCACTGGCGTCGTCGGCAGCACCATCTCGCGCTGACCACCAGAGGTTGCAATCCCGAACAACCGCCCCTCTTTAACGTAGTTGGCATACGGCGTCGTCGCAGTGATAGCAAAGTCTATTTCGCCGTTCAAAAGCGCCTGCAGCATTGGGGGCGAACCCTTAAATGGGACATGCAGCATATCTACCTTGGTATCAAGTTTTATTTTCTCGCCAGCGAGCTGCTGTAGCATGGCTGATGTTCCATAAGTCAATTTTCCCGGGTTTGCTCTCGCGTAGGCAATTAAGCTTGGAAGGTCTCTAACCGGGGAACGCGGACCGGCAACCATGAAAAACGGCTGCGATGCCACATGCGAGATTGGAACAAAATCACGCTCTGGATCGTAGGAAAGTTTCGAGTAAAGCAATGGATTAAGGGACATAACCGAGTCCACTGCCATAAACAAGGTGTGTCCGTCGGGTGCGGCCTTTGCAACCGTTTCTGCGGCAATAACTGAATTGCCACCGGGCCGGTTTTCGACGATTACCGTTTGCTGCATCCCCGATTGCAGGCGCTCGGCAAGAATCCGGGCGAGAAAATCGGTGCTGCCCCCAGGCGGAAACGAGATGATAATTCGCACCGGCTTACTGGGATACGCCAGAGTTTGTCCAAACGCGGTTCCGGCAAGACTTGAGAGCACGAGCCATGTGCAGGTCAGAAATAGGTTCATCGAATTACCTTCGCGTAGATGATTAGGGTCCCAAAAACTCGTGTCAGATGCATGCCATCACCGCCCGTTGGGTAAGTACTTTGATGAGATGAGCCCGGTATTCGGCGCTCGCGTGAAGATCAGACATCAGGTTTTCTGGGTCAAACGTAATGTCCTCAATCGCTGTGGCTGAGAAATCACGACTCAGCGCTCTTTCTAGATCGGTAGCACGGAACGCATGCGCCCCCGCACCTGTGACGGCAACTCGTACACCCGAGAGATATCTCGATAGAAAGACTCCGACGATGCTGAATCGCGAAGAATAGTTAGCAAACTTAACATACGCCGCACAATGCGGCACCGAGAACTCAACGGCCGTGATAATTTCGTCTGTAGTCAACACGGTCTGGAACATGCCTGTAATGAAAGCATCGCCCGCAATACGACGGCGTTGGGTAATCACGGTGCTATCCAGACCCAACAAGGCAGATGGATAGCAGGCCGACGGATCGTTATTCGCAAGAGACCCTCCGATAGTGCCGCGGTTGCGCACAAGGGGATCCCCTATGCCTCCGGCAAGGACGGACAGGGCCGGAATCGTCGCCTGCACCTCGGCGCATGCAGCGACTGTGGCGTGCCGCGTCATCGATCCGATTCTGACCACACCATTTGAAACTGTGATACCGGCAAGCACCTCGATCCGGTTGAGGTCAACCAGAGCAGGAACCTCGGCCAGCCGCAGCCGCATAACCGGGATAAGGCTCATACCGCCAGCGAGCAATTTCGCGCCCCCCACATCGCGCAGGGTAGACTCGGCATCGACCAGCGATCGGGGATCTCTATATTCAAATGAATGCATGGTATGGAAATAATTCTCGTGCTATTCGGGGCGCAATTCACGCATTGCTTTGGCGCCCGCAGAGATGGCTTTCACAATATTGTAATAGCCGGTACAACGACAGATGTTCCCCTCAAGCGCGTGCCGGATATCGTCGTCCGTCGGCTGCGGATTTCTCCGCACCAGATCGAGCGCGCTCATCACCATGCCGGGCGTGCAAAAACCACATTGAAGCGCATGATGTTCCTGAAACGCCTGCTGCATCGGATGCATGGCATCCCGCACCGCAAGGCCTTCAATAGTAGTGACGACTGCGCCGTTGGCTTGTACAGCCAGTAGAGTACAGGACTTCAGGCCTACGCCATCGACGTGCACCGTGCAGGCACCGCACTGGCTGGTATCGCAACCGATGTGGGTACCTGTCAGCCCAGCATGAGCACGTAGAAATTCGGCTAAAGACTGCCGTGTCTCAACTTCTGCGCGTAGCGTCGCCCCGTTGACGGTTATATCCACAGATTTGAAAACTCGAGCGCTCATTGTCCGCTTACCGCCTTCCATACCGCATGCGGCGTGTACGGCGCATCGACATGACGGACGCCAAGATGCCACAGTGCATCGACAATGGCATTGCCGATGGCCGCAGGCGGACCTATCGTACCTGTCTCGCTTCCGCCCTTCACCCCGAGTGGATTGCCTGGCGCAGGTGTGCAGATAAACCCGAGCTTCAAAGGTGGCATGTCACTCGCACGCGGCATCGAGTAATCCATGAAAGTACCCGTGAGCAACTGACCGGACTCCGCATCGTAGGACACTTTTTCCATCATCGCTTGACCGATACCCTGGGCCAGCCCACCATGGACTTGGCCTTCAACAATAAGCGGGTTAACCACTAGGCCACAATCGTCGAGCGTGTAATAAGACTCGACTTGCACACGCCAAGTTTTGGGATCAATGCTGACCACAGACAAATGCATGGCAGAGGGATCATTGGTATCGGGCGGATCGTAAAACACCGTGGCTTCCAACCCGGGTTCGAAATCCGGTTCGGTCGGGCAATTCGCCCCGTGGTGAGCGGCGTCGGCAACTTCGGCAAACGTGACAACGCGATCCGTCCCGGCCACTGAGAATAGCCCATTCGCATAGTCAAGATCTGATACCGCGCATTCGAACATGTGGGCGGCAATCTTTTTTGCTTTGTCTATAACTTTGTTGGAGGCTTTGTAGATGGCAATGCCGCCCACTGATAAAGAGCGTGAACCCCAAGTGCCGTTGCCGAATGGAACGCTATCGGTATCGCCTTGCACAAGGGAAATGTCCTCAAGCGGCAGACCCAGGCGGTCGGCCGCCACCTGGCAAAATGCCGTATCGTGGCCCTGCCCGTGCGAATGGCTTCCCGAGAATATGGTCACCTTCCCATCGCTGTGGGCTCGAACCAACGCACTTTCGTAGCCGCCGTGCATACCGCCCTTAGAGGCAAGCGTCGCGCTGGGGCCTGTGCCTGATTTATCCAGGAACGCCGCAAGGCCAATTCCCACTAGTTCGCCGGCGTTTTGTCGACGTAGTTGTTGTTCACGCAACTTCGCGTAACTAGAAAGCAGAACCAGTTCTTCAAGCATCCGCGGAGGGTTAGCGGAGTCATAGACCCGCCCAACCGGTGTCTTGTAGGGGAAGAGTTCGTGCGGGATCAGATTGCGTCGGCGCATTTCCACCACATCAATGCCCATTTCACGGGCCCCATTCTCGAGTAAGCGTTCGTTCACCAGGGTCGCCTCGGGTCGCCCCGAGCCGCGATAAGCGTCAATAGGTACGGTGTTGGTGTACACGCCGCGCACCCGCAGATCCAGGTTGGGCGTCATATAAAGACCGGTGATTGTCTGCGGATACGAGTTACCGGGAATGCTCGGACCAAAATTGCTGCAGTAGGCTCCAAAATTCGCGAGCGTATCAACCTGCATGCCGAGGATCTGCCCGGTCTTGGAGAATGCCATCTTCGCACGCGTGTAGTGATCGCGCGCCTGTGCGTCGGACATCATTAGCTCTGATCGCGTGCAAGTCCATTTCACTGGGCGTCCCAGAAGTCGGGATGCCCACACCACCGTAGCAATCTCCACGGCGTAATGACATTTGACCCCGAACCCGCCTCCAACATCGGGGGCGATTACACGCAGCTTGTTTTCTGGAATAAATAGGGTGTATTTGCAGATCCAGCGCCGGAGCATGTGCGGAACCTGCGTGGTTGCCCACAGTGTGCTACGTGCCGTAACGCGATCGTAGTCAGCAATGTAGGCGCGCGGTTCCATCGGATTGCCTGCAACTCTGTTGCTGGATAAGCTCAGCTCCGTGACGTGCGCCGCTGTCGCAAATGCAGCATCTGTCGCCGCCCTGTTTCCGCGCACAACGTCGTTAACCAAGTTGGAATGCAAGCTGTCGTGAATTACCGGCGCCTTTGAATCGAGCGCCTCCGCCGTAATCGCAATCCCGGGCAAAACTTCATAGTCCACTTCGATGGCATCCAGCGCATCAAGGGCCGCATAGCGGTCTTCGGCCACAACGGCAGCGACTACGTCGCCGACATGCTGCACGCAATCGGACGCGAAACATGGACGCAGGACTTCATTCATGGGGCGACCATCGCTAAACGGCATCGGGTGGACGCAGGTCAGTTCGCCCAGCCCCGCCTCTTTCCAGTCGGCGAACGTCAGCACTCTAAGCACACCAGGCATGACTTTCGCAGCCGTTGATGTGATTGAGAGAATGCGCGCGTGTGCGTGCGGGCTTCGAAGAAATCCAATCCAAGCCGTCTTAGCCAGCTTGACGTCATCCACGAAATTCCCGCTACCTGTGAGAAATCGAACATCCTCACGCCGTTTGAGCGGTTGGCCGATATATTTCATTGGCTTTTTTTTCTAGTCACTACGTAACTCGCCGCCTGGGCTAGGTGCCTCAATTGCGCTTCGCCGAACCGATCACGCCGGTCGCTTCCACTTCAATTAAAAGCTCGGGCAGGAATAGTGCCGACACACACACGAGCGTAGAGCAGGGAAAATCACCAGAGAAAAATTCCTTTCGCGCCTTCCAGAACGCAGGTTGATGACGCATGTCGGTCGTGAATACGGTGATCCGCACAATGTCGTCGATCTGTCCCCCGGCTGCCTCCATGATGCGCTTCAAGTAATCAAAAATTATTCTTGACTGCTGGTAGGCATCATTGCCCCCCAGGGGTTTCATATCCTGGTCCCAAGCAACCGTCCCCGAAATGTATACCGTGTCGCCCACCCTTTTACAGGCGGAAAAACTCCCCGCCGGTCCAGCGGGTACCCCTGGCGCGAGAATGGTTTGTTGCGTCATTTTTGACTTTCCTGGGAGAGAGGTCGGCAGCAGCTATTTGTTTTTTCCCAAAGGAATACGCATCATGTTTGCATAAAAATCGTCATACATCAGATGCATGACATCAACGGTAGTACGCACGGTCTTGAGGACAAGTTCCTTGTCTTTGTCGGTGGGTGCAAACTGATCTAGGAGTTCTCGGCCGACATCGGAGTGATCTTCGTCCGCACTGTCATGCACCGTCCAGTACGCGATGCCTTCGTCCGAGAGTTGAAATTTCTCCTGCAACTTCTTCGCGACGCGTATGTACAGACCGGGGATCGGCGCCTCCCCCGCCAACATGTGCGTAGAAACACCCTCGAGGAAATTTCTGCCGCATAATTCTTGGAAGAATGACTTGAATGCCAATCCGCCGCCGCAGTAATCGGCGTTGAGCATCTCTTCGCGCGACAGGCCCAAGGCCTTGCCATAGTTCAAATACAGTTTATGGTGCGACACGCCGTCGGCATGAATCCGGCCAGTCGCCTCTTCGTATGCGACTTCCGCAATTTTCTCGCGCCATTCAGCATCCGGACAAACAACATACAGGCGACCATGGTAGTTGTGATTGTGCAAAGGAATGATACCGTGCTGCAGGCAGAAATAACGCACCTGCTCGAGGCTGAAGGTACCATCCACCATGCCGGTCCAAAGCGGATGGCCATACATGGGCTTTCGTTTGTGGATATTCTTGATTTCCTCGAGCACAGCTGAAGCAGTAAGAGACATGGTTACCCCTATAAAAAAGTTTCTATGAGAATTGTGGGAGGCTGGCTGGGTCTGCGGTACTCAATCCACTAGCCATTAATCAGAATTACGCTATCGTGTGCAAAGCACAATACACACTAATTTCGTAAAAGGGAATAACAATGTCCTTTGAAGATTTGCCAGAACTCCCCGCCCTGATCCATCCGGATGGTCCCGCCTACTCTGCGCGCATTCTCGAATGGTCACGATTAGCACAAGAGCAGTCCCGAACCCTACTCGATGTTCCCTTTGGCAATGATTACTGGCAAAAACTCGATGTGTATCTGCCTGCGGACTCCTCTGCCCGTGACGTTCCGGTGCTGTGCTTTGTACACGGCGGGGCATGGGCGAACGGGTACAAAGAATGGATGGGATTTATGGCCCCTGCTTTTTGCTCGCTGCCGGCGATTTTTGTTTCGATATCGCATCGGCTGGCACCGTTAGCGAAATTTCCTAAGCCCTTGGAAGATGTCCTAGACGGGCTCAAATGGGTATCTGACAACATCGCCAAGCACGGCGGGGACCCGGATCGAATTTTTCTCGGGGGGCACTCATCAGGAGGTCACCTAGCTGCTCTGGCCACAGTAAGGTCAGATCTCGCGACAAGCAGAGGCATTCCCCAAAATATCCCGACGGCGTGCATGCCCATCAGCGCGCCCTTTGACCTTCGCAGCGACGATCCGGTCCGCAGAATGAAGGTTTCGAATTTCCTGGATGATCTGGCAGACACAGAAGCTGCAAGCCCTGTGCTGCATACCAGCGGAAATAACACCCCATTTCTTATCGCCTTTGGGACACAAGATTTGCCAGAACTCTTGCCACAAGCCCGGAATATGGCAGAGGCACTCGCCAACTCAGGATGCAGGGTGGAACTGTTAGAATTAAAGGGGCTTACTCACTTCGGCACACACGAAGCCGCTCGGGATGCCCATTCAGAATGGGTTATACGTGCTCGGCAGTGGCTAACCCAGCCTGCGCGGATTGCCTGAGCACGGGTAACACCGCTTAAAAATTCGCGTGGAAATACCCGTACATGGAAAAATCAAAAAAATGGCGCTAATAAGACCCATAGCCGGGGTGGTGGAAAAGCCCATTGGTTCCCGTCTACTGACGCTGCAACGCAGAAGCCTCACTGAACAACTTCACGAGAATCTTGAGTTACGAATTGTCTCTGGAGAACTTCCTCCAGGAAGTAGGCTTTCAGAGGAGTTCATTGCAAAGGAGTACGCGACCAGCAGATCGCCTGTGCGCGATGTACTGGCGACCCTAGAGAGGGACGGCCTTGCCGAGCGCCTTGGCCCCCGAGATCGGAGGGTGGCAACACCAACGAAGAAATTTGTATTCGATACCTACGAGACCTGGATAATCCTCGAAATCAATCGGACGTTTATCTCCAGCCTTAACGCTAAGCCCGGAGATCATGAAAGAATCGTCAAGGTTCTTGCTCAGATGAAGGATGCCCTTAACGCCAAGCGCGCTCGCGAGTACGCATCTCTGGCAATTGCATTCCCTGATCTACTACACAATCGCTGCGATAATGATCAATTGATCTCGGTATTAAAAGATTTTGAAAAATATCGGCGCTGGCTCTCGGCTCTGTACCTAGGCCAAGAAGATCCTTCTCTCATGATGTTGAAGGAGCATCACGAAATCGGGCAGGCGTACCTCAGAGCGGACCTGAAGGCACTCTCGGTATCGATACAAGATCACGTGCGAAAGCAGCGCGACCAAGTCCTACAAAAGCTCTCCGACGCAGAAACCTCTCGTGCGGCGAAAGAGGCCTGAAGAACGTCAGGATGGAAACAGATGCGGCAGATTCAGGCTAACGCGGACTGCATCGAACAGGGGCATGCAATTATTCGACGCTGATTTTCGCGCTGCGAACGATGGTGCGGATACTCTTCACCTCTTCCTCTATAAATGCTTGGAATTCTCCGGGACTCTGTGAACCCGGCTGAAATCCGAGGTTTCGAAGTCGCTCCGCAATTGCGGGGATTCTGAGCGCTCGATTGACCTCGACATTAAGCCTTCTTATGACTTCAACTGGGATACCCGGAGCCCCCACGATACCGAACCACTCAACTATGGAAAAGCCGGGATAACCCTGCTCCGCAACTGTAGGTACGTTCGGAAACAGGGGTAACCGCTCGAGGCCTGTTACGGCCAGCGCACGCAAACGGCCCGATTGCACCAGCGCAGTAGCGGACCCTGCTACTGTTATCACAACCGGAATTTGCCCGCCCATCGTGTCGTTCATTGCCGGCCCAGCCCCCTTGTAGGGCACGTGCACCATGTTTATACCGGCCAGAAAGTTCAACCATTCACCAGAAAAGTGCTGCGTCAGCCCGGGTCCTGGCGTGCCGAAACTTAGGCTCCCAGGCTTCGCCTTTGCCGCCGCCACCAGATCTTGAATAGAGGTTATCGGACTGGATGAATTTACCGAAATCAGGTTCGGAGTCCGAGCTACCAAGCTAACCGGCGTAAAGTCGCGCAATGCGTCGTAAGGTAGGCTCTTCTGCGTAACGACGTTGCTAGCCAAACTGCTGCCAAAGAGTCCGAACGTATATCCGTCGGATCCTGCATTTGCGACCACTATCCCTGCGGGAATTCCGAAACTGCCAGGTCGGCTCTCAATAATCACGGACTGCCCGAGAGCTTCTTGCAGCGGCGTCTGCAGGAGCCGCGCAATCAAGTCGCTAGTTCCACCGGGAGGACTTTGCAAAATCAGCTTGATGGGCTTATTCGGCCAAACGTTCTGAGCATACGCGTTGGAAAAGGGAAACACGGCACTCAAAACACTCAAAATCTGAAAAACGAAGGTCAAGAAGTAGGAACGCATCTCTCTCTCTCTCTAATAGAAAATCGTGCCTGAACGTATATCAACGTGAACAGTGGAACGCGGAAAATGTTTTTTAGACTACCCAGCGCATAAAAAAAACAGAACACTAACACACTGATCATAATCAGCTGGGAAATGTCCCAAGAAGACTAAACAGCACGCAGCAATATTGACAAATTTAGACTTTTGCAAGGAGCTCATCATAAAAGTGGAATTTATGAAAGACTAACGACAGAATACGATCTCTCGAGGTAATGAAAATACCCAACACGGGCTACGGTGGCGGGCAAACTTGGAAAGGCTAGAGCGTGGCAATCATCAAGATCAGCAGGAACGAAATTCCGGACGGCGGCTGCAAGATCGTCGAGGTGGGCGAACGGCTGCGCGTCGCGGTGTTCAGAGTGGGCGAGCGGTGTGCGGCGATCAACAACCGGTGTCCGCACCGAGGGGCTTCCCTAGGCGAGGGCGAGTTCGATGGGACCACCGTGAAGTGTCCCCTGCACAGTTTTCGGGTCGATGTGTGGAAGGGCAAGGGAAATGCGGGAAAACCCGTGCAGACCTTTCCTGTTACGGTGCACGATGATGAGGTGAGCGTCATCGTTGACGACGCTGCGCTGTAGCGGGCTCGCTCAGCGCACTGCAGACTTCTCGTTAGGAGGATTCGGTGCGCCAAGCGAAGATGTGCCGCAATAGCGGCCCGTTCAGTTTAGTGCGGCACCGCTTGCCTTTAGTACAGGCAGCCACCGGGCTCGATCCTCGCGAATACGTAGGGCCAGATCTTCCGGGCTACTGGTAGCTGGCTCAATGCCGGCCGCGATCAGCTTGGCGCGCACGCTTGGATCATTTAAAACCTTCACCACCTCGGTATGGATTCGTGACTGAATGCTCTTGGGAGTTTCTGCGGGAGCGAAAAGCCCGTACCAAAGGTGATAGCCGACTTCAGACAGGCCCAATTCAGCGAGTGTCGGCGTATCAGGCACGAGCGCCTCACGGCGTGTTCCGGTGACCGCAAGCCCGACCAGTCTGCCGTCTTTCGTGTAGGACGCATACGGCGAGAATGTGGTTATTGCAAAGTCAATGTCGCCGGTCAGTAAGGCTTGGAGCATTGGCGGGGAACCCTTAAAAGGGATGTGGAGCATATCCGTCTTGGTGACAAGCTTCATACGCTCCCCGATTAGCTGCGAAACGAGGGCCGAGCTTCCAAAAGTTACCTTCCCGGGATTGGCTTTCGCGTACCCCAGCATGTCCTTTAGCGTTTTTGCCTGCGCCTTACCGCTCGCAACCACAAATAGCGTTTGTAGCGCCGTCAGCGTAATGGGCGCGAAATCCTTGTCCGCATCGTATGGAAGCTTGGCGCCACTGATTGGGTTCACGGTAAAGGTGCTGTCGGTACCCATAAAAAGCGTGTGGCCGTCGGCCGGAGCTTTTGCCGCAGCCTCGGCTGCAATGACAAAATTTCCGCCTGGGCGGTTATCGACGATCACAGCTTGCCCCATATTGATCTGCAGGCCTTGTGCCAACTCGCGTGCCAGCAAATCCGTTATCCCTCCGGGCGGGAAAGAAATGATGATGCGAATTGGCTTCGCGGGGTAGGTTTGTGCATACGCAGTTGGGGATAAGAAAAATGATGTCAAAAGCACAGCAAGGAGCGTGGTGATTATGCGCAGCATGGTTCCGGGACTTTCTGTTTTTGGCAGGACGATTTATAGATCAAAGAAACGCGCTTTGTAGGACAGTGCGGCGGGATCTTGAGCGCTAGCCCATTCCGCCAGCTCGCCGCACGTTGTTAACCAAACGTCGTCGAATCCGCGCAAGTACTGCAAAATTTCGTGAAATGCCGCGGCCACCAGCGGGCGTCCTCCGAAATGGGCGTGAATACCAATATGCATCATGCCCATCGGCTCTTCCTTGTGCAGGAAGTCAAACGTTCCCTTGTACACGTCGAAGTAATCACGCGGACTGGAGCGCAAAACCCGGTTGTCAACGAACTCGGACCAGGGGATCCCCACCATATTGCCACTGGGTCGTGTGTCAATGCGCGGAGAGCTGCTGTCCAGGATGTCGCAGTGCCACTTGATGCCCGCCTCGGCGAGCAGATCCGGGGTGCTTGCATCGCCGCCATACACGGGGGTAAGCCAGCCTATCGGGCGCTTTCCCGAGACCTCTTCCAAGACATCAAGCGTCTGATGAATGGCCTGGCGTTGGCGCGGTCCATCCATCTCGTGGAGGTATTCACTCTGGGCATACCCGTGCGCGGCGATATCGTGCCCTGCACGCACCATCTGTGAGATTGCATCCGGATAGCGTTCGGCCGAGAGTCCGTTGCAAAAGCCGGTGGCTCGCAGCTTGTTTCGTTCGATGATCCGCATCAAGCGCCAAATACCCTCCTTCCCCCCGTACTCGGACCACTGGATTCCGGCAACGTCGCGTGCACCGGCTTTGAGGGGCGTCGTTCGGGGGAAGTAGGTGGGCGAGCGGCCATCTGCCCAGGTTTCGAGCAGCACGCTCACCAGCACCGCGGTGCGCGCGTTATTGGGCCAACGTAACGGAGATCTCATGACTTTCCTTTGAAATTTTTGGCCAATCGGGCGATAAAAATTATTTGCGCCATAAGTCAGTCCCTCACCCCGACCAATTCAAGCGCTGCGTCGACCATGCCCTGATATCCGGTACACCGGCAGAGGTTGCCCGACAGGGATTTCCTTACCTGGGTTTCAGTTAATCGAACGTTCGCACTTTCACGAACCAGTTCCGTCAAGGTCATTATGACCCCGGGCGTGCAGAAGCCGCATTGCAGCCCATGATGTTCCGTAAGCTTTTTCTGAATGTCCGAGAGGGAACCATCTGGATTTGCCACACCTTCTACGGTTTCGACCGTCCGGCCATTTGCCTGTGCCGCGAGCATCAGGCAACCCCTTACCGATTTCCCGTCCACGAGTATCGTACACGCGCCACAGACGCCATGCTCGCAACCGATGTGACTTCCCGTTAAGCCGAGTTCATTACGCAAAAAATCGACCAGGTTGACGCGACCTTCCACCGCACGCGAGTACTGCTTCCCATTCACGGTAAGACTAATTTGATGCTCAGACATTAGGCGCCTCCTGACTGCGTTGGTACGCTGTATCGAGCGCCCTGCGGGTGAGTACACCGGCAAGATGCCTGCGGTATTCCGGCGTATTGTCATCGTCCCCCTCAGCGGGCAACTCCCTCGCCAGACGCTCAGCATCATCCAGCCCCTCCGGTGCCCACCTTTTCCCTAGAAGGCGCGCCTCCGCAGCCTCAAGCCGGACAGGTGAAGCCCCGAGTCCGCCGATCGCGATCCGTACTTCGACAACGATCCCATCACCGTTCAGCGACACGACCGCGGCGACTGCGACGATGGCGAAGTCAGCAGGACGGCGTGAGAATTCCTCAAAACAGCTGCCAGTCCGGCCCCGCAATATCGGTAATTCGATGTGGGTCAACAATTCACCAGACGTAAGGACAGACGTCAAATATCCGGCAGGAAAGGCCTTGAACGACAGAACCCGCCTCCCGGATTGACTCTGGATCTCCAGTCGCGCATCCAGCGCCATGGCCACAATGGGTAACTCTGCGGACGGATCCAAATGACAAATGCTTCCGCCAATCGTTCCCCGATTCCGGGTTTGTTGATGCCCGACACGCTCCAGCGCCTGGCACAACAACGGACATTTGCGTTGCATAAGCGCCGAGGTTTCAAGTGTCCGCTGTGTCGTCATGGCGCCAATCCGAATTTTGTCCGCGAGCTCCTCGATGCGCGAAATTTCGGCAATTTTCCCGAGGTCGATCAAATGGTCTGGCGTTGCCAATCTCAAATTAAGCATCGGCATCAAAGACTGCCCCCCTGCCAACGGACGCGCATTCTCGAGCGTCGCGAGTAGTCGCAATGCCTCGGGCAATGTCTGCGGGCAATGATAGTCAAACGGAGCGGGCTTCATGATCCGTCCTTTTTGTTGACGCTACCATTGCGCATGCCGGGAATCTTTCCACCCTTCGCGACTCCCGCCTGAATGAGGCGATGCAGTCGGGCAGGCGTGACCGGTAACTCATTAATCGTAATTCCGAGCGGTGCGAGGGCATTTTCGATTGCCGCGACGATGGCTGCAGGCGCGCCTATCGTTCCGCTCTCCGCTGCCCCCTTTACCCCCAGCGGATTAAGCGGAGACGGCGACTCCATATGGTGAATTTCAACACGAGGAACAACGTCGGCGGTCGGGAGCAAATAATCCGCATATGTTGCCGTCAGCGGTTGTCCCGCATCGTCATAGCGCATCCATTCAAACAAAGTCGCGCCGATGCCATGAACCACTCCGCCAAGCACTTGACCGTCCACCATCATCTGATTGATGATGCGCCCACAATCGTGAAGCACAACGTAACGCGTTAACCGAACCCCCCCCGTATCGACGTCAACCTCCGCTTCAACCACATGCGTTCCGTTGGTATAGGTAAGTCCTGATGGTTCGAAATTGACCTCGGCAGACAGGCCGGGGGTCAGGCCCGAAGGCAGCGCGAATCCTGGCACGCCCCCCAGCGCTACCGCGAGCTCCTTGAGTGAACGCCGCATCTCCGGAACGCCTTTAACCCTTACCCAGCCGTCCACCAATTCAAGATCCTCTACCGCTGCCTCGAGCATTGAAGAGGCGGCCCGTTTCGCCTTATCCGCAACTGCCGTTGCGGCAAGATGCGCGGCATTTCCGGCGGTAACCGCCTGTCGGCTGGCGAATGCGCCAAGCCCAAGCGCAATCGCGTTGGTGTCCCCGTCAATAACCTGCACCTGATCGGGACGCACCCCCAACTGTGCCGCCACCAATTGCGCGATCATTGTCTTGGTTCCCTGTCCCTGGGCGGTAGCTCCGGTCGTTGCAACAATGGTTCCGGATGGTCCGATCCGAACAGACCCGCTCTCAAAGGGCCCGCGGCCGGTTGCCTCTACATAGTTCGCCATGCCAATCCCGATACATCTGCCCTGCTGAAGCGCTTGAGCCTGCCTCGCGGGAAAATCGTCCCACCCTGCCGCCTCCAATGCACGCCGCTGACACTCAGGATAGTCGCCGCTGTCATACGTCATCGCAGAGCCATCGCGCTGCAGGATCGGGACGGTATAGGGCATCTTTTCCGGCGCAATAAGATTACGCCGGCGTACTTCGTCCCGCCCTACGCCGATACGTTCGGCGATACGATCAAGTAAGCGCTCCATCACAAACGTTCCTTGCGGCCGCCCGGCACCCCGCGTCGGCGAGGCCGGAACGATATTGGTCAGGCAAAGGGAAATCTCCATCTCGAGCGCCGGAAGAACATATGGGCCTATCAGATTGGTGACTGCGTTAAATGGCAGTGCGACCCCGTAGGGCGTGCATGCTCCGTGATCGTGATAGAGATGCCCGCGAATAGCGCCAAGCCTGCCATCGGCAGAAAAGGCCGCCTCGACATCCCAGTATTGAAGGCGCTCAAGCACCGTTGCACTAAAACTTTCGAATCGATCTTCAATCCATTTGACCGGACGCCCAAGCAGCATCGCCGCGGCCGGAACAGTAATTTCCTCCGGATGAATGACCGCTTTCGGGCCAAATCCCCCGCCCACGTCTGGCGCGACAACGCGTACCTGATCTTCCGTCAATCCCAGCGACTCAACGAGGATGGCCTTCGCACGGTGTGGCATTTGAGTGCTGTCCCAAACCGTGAGCCGTGCTTCTGCCGGGTCAAAGCGCGCCACCAGGCCACGCGTTTCAATGGAATGCCCTCCCCCCTTATAAAGCCGGAACGTCTCGGTAATATGGTGAGCGGCACCGGCAAACGCACCGGTCAGGTCGCCATACTTAACAAGGGTATGTGCGACAAGATTGTCTGGACAATCCAAGCGGGCCTTGGGTGCACCGCGTACCAGCCCCTGCCTTGGGTCAACCACAACCGGGAGCGGTTCCAGGTCTGGCTCGACGAGACGGGCGGCATCTTCGGCAACGCGACGACTCTCCGCGATAACGATCGCCAAGGGCTCGCCAACATAGCAAACCTCGCCATGCGCGAGCCATGGCGGATCGACGTGGAACTTCACCATCCCGGATGGAGTCGCCTGGGGAATACGATCGCGGACAATTACGCCGCGAAGGTCCTCAAAGGTATAAACCGCGACGACGCCGGGGAGTTTCCGCGCTTCGGCGACTGCGATGCCGCGCAGATAAGCATGGGCCATGGGACTGCGGACAAAGACCGCATGGAGCATGCCTGGGAGGTCAATATCATCCACAAAACGCGCACCACCACGTAACAAGCGGTCGTCTTCGACACGAGGCACAGACCGCGAGTTACGAGTTGATCCTGCGTCTAATGCCAAATTCATTTGGCGCGGACCTTCAATTGGACAGCCATCCAATCGGCAGATTGCGGACGATAGCTATAGGGACGGTTGTGCGCGACATGGTTGCCCTCCTCAATCACCAGCAACTCGACAGGCCCCTTCGCCTCGGATGCAAGACGTTTCGCATCCTCGGGCGGACACAGCCGATCCCGTCCAGCGGCAATAACAAACAAGGGACACTGTATTTTTTCGGCTACGCCCTGCAAATTGAGAAGGCCGGCACGCTCCTTGGCTTCCTCTTCATTCTTGCTGTGGCTACGCACCCGAAATGCGTCGCGTGTAAGTTCAGGCAGATTTTTCCAGAGTGAGCCCCAATTATAGGGACCACAGTTCGAAACGCAGGCCTTGATCCTTTTCTCAAAGGCGACGGTTCGCGGGCCGTAGTAGCCGCCAAGGCTGATGCCCCATATCCCGATGCGGTCCGCATCGAGATCATCACGCGTGCCCACCCAATCAATTACCGGCCCGACTACGTTCTCGTAATCATAACGAATCGGCATTTCATACTCGGCCTCACCCTGACCCGGGCCATCAAACGCGAGCGTCGCCATGCCACGTTCAAGAAAGGTCGCTTCAAACGTCATCAGCTCCTCTTTCGTCGAATCAAGCCCCATAGTCATTAAGACAACAGGCACTTTACCCTGGGCGTTTTTCGGCTTGCGCAATACCCCCGCCAGCGTTGTCTTTTCATAGGGAATGAGCACCCTCTCTCCGGGCGGACTCATATGCGGTAAAGCGAGCGTATGGCATTCGACAGCCTTTTTGTGCGCAGCCCGATGCTGCTCCATGTCACGCACAAAAAGATACTTGGCGAAGTGGTAGGTTACGGCAGCGCGACAAAGATGTTCGGCGGCGCTAGTGTTCTGATTTTCGGCCAGTGCGCTACGCCCCATTTTTTCATGAATAGCGGCGCGGGCGGACCACGCCCGGCACCAGTCATCCCAACTCTCAATCGATCGCGTTACATCCACGAAATCGTTCGCATTCACACCGTTCACGGTATAGCGGGCAAGCATATGCTCCCGTGCGTGCGTTACGTATTCATCTGCCATCTCGTTCCCTTTTGTAGAAAAAAATAAATCGCGTCACATTTTTCAGATCGCGTATTTTTACGACTGTCGTACCACTGTCCCGATTACAAAAAAGCCTGCTTGCTTTGAAACCTGTCGGATCTTCTTATTTATCGCCAAAAGCAGCGTTTCGCACTCAGTCAGCCCGAAGTATGGCCGTCAGGCGCACTCCTGGCGACGTACTCGACCCCAAGCGACCCATTTCCCCCGACCCGGTTCTAAACAAGGACCGGTTGTCCCCAAGTGTCCCGGAGCCTCGCGGCAAGTAATCGCGCCACCACATCCAGCGTTCCGCCCGGAGAAACCGGAACAATCAGGCGTACCGGCCTGCCGGGAAAATCCGATGCCGACGCGCCGACCGAACAGCCGGCGAATACACACGCGAGCAAGATCGCTTGAACCAACCGCGAGGTGTCACGGAACAGGAATTGCACGCGGCCTGAGCGCCAAATCGATGACAAGACCATACCCTACCCAGGTTTTCTGGCATCACTTGGTTTGGACACATCCTGCACTCCACCCACGTCGAAAAGCTCCGCCCATTTATGCTCGAGCTCCCGTAGATAGACAGGATCCGCCTCGGCGACTGCGGGAAAATCCTTTATCCACTCATAAGGACGACAGGCATCAATGACCGCACGGGAGTTAAATGTCGGATCACCACGGCGCAACATGGGCTCAGCCTTGCTGGCCCAGGCACGACGAATGAAGTCGATACTTGTCGCCGGATCCGTTCGCGTGCATACCGCCCATATCACCTCTTCCAGATTCGTCACGTCAATATCCTCATCGACCACGATGGTGTATTTCCCCATGTACGCTGCGGCGGGCAATTGTGACGCGATAAAACCCGCCTGTCGGGCATGCCCGGGGTAGCGTTGCTTTATCGCGACAATAACCAGCATGCGACCACCGCCGCATTCCGGGGCATACACGCCCTTTATTTCAGGAATTCCGGCCGCGACCATTGCATCAAAAATCATCGCCGACTTCATAATCGTCCGCATATAGGAATAATCATGCGGTGGCTTGGCTGGCGGACAGCCGAGCATAATGGGATTGTTGCGGTACAGAACGCGCTCCACCTTCAGATACGGCTCCTTGGTGGTGCCGCTTACGTAGTAGCCGGGCCACTCGCCAAAAGGCCCTTCATCCGTTTTGTCTCCCTCGACAATCCAGCCCTCGAGGACAATCTCAGCATGGGCGATGATGGGAAGACCCGTAACAGTACTCCTGACCACCTGCACCGGCTCTCCGCGCACGGCGCCGGCATAATTCAATTCACTGACCCCGGTGGGGACTTCAACTCCCCCGAGCACCATGAACAGAGGATCCATGCCGATATGGATCGCCACTGGAGCACGGCCCTCCCGCGCCATCCACTTTTGATTGTGCATATGTCCATGCTTGCCCTGTACGATTGCGAGCGTCACATGATTCTTGTCCACCAGCATCGAACGATACGCGCCAAGGTTGACCCAATTGTCCTCCGGATCAATCGTCGCGACGGCCACACCGGTGCCGATATAACGCCCCCCATCCAGCGCGTGCCAAAGGGGCGTTGGAAATTTCATCAGGTCAACGTCATCCCCTTCCATGACATTTTCAAATACAGGTCCGGTTTCGACAAAAATAGGATCAAAGTCTTTTGCCGCTGCAGTCCATCTGTTGGGCGATCCACGCAGGCTCTCCACCAGCGACGCATCCGTGTGATCGGGCCCCATCCGCAAAGTCAGGCCCAGTCGGCGCGCGCTGTTTGTCGAGGAGGTGAGGACACGAAACCCTTCGGCGTGCCCCTTGATCTTGTCGAAAAGCAGCGCCGGTCCACGCTTTTTATAGTCGATCTCCGACACCCCTCCGATTTCAAGATTCCAATCAGCACCATGCGGATGTGCCAATTCACCAATCGCCTCTACCTGCGCAAGCCATTCGCGCAAATCATCATATTTATTAGTCATGTTTTTCACTTAATGGTGGATGTGCAGCATCAGAAACAACGAAAAACTGATATGAAAGTTACTTTAATTCAGGATGACTTCTTAACCAGCAGTGCGTATTCCGAAGAAACTGCACTCGCCATGAGATCACAACCTTGCGCACCAACCGCTTTGTCCTCTGTCGCCTTCAGGTTTACGCCGTGAACCAAAAATTCAGCGCCCGGCTTGGCTTCAATCACATCAGGGGACCGAACCTTCCAGTGCGGCTCGCTCGGATACGCGACCACCCCGACGATTGCCGACCCTCGTGAAACGATAGAATCGTTCCCTCGCGCAAAGACAATGTTCACCCGGTTTTCAGCAACGCGTTCCGGGGCGATTAGATCAATCTCGTAGTCGGCTCGCCACCGCATTGGTACTGCAATCACTTCAGCCCCAAGATAGGCCAGCGCACGGAATGCCTCCGGGATCAAAATGTCCTCGCCGCAGAGCATGCCGATCCGGCCAACAGCGGTCTCGAAAACCTCGAATTCGGATCCGGCGCTCATCCAGTCGCGAAATTTAGCGGGAACATGCACCTGCCGATATTTTCCGGCAACGGTTCCGATGTCATCGATAAGAAATCCGGTACTGAAATACCGTGCGTCATCACTTTCGATGAGGTTCACAACACCCCAGGTCGCGGTCTCCTTTGCAAGCGCACACAAGGCGCGCAGTATCGCGCAACCCTCGGCTGCGGCGCCAGCAGGATTGGCTTCAATAGCCGCGCGCTCGTAGGGAAACAATTCGGGCAACACCATGAGCTTTGCACCAGCCGCGGATGCCCCCCGCCAGGCCGCTACCGCGGACAAAACGGCTGCCTCGCCTGTTCCCCGCGGCTGCAGTGCCGCAACACCAAGAGAGGCCGGACCAGCCGTCCGGGTGCTTCGCGCAGGCGGTGACACTATCGCGCCATAGCACTCCGGCCGCCGAATCGCATGAATATTCTCTTCTCCGAGGATCTTATCCGCCGCGGTCGATAAATCCACGTCAGCCCAGACTACGCAGTCCGATTTATTATCCGCGCGCACCACGACCTCACCTGTGGGCGACACGATTTGGCTCCCCCCACAATAGGTGCCTATCCCACCGAACTCACGCGGCCCCACTTTATTCGCACTCGCTACCCAGACACGATTCTCCACGGCGCGTGCCGGAACATGAAGGAAGGTTTCATCCGTACCGCCGGAGTGCAGTGTGTTCAGCAGTAAATGTGCCCCCTGCAAGGCGAGCATGCGGGAGGTCTCCGGTATGAGCCCGTCTGCACAAATATAGACGCCAACGCGGCCGAATGGCAATTGGACGGTCGGATTCCCTAGCCTGCCTGGTGTCGCCCAAATGCGTTGTGCCCCAAACGGAATTTGTTTCTGATATTTCAGTGCTATCGTTTTATCCGGAGCAACAATCACCGTCGTGATAAACGATTCCTCGCCTAGTTTCTCGATCATTCCGATGGCGACAAAGCAAGCATGACGCGAGGCACGTTCGGCGATTGCGTCAATGAACGGTCCAGGAACTTCAGCGCCATGCGCGAGAGCGTCAGACCTTGATCGCACCTGCCCTGCAGACCAATTCGACATTTCCGGCAAAACGATCAAATCCGGCTTTTGCAGCCCCGCATCGTCGATTAAAGCGAGGCATTTTTTCAGGTTTTCGGCTTCGTCCGCACCAATGGACAACTGAATACAAGCAATACGCGTCATCGATATCTCACGTCAATAGGAGTGGCTCCGTTCGTTTGAACAGATTTCCCCGATTTATAAGTCGAACTCGGGCCGGTTGGTGACGGTGCAGAGTCGTCCACGGCGGCGTACGTCGCTTGCGACGAACGCAACGCCTCGGTGGGCAACTCGGGGCGCACCGAAGAACTCATCTTACGCGGTCAGCCTCAGTTTGGGTAAGGTTGCCACGTATTTCTCCTGCGGAGTCAGCCACTCGAGTTTCGAATGTGGACGATACGTGTTGTAACAGTCAAAGTAATCGAAGCCCTTGGCCATGGGGATGTAGGTCGTATCGAGCGCCAAGATCTGGTTCAAAAAAGCGGGGCCACTTCTATTGACGGAAAGCCATCGGCGATCTAACCTCCCACTTAGCTGATGCCTATGTTCAGCACAGTTAATGTGGTAATTCCCGCGCAATTGGGACTCCTGTTGGCCAAACTGTGGACGTAGAGCCTGGGGACTGCGCCCACGCGATGGAGTGATTGATGGACATATCCAGCACTACGATGATCAGTGCCGTGGCTATAAATTTGCAGGTTGCGATAGCCCGATTGCGTACACATATTTTTTTGCCTACGTGGGAATTCATTGAAAGGCCTCACACGAAAATAATAAGAAATGGCTCCGTTCGTTTGAACAGATTTCCCCGATTTATAAATCAAACTCGGGCCGGTTGGTGACGGTGCAGAGTCGTCCACGGCAGCGTGCGTCGCTTGCGACGAACGCAACGCCTCGGTGGGCAACTCGGGGCGCACCGAAGAACTCATCTTACGCGGTCAGCCTCAGTTTGGGCAAGGTTGCCACGTATTTCTCCTGCGGAGTCCGCCACTCAAGTTTCGAATGTGGACGATGCGTGTTGTACCAGTCGCAGTAATCGGCAATGCCGGCCCTGGCCGCGCTCACGCTGTCGTAAATTCCAGCGTTGCATTGCGGCTGGGGAATCCCATATAAGCTCACCAAGGTTCTGGAAAGCCTTGGACTCCCCCGCCGACTCACTATCCCTGCGCATGATTAATCCGCTTTGGCCCCACTCATTCGAATCACATCCCCCCAGCGCTTGCTTTCCTCCTTCATAAACTGCGCCAATTCCGCAGGTGTACTCCCAACCCCTTCCAAACTCATGTCTGCCAGGTGTTTCGCCACATCAGGTTGTCGCAACACATCGGCAACCGCTCTCGAAAGCTCTTCGGCGATCGCCAACGGCGTTTTCGGGGGCGCGACGATACCAAACCAGACGGTGGCAATAAAGCCGGGCAAGGTCTCCGCAAGCGTATTCACTTCAGGTAAGAAAGGGCTGCGCTTTTCGCCCGCCACAGCAAGTGCGCGCAACTTGCCCGCCCGGATATGGGGTAATGCCGTACTCAGTTCGACAAACATCATGTCCACCTGCCCCGCAAGAAGTGCCAAAATCGCCGGCGCGCTCCCCTGGTAAGGTATCCCTACGATGTTAATTCCTGTCATCGATTTAAACAGTTCTGGCGTGAGCGAGGATGGCGCACCAATGACGCCTGTGGCGAAATTGAGTCGACCAGGACTTGCCTTTGCCGCGTCAATGAGTTGCCGAACACTCGTGGCCGGGAACTTGGAATTAACAACAAGCACATTGGGAACTGTTGCCACCAGCGAAATGGGGACAAATGCATCGGGGTCATAAGTGAGCTTGGCATAAAGGGATTTATTCACGACGAGTGGCGCCGGATGCGCGAGCATCAACGTGTACCCGTCTGGAGCCGCCTTGGCGGTCGCCTCACCGGCGATATTCCCACCCGCTCCAGGGCGGTTTTCAACAAGCAGCACTTGCCCCATCTTTTCCCGGAGCTTGTCGGCAACAATGCGCGCCAACGTATCCGTACCACCGCCAGGTGGGCTCGGAATCAGAATTTTTATCGGCTTGGAAGGGTAACTTTGTGCGAATACACCCGAAACCGATAACAGGCCACCTACACATAGCGCGGTAACCAAGGCGCGACTCAACCTCATATTTTTCATATTTCTCCAAAGCCTCTAATTGAAGTGGGGGGATCAACAAGGGGGCTTGCCCCCTTGTTCAATAAAATCTTAATTTGCAGTTATTTTTTTCCGACACAAGCGATGCACGATAGCCGACATACAAAGTCACTCCAGTCGCGCTCCCGACAACTTGACCAACCGACCGAATTTCTCGAACTCTGCCTGCATGACAACACCGAATTGATCCGGTGAAATTTGCGGCGCTACAGTTATTCCGAACGATGCGATGCGTCGACGCACTTCCGCATCACCAATAGCGTTAATAACGCCAGCGTGTATCTTGGCAATAACGTCATGCGGCGTACCGGCGGGCGCCAACATCCCCAGGGTGGTGTACAGATCAAAGCCGGGCACACCGCTCTCGGATATGGTCGGAATGTCAGGCAGCGCTGCTGAACGCTGTCCCGAACCTATGCCCAACATGCGAAGTTTTCCCGAGCTGACACCTGCGTGCGCCAGTGGATAGCTCAGGAAGCCCATTTGCACTTCTCCCGCGCTAAGCGCTATAGCACTTGGGGCCCCACCCTTGTAGGGAACATGGACAATATTAATGTCAGCCATGGATCTGAAAAGTTCAGCCGTCAGATGGTGCGAAGACCCCGATCCCGCTGATGAGTAGGTGAGTTTTCCAGAATTTTGCTTCGCATAGGCAACCAATTGTGCGGCGTCATTAACCGGAACTGAGGAAGGAACAACCAAGAACAATGGCAATCGGTGCGTCTGGACAACCGGTGCCAAGTCCTTGAATGGGTCGTAGGGTAGTTTGGCAAAGATATGCGGATTAATAGCCCAAATCGGGCTGTCATAGAACAAAAGCGTATAGCCATCCGGGGCAGAACGGGCTACAACTTGTGCTGAAATATTTCCAGCCGCTCCGGGACGATTTTCAACGACAACTTGCCGATCCCACAATGTACTTAGTTTCTCCGCGATCAATCTGGCAATGACATCTGGCGCCCCCCCGGGGGCGGTACTCACGATGATTTTTACAGTCCGTGCGGGAAATGGCTGTGCGGACACCAGGTTTGCCTGTAGCGCAAAAATTGTTGCGAGCGAAAATAAAATAAATTGCCGAATCATTGTTCCTCCAATTTTTAATTTGAACTGATGAAAAAATCTGTCTCGTTGATACGCCGGGGTGTTGTGTACCTTAGCGCTGACAGGAGAAGGTCGAGCACAGTAAATCCGAAGGGATTAAGATTGTCTTATCCCTTTTCTACTCTGCGTCCATTCACCTTCGAGCCCATGAACAGCAACATCCAACCTAAAAACCCGCTGCACGGCGTCACGCTGGAGCAGATGCTCGTCGCCCTGGTTGAGAGCCTCGGCTGGGAGCGAATGGGAAGCCTTATCGCGATTCGCTGCTTCACCCAAGACCCCAGCATTGCGTCGAGCCTGAAGTTCTTGCGACGAACACCATGGGCTAGGTCACAGGTCGAAGAGCTGTATTTGCAGGGCATGTCCGGCTAAGAGCTCTTTTTTAACTGCGCGAAGGCCAGAGCCATGGCGCTCACGCCCTGCGGTTGGCGCGAACCGGTTTGCGCTGCAGATGGCCGTTTGGCGCCCGCGCCCTGCCCGCCACGATTGTCCCGCCCGCCTGCCCCGGCACGAGTCGCGGCCTTTGGCGCAGTGGCATCAGATCGGCGCGGCGCGCTGCGGTCTCCAGCGACATCATCGAGGCGCATGGTCAGCGCGACACGTTGTCGCTTTACATCCACCTCGAGCACCTTCACTTTGACGATCTGCCCCGGTTTGACGACTTCATGCGGGTCTTTGACAAATTTGTTCGCGAGGGCAGAAACGTGCACCAGACCATCCTGATGAACGCCGATATCCACAAACGCACCAAACGCCGCGACGTTTGTCACCACGCCTTCGAGAATCATCTCCGGCCGTAAATCTGACAGGGACTCTATCCCCTCCTGAAAACTCGCAGTCTTGAACTCAGGCCGGGGATCGCGCCCGGGCTTTTCCAGTTCCGCCAGGATATCCATAACCGTGGGCACGCCGAATTTTTCATCGGTGAAATCCCTGGCCTGCAAGCCCTTGAGCTGCTCGGGATGCCCCATCACGTCCTGAATGCCCTTCCCGATCCGGGCCAAAATGCGTTCAACCACCGGATACGCCTCCGGATGAACCGATGAACGGTCGAGCGGATTTGCATCCCTGCCATTGGCGCTTTCACCGTCAAAATTAATGCGCAAAAAACCGGCTGCCTGTTCAAATGTCTTGTCACCCAGTCGCGGCACCTTGCGGATACTTTCCCGATTGGCGAACGATCCATTGGCGTCACGATAATCGACAATATTCTTGGCCAGGATGTTGTTAAGACCGGAAATTCGTGACAGCAGCGGTATAGACGCCGTGTTCAAGTCGACGCCAACCGCGTTAACGCAGTCTTCCACAGTCGCATCGAGCGCGCGCGCCAGGGCGCGCTGATTCACATCGTGCTGGTACTGCCCGACGCCGATGGATTTCGGGTCGATCTTTACCAGTTCGGCGAGCGGATCCTGGAGCCGACGGGCGATGGACACCGCCCCGCGCAAACTGACATCCAAATCCGGAAATTCCGCGGCGGCAAAAGCCGATGCAGAATACACCGAGGCACCGGCCTCGCTGACCACGATCTTGGCGAGCTTTTGTTCCGGTTTTTTCGCCGCGACCATCTTGATCAGCTCAGCACCCAGCTTGTCGGTCTCGCGGCTTGCCGTGCCGTTACCGATGGAAACGAGTTCTACGCCGTGTTGCACGGCCATGCGCGCCAAGGTGACGAGCGATCCCTGCCAGTCGTTGCGCGGCTGGTGCGGATAGACGGTTGCGGTCTCCAGCAACTTCCCGGTTGCATCGACCACCGCTACCTTGCACCCGGTGCGAATGCCCGGATCCAGCCCCATCACGGCCTTCGGCCCGGCTGGGGCAGCCAACAGCAATTCATGCAGGTTGCGACCGAATATTTTGATCGCCTCGGTCTCGGCCGCTTCGCGCAATTGCAGCATTAGTTCACTGCTGATGTGCAGTTGTGCTTTGACACGCCAGGTCCAGCGGCAAACATCGGCCAGCCACTTGTCAGCACGACGACCGCGCTCTTCTATGCCGAAATGCGCTGCAATTGCGGCCTCGCAGGGGTGGGGTACCTGCGCGTCGAGTTCTTCACCCAACCCCAGATTGACCGTTAGGATGCCCAGGGTACGGGCACGGAACAGCGCCAGCGCGCGATGCGATGGAACACTGCGAAAGGGTTCGGAATAAGCATAGTAATCACGGAATTTTTCGTCCTCCGCCGATTCCTTTCCGGGCACCACGGTCGCGGCAAGGACGCCTTGCTCTTGGATGCGTGAACGCAGTTTCTGCAACAGTTCTGCCGTTTCTGCAAAGCGTTCTGCGAGGATATCGCGAGCGCCGTCCAGTGCGGCTTTGACATCTGGCACGTTGACGGCATCCGCACTCTCGGTGGCGGGCCTGACGTTGATATAGCGTACCGCCTCGGCCTGCGGATCAAGATCGGGATCTGCGAACAAGGCGTCGGCCAGCGGCTCCAACCCCGCTTCACGCGCAATCTGCGCGCGCGTGCGCCGCTTCGGCTTGTACGGAAGATAAAGGTCTTCCAGCGCCTGCTTGGTGACGGCAGACTCGATCGCACCTCTCAACCCGTCAGTCAGCTTGCCCTGCTCCCCGATGGAATCGAGAATCGCCAGTCGCCGCCCCTCAAGCTCGCGCAAATACAGCAAACGCTCATCCAGGTTGCGCAAATGGGTATCGTCAAGATTACCCGTCGCCTCTTTGCGATAGCGCGCGATGAACGGCACGGTTGAGCCTTCATCAAGCAGTGCAACGGCCGCTGCAACCTGATGCGCGCCGACGCCCAATTCGACCGAAATGAGCTTGATTATCTTTGCCTGAACAGCGCTTGAAAGTGGAATAGTCATTGAATCTTTATTCGATGTAAGGGGGGCGGTAGCAGAAATGCGGCCGAGAAAAATATTCTCGGCGCCGAATTTTGCCATACTTCCAACTGGGTTCGGCGCTGCTGTAAAAATCGCCTACACAGGATCCAACTACCACCTGTTCGCGCCAGCTGGTGGAGACCGAAAATACCGACACGGCCGCCCACGACAAAGACATCGCCGCACTGACCCCGGCTCTTTGGATCTTCGACAATGCCGTCAAAGTCGCCCTTGGATTGATGAATTACGGCACGGTCCGTCTGGCACTATCGCGCACGATTGTCCGGCAGACCAGGATTTAATGGGGAAGCCCCGGCCCTACAAGCACCCCTGTCGCCGTCGGCCCGGGCGCACATCTTTTCCGCGGCTATCAGGAAAACATGGATTTTGCGCTGCACCTGCATGCGCTCATTGACGACAAATAAAAACCCGCTGCAGCAAGATCGCCGTTTGCGGCGATTTCAGGCTAGGCCCGGATTATGTCAAGCAAGCTGGGGCCTTCATACCAGTCGATATGCTCGCCAGCCCGCTCGACCATGTCACCATGACGGGCGCAAATCGGGATGATTGCCGCCGGGACAAGCTGTATTCCAGCCAGCGCGAGGACCGCTTGCGCACAAGCATCCCGAAAAACACCGTAATCAAAGCCGGCAAGATCGAGTTTATTGATGACAAGCGTGAGCTCAAGCTTTGACGGCAAACCCAATTGACGCAGGCGAGAGAGCGTATCGGCCCCGACACCCGACTGCCAATCAATCACCAAAAGCAGCTGGGTGGGCGCGTCGAGTTGTACCGCATTCAACCCCTGTCCGGCGTCGTCAGTGGAGCGCCCTTCATTTGATGTCCAGGCAGCCAGCCTCGAAAGCAAGGTCCTTCTGCCGGCGCCCGACTCGCCCAAAATAAGCGGCAATCGCGCGCGACGTCCGCGGGGGATCGTCGCCGACCGCGTTGGTGGAACGCCTCGCCAAAATGGCGGAAGTTTGACTTGCTCAGCTTGAAATGAAGCGGGCTGGATGCCGCATAAGGCCGATGAATCAGGGGGGGGCGACCCGGATAAGGCGCTTCGTTTTTCAGATCGGCTCAACATGGCGAGCGCTCCATGAATTCATTTCGAATCATGTTGCGCCAACACGGACTGAGATAAAACGATTTAAAAATAATATGGAAATAAGGCGCAGTTATGAAGCGGGTAATCAAGCTTACAAAACCCCCTCACTGATTGCGCAACGCTCATCGGGCCTGGCGCTTAGACGAAGACCTCCCCGCTATTCCCGATCCAGGTAGAAAACAACCGAGGAGTGTGCCACTGCCGCTACATTCGCTTACTTGACGCTCTTTATTGCGAAGGAGCGCGGGTATTCCGTGGTAAATGGCCCATCAGGGAGCGTTCTGCCGCCTGAACAGTGTTAACCAACAGCATGGTCACCGTCATCGGGCCAACCCCGCCAGGAACCGGCGTGATGTAAGAGGCCTTTTCCTTAACCGCCGCGAAATCAACATCGCCGACAAGACGGCCATCGGTCAGCCTGTTGATGCCCACGTCTATGACGACCGCCCCCGTACGCACCATTGGTGCGGTAATCAAATTGGGCTTGCCCGCCGCAACGACGAGGATGTCGGCAAGAATAGTCCACTGCGCCAGATCCCGCGTCTTGATATGGGTAATGGCAACTGTCGCGTCACGTTTCATCAACATGCTTGCCATCGGCTTGCCGACAATATTGCTCGCACCAACCACAACCACGTTTTGTCCGGCAATCGGGATCTTGCTGTATTCGAGCATGCACAGAACGCCAAAGGGGGTGCACGGCGGAAATACAGTCTCGCTCGCAACCAGCGCACCGACGTTGTACAGATTGAATCCGTCGACATCTTTATGCACGGCAATCGCCTCGATCACGGCCCGCACCTCCAGATGCGGCGGAAGCGGCAGCTGCACAAGCATTCCGTGTATTTTCGGATCGGCATTCAATGCGGCGATCCGGTCGAGCAACATAGCCTCTGTCGCGTCGTCTGCAAATTCGTGCACCTCGGAATGGATGCCTATATCTGCGCACGCCTTGGTCTTGTGCCGCACGTAAACCTTGGACGCGGCGTTGTCGCCGACGATGATCATCGCCAGCCCGGGAACCACCCCTTTTCCTCGGAGCGACTCTACCCTGATCTTCCAGTCCAACCGGACCTGATGGGCAATGGCTTTACCATCAATAATTTTTGCAGTCATAGCCGTTTTCTAGTCCGCGAAAAGCGCTTAGGGTAATAAAGACTCGGGAGAACGAAGTCTGCAACTGCGACTTGGGTTATTTCGCTCTTCCACCGTCGTATATCGAATATACCCGCCGCACCTCGCCCTTAACAAAGCCCCATGGTTTCATGTTGAAACGGCACAGCCGGATTGATTCAGGGCTGACGGAAGCGCTTCAAAATAGTACCGGTCGGATTCCACAAAAAAATTAAACCCGCCTAGCACCGTGATACAAGCGCACCACATGCTGCGCTTCGGCGAAAAACAGCCAGCGCTCGGCAAGAAACCCGAGCAGGCAGGCAAAACCGGCACACGCGAAGGTCACGGTACCGGCACTGCCCGCTCCAAGCGCGAGCAAGGGCAGCGCAAAGCCAAAGCCCAGCGCGATGCCACGCAGCAAGCGCGCATGCCCGCGCGCAAGAGCGAAACAAAACTCATCGGTGAGGAAGGTTCCGTGGGTGTGCCCGACATCGAGCAACTTGATCGACTTTTTACCCAGGGGAATGGCGTCGTTGATCGTGTGCTGAACGTCCGGGGTTTTAAAGCGGAAGTAGTAGATCAACTTGATCGACAGTCCCAGCAACAGCAACATCATTACAATCATGCTCTGCCCTTGCACCGAAGCACCGTGATATGAAATAAACGGTAAGGTAAGCAATGCGCCCGAATATATCCCCAGCAACACGTAGGCGGCAGGGACAAGACGCGTGTGCCAGCGCGGAATCGTTTTCAGGCAGGCGTAAATCATTCCGGTGCAAAACAACACAGCCAACGCGAGCAATGCGAGTAAAAATCCCACTGCGCTTCTGGCGACTGAAGCACCACCGGATAACAACACGGCGTAGAGCAGCGCCACCGGGTAAAGCGCCAACGCCAGCACGCCTTCACGGGAAAGCCACGAAGTGCGGAACTGGGAAAACGCCCGCCATGCATTTTTTGGATTGGCCAGGTGCAGCGTCGAGGAAAGCAGGCCTGCCGACGTCAGACCCATGCCCAGAGCAAGCATGGGCAACATCGCATTGGCTGGAACGCCCCCGCCTATCGTCATCGTATCAAGCAGCACCATCCAGAGCAGCAAGCCCAGTCCGGCACCCGCGCTGACGGTAAAGAAAATTACTGATAATGCAGGACGCATTCAGGCCACCTTCGATCCACCCGCCCACTCACGCAACAGCTGAGTCAGCGATTTTTTAGGGTATTCCCGGACATCCACCGCAATCTCCGGCGTCTGACGGGGAGCCAGATACTGGTTGACCGGCTTATAGCCCAGATCATCAAGCATAGGTGCCATGCCGCGCGCGGTCGCCGCCTTCGCAA
>CAMDDU010000043.1:0-37488 GCA_945892985.1 Bordetella parapertussis
CGGCAACTTGCCCAGAGTGCTTATCAACCTTGCCAATTCCCTAGTCCTCATTTCGCGTCTCCTGGTCCAGCGCCTTTGCGCCACACTGCCAGTTTCCGCCCCCACAGGCTCACCAGATGAGCCACCAACATTATTCGCTATATGAGCCTAAATATAAGTGATAATTCGTGCTGGATTGATGCCTATTTTTTAAAACGGTGTTGCCGTTTCGGCAACACTCTTCCCATGCCAGGAGCAGGTAACCGTGAAACATTTGCGCTTCCTCCGCTATGTCGACGAAGTGGCTCGTGCCGGATCCATCCGCCAGGCCGCCGAGCGTTTGCACGTCGCCCCTTCGGCAGTCAACAGACGCCTCCTGGATATCGAGGAAGAGCTCGGAACCACTATCTTTGAACGCTTGCCGCGAGGCATGCGCCTGACTCCGGCCGGTGAGTTATTTTTGCATTACATCCGAAGCCGCGAGGCCGACCTTGATCAAGTGCGTTCTGAAATTGAGGACCTTCGGGGTATCCGCAGAGGAGACGTCAGATTACTGGCCAGCCAGGCACTGGCGCCGGTATTCCTGCCGCAGGCGATCGCCGCATTTCGAACTAAGCATCACGATGTGACATTTCAGGCGCGCTTCGGTGATCACGTCCAGGCGCTGGCCGCGTTAAGGGCGTTTGAGATTGAATTTGCGCTGGTATTCAACCTCGCGCCCGACGCGGATATCGAGCGACTCGCAGAGTCCGGCCAACGCCTGGTCGCGACCATGCATCGAAGCCATCCGCTGGCAGCACGCGGTAGCAGCCTGCGCCTGCGCGATTGCGCTGAATACCCATTGGTGCTGTCAAACCGCGACACTGGCGGCCGGCAGATGCTGGATCTGTTTCTGGCGCGAAGCTCAGTGAAATTTAATCGGATTATCGAGAGCAACAGCTTCGAATTCCTGCGCGCCTACCTTTGTTACGAGCGAGCGATCTCCTTCCAATTCGCCGTCGGCTCCGCCCCCCAACAAGGAGAAATCGTCGCACGTGACATAGAGGATCGCGGATTTCCGCTCGGTCAGTTGGTTCTGGCACAACTACGTGGGCGCCTTTTGCCTGTGGCGGCGATACGATTCGCAGAGCACCTCAAAGAGGCGCTTGGCAAGACGCCTGAAAGCAAACGGGCCAGGGCGGCAAGGGCAAAATAACCGGGCTGGAGTGGGCCGCGCATACCGCAACCGGGCAGCCCATCCCGCCGCTGCAGGGTTACCTCACACCGCTTCGAAGCTAATGTCCTGCGCCCCTTCCCAAAGCACTTTTCGCCCGAGTTCAGGCAACTGATGCTTGCCTTCAACGATGGTCAGAAAGTGGTTTCCAGCGAGTTGCCCAACCTTGCTCGAAAAACTACAACTGCCATAGGCGAGGATGATCTCAGTCTCGCTATATCCGCCGGGGTAATAAAGTATGTCGCCGATCGACAAGTGACTCGTATGGTTCTCGTGCTCAACACCAAGATTGAAGTCGCCCATCGGGATCCAGCATCCTTCCCCGCTCCAGCGCACGTGGATCAATTTCTGGCGGTATGGGAGTGTTGCTCTAAACGCGGCGACAGTCTTGGGCGCGTCCGCGTTGAACTCCGCCACAAACTGCATCCCGCCCGCGTTGATTCGTACACGACTCATTGGATTTCTTTCTGAATGTATTTATCTGAATGAAAAGGCCGGCCCGTCGTACCGTGTCGTCTGGCCGCTTGTTAGCTGTCTATTAGCAATCGCTCCACACCCAGCAATCGTTCCACACCCCGCGAACCCCGCCACATGGACCGCTAGTCCGGCCTAAGCCTCCGCGCGCTAACGAACCACACCGACTTGGCTTAGTGGTCGCTTCGCGTGTTGAAAGCCCGTTGGCAAATCGGTGCGGCGAGGACGCCGGTCTCTTTAGGCTTACTAGTTTTCCACTTTTATATTTGCGGTTTTTATGACTTTCTCATAACGCAAAAAATCAGCGCGCATGAGCGCGCCAAATTGGTCTGGCTTCATCACAAGGGCTTCCATTCCCTGCTTTGCAAGCGCTTCCTTGAAATCGGCGCTGGCGAGAATAAGCGCGATAAGTCCGGACATTTTCTCGACAATCTCCCTGGGCGTTCCAGCCGGTGCAAGCAATCCGTACCATAGACGGACATCGAAATTTGGCACGCCGGACTCGGTAAAAGTCGGCAGCTGCGGCATTGCGGCGGGGCGGCTTTCCCCAGAGGCGGCGATGCCTCTGAGTTTTTCCGATCGCATAACCGGGATGAGCGTAGCCAGATTTCCCAGATACATCTGTGCATGCCCTCCGAGCACCGCATTGAGCGCCTCGCCGCCGCCCCTGTAGGGGACGGCGGTAAATTTTGCCCCGGTCAGGATGCCAAACAACTCACCGGCCAAATGTTGGTTGCCGCCTACCTGTGTCGTCGCATAGTTGAATTTTCCCGGGCTGGCTTTACCCAGCGCAATCAACTCTTGCAGGGTTTTGGCCGGCACCGCCGGGTTTACAGCGAGCCCAAGCTCCGCTGCGGCGAGGGTGGCGACCGGCGTAAAGTCTTTTATCGGGTCGTACGGCGTTGCAATCAGGTTCGGGCTGATGACGTGTGTGGTGAGAACCATCAAAAAGGTGTAGCCATCAGCTGCCGACTTGGCCACAAAATCCGAGCCGATGATCGCATTCGCACCCGGGCGGGGCTCTACAATTATCGGCTGGCGCAAAGTTTCCTGTAGCTTCGGACTCAGTAGGCGGGCGAGCGTATCAATTGCTCCGCCAGAATACGGCACAATTAAACGGATTGGCTTGCTCGGATAGGCCTGCTGCCCATGCGAAGCCACAGAGAAAAATGCCAACCCGACAATGGCCAGACCCCTCACGATTGCGATTGATATTGATATTATTTTCAATCTATTTCTCCCGTTATCACGTCATCAACTATCGTCGACCATATGCCGTTCCGGCATCCGGATTACCGCGGACGCAGTACCCCCCCGCCCTTGAAACGAGAACATCTTCCACAGCGCACGGTGAAGGGCCAACCCTCAGGGTGTTTGTCCAATCACGTTGCTATAGTGCTCCATGTTTTTCGGCTGGGCCTTCGGCATCCTTTGTATCGATTTCACAGACCGCCCCCAACCGGCCGCGTCTTCCACCAGTTTGCCGTCGCGCATCACAAAGCGCCCGCGAACCAGCGTGTGCAACGGATACCCCTGAACAACGCGGCCATTCCAAGGAGAAATTTTGCTCAGTGATTGAAGTTTCCCCTGCGAAAGCACCACCGCCCCGGACATGTCGACAAGCGCGATGTCGGCGTGCGCGCCCGGAGCGATCACCCCTTTGGTACCGTACAGGCCCCAGGCTTTGGCCGGATTGACCGAACTCCACTTAACATAGTCCATCAGTGTCGCGCGATTGCGATTCACTTCCGTGAGCATCAACGCCATTTGTGTCTCAACCCCGGGAAAACCGCAGTCGCAATCCCATATGCTCTCGCGCGTCTTTTCTTCCGGCGTATGCGGCGCATGATCCGTCGCGATCATGTCGATCACGCCTTCCATCAACGCGTCCCATAGCGGCTGGTTGTGACGGGCCTCCCGAATCGGCGGATTGACTCGCAACACGCCGCCAAGCCGTGACATGTCGGATGTGTTCAGAAGTAAATACTGGGGGCAAGTCTCAACAGTGACATCCACGCCCCGGCGTTTGGCGTCGCGAATCAGGAACAATGAATCAGCCGCGCTATGATGGGCGATATGCACCCTCGCGCCAGTCCATTCGGCCAGCGTCAGCACACGCCCCACAGCCTCTATTTCGCAAACTGCCGGCCGTGCGGCCAAATGCGCCGCAGAGTCGGTGCGCCCCGCCGCCTCCATGATCCTTTGCCGACGCGCCATGATGGAGGAATTTTCTGCATGTACAGCCGTGCGGAACCCAAGCGGAGCGAGTTTTTCCAGGCCCTCGAGCAGCGCGCCATCGCTAGGACAGGGCAGATTGCCAAAGGTGTTTCCAACAAACGCCTTGAAGCTCGTAACGCCGGCGTCAAGCAGCTCTTCCAACCGATCGACGGTGTCGTCGCCAAGCAATCCATGAATACCAAAGTCCACATAGGAAGACTCCGCGGCCTTGAGCTTGAGCTTAAGCGCTTCGAGCGTCCCCGTGGGCGGATTGGTGTTGGGCATTTCAAACACGGTCGTCACACCACCGCAGGCTGCGGCGGCCGAGCCGGTTTTCCAAGTTTCCTTACGCGGGTAACCAGGATCGCGAAAATGAACATGACTGTCGATCGCGCCGGGCAGCATGTGCAACCCATCGGCTCGCATTTCATGCCGCGCCGCCGGCATCATATCGTCGTGCCCGACTGCTACGATTTGTTCGCCATCGATAGCCACTGAGGCATCGATGATCTGCTCGGGAGAAACCACTTTGGCACCACGGATGACAATATCTACTTTACTCATTATTTTTCCCTTAAAGCATCGCCCAGCCGCCATCGACCGGGAGATCTATGCCGGTAATCTGGCGCGACACATCGGCAGCGAGAAACAGGCACGCGTTGGCAATGTCTTCGTCGGTTGAGATGCGCTTGAGCGCGTAGTCCTGCGCATGTAGCGTCATCGCCTCATCAAGACTTATACCGCGCTTTTCGGCCAGGTTGGCGCAAACTTTTTCGCGGAACCGGGGCCCGTCGACCATGCCTGGTGCAACACAATTGACGTTGATATTGTGCGGGCCGGCTTCGAGCGCAAAACTCTTCGTGATACCGCGCAGGCCCCACTTTGAAGCGGAATAAGCCATCCTGCCGGCACGACCGCGCATGCCAAACGTTCCACCCACATTCACGACCTTGCCCGATCGTTGGGAGATCATGGTTGGCAGCACCGCATGCATGGTGTTGAAACAGCCCGTCATGTTCAGTTGCACTATTTCATTGAACTCGTCAGCCGTAGTTTCCCATCCCGTTTTCCCGATGGGCCCCGAACCACCGGCCACGTTGACCAGGACATCAATGCGGCCGAAAGCCTCCAACGCCTTCGCGGCGAGGGCTTCCGTCTGGGCCGGCTCAGTCATATCGCATGACACGACAATTGCGTTTGCCCCGAGCAGCCTCGCCTCGGCCGCGACCGGCTCTATGGCCGCCATGTCTCGTCCAGCAAGCACCAGCCTGGCTCCCTCACGCGCGAATGCCAAGGTCACGGCTCGGCCCATACCCTTGGCCGGCCCGGTGATGATAGTCACCTTATCTTTCAGATGCAGTTCCATTACAAGCTTATCTAATCCGGAAGTTTAGTTATTTAAGCATACCAATATAGGCGGGCGTGAGCGCATCAATAGTGCCAAATAAGGCATGGTGCGTTGCTTTTTTGGCAACGCAATGGAGCAACAGCTCGGCCAACCGGTGGCGACCACATAAGCAAAAAATCACCCGCCATGATATTGCGCTGGAGACTGTCTATATAATGGCGGCTCGCGCAACAAAACCGTCAACGCATGGAGCAGCAATGAAAACACGAGCAGCCGTGGCCTATGAAGCGGGTAAGCCGCTAGTCATCGAAGAGGTCGATCTGGCCGGCCCCAAAGCCGGCGAAGTCCTGGTCGAGATCAAGGCAAGTGGTGTCTGCCACACCGACGAATTCACGCGCTCGGGCGCCGACCCCGAGGGACTGTTCCCGGCCATTTTCGGCCATGAGGGCGCCGGTATCGTCGTTGATGTGGGCCCTGGTGTGAGCTCGCTGAAAAAGGGCGACCACGTCATTCCGCTCTACACGCCAGAATGCCGGCAGTGCAAATCCTGCCTGTCGCAAAAGACCAACCTGTGCACCGCCATTCGCGGCACCCAGGGCAAGGGCGTGATGCCCGACGGTTCGAGCCGCTTTTCGATAGGCGGCAAGATGATCCACCACTATATGGGCTGCTCGACCTTTTCCAATTACACCGTGCTGCCGGAAATCGCCCTGGCAAAAATCCGCGAGGACGCGCCCTTCGACAAGGTCTGCTACATCGGTTGCGGCGTCACCACCGGCATCGGTGCGGTGATCAACACGGCCAAGGTTGAACCGGGCGCCAACGTGGTGATTTTCGGCCTGGGTGGCATCGGGCTTAACGTGGTGCAGGGCGCGCGCATCGCCGGCGCCGACAAGATCATCGGCGTCGACCTCAACCCGGCGCGCGAAGCGCTGGCGCGCAAGTTCGGCATGACCCATTTCGTCAACCCGAGGGACCTGCCCTCCAAGGACGACCTGGTGCCGCACCTTGTCGAACTCACCGGCGGCGGCGCCGACTACAGCTTCGAGTGCATAGGCAATGTCGATGTGATGCGTCAGGCCCTGGAATGCTGTCACCGCGGCTGGGGCGTGTCGGTGATCATCGGCGTCGCCGGTTCTGGCCAGGAAATCAAGACACGGCCCTTCCAGCTTGTCACCGGACGCACCTGGAAGGGTACGGCCTTCGGCGGCGCGCGCGGCCGCACCGATGTGCCGAAAATCGTCGACTGGTACATGGAGGGCAAGATCAACATCGACGATCTGATCACCCACGTCATGCCCATTGAGCAGATCAACACCGCCTTCGACCTGATGCACGAGGGCACGTCGATTCGCAGCGTGGTGACGTTCTGAAGTCACTGTCTTTGCGAGCGCGGCATGAAGTCACTGTCACTGCCAACGCAGCGTAACGTCACTGCCACTGCCACTGCCACTGCCACTGCCACTGCCACTGCCACTGCCACTGCCACTGCCACTGCCACTGCCACTGCCACTGCCAACGCATCGTAACGTCACTGTCATTGCGAGCGCAGCGTGAAGTCGCTGTCATTGCGAGCGCAGCGAAGCAATCTCGTCGCCCTTGCGACTACCGACGCAAGGCCACGAGATTGCCGCGTCGGCTTCGCCGCCTCGCAATGACAAAATTGCTCTAAGCGCGCAGCTTCACTCCGGCCAACGGATTGCACCAGCGTTCTATCAACTCAAACGCCCCCTGCAGCAGCAGCGCCAGCGCCGCCGCCGGAATGGCGCCGGCGAGCAGCATGGCGTTGTCGTTAAGGGCGAGCCCGATGGCGATGCGCTCGCCATAACCGCCGGCACCGATGAAAGCGGCGATGGTCGCCGTGCCCACATTGATCACCGCCGAGGTCTTGATGCCGGCGAGCAGCGTCGGCAGTGCGAGGGGCAATTCGACATAACGCAGGCTTTGCCCCGGCCGCAAGCCCAGCGCCAACGCGGCCTTGCGCATGCCGCCACCGACCTCGCGCAGACCGGCCTCGGCGTTGCGCACAATCGGCAGCAGCGCATAAAGCGACAAGGCCACCAGCGTGGGCGCCATGCCTATGCTGCCCATCAGCGCGATCAAAAACACCAGCAGCGCCAGCGCCGGGATGGTCTGGATCATGCCCACCAGCGCAAGGATCACCTGGCCGGCGCGCGGCGCGTGCGCCGCGACAATGCCCAGCGGCACGCCGATCAGGATGCTCGCGCCAAGGGACACAAACACCAGCACCAAATGCTGCAGCGTCAGTGGCCAGAAATCGGCGGCGAACAGCGTTTCAGCAAGACTGTGCGAACGCACCGCCGCCACTTGCTTGATCGCAAGCCCGGGCGGGACATCCATCAGCGCGGCTGCTGCGGCGAAGCTCCTGCCCTCGAGTTCGGCCGCGGCGTTCATGCGAATCATCAGCGGCCGGTCGATGCGGCCCTCTAGCGCAGCGAGCGCGCGCCAGGCATCGGGCAGGCGCTGCGGCAGGTCCAGCCGGTAAAGCAGCAGCGCGTCATAACGCGGAAAGTATTGTTTGTCGTCCTCAAGCACGCGCAGGCTGTAGCGCCCGATCTTGGCATCGGTGGAATAAATGTCCATCAAGTCGATGCGGCCGGCGGCGATCGCCTCGTAAGCCAGCCCGTGGTCTAGGCCCACAGGGCGCATGGCGGCGAGGCCGTAGGCCGCGGACAGGCCGGGCCAGCCGTCGGCACGGCCGATGAATTCCTGCGACAGGCCAAGGCGCAATTGCGGGTGACGAAGCAAATCGCCGACGCTGCGGATGTTCAGGCGCGCCGCCTCGCTGTCGCGCATGGCCAGCGCATAACTGTTATTGAAACCGAGCGGCACCGCGGCGCCAAGGCCCAGCGGCGCCAGGCCGCGGTTGATGTCGGCAAGCGACGGACTGCCATCGAGCTTGAGAATTTCGCGCGCAACGGTGCCGGCGTATTCCGGGTAGAGGTCAATCGAACCGGCTTTGAGCGCGGCAAACACAATGCCGGTGTTGCCCAAACCCTGCCGGTGCTCGGCCTGCGCCTTGCCCTTTACCGCGGCCAGCAGCACCTCGCCCAGCACATACGATTCGGTAAAGCGCTTGGAACCTATGCGCAGGGGCTCCTGCGCCGTTGCCGCTGGGGCGACGAACAAGACCAGCGCCGCCAGCGCTGGCCAGACGATGCGGCGCAGCCTCACGCCGCCGCCCCGGCCACCCCGGCCAACTCTTGCTGCATGTCGAGGAACTGCAGCCGCGCCAGATGCGCATACAGGCCGTCCTCGCGCATCAGTTGGGCATGCTTGCCGGTGGAATGTATGCGGCCGTGCTCGAGCACGACAATGCGATCGGCGCGCTGCACCGTGGCAAGTCGGTGGGCGATGACCAGCGTGGCGCGTCCTTGCGAAAGCCGGTCAAGCGCGGCGCTCACCAGACGCTCGCTTTCGGCATCAAGGCTGGAGGTGGCCTCGTCGAGCAACAAAATTTCGCGGTTGGCAAGAATGGCGCGGGCGATGGAAAGGCGCTGGCGCTGCCCGCCGGACAACTTGACGCCGCGCTCGCCCAGGTTGGTGTCATAGCCGTCCGGCAACTGTGAAATGAATTCGGTGGCATGCGCGGCCTCGCAGGCCGCACGCACCTCATCGAGCCCGGCCTCGGGGCGGCCATAGCGCACGTTATCGGTGACGCTGGCGGCAAAGATCACCGGATCCTGGGGCACCAGCGCGATGTGCCGGCGCACCGCGCGCGGGTCGCACTGTGCGATGTCGGTGCCGTCGAGCAGGATGCGGCCAGACTGCGGGTCGTAAAAACGCAGCAACAGCGCAAACAGCGTCGACTTGCCCGAACCCGAGGGCCCGACCAGGGCGACGCGCTCGCCGGGGGCGACCTCGAGGCCTATGCCCGAGAGCGCCGGCACATCGGGCCGGCTCGGATAAGCAAAGGAAATATTGTCCAGCCGGATTGCGCCGCTCAAGCGTGGCGGCAGCGCAAGGGCCGCGGCCGGCGCGCGGATATCGGGCTGCGTCTCGAGCAACTCCATCAGGCGCTCGGTGGCGCCGGCGGCGCGCTGTATCTCGCCCCACACCTCGGACACGGTGCCGGCGCCGCTGGCCACGACGACGGCGTAAAAGACGAACGCCGACAGCTGCCCGGCGGTGAGGCGACCGGCGATGACGTCGTGCCCGCCTATCCACAGAATCACGCCGACGGCGCAAAAGCCGATCAGCATGACCATCGATATCAGCCAGGCCTTGACGCGCACACGCTCGACGCCAGAAGCGCAGGCCGCGTCGGCATGCGCGCCAAACAGCGTCCGGTCGGCGTGCTCATGCGCGTAGGCCTGCACCGTGCGTATTTCATGCAAGACCTCGTCAACATACGAGGACACGTCCGCGACACGGTCCTGGTTTTCGCGCGACAACTTGCGCACCCGCCGGCCGATGACAAAAATCGGGATCAGGATCGCCGGCACGCCCAGCACGATGAAGGCGGCGAGCTTGACGCTGGTGACGAACAGCAGCACCAGCGCGCCTATCATCATCAGTCCGTTCCTGAGGAACATCGAAAAGCCAAAGCCGATGACCACCTGCAGTTGCGTCGTGTCGTTGAGAATGCGCGACACGATCTCGCCGGTGCGCGCCGAATCGAAAAAGCCCGGTGACAGGTCGAGCACATGATCGAACACCGCGCGGCGGATGTCGGTGACCACGCGCTCGCCGGTGGACATCATCAGGTAAAAGCGTCCCCAGGTGGCGAGCGACAGGATCACCGCCAGCGCGACCACGCCGGCGAGCGCCGCATTGAGGTGCGCCGAATCGCCCGAGCCGAAGCCCGCGTCGATGACGTACTTGAGCCCCTGACCGAGCGCGAGCACGGTGCCGGCCGCCACCAGCAGCGCAAACATGGCGATGATGATGCGTGAACGATGCGGCACCAGAAAACGCGCAAGGCGCTTGAGTTGCGAAACTTTGCCCTTGGGCGGGGGTACGGAAGGAAGGTCGGCCATGGCGCTATTTTACTCTCGCGGCAGGGCTGGTCCGCGGCGGCACCTCGCCTACTCCCCTTCTCGCCTACTCACCTACTCACCTACTCACCTACTCACCTACTCACCTACAATGAGTTCCCGCCGAAAAATGGAGTACGCCATGATCCCCGCCCTGCCCGCCTTGGTGCTGTGCCTCGCCATCATCCTGTTCATCGCCACCGCCATCAAGGTCGGCGCCGCCCGCGGCAAGTACGGCATACACGCGCCGGCCACCAGCGGCCATCCGGAGTTCGAGCGCATATTCCGTGTGCAACAAAACACCCTCGAGCAGCTCGTGGCCTTCATCCCTAGCCTGGTGCTGTTTGCGCAATACGTCTCGCCCAACTGGGCGGCGGGCGTGGGCCTGGTCTGGATCATCGGCCGCATCTGGTTTGCGCTGAGCTATTACGCTGCAGCGGAAAAACGCGGCCCCGGTTTTATGCTCACCTTTACCGCGCTGGTGGTGTTGCTGGGCGGCGCGATGATAGGCATCGCCGCCAGCCTGCTGCGCTAAGCCCTCACCGCACCATAGCCTGGAGAGGCGCACCAGACGGGCGTTTCCAGCCTATGGCAGCGAAAAATAACGATGGACGGCTGCCCTTGCACCCGCCCCTCAGTCACCCAGGTGGCGATCCAGCGTATTAACCCAGTGCTCGACCGGAATGGCGCTCGCCTCCTGCAGGTGCGACAGGCAGCCGATGTTGGCGGTGGCAATGCAATCGGCGCCACCGGCGCCAAGCGCCGCCAGCTTGGCCTGCTGCAACTGCGCGGACAGCGCAGGCTGCAAAATGGAGTACGTGCCGGCTGAGCCACAGCACAGGTGCGAATCGGCAACGGGCACCAGTTCAAATCCCGCCGCAGTGAGAATTTTTTCCGCCACGCCCTTCACCTGCTGGCCGTGCTGCAGGCTGCACGGCGGATGGAAGGCCAGTTTTACGTCGGGCTTGCGCAGCGCGAGCGCGGCCAGCGCGCCGGGGCGCTGCAGTTCTGCGGCAATAATCTCGCTCAGGTCGCGCGTCATCGCACTGATGCGCGCGGCCTTGTCACGGTAGGCGGCGTCATGCGCCAGCAGGTGGCCGTATTCGCGCACCGTGGAGCCACAGCCGCTGGCCGTCATGACAATGGCCTCGACTTCGCCGCGTTCAAGCATCGGCCACCAGGCATCGATCAGGGCGCGCATGTCGGCCAAGCCCTCGTCCTGATAATTGAGGTGATAGCGCAACGCACCGCAACAGCCGGCGCCCGGCGCTTGAAGCAGCGAAACACCGAGCCGGTCGAGCACGCGCGCCGTGGCGGCGTTGATGTCGGGGGCCAGCACCGGTTGCACGCAACCGGCGAGCACGAGCATTTTTCTGGCGTGACGCGCAGCAGGCCAGACGCCGCGCGGCGGGTTGGCCGCCGGCACCTTACGACCCAATGCGCCTGGCAGCAGCGGTCGCAGCAGGCGCCCCGTCGCCACCAGCGGCGCAAACAACCATGAACGCGGCAACAGCACCGACAAGGCGCGGCGCAACAGGCGTTGATGCAGCGGACGTCCGACCTGCTCGTCGACAAGCTTTCTGCCGATGTCCGCAAGCCGGCCGTATTGGACGCCCGAGGGGCAGGTGGTTTCGCAGGCGCGACAGGTGAGGCAGCGGTCAAGGTGCAACTGCGTGCTGGCGGTGGGCGTGACGCCCTCCAGCACCTGTTTCACCAGGTAGATGCGCCCGCGCGGGCCGTCCAGTTCATCGCCGAGCAACTGGTAAGTCGGGCAGGTGGCCGTGCAAAAACCGCAATGCACGCACTTTCTCAGGATGGCATCAGCCTCCGCGCCCTCGGGCGTGCCCTTGATGAAATCGGCCAGTGCGGTCTGCATTTTATGGAGTGAACGAGTGAAGGCGTGAAGGAGTGAAGGGGAGAGCACGGCAGCATTCGCTATAGGCTCGCACTGGTGTTGACTCTGTCACCCCTTTACTCCTTCACTTTTCACTTATTTAAAGATCCACATACATCCGCCCCGGATTGAACACGCCCGCGGGGTCGAACTGCGCCTTGAGCTTCCGGTGAATGCGCATCATGGCATCGGGCAGGGCTTGAAACACCCCGGCGCCGGCCTTGAGCTCGGCCGAACCGCGGAACAGCGTGGCATGCCCTCCCGCCTTGGCCGCCGCAGCGCGCACGCTCGCCGCATCCGCGCCGCTGCGCAGCCAGCGCAATGCGCCGCCCCATTCGATCAGCACGTCACCGGCAAGCCCGGGCGACGGAGCGGTCGGGGGCAGCGACAGGCGCCACAGCGGCGCATCACCGGCGGTAAAAAAAACATCCGTCTGCTCGCGCAGGCCCAGCCAGAAGGCGCAGGCCTGCTCATCCTCCACGCGCTCACCGCCAAGCGTTTCACGCGCAGCCCGCACAGCCGCGGCCGCACCCGACAGCCGCACCCGCAGCTGGCCGTCGCACCAGGCGCTGGCGGAGACCGGCAGCGGCTTGCCGCCCCACTGGTTGAGCGTGTGCACGGCCTTGTCTTCGGGCAATTCAAACATCAGCGTGGCGGTGGCCACCGGCATGGGCAGGGTCTTGAGGGAAACTTCAAGAATAAGACCCAGCGTGCCAAGCGAACCGGCGAGCAGGCGCGAGACATCGTAACCGGCGACGTTTTTCATCACCCTGCCGCCAAAATCGAGCACGTCCGCGCGCCCGTCCAGCAGCTTCGCGCCGAGCACGAAATCGCGCACACTGCCTGCCGCCTGCCGGCCCGGCCCGGACAAGCCGGCGGCAACGGCGCCGCCAACGCTCGCTTGCAGACCAAAATGCGGGCACTCACAGGCGAGCATCTGGCGCTTGGCGGCGAGCGCAGCCTCCAACTCGACCAGGGGGGTGCCGCAACGCGCCGTCACCACCAGTTCGGTCGGATCGTATTCAACAATACCGGCATAGGCACGCGTATCGAGCACCTCGCCGACCAGCGACTGGCCGTAAAAATCCTTACTGCCGCCACCGCGCAGGCGCAGCGCTCGGCCGGCGCCCGCAGCGTCGCGCACCGCCCGGGCAAACTGCGCGATAAGGGCCGGCATCAGAAACGCGGCAACTCGGGATGCGGCAATTTCCCGCCCTTGACATGCATGCCGCCATATTCGGCGCAGCGATGCAGGGTCGGGATGTTCTTGCCCGGATTGAGCAGGCCGGGCTCGTCGAACGCGCGCTTCAGGCCGCGAAACGCGGCCAGTTCGGCGGCGCCAAACTGCATGCACATCTGGTTGATTTTTTCTATGCCCACGCCATGCTCACCGGTGATGGTGCCGCCGACAGCGACGCATTTTTCCAGCACCTCGGCGGCGAAAGCCTCGGTGCGGGCGAGTTCGTCCGGGTTGTTGGCATCGAACAGGATCAACGGATGCAGGTTGCCGTCGCCGGCATGAAACACATTGGGGCAGCGCAGTCCGTATTTTTTTTCCATCGCCGCGACAAACAGCAGTATCTCGCCCAGGCGACGCCGCGGGATGGTGCCGTCCATGCAGTAGTAGTCGGGGGAAATACGCCCCACCGCCGGGAAGGCCGCCTTGCGCCCGGCCCAGAACTTGAGCCGCTCATCTTCAGAACCCGATACGCGCACGCCGGTGGCCCCGGAATGCTCCAGCACCGCGCTCATGCGCGCAATTTCCTCTTCAACTTCTTCCGGCGTGCCGTCCGATTCGCACAGCAGGATGACCGCGGCATCCAGGTCGTAACCGGCGTGGACGAACTCCTCGACAGCGCGCGTCGCCGGCTGGTCCATCATTTCCATGCCGGCCGGAATGATGCCCGCGGCGATGACCGCGGCCACCGCATTGCCGGCCTTCTCAACGTCATCGAAGGACGCCATGATGCAACGCGCCACCTGCGGCCTGGGCACTAGCTTGACCGTGACCTCTGTGGTGACGGCGAGCATGCCTTCGCTGCCTATGATCACGGCGAGCAGGTCGTAACCGGGCGCGTCCAGCGCCTCCGCGCCAAACTCCACGAGGTCACCCTCGATGGTGAAGCCGCGTACGCGCAACACATTGTTCACGGTGAGCCCGTATTTGAGGCAGTGCACGCCGCCCGAGTTCTCGGCAACGTTGCCGCCTATGGTGCAGGCGATCTGCGAGGATGGATCGGGCGCGTAATACAGACCGTAGGGGGCGGCCGCCTCGGAAATGGCGGCGTTGCGCACCCCCGGCTGCACGCGCGCGGTGCGCGCCAGCGGATCGAGTGCGATGATTTTTTTCATGCGCGCCAGCGACAACAGCACGCCGTCGCCCATGGGTAGCGCGCCACCTGACAGCCCGGTACCGGCACCGCGCGCCACCACCGGCACTTTCAGCTCGTGGCAAATACGCAGCACCTGCGCCACCTCCTGCTCGTCCGCCGGCAAGACCACCACCATCGGCAACTGGCGGTAGGCCGACAAGCCGTCGCATTCGTAGGGGCGCGTGTCTTCCTCGCGCGACAACACGCTGGCCGCAGGCAGGAGGGCGCGCAAGCGCCCGGATACTTCGGCCTGGCGCAGAAAATCAATGCGAACGAGTGGCAGGTTCATCGGGTATGCGAACAGGGTGTGGGAACGGTGACCGTGCCCGATGGTACGGGGCGGCCTTCTCTAATGTCAACGAATAAGGTCAACGCATAAGGTCAAGCAACAAGCTCTGACCATGACCGCCAGTTTGCGCCATTAATCCCCTGGCCATGCACAAGCGCTGCTTTATCGCGTTTGTTACTATGCCCCCTGCATCCGCGGCTCGCATGCCAAGGCGGCACGCCCCACATCGGCAACATGCGCGACAGAGACACGGTGCTGAAAAAGCCAGCGAGGCCATATGATGAAGTCGCGACACGCAGACATAGCTTCCTACGTCACCAAGGACGGATCGGAGATCCGCGAGTTGATGCACCCAGCAACGCAAGGCAACGGCAAGCAGAGCCTCGCCGAGGCCACGCTGCATGCCGGCCAGCGCACGTCGCTGCACCGGCACCTTGTCACAGAAGAGATTTACCATTTCACCCATGGCACCGGGCGCATGACGCTGGGTGCGGAAACCTTCGCCGTCAGCGCCGGCGACACCGTCGCCATTGCCCCGGGAACCGCGCATAGCGTGGAGAACACCGGCGCCGAGAGCATGACCATACTGTGCGCCTGCTCGCCGGCCTACGCGCACGACGATACCCAATTGCTGGAACTTGCAATCCCGGACGCTGCAAGGGCCGGACCCGCCGCCTGAGCGGGCCAGCCCCACCATTACGGAAAAAACAGAAAAGGAAACACACATGAACAAGAAGGTGGCATTGATCGCCGGCGTCGGCGACGGCCTGGGCAGCGCGGTGGCGCGGCGCTTTGCGCGCAAGGGTTACGACACCGTGCTGGTGGCGCGCAGCGCCGACCGGCTGCAACGCATCGCCAGCGGCATCGAGGCCGGAGGCGGTCGCGGCGTCGCCTATGTCGCCGACCTGCGCAACGAGCAGGCGGTGTCCAAACTGTTTGATGACGTCGAGACCGAGGTCGGGCCGGTTTCCGTGGTGGTGTTCAACACCGGCGCCAACCACCGCGCATCCATACTCGACACCGAGGCCGAAATGTTCGAGAAGATATGGCGCCTGTCCTGTTTTGCCGGATTTCTGGTCGGCCGCGAGGCGGCGCGCCACATGGTGCCGCGCGGCCAGGGCACAATCCTCTTCACCGGCGCGACAGCCAGCCTGCGCGGCGCAAGCAATTTCGCCGCCTTCGCCGCAGCCAAAGCCGGGGTGCGCATGGTGGCGCAAAGCATGGCGCGCGAACTGGGCCCCAAGGGCATACACGTCGCCTCGGTGATCATCGACGGCATGATAGACAGCCCGCGCATGCGCGAACGCTTTCCCGAACGCATCAACATGCTGCCGCAAGAGGGCATGCTGCGCCCGGACGACATCGCCGAAACCTATCTACACATCCACGAGCAGCCGCGCAACGCCTGGACCTTCGAGACCGACCTGCGTCCCTGGGCGGAAAAATTCTAAGGACTGCCGCGGATGCCAGGGGAAGGGCTTGCGAACTTCGAACTTCGGACTTCGGGCTTCGGGCCGTGAACTTAGCGTCAGGTGCCGCAATTCAGGTCGCGCGCACCGTCCAAAAATGCACGCTGTGATCGCCCACTTTGACGCTGCGCTCGGGCGGAAACTCCGGCCCCATGTCGAACTTGTTGCTGACGACGCGCGAGCCGGGCTTGAGTTGCTTCCATAGAGCCGGCCGCAGACGTCGATTAAAGGCAACCGAAAGATAGAGCGTCACCACGCTTGCCTCCGACACATCGGTGTCAAAGACATCGGCAACCTCGAAACGGGTGCGCGCAGCCACACCGCCCTTGTCGGCGTAATAGCGCGCTTCGCTGATGCGCTGCGGGTCGATGTCAACGCCAAAACCGCGCGCGCCATACCGGTAGGCCGCGGCGATGATAATGCGGCCGTCGCCGCAACCGAGGTCGCACACGTTGTCCGCCGGGCCGACCCCGGCGCCGCTGAGCATGGCCTCTATGGCCTCATTACCGGTGACATAAAACGGAATTTCCGGCGGGAACAGCATGACCCGACTGCTGATGCCATAGTTGGTGCAGCCGGCGACAAGCAGTGGCAAGGCCGGTGTCGCGGCAAGAAAGCGCCGGCGCGAGAGAGTCATGCGGCCGCCCTTTTTTCACGCCGCATGCTCCAGACGAGCACCAAGCCGCCCGCAGCGAGCACTCCCACGCCGGCTAAGGCGCCGACACCGGTGTAAGCCAGGCTCGAGTAGAGCAGCCACGCCGCGCTGGCGCAAAACAGCAGCGGCAGCAGCGGATAAAAGGGCACGCGAAACGGTCGCTCTGCCGCCGCCTCGGTGCGCCTGAGCACCATCAGCGCGATGCCCGTAAGCAGGAAAAAGAACCAGAACACCGGTGCGGTAAAATCAACCATGGTCTCGAAACCCTTGCGCGTCGCCGCACCGAAACCCACCAGTAGCAGGGAAATCGCCGACTGCGCCAGCAATGCCGGTCGCGGCACACCCGAGGCGTGCCAGCCGCCAAGCCAGCCGAACAGCTTCCAATCCCGACCCAGCGCGTAATTGCTGCGCGCGCCCACCAGCATGGTGGCGTTGATCGAGGTCAGTGACGCGACGATCACCATCAGGCTCATCAAGGTGGCGCTGCCCGGCCCCCAGGCCCGCGCAAGCAGATCGGCGGCAACCACCTTGGAACCGGCCACGCCCTCCAGACCGAGGCCGCGCAGGTAGGCGAAGTTCACCAGCAGGTAAAGCGCGGTGACCAGCAACAGCCCGATCACCAGCGCACGCAGGATGCCGCGCTTGCGGTCCTTCACCTCGGCCGACATATAGGCCGCCTCGTTCCAGCCGCCATAGGTCAGCAGCACGAAGACCATGGCCAGCCCCAGCGCCGAGGCGGCGGGCATGCCCGTGGGCGTTGCAGCCGCCGCAGCCGCCGGTGCCACCGTGACCATCGTGGCCACCGGTTCGACGACAAAGAGTCCGGCGACGACGATGGCCACCAGCCCCGACACTTCAAAAAACGTCAGCACGTTGTGCGTGGCTTTGCCCTCGCGCAGGCCGAACCAGTTGAGAACGGTGAGTGCAAGCACCACCAGCGCCGCCCAGATGGCGCTCGAATGCTCGCCCAGAGACAGCAGGTTGCTGGCGTAATCGCCCAGCACAAACGCCAGCAGCGCGATCGAGCCGGTGGTGATGACAGTGGCGCGCGCCCAGGCAAAGAGGAAAGACAAGTGCCGTCCGAAGGCGCGCGTAAGAAAGTGATAATCACCGCCGGCGTTCGGGAAAGCCGTGGCGAGTTCGGCGTAGCAGAGCGCGCCGACGATGGACACGAGGCCACCGGCAAGCCACAGCGCGTACACCATGGTCTGGCTGCCGGCCATGCCGGCCACCAGCGAGGGGAACTTGAAGATGCCCGCGCCTATGACAATGCCAACGACCAGGGCGACCGCATCACGCGTGGAAAGCACCCGTTCGGGCAGGGCTGAAACTGTGCTCATCGGGAAACCTGCTTTTCAATAAGATTCACAAGAACCTGGCGCAGCCATTGCTGCGCCGGATCGGTATGGGTGCGCTCGTGCCAGATGGAGGCGATGTCAAAGCCGGGCAGCTTGAGCGGCGGCTCGAGGATCAGCAGCTTGCGCGCATACCCGCGCGCCAGCCGTTCGGGCAGTACGGCGACCATGTCGGAGCTGGCAATAATCTCGGGCACCATCAGAAAGTGCGGCACCTTCAGCCGGATACGGCGCATGCGCTTTGCCGTCTTGAGCGCCGCGTCGATGAGCCGCACGAAGGTGCCACCGCCGCTGGGAGTGGCCGATACATGCTCGAGACGGCAAAACTGGTCCAGCGTAATGCTGTCCGCGATTTCAGGGTGATTGCGGCGTACCACGCAAACCAGGCGTTCGGTGTAAAGGGCGCGGGCGTGCAGTCGCTGCGAGGCGTTGTCGTAACTGGTCACGCAGACATCGACCTCGCCCGACTCAAGCTGCTTGTCCATCAGGCCGAAGTCGATGGCCTTGACTTCGAGCCGGGTGCCGGGCGCCTTTCTCTCGATGAAATCGACCAGTGCGGGCAGCAGGGCGTATTCGACGTAATCGGAGGCAGACAGCGTAAAGGTCAGCTCGGCATGCGTCGGATCGAATGCCGTTTGCGGCTGCACCAGGCGGTTTATTTCCGCCAGCACCTGTTTCACCGGCCCGCTCAATTCCAGCGCGCGCGCCGTGGGCAGCATGCCGCGCGCCGTGCGCAGCAACAGCACATCACCAAAAAGTTCGCGCAGCCGTGCCAGCACGGCGCTGGTGGCCGGCTGCGACAAGTGCAGCCTCGTCGCCGCGCGTGACACGCTGCGCTCGGCGATCAGCGCATCGAAAGCCACGAGCAGGTTTAAATCAACATTTCTTATATCCATGGAACAGATAGTTTAAATAGATGGAATCGATTAGACAAATAAGTATGCATTTCTTAAACTGGCGTCACTCGGGCAATACCAGCAACGATGCAAGTAACAATACGAGCGACGACACGAGTAACAATACAAGCAACGACTGCAGCAGAAACCCAATTACATGTTCAGGCCATTCATGAGTTACGCAGCAGCTAAAGTGATTATCGGATACACCAGCATAAGCATAGGCGCAGTTACGGTAGCTTACCTTGTCGCCTGCGAATTCGGTAACCAGCCTGCGGTAGCGCTGCATAGTCCCCTTTTCGGCTGAAGAACGCGTCCCGGGCCCTCCTCCTCCTCAACCCGGGGTGATTTCTTTCAGTCGGCCCTTCCCGGTTCTCCCCCGGGAAGGGCAATCTCTTCTGCAACCGTAAGGCTTAAACCTTAAACGGCAAAGCTTAAGTGCTAAGCATGCAGTGCTCAAGGTTCATGACGCAGGCGGCGATTCCACCGCGCCATTTTCGGCTACACGCGCACACGGCATCAGCACGCTGTCCACCCAGCGACCAAACTTGAAGCCGACCGCGGGCAGCAAGCCCACGCGCGTAAAACCACAGGCCTGAGGCAAACCAATCGAGCCGGCGATATCGCGATCGAGGGAAGCTCGGATATGTACCACTGGGCCTTTGCCCTGGAATCTTCTTGGAGACACGATTCTAGCGCGCCTCCTGCCGCCTATGCCCCGCATATGCCCCGCCGTCGCAGCAACATCGCGTGCTATATTGGGCCGCATGGGACACCGACTTTCAAAAATAACCACACGCACCGGCGATGCCGGTGAAACCGGCCTGGGCGATGGCAGCCGCGTTTCCAAACACAGCCTGCGCATCGCCGCGCTGGGCGATGTCGACGAACTCAATTCGTGCATTGGCCTGCTCTTGTCCGAGAGCCTTCGGCCCGATGTCAGCGATGCCCTCACCGGTGTGCAGCACGATTTGTTCGACCTGGGTGGCGAGGTGTGCATCCCCGGCCGCGTCAGCATCACCAGCGCGCAAATCACGCGTCTCGAGTCTTTGGTCGAGCACTTCAACGGCGACCTGCCACCACTGAAGGAGTTCATCCTTCCGGGTGGTTGCCGTGCGGCCGGTCTGTCGCACATGGCGCGCACCATCTGCCGCCGCGCCGAACGCGCCCTGGTTGCGCTGGCCGCGACGGAGAAGGTCAGTGAGGCCTCGCGTATTTACCTCAACCGCCTGTCCGACCTGATGTTCGTGCTCGGCCGGGTGGCCAACCGCCACGCCGGTCAGGCCGACGTGTTGTGGCAGCACGGCCGCAATCAGCCCGCGTAACAAAGCAAGCTGCCAGGGAAGCGGGGCGCGCAACGCGGCGTGCCTTGCCCCCCCACCATGTCACCACCGGGGTCGCCACCGTAGTCACCCCCGCGCTCACCGCCCGATGCGTCACTCTGCACCATCCCCGAAAAACCCGACACAGACTGGAAACTCGTTGCACCAGTCGGACCTTTACAGGCGGTGGCTGGAAAGCCTCACCCACCAGTCGGGTCTTTACAGGCGGCTGTAAAGCCGTGCCAGTAAAGGGTTTCCAGCAATCGGCATGTTTGAGACGCGGGCCGAGCCAGCGCTATGGCGTGGCTTTGGGCGGCGCCATGCCCTTCCGAAGCAATAGCCCCATCCGTCCCCAGGAGCGCGTTCGCCGCGTAGTATTTTTGTCATTGCGAGCGCAGTGAAGCAATCCCGTCGTCCTTGCGACCGCCGTCGCAACACCACAAGATTGCCGCGTCGGCTTCGCCTCCTCGCAATGACATGGATTTTTGTCCTTGCGAGCATCCCTTTGTCATTGCGAGCGCAGCGAAGCAATCCCGTCGTCCTTGCAAGCGCAGCGACGCGATCCCGTCGTCCTTGCGAACGCCGTCACAACACCACAAGATTGCCGCGTCGGCTTCGCCTCCTCGCAATGACACGGATTTTTTGTCATTGCGAGCGCAGCGAAGCAATCCCATCGTCCTTGCAAGCGCAGCGACGCGATCCCGTCGTCCTTGCGAACGCCGTCGCAACACCACAAGATTGCCGCGTCGGCTTCGCCTCCTCGCAATGACAGGGATTTTTGTCCTTGCGAACGCAGCGAAGCAATCCCATCGTCCTTGTGAGCGCCGTCGCAACACCACAAGATTGCCGCGTCGGCTTCGCCCCCTCGCAATGACATGAATTTTTGTCCTTGCGAGCATCCCTTTGTCATTGCGAGCGCAGCGAAGCAATCCCATCGTCCTTGTCACCGCCGTCGCAACACCACAAGATTGCCGCGTCGGCTTCGCCTCCACGCAATGACATCGATTTTTGTCATTGCGAGCGCAGCGAAGCAATCCCATCGTCCTTGTGAGCGCCGTCGCAGTACCACAAGATTGCCGCGTCGGCTTCGCCTCCTCGCAATGACATGGCCTTGGCATACCCCGGGTAGTGCACTCAGTTGTTGTATAGCTCAGGTGTGCTATTCGACCTTGGCACCCGAGGCCTTGATCACGCGCGCGTACTTGTCAAACTCGACCTTGATGAAAGCGGCAAAGCGCTCCGGCGTGTTGTTTGCCGGCGGCTCCGCGCCCATTTTTTCAAGCCGGTCTTTCATATCCGGCGCGTTCAAGGCCTTGTTGATTTCGGTATTCAGGCGCAAGACGATGTCGCGGGGCGCGTTGCCAGGCAAAAATATGCCGAACCAGGTGGTGAGGTCGAACCCGGGCACACCGGCCTCCGCCAGCGTGGGCAAGTCCGGCGCAAAGGCCGAGCGCTGCGCGGTGGTCACAGCCAGGGCGCGCAGCTTGCCCGCCTTTACCTGCGGCAGCGCGTTGGCGAGGTTGTCGAACATCAGCTGCACCTGCCCGGCAAGCAGGTCGGCCATCGCCGGCGCGCCGCCCTTGTAGGGAATGTGCACCATCTGCACACCGGCAAGCGCGTTGAACAACTCACCCGCCAGATGCCCGGTCGAGCCGGTCGAGCCGGAAGCAAAATTGAGGTAGGACGGCCTGGCTTTGGCAAAGTCGATCAACTCTTTCACCGACTTTACCGGCAGGGCCGGATTGACCACCAGCACGTTGGGCACCACCGCCACCATCGCCACAGGCGTGAAATCCTTGACCGGGTCGTAGGGAATTTTCGGATACAGCGTCGGGTTGATGGCATGCGTCGCCACCGCCCCCATGACGATGGTGTAGCCGTCGGGGGCCGCCTTGGCGACGATGTCAGCGCCAATATTGCCACCCGCACCCGGTTTGTTGTCCACCACCACCGCCTGCCCTGTCGCCTCGGTCAGCTTTTGTCCGATGGCGCGTGCGATCAGATCCAGCGGCCCGCCCGGCGCGTAAGGCACGACAAAGCGGATAGGCCGCGCCGGGTAGGCCTGCGCCTGGGCGGTCGTTGCGGCCAGCGTCAGCAGCATGCCGGCGCAAAGTATGACGATTTTTCTCACCATGCTCACAATCGCTCCCCCTCTTCAATGACACCAGCTTAGGGCCTGTCAGGCAATTGCGCTGCCCTTTTACGACGCACAACGCACCAAGCACTAAGCACTAAGCACTAAGCCAAATCACAACTCACAACGCACAATTCACAATTCACAATTCACGATTCACGATTCACCCGCCCACACCCGCCCACAAAAAACAAAGGACGCCGTAGCGTCCTTTGTAGGGTCGGATGGAGATCAGTCCTCGACGAAGGCTTCCTCGCGTTTTTTGCGCAGAACCGGCGACACAACAACGATCAGCATGAGCACCGCAAGCCCGAGCAGCACGGCGCTGATCGGCTTGGTGACAAAGGTCGTCGGATCGCCGCGTGACAGCAGCATGGCGCGACGCAGGTTCTCTTCCATCATCGGTCCGAGAATGAAGCCCAGGATCAACGGCGCGGGCTCGCACTCAAGCTTCATGCAGAAGTAACCCAACACACCGAACAGGCAAGTCATGATCACGTCGAAGCCGCTGTTGTTGATCGAGTACACGCCGATACAACAGAACAGCAGGATGGCCGGGTAGAGCATGCGGTAAGGCACCGTGAGGAGCTTGATCCAGACACCAATCATCGGCAGGTTCAGCACGACCAGCATCAGGTTGCCCACCCACATCGATGCGATCATGCCCCAGAACAGCTGCGGCCTTTCGGTCATCACCTGCGGGCCGGGGGCGATCCCCTGAATCATCATCGCGCCGATCATCAGCGCCATCACCGGGTTGGACGGAATGCCCAGGGTGAGCAGCGGAATAAAGGAGGTCTGCGCGCCGGCGTTATTGGCCGCCTCAGGCGCAGCCACGCCCTGGATTGCACCCTTGCCGAACTGCGCCGAGTTCCACGAAACCTTCTTTTCAAGCGCATAAGCCGAGAACGAGGCCAGCAAGGCGCCGCCACCGGGCAGGATGCCAAGACAGGAACCAAGAATGGTACCGCGGGTTATCGCGCCCGAGCAGTCCTTCAAATCTTGCAGCGAAGGCAGCAGGTTGGACAGTTTGGCGGTGAAGACTTCACGCTTTTCCTCGACTTGCTCGAGGTTGGTGATGATCTCGGCAAAACCGAACATACCCATGGCGACAATAACGAAGCCGATGCCGTCCGATACTTCCGGGACGCCAAACGAGAAGCGCGCGACGCCGGAGTTCACGTCAGTACCGACCAACCCCAGCAGCAAGCCCAGCACCACCATCGAGATCGCCTTGAGCAGCGAGCCGTGCGCCAGAACCACCGCAGCGACCAGGCCCAGCACCATCAGCGAGAAATACTCGGCCGGACCAAACTTGAGCGCGACTTCCGCCAGCGGGGGCGCAGCCACAGCAATCACCAGGGTCGCGACCGTTCCGGCGATGAACGAGCCGATGGCGGCGATGCCCAGCGCCTTCCCGGCCCGCCCCTGTCTGGCCATTTGGTAGCCGTCCAGCGTTGTGACCGCGGAGGACGATTCGCCCGGCAGGTTTACCAGAATCGCCGTGGTGGAGCCGCCGTATTGCGCACCGTAGTAAATACCGGCAAGCATGATCAGCGCAGACACCGGCGGCAGATTAAAGGTTACCGGCAACAACATGGCGATGGTGGCGACGGGGCCGATGCCCGGCAACACACCGATCAGGGTGCCCAGAACGACACCAAAAAAACAGTACATCAGGTTCTGCAGCGACAGCGCGACACCGAACCCCAGGCTTAAGTTTGCAATCAGTTCAGTCATGTCAGTTCCCCAGTTCGGGCCAAAGGTTGAAAGGCAGCCCGAGGCCGTAATAGAAGACCGCGACCGATCCGATTATGAGGACTGCGGTGAGAAAAAGCATTTCCTTGAAACGGAAATCTTTACCACCGAAAGCCGACACCATGATCAGGACAAAGATGGCGATAACCAGGCCGGCCGGTTTGAGCAGCACCGCGAACAGCACCACCGCACCCAGGATGATAAACAGGGGCCTGAGGTGCAACTTATTGACCGCCCCATTTTCAACCTTGCTCAGAAAGGCCCGCACGAAAATAACTATGCCTAGCAACAGTTGCATGCCGCCCAGGACTGTTGGGAAATAGGCCGGCCCCATCCGGACCGCACTGCCCATGGCGTAATTTTTCGAGACCAGCATGAATGCCAGACCGAACACGATAAACATTAGACCCGCCCAGAAATCTTTGGCGTTCTTCACCTTACTCATCATTTCCACGTCTCCTCAAACGTCTTGTCGCGATGTTGGACAAGCGCGTAATTGTGCCACAGGACTCTGTCTTGCAACTGACATTTTGCCGGTTCAGGAAACCGGGGCCTGGCCTTCCCTATCCATGTAATTCACCAGCTTCACACTAGTTTGGCGAAGGCGTTGCGACAACATCAAGACCAACTCCATCAAAATCTTCGATCCGAGCACCGACTGCTCCAGGACAATACGCGCGAGGTTCTCCCGCGACAACACCGCGAGCTGGCATGTCTGGGCGGCAACGCAGCTGGCAAACCGCGGCTCGCCATCGATCATCGACATCTCGCCCAGGCTTTTTCCCGGGTCAACGACGGCGATCAGGCGCGGCGCATTCCAGCGATCCTGCTTGAACACCTCGATGCGCCCCTCGAGGAGGAGCATCATGAAATCACCGTCCTCGCCCTCGCGCAGGATTTCGGCTCCGGTCTCGGCGCGGTAGACCTGCATGAAATGGCTCATAAGCCTGATTTCCGCGAGGTTGAAGTTCTCGAACAGCGGGGAGTACATGATCAGCCCATGGATCTGGCTGGCAAACTGCGTGGCATCCCCCATAAGCTGGAGATGGGGCAGCCGGATTTTTTCTGCTGTTTCCTTTGTAGCGTCCATGGCGACGATGATTTCCTCCTGTCGCTCCAGCCAAAGGACCGGGCGAATCCGCCCAATTATGCAGCAAAGTTGCCGCTTCCGGACAAATCAAACCATGCCGCTCAGTGCCGCCAGCGTCACCGCCAGCCAGCCCAGGGTTGCAACAAGCAGGTGCGCATCGCGCAACAGTTCGCGCGACGGGTCGCCGCCGCCGCCGGCGCGGTGCAGCAACCACAAATAGCGGAACACGCCATACAGGACAAACGGCAGGGTCCAGACCATTTTTTCAGTGCCGTGGGTGAGCGCAGTTTCGGCGCTGACCGTATAGAAGGCGTAACAAATAATGACGCCGGCCGCGCTGATGGCGGTCACGCGATCGAGCAGTGCCGGACTGTAATGGTCAAGCACCCGGCGATGCGTGCCGCCGGCCTCCTGCAGCGCCATCAGTTCGGCGCGACGTTTGGCAAAGCCCAGAAACACCGTGAGCATCAGGCCGCACAACAACAACCATTGCGAGGGCGCGATCCCCACACCCAGCGTGCCGGCAAGAATGCGCAGCATGAAGCCGGCCGCAATAATGAACACATCGAGTATCGCCACATGTTTCAAGCCAAGGCTATATCCCGCGTTGAGCGCGAGGTAAGCGGCAACAATCGCCGCCGCCACAGTTGAGGCCGCCAGCGCCAGCGCGAGGCCGGCGAGCGCGAGCAGTCCGGACAGCCAGAACGCGGCGACCAGCCCCACGCTGCCCGAGGCGACCGGGCGCAGGCGCTTGTGCGGGTGCGCACGGTCGGCTTCGCGGTCGGCGATGTCATTGAACACATAGACCGCGCTGGAAGCGAGACAAAACGCCGCAAAAACCAGCGCAACACCACGCCACGTCGCCACGTCAGTCCCTGCGTGGCCGAACACCAGCCCGACCAGCACAAAACTGTTCTTCACCCACTGATAAGGCCGCGCCAGGCGTATCAGGTTGCGCACCATGACGGAAGATGCGGTGGACTTGGGAGACTTGGGCGCCCCTGATGAGCTGGCGGACATAGGGCGTCTTAACGCACCGGACAAGACTGCTGCGACAGGGTGCGCTCGCAAAAATCACAGCGCCCCTGCGGCAGGTAGGCGGGGATGCGGTAGTAGCGCGCGGCAAGCGGCGCGAGCACGCGCTCGCGATAGGCGGCGTAATCAAAGCCGCGTCCGAGCACCACATGGTAGGTGACGCCGCGCACCGCAATGCGCCGCTGCTCCACCGTTTTAAAGTAAGGCGCATATTCGCCCGGCTGCGGCGCGCTCTTGCGCAACACCAGGATATTGCGGCCCGCCAGCGGACGAAAATCGGTGAGGATATCGTCGTGCCGGGCGTGCGACGAGGCCGTGCCAAAGACGAAGAAGTAATTGCGCCGCCACGCCGCGGCATCGTCGCCGCGCCCCAAGGCCCCGCCCTTGAGGCCGGCCAGTGCGGCGCGATAGGAGACGGTCACCGCCGGCGAGTAGCCGTCCGAGGCCATCTCGTATTCGTCGGCAAAGGGGCGCAGCGCCTCGACCAAGCGCTCGCTTTCAAGCGTGTAGACGAGGCCCTCATACAGGCGCGTGTTCTTCCAGGCTTCCAGGGGCAGGTTGGCGCCCACCAGCACCGCGGTCACGTGCAGCAGGCTGAAGCAGGCTAGAAAAACAACCGAACGCGCGAGCTGCGCACGCGACAGCATGATGCCGAAAAACACAAAGGCCACCGGCACAAAAGACAGCACCCAGTGCAGGCCGATCTGTTTAACCAGCGACAGCAGCGCAAACCCGGCCAACGGAAACGCAACGCAGACAAACACAAAGCGCAGCACCTTGTCACCGGCGGGCAGCGCCGGTTCAGCGCGGCCGCGCAGCAACTGCACCAGGGCCGGCGGCGAGAACACATACAGCGCCGTCGCCAGATACAGCAGCGGCGTCCGCCACGACCAGCCGGCGTCGCCATGCCGGTTGTACAGGTTAAACATCAGGTTGGCCCAGCAGTTCTCGTAGTTCCACCAGAAATTAAAACCAAGCAAGGGCAGCGCAAACGCCCACACCACCAGCACACCGCGCCAGGGCTTGTCGCGGCCGGGTGACAGCAGCGCATAAACACCGTAAGCGATGGCCAGCAAGCCGGCGAAATATTTGGACAGCAACGCCAGTCCGAGAAACACCCCGGCCAGCGCAAACCACACAAGCGCGCGTGCCGCGCAAGCGCGATCCTGAAGGCGCAGGGCCGCGACAAAGGCGGCGACGGACAAGAATGACCAAAACGCCAGCGGCGTGTCGGTGGTGATAAACCCGTTCCACACCTCAATTGGAACCAGCAGAAAGGCCGTTGCGGCCAGCCAGGCGCGCGCCTCGTCGATCGGGCGCAGCAGCAGCAGCACGACCCAGGACAGCAAGGGCGCGAGCAAAATCGCCGGCAGGCGCAACACCCACTCGGCTGCGGAGAACTTCAGCAGCAGCGCGAGCAGCCAGCCCACCATGGGCGGATGATCGTAAAAGCCGGCCGCGGGGAACGCGCCCCAATACATAAAGTAAGCCTCATCCCCGGTCAGGGGAAAGACCGCCGCCAGCCAGAAGCGAAAGGCCAGCGTGACCAGCAGCGCGGCCGCGTAGCCGCGGCGCAGGCCTGTCAGCGCATCAGGCACCGGGGACCCGCATTGGAACGCCGTGCCGGCGGCGCACCCCGGCTTTTATTCCGGCTACCGCCGGCGACGATTGCTGAAAAATAAAAAAACAATCAGGCCACCTTGATGTTGCGCCTGGCCTTCACCGCCGCCGCCAGATTATCCAGCACCTGCTTGCTCTCTTCCCAGCCGAGGCAACCGTCGGTGATGCTCTGGCCGTAGGTGAGCGCTTTGCCCGGTTCAAGATCCTGGCGTCCGGCCACCAGGTGCGACTCAATCATCACGCCGACGATGCGACGCTCGCCACCGGCAATCTGCCGGCCGATGTCCGCCGCGACCTCGGTCTGGCGCCGGTAATCCTTGGAGCTGTTGGCGTGACTGCAATCGATCATGATCATCTGCTCAAGCCCGGCCTTGGCCAGATCCTTGCCGGCGGCCGCGACGCTGGCGGCGTCAAAGTTGGGGGTCTTGCCGCCGCGCAAAATGATGTGGCAGTCGTCGTTGCCGCGCGTCTCGACAATCGCCACCTGGCCGCTTTTGTGCACGGACAGGAAATGGTGCTTCTGGCGCGCCGCCTGGATGGCGTCGACGGCGATTTTGACATTGCCGTCGGTGCCGTTCTTGAAACCCACCGCAGCCGAAAGACCAGAGGCCAGCTCGCGGTGAACCTGCGACTCGGTGGTGCGTGCGCCTATGGCCCCCCAGCTCACCAGGTCGCCGATGTATTGCGGCGAAATGACGTCAAGGAACTCACAGCCGGCGGGAACGCCCATCTGGTTGATGCGCACCAGCAGGTCGCGCGCCACGCGCAGGCCCTCGTTGATGCGAAAACTGCCATTGAGGTAGGGGTCGTTGATGAGGCCTTTCCAGCCCACCGTGGTGCGCGGCTTTTCGAAATACACCCGCATCACCACCTCGAGTTCGCCAAAGTGGCGCTTGCGCTCCACGGCAAGCTGGCGCGCATATTCGATCGCGGCGGCCGGATCGTGAATGGAGCACGGGCCGATCACCACCAGCAGGCGGTCCGACTGGCCGTGGATGATGCCGCTCACGTCCCGGCGCGTGGCCGCGACAAGCGCCTCCACCGGCGTGTCCTCAATCGGGAAAAATCGAATGAGGTGCTCGGGCGGTGGCAAGGGAACGATGCGATCAATGCGCTCGTCGTCGGTCTGCGACATCTTGTCGGCCGGAGCCGGTACGGAATGGTTGTCGATGATGCTGGTCATGATTGCCTGCTTTCCTTGCTGGTTTGATCGGTCGGAACGCCCGCCGGAACGGGTAAAAAAAAACCGCCAGGCGGGTGGCACTGGCGGTTCTTCGGGTATTGCGCGTACGAGGCTAGCTCGTTCCCTCCGCCGGTGGCTGGGAAAAGCTGTAAAAATAAAAGTTGTAAGCGCGATACATGGTGGCGCATTCAAGCATGTTCCCGACCATCCTGCAAGCCCCGCCGCCCCGCCACGCAGACAAGGCGTGTCGCGCAGCTGTGCACGGCAAAGTCCCAAACCGCCCGGTTACGGCGCCGAGCTATAGCCTGCTGCCGCCAACTTGGCCTTGCCGGCGGGGCCGCTGAGATGGGCGATAAACGCATCCACGGCGGCCGCACGCGAGGTTCCGGGAACCGGCACGGCAACATAAACGGTGTATTTTTGCAGTTCTTCGGGCAAGGGGCCGACCAGGCGTATGCCCGGCACCGGCATGATTTCGCTGATCTGGTGAATGCCCAGTTCAATCTCGCCACGGCCGACCGGCGCGACAACATAACCGCCGGTGCCCAGCGTGGTCTTGGCTTTCACTGCATCGCTGATGCCAAGGCGCTCCAACACTTCGGCCACATGCTTGCCGCTGGTGCCAATTTTTGGATCAATATAGACAATGGACTGGGCCGCGAGCACGCTGCGCTTGAAGGCATCGGCCGTTGCAATGTCCGGCACGGGAGCCTTCTCATTCACCGCCACGCCCACGCCGACGCGTGCGATCGGCCGGCCTATGCCCTGGGGCAGCTTGCCCTCGGCCTGAAGACGCTCAAGCACATCACTGGTGATGATGACCATGTCAATTGCCTCGCCCTTGGCCAGGCGCGCGGTGAGCGGCCCCATCGGCTGGAACTCCAGCACCGCAACATGACCCGACGCAGCCTTGAAGGACTGCGCCAGCGGCTCGACCAGCGCCTTGGCAGCGCCGCCCGAGAGCACGCGGATTTCATCGGCCTGCGCGGTAAGCGCAAAACCGGCCAGCGAACACAGCAACGCGCTTGCCGCCACAACCAGACCGCGTCCACTCATGTTGGACCCCTTTTTTTGACCGCAGGTTTTAAACCGGCGGTTTGTACCGACGGCGTTCATGCCCGCTCACTTACCCAGGCCTGCACCGAAGCGAGGGCCGCCGCCAATTTAGCCGGCTCGGTGCCACCCGCCTGCGCCATGTCCGGACGCCCGCCGCCCTTGCCGCCCACTTGTTGCGCGACAAAGTTGACCAACTCACCGGCCTTGATTTTGCCGGTGAGGTCGGCCGTGACACCGGCGATCAGGCTGACCTTGGCGCCCTCGGCGGCACCAAGCAGGATGACCGCCGACTTGAGTTTGTCCTTCAGCTTATCCATGGTTTCGCGCAAGGTCTTGCCATCGGCGCCCTCGAGCGCGGCCACCAGCAGCTTGACGCCCTTGACGTCCACCGCCTGCCCGGCAAGATCGTCACCCTGGCTGGAGGCGACTTTTGATTTGAGTTTGGCCAATTCCTTTTCCAGCGATTTGACCTGGTCCTGCATCTGCACGATGCGCACGGTCAGTTCCTGCGGTTGCACCTTCAGGGCATCAGCCGCTTCATTGAGGCTGGCGTTGAGTTGTTGCACATAAGCGAGCGCATTGGCGCCGGTCACAGCCTCGACGCGCCGCACCCCGGCGGCCACGCCGCCCTCGGCAACGATCTTGAAAAAACCGATGTCGCCGGTGCGCGTGACGTGGGTGCCGCCGCAAAATTCGCGCGAGCTGCCGATATCGAGCACACGCACTTCGTCGCCGTATTTTTCACCGAACAGCATCATGGCACCGGATTTTTGCGCCTGCTCAATCGGCATCACCTGCGCCCGCGTTGCCGCGTTGGCGGTGATTTCGGCATTGACGATGGCCTCGACCCTGCGCATCTGCTCATCGTTCATAGGCGCGTTATGGGCAAAGTCAAAACGCGTCTTGTCGCCATCCACCAATGAGCCCTTTTGCTGCACATGATCGCCCAACACCTGGCGCAAGGCCTTGTGCATGAGGTGGGTGGCCGAGTGGTTGCGCACGGTGCGCGCGCGCTGCGCGCTGTCGACCGCGGCGGCAACCGCGTCCCCGACCCTGAGCACGCCGGTCTCGATCTGCCCATGGTGGCCGAAAACATCCGCCATGATTTTTTGCGTGTCGGCAACAACAAAGCGCGCGCCCCCGGCGCTGATGACACCCTGGTCGCCAACCTGTCCACCCGACTCCGCATAGAACGGCGTGCGATCGAGCACCACCACGACATCCGGCCCGGCCTTGGCTTCTTTCACCGCGACACCATCGACATACAGTCCGGTGATGTAGCCGCCCTCGAGCGCCAGTTCGTCGTAGCCGCGAAATTGCGTTTTCGCGCCGCTGTACTCGAGACCCGCCGCCATCTTGAACTTGCCCGCGGCGCGCGCCTGCTCGCGCTGGTGCGCCATGGCCTTGTCGAAGGCCGCCTCATCAACGGTAATGCCGCGCTCGCGACAGACATCGGCGGTCAGGTCGAGCGGAAAACCGTAGGTGTCGTGCAGCTTGAAAGCCGTGTCGCCGTCAAAAGTCTTGCTGCCCGACTTGGCCAGCACCGCCAGCGAGGTATCGAGAATTTCCATACCGTGGGCGATGGTCTCGTAAAAGCGCTCTTCCTCCAGGCGCAGCACCTCGGTCACGCGCGCGACGTTGCTGCGCAATTCCGGATAGGCGCTGCCCATCTCGGCGCTGAGGTCGGCCACCAGCTTGTGGAAAAACGGCGTCTTTTGCCCCAGTTTGTAGCCGTGGCGTATGGCACGGCGCACGATGCGGCGCAACACGTAGCCGCGGCCCTCGCTGCCCGGAATCACGCCGTCGACAATCAGGAAGGAGCAGGCGCGAATATGGTCGGCGATGACTTTGAGCGAATTGTTGGCAAGGTCTTTAATCTGCGTCTCGCGCGCGGCGGCCTTGATCAGGTGCTGGAACAAGTCGATTTCATAGTTCGAATGCACGTGCTGCAATACTGCGGCGATGCGCTCCAGCCCCATACCGGTGTCGACGCAGGGCTTGGGCAGGCGCGGCATGTCGCCGTTGGCCTGGCGGTCAAACTGCATGAACACCAAATTCCAGATTTCGATGTACCGGTCGCCCTCGGCGTCGGGCGAGCCGGGGGGGCCGCCGGCGACATCCGGGCCGTGGTCAAAAAAGATTTCCGTGCAGGGGCCGCAGGGGCCGGTGTCGGCCATCTGCCAGAAGTTGTCCGATGCGTACTTGGCGCCCTTGTTGTCACCAATGCGCACGATGCGCTCGGCCGGCACGCCCACTTCCTTGGCCCAGATATCGTAGGCCTCGTCATCCTCCTGGTACACGGTGACCCAGAGCTTGTCCTTGGGCAGGCCGTAGACACCGGTGAGCAGCTCCCAGGCGTACTTGATGGCGTCTTCCTTGAAGTAATCGCCAAAAGAAAAATTGCCCAGCATTTCAAAAAACGTGTGATGGCGCGCGGTATAGCCGACGTTCTCCAGGTCGTTGTGCTTGCCGCCGGCGCGCACGCTGCGCTGCGAGCTGGTGGCGCGGGAATAGGGACGCGATTCCTTGCCGACGAACACGTCCTTGAATTGCACCATGCCCGAGTTGACGAACAGCAGCGTCGGGTCGTTGCCCGGAACGAGTGAGCTCGAGGCCACAATGCTGTGGCCCTTGGATTCGAAGTACTTCAGGAATTTGTCGCGGATTTCGGCGGAGTTCATGGCGGTGTGCGGCCGGACCAGCTTTGGCGATCGGCTGAAATGGCTCAAGTGTTTGAGAGAACGGGATTTTCACCCGAATTGCCGCTTCGCGCAATGCGCGGCGCGGTGGAACACTACTGACCTGACCCTACAGTGTGTAAGCTGTGTCTAAGCTGTTGCCTTATCGGCCATGTCATCGAATCCGGGGTTCAGGCTTTCTTGTCATTCTGGCTTTCCCCCTCTCACTGCAATCCAAACGAGTAAAAAAACATGAAAATTTTTCGTAGCTTGCTGCCCGGGATCTTCACCTGCGTACTCGCGGCGCTCGCGTCCGCGTCGGCGCAGGCCCAGTCGGAGGCATCGCGCCGCCCGCTCACCCTGGTGGTGCCCTTTACCGCCGGTGCCGCCAATGACGTGCTCGCGCGCATACTCGCGCCCCACCTCAAAGAAACCTTCGGCAATGTCGTGGTCGAGAACAAGCCCGGGGCGGATGGCGCGATTGGCGCGATGGCCGTGCTCAATGCGCCACGCGACGGACGCACCCTGCTGGTTGCGCCCGACCAATTTGTGATCGCCGCAGCGCTGGGCCAACCGCAGCCATTTGACTTCGTGCGCGACTTCGCGCCGGTGGTGCGCACCAACAACCTGCCGTTTTTTCTTGTCACCAACCCCGACGCGCTGCCCGCAGGCTCACTGGCCGAGGTGGTAGCCGCCCTGCGCACCAGTCCGGGCAAATACACCTACGGCTCGGCCGGCAACGGCTCACCGCATAACCTTGCGATGTTGATGCTGCTGCAGCGCGAAAAACTCGACCTCGTGCATATCCCCTACAAAGGCATGGCGCAGGGTGTGCCAGACCTGCTTGGCGGGCGCATTCAACTGGTGATCACCGGACTGCCGGCGGTGAGTGGACAGCTCAAGGACGGACGCTTGCGGGTACTTGCCACTGTCGGCAGCCGCCGTGCGGCCTTGCGACCGGAGGTGCCCACTTTCGCCGAGGCCGGCGTTGCGGACGTGCAAATGGACACCTGGCAGGGCATTCTCGCGCCAGCGGGCACACCCAAGCCGATGATCGACGCGCTCAACCGCGCGATCAACGCCGCCCTTGCCCGTGCCGAGGTGCGTGCGCAAATGGCCGCGCAGGGCATGGATGTCGCCGGTGGCACAGCCGAAGCCTTTGGCGAGTCGATTCGCGCGGACAACCTGCGCTACCGTGAACTGGTTCGTGCGGCAAAAATCGCCGAAGGCAACGGCGCGGCGAAATAACACGCGGCGCACCTTCATTCGCCCGATCCAAAACCGTCTTCGCCATCGCCCTCATCTGCCGGGGTGCTGTACTTCGCCGGCACCACCGCGCGTATGGTGTCAAACGAAAACCCGCGCCCCTGCAAAAAGCGCATCTGCTTGGCCTTCTCAAGTGCGTTGGCGGGCGGCGCGCGAAAGCGCTTGGCCCAGGCAATGCGCGCGCGCTCGACTTCGCTCGGGCGCGTGCCATCGACCGCCTTGTCGGCAAGCTCGTCGCTGACACCGCGCGCGCGCAGGTCTTGCGCAATGCGCGAAGCGCCGAATTTTTTTGCAAGGATGTGGGTGCGCATCTCGGCAAAACGCGCATCGGACAACATGCCGCGTTTGGCGAGCTCATCGAGAACAATCTCGATTTCTTCTGCTGTTTCGGCGTGCTTGGCGAGTTTTTGCGCCAACTCTTGCCGGGAATGCTCCCTGCGCACAAGCAATTGCATCGCGCGAACGCGCAGTGAGGGTTGTTGCACGGACGATTAAGACGCGTAAGACAACTAAGACGGCTAAGACGGCTAAGACGGTTCAGGCGACTACGGGAACAAAAATCCCGTCATTCCCGCACCAGCGGGAATCCATGGGCTGCAACAAAGGTCGAGCCCATGGAATCCGGGTTCCGCTTCGCGGACCCGGAATGACGGGATTTATTCACGTGTCCCCGCCCCGCGCTTTGGCCCCTAAGCCGCCGCAGCCTCTGCCGCCGCCAAGGCAGCCGGGTTGTTGACGCCGACCTTCGCGCGGATCAGTGCCTCGATTTCCTGCGCCATTTCGGGGTGCTCGATCAAAAAGTCGCGCGAGTTGTCCTTGCCCTGGCCGATGCGGTCCTTCTTGTAGTTGTACCAGGCGCCCGATTTCTCGACGATGCCGTGCAACACGCCCAGTTCGAGGATTTCGCCTTCGCGCGAAATGCCCTTGCCGTAGAGGATGTCAAAGATCGCTTCGCGGAAAGGCGAGGCCACCTTGTTCTTGACCACCTTGACGCGCGTCTCGGAGCCGACCACCTCGTCGTTTTTCTTGATCGCGCCGATGCGGCGGATGTCGAGGCGCACCGAGGCGTAGAACTTGAGCGCGTTGCCGCCGGTGGTGGTTTCGGGGCTGCCGAACATGACACCGATTTTCATGCGTATCTGGTTGATAAAAATCACCAGCGTGTTGGTGCGCTTGATGTTGGCGGTGAGCTTGCGCAAGGCCTGGCTCATCAGCCTGGCTTGCAAGCCCATTTGCGGCTCGCCCATCTCGCCCTCGATCTCGGCCTTGGGCGTGAGCGCCGCGACCGAGTCGATGACGATGACGTCGATGGAACCGGAGCGCACCAGCATGTCGGCGATCTCAAGCGCCTGCTCGCCGTTGTCCGGTTGCGAGATCAAGAGGTCGTCGACCTTGACGCCCAGCTTGCCGGCGTACTGCGCGTCAAGCGCGTTCTCGGCGTCGATGAAGGCTGCGGTGCCGCCCATCTTTTGCATTTCGGCGATCACCTGCAGCGTGAGCGTGGTCTTGCCCGATGATTCGGGGCCGTAGATCTCGACCACGCGGCCGCGCGGCAGGCCGCCCACGCCAAGCGCGATGTCGAGGCCGAGCGAACCGGTGGACACCACGGCGATGTCGGGCACCACCTCGGAATCCATGCGCATGATGGAGCCCTTGCCAAATTGTTTTTCGATTTGCGCCAGCGCGGCGGCGAGGGCTTTTGATTTGTTTTCGTCCATGGGGATGTGTCCTTTTTTGTCTTTCAGCAATGTCAGCATGTTTGTCTCCATTCTCGCATAAACGGTACGGCCGTCTTCCGGGTTGACTGTTCCTGCCAACGAATTTTTGCTGCCGGGGCCGTGGTAATACATAAAATCTGGCAAGCCTTGACAGCCGAACGAACGTTCGGTAATGTACCCCCATGGCTGACGATAATCAATATCTTTTAAAACTTCAGGACTACTACGCCAAGCACCGCGTGATGCCTTCCTACGCGACGCTGGGCGAGCTGGTGGGCCTGTCCTCCAAGGCTTCCGTGGCCGAACTGGTGCTGCGCCTTAAGGCCGAGCGTCTCGTTGAGAGCACGCCCGACCGCAGGCTCAAACCGGGCAAGCGCTTTTTTGAGCGCAGCCTTGAAGAGAGTGTGCACGCGGGCATGCCGCACCCGGCCTTCGACTCACGCCCCGATTCGGTGTCCATCGACGACTACCTCGTCTATCACCCTTCGAAGACCACGCTGATCACCGTCAAGGGCGACTCCATGATCAACGCGGGCATCCACGACGGCGATATCGTGGTGGTGGAAAAGCGCGCCACCGCCAATGTCAACGACCTCGTCGTCGCCATCGTCGAGGGTGAGTTCACCCTCAAGCGCCTCGGCCGTGAAAAAGGGCGCATGGTGCTGATTCCCGAGAACAAGGCCTACCCGGTGATCCGGCCGAAAGAAGACCTGGAAATTTTCGGCGTCGTGGTGGGGCAGTTCCGGCGTTATCGCTAGCCCCCTCAGTAACAGGCTGAAGAAGGGCGACTGGCGGGGATTTCGGGCAACTTTGCGAATTAAACCTCGAAGTGCAACATCCGGGCTTTAGAGGAAGGTGAGATGCCCCGGGGTGTACCTTTCTGTTTGCGAAGACGGATAGGAGCATCCCATGCGCTACAAGCATCTCACCTTTGAGCAACGCTATCACATCGAGCTGGGCAAGCGCAGGCCTCTGACTAGCGAGGTCATTGCGCGTCAAATCGGGGTTCATCCGAGCACAGTAAGTCGTGAGTACAGGCTGGGACAAGATCCAGACGGGTACTACTGCGCGGCACGCGCCGATGAGCGCGCCAAAGCCAGAAACGCACGCTCGGCGGGCAATCACCCGACCAAGCCGGCGGCGCTGTGGGACCTGGTGGGTGGCTGGATTGCCCAAGGACATTCGCCAGAGCAAGCGGCAGGAAGGCTAAACCGGGTGGGGGTAGAACTTAGAGTAAGCGTACCGGCGATCTACGCCTATGTGCGTCGTGATGAGCGCATTTGCGGGGACCTGCACACGCAGCTACGCCGGGCGCACAAGAAGGCGCTCTGGCGCAGCTCTACCGGAGGAATGCCTCGCAATCGCCCCTCGATCCGCCATCGCCCCAAGCACATTCAAGAGCGCCTGCAGGCAGGCCATTGGGAGGCCGATACAATGCGCGGCAAGATAAGCGAGCCGCGCTGCGTTCTG
>CAMDDU010000044.1:0-36686 GCA_945892985.1 Bordetella parapertussis
CAACTCGAGGGGCAACACGCCGTGTTGAAGGTCTCGCCTCAGAACGCTCAAAAAGGGTCGCTTTGACGTCTTTTTAGTGGGCTATTTGCTGGCGGGGCATTGAGGCGCACTGGCGCCCCTACTCAGTACCGCGGCTCTATCCCCTCAAATGGCACGGAGCCGCGAGTTGGCGGCTGTTAGGGTGGTTGCATCAGGATAGGGACGCACCCAGGCCTCTCGCGCGCGCGTAGGCCATCGGAGTGGGTCAGTCAGATGTGGTGCGGCCAGGTGAGGGGGCATTGCGCACCCCAGGCCAAAAGTGTGGTGGATGTGGTGGATATTGGCCATTTTCACTAAACCTCTTTATATAAATATTTTTCCTGGAGGGTTTATGGAAAAGGGGGTATATCCACCACATCCACCACACATGGTCTGCCGTCTACTGCAGATCTTTGATTGAGAGGCCCTGATAGTAGGCGCCGTCGCGCCTATCAGTTCGGAGGTACCGCTCCCTCAGCCTCCGGCCGAAAGAGTTGCTACTGAGTGGCCGGAGCCCACTATCCAAAGCCCACCCTCTGTAGTCTGAGTACGCCGCACTGGACTTAATTTCCAGGCCGTTGTCCAAGGCGCACCTCTCGGCAATCCACTGCCCCAAGACGTCCATATCGACCCGGTAGAGCCCCCCCGCGGCCGCCATGCTCTTTGGCATAACCAGCCCCTCCCTCTGCCACTCCAGGCAACCCGCTAGGGCAAAGTTCAGGATGCCCGGAAGCTCGGCGCGGAGCTTCTCAGGGAGAGAAACGTCCTTCTGACCCTCCCCGATCGTATGGGTAAAGGGTATTAGGCGGAGCCGCCGCCATATGCCCGTATCGTCCCCCCGGATAACGGGCTGGTGGTTGCCGGCGAAGAGAATCTTGAATTTCGGGGTGTACTCAAAAAACTCCGCGTACAGAAACCGAGCGGCGATCGACTCCCCGCCGGTCAGGTCCTTGATCAAGGATTCATTCAGTCGATCCCCCTCCTGAACTTCATTGCTCATAACAACTCGGGCGCCGGTGAGTCGAGCGAGGTCGTTTGTTGCGCCTCCGCCGTTTTTACGTACCATCAACGAGTCGGAGCCTACCTGCCGGTACAGATCTCCGCCCAGCAGTTGCCCAAGCACGTTGAGGAACGTCGATTTGCCGTTCGAGCCGCTGCCGTGAAGGAAGAAGAAACACTGCTCCTCAGTCCTCCCGGTCAGGCAGTACCCCATCATCCGCTGGATGTAGTCCACGAGCGCCTGATCCCCGCCCATGACCGTGGCAAGAAACCGTTCAAACACGGGGCATTGGGCTTTCGGGTCAAAGTGAACGGGGGCCTGTTGCGTGATGAAGTCGGCCTTGTCCGCAGCGCGCAACTTGCCCGTCCGCAGATTTAGCGTCCCGTTCTTTAATCCAAGCAAAAACGGATCTGTGTCCAGGTCGGTCGCCCTGATAATGAGGCTGGGGATGCTCTTCGGCGGCCGGGTCTAAGTTAGCCTCAAGATGTTGGCGCTCCTCGTCGCGGCGCGCGCGTGCTTTCTTGAGTACAGTTGCCGGATAGACGCCGAGGGATAGCGACTTTTCAGAACCCGCGATCTTGTACCGTAGGCGCCAGTATTTACGACCATCGGCGTAGACCCACAGGTAGAGGCCCCCGCCATCATGCAACTTGCGAATTGCCTTACCTTTGGTAGTGGCACTCTTGCACTCAACATCGCTAAGAAGATTCAGTCTAGCCATAATGTGGTAACTTTCTCGGAGGTAGATTCTCTACCACACTGTTTACCACATTCCGGCATAGGCTTCAATTAACGCTACTAGGACGCTTTGGGACGAGTCTCTAGAGGGAAGAAGGGGAATCTATGCGCTTTTAGGATGTCTTTGAACGAAGCCGGATGCGAACTTGGCGGAGAGGGTGTCTGCCATTTGGCGTGACCAGGTAGTTCCATACGTACCCGCGCATATTACACACTAGTACCAAACAACGAGTTAGCTTAGACATAAGCATCTGGAACTTCTTGGAACTCCATATCATCCCTTTTATAATGGCATACGTAATGGCCTACATTAAATGGGACAGGAATGAGGAAAAGTTCGCACAAACCGGGACGCCTTGCAGCGGTTGCCATAAAAAGCCTCGGGGATGGCTGGCACGCTGACGGGGGCAATCTCTACCTATTTGTACGGGGAGAGAGTCGGGGCTGGGTCTTCCGTTTTGTCGCTCCAGACGGTAAGCGCCGCAATATGGGGCTTGGGTCTCAGCACGCCGTAAGCCTTGCAGAAGCACGCAAGCAAGCCGCACTCCTACGCGAACAGGTCAAGCACCCTACCAGCCCCAATGATCCGCTAGCAGCGCGGCGGGAATCCCGACTGGCGCAGAAGTTGGCGAAGCGTAAACACATGACATTCAAAGCATGCGCTCTGGCCTACATCGAAGCGCACCGGGGTGAATGGAAAAACTCCAAGCACGCCCAGCAGTGGGGGAACACCTTGGCCACTTACGCCTACCCCATGTTTGGTGATTTACCAGTGTCCGCTGTGGATGATGCGCTTGTGCTCAAGGTTCTCATGCCTATTTGGGAGTCCAAGACAGAAACCGCAACGCGCCTACGCGGCCGCATTGAATCGGTTCTTGATTGGGCCACGTTCAGTAAATTCCGGCAAGGCGAGAACCCAGCCCGGTGGAAAGGCCACCTGGACAACTCACTGGCAAAGCCCAACAAGGTGGCGAAGGTCAAGCATCACGCTGCTCTACCATATGCGGAAATGGGTCCGTTCATGGCCGGCCTACGGGAACGCGAGGGGGTGGGCGCTAAGGCGCTGGAGTTTGCCGTTCTGACCGCCGCGCGGTCTGGAGAGGTTCGCGGCGCGACGTGGGACGAGATCGACCTCGACGGTCGCCTTTGGGTGATCCCTGCCGAACGGATGAAGATGGAGAAAGAACACCGAGTTCCTCTATCAGACGCAGCGGTCGAACTGTTGAAGGCATTACCTCGCGTGGATGACGAAGTGCTAGTTTTCCCCAGCTCCAAGAAGAATAGGCCGATGTCCGATATGACGCTAACTGCCGTGCTACGCCGCATGGAGCGCGGCGATCTGACCGCACACGGCTTTCGCTCAACTTTCCGGGACTGGGCCGCAGAATCCACCAACTATCCCAGCGACATGGCTGAAATGGCACTTGCTCATTCCATCGGTGACAAGGTCGAGGCCGCCTACCGTCGAGGCGATATGCTGAAAAAGCGGTTTCGCATGATGAACGAGTGGGCGAAGTTCTGTGGAACGGTATCGAAAAGTGCGGGAGCGAAAGTAGTTCCAATAAGAGGTGCGGCATGACGCCGACCCTAATGTCCTGCAAATTCACCGACTTCGAACTCGACGGCAGTTGTTGCATCGCTTTGCTCGAAGCAAAACATAGAGCATTGGCAATACTGCACGACTGCCCGCAGGTACTGCCCGCCGCAACACAACTCTTCAATCAGTTGACGGTCCTTCCTGAAGCCAGCGATATGATTTACCGCCAAGCGAGTCCAGAAGAATGGCTGGCCTGCGCGATCAAAGCACTAATCGAAGCCGACTCGGCCACCGCTGACCGAAGCGGTCATCTTGAACGCTATGCAGCTAAAGCATTGGAACACGCTGGGCGAATACTCAAACATCAGCAGGGGCTACAGGACGGTTATCAACAGCATGTTGCGCAAGCCGCAACCGAACTTGAAACGAATCGCCAGAAGGCCGAGAAGGCAAAGGCTGCGAAAGGCGAAAAAACAAGGCTAGCCGTCATCGAGCACCATGCAAAACTGGTTCAAGAAAAAGGGCTATTTACTGGCATCGACAAAGCCGTCGCCAAAGAAGTTGGTGTGGTGCCCTCAACGGTCAGCAAAATCTTGAACAAGAAAAAGTGAATTTCCTATGAAATTCATTTATCTCTTTTAAATCATATTGTTATTGTTGTTTGCATGGGGCTGAATGACTAGACTTGGCGGGTTACCTAACCGGAGCGCCACACCATGCAAAACAAAGTCACCACCGCAAACCGCAAGGCACTTCGCCTTCCGGCTGTTGCCGAAAAGACCGGTCTCTCCAAGACCCACATCTACCGCCTAGTCCAGCAAGGCAAATTTCCACGCCCTTGTCGGCTTTCTGAACGCGTCTCGGTTTGGGATTCCGCCGCCATAGATGATTTTTTGTCTGAGAAATTCGCAGGCGGTAATCATGGCTAACATCATCCTTGCCTTTGGCGATGCAAGCGCCGGACATCTCCCCTATGTGATCGAACCCGAGGACGCCGATGCTTGGCAGAACCCCGAAGGCGAGACCCGTATGGGAGAAATCTTCATGGCCATTTTCAAAGCCGGTTACTCCGGCCTTAGGATCGAGGTGCTCGGCAAGATGTCAACCGGAAAGTTACTCTGGAATTTTTTTTACAACACTGAGACTCCCGAGGGGCGGATGGCTGAAGGCCTTTACGCGTTTGCCAAGGCCGGCAACAAACTGTGTCCTGTCGATGAGGCGCTTTCCATCCTTGAGCGCGTCTACCGTGAACAGGGACTTCCGCTTCCTGAAAAAAACTCAGAGCGCCAAAAACCCGAGTCAAAAATGAAAGAAACGCGCGATGAGTAATACTGCGATTGACCACGCATTGCACTACGCATCGCTCAGCATCCCCGTCCTGCCGCTGCAATACATGAAATCTCCCGGCACGTGCTCCTGCGGCGAAGCCAAACCCTGCAAGAAGGGGAAGCATCCCTTGGGCCGTCTGGTTCCCCATGGCCTTACCGATGCATCAACTGATGAAGCAACAGTTCGCCAATGGTTTGACGGCACGCCATACAACATAGGTATCTGCACCGGAGCCGTAAGTGGCTTTTTTGTTCTTGATCGCGACGACAAAGACGGCGGCGATAAGTCGCTCACTGCTCTGGAAGCTAAGCACTCTCCCCTTCCCTCCACTGTCACCCAGCGCACTGGCAACGGCGTGCATTACCTGTTCAAGATGCCTACAGGTCGGGAAGTAAAAAATTCAGTAAAAAAGCTGGCGGCGGGTCTGGATATACGCGGCACCGGGGGGTACATCTGCGCAGCGCCCAGCGTCCATGAAAATGGCCGCACCTACGCCTGGGACGGTAACGAACTGCCAACCAAAGACCGCATGGCGGCCGCCCCTCTCTGGTTACTCGACCTTATCGACAACGCCGGAAAGGCCAGCGCTCCACCCGCCAAGTCAGTCAACACCACCAGCCCCGGAACACACTTTACTTGGCCTGTAAGAATTACTGACGGACAGGGCCGTGAAGACTTCATTCTGAGAGCCGCTGGCCGCCTGCGCGGCAAAGGTCTTGACCAAGCTGAAATTGAACGCACCCTGCTTGATTACAACACCTGCCATGTCTGTCCGCCTCTTGATACCGATGCTGTGCTTGATCGCGCACGCCGTTACGAGACGGACGATCCGATTGATGCGGCGAATCATATTGATTGGCCTGAGCCTGAAGATATCAAGGCCACACTGCCACCGGTGCCGCCATTCGATGAGCGACTCCTGCCTAGCGTGTTTCGTCCATGGATAACGGATATCGCCGAACGGATGCAATGCCCTATTGAATATCTTGCTGTCGGCGCAATGGTAGCTGCCGGTTCCAAAGTCGGCAACAGGATAGGTATCCAGCCAAAGCGACACGATACGGGCTGGGTTGAGGTTCCCAATCTCTGGGGTGCTGTCGTTGGCCGTCCTGGTGTCATGAAAAGCCCGGCATTGGCGCAGGTTCTCGCTCCACTCAGACGCCTTGAGGGACAGGCGCTCACTGCATTTACAGCGACCCGTGCACAGTTTGAGATTGACAAGATGCAGTACGAAGCTGCAAAAAAGCATATCGAAGCGCAGATGAAGAAGGGGGCTACCATATTGCCCGGCCAACTTCCGGTGCAACCCGAGGAGCCCCAACCACCGCGCTGCCTGCTGAACGATGCCACCTATCAAAAGCTAGGCCAGGTGCTAAGCGGCAATCCACACGGCGTGATGGTGTTTCAAGACGAATTGTCCGGCCTGCTGAGACGGCTTGACTCCGACGGACAGGAGGCAGCGCGTGCATTCTATCTTGAAGCATGGAATGGCCAGCAAAGCTACACATTCGACCGCATCGAACGCGGCACTGTCCGTATCCCCCGTCTGTGTTTTTCATTGTTGGGGGGATTGCAACCGTCGAAACTCAGAGAATACCTTCGCTCGGCTGTGTTCGGCGGCAGGGGCGATGACGGACTGGCCCAGCGCCTGCAAATGCTGGTCTACCCGGACATTGCCCCTACGTGGACGCGTGTCGATCGCCAACCCGACATTGCCGCATTCCAGGCTGCGGATGCCGTGTTTGACCGCCTCGACACGCTTGACCCGATTGCACTAGGTGCACAGCTGCCCTATTTCGATGGGACTCCAGTGTTCTGCTTCGATGACGCGGCACAGGAACTATTCAACCAATGGTGGTCTGGTCTGGAAAATAACCTCCGCCGCAGTGATAATCACCCAGCACTTGAGTCGCATATGTCCAAATACAGGAAGCTGGTGCCAACGTTGGCGCTACTCGACCACCTGATCACCGGCCAGCAGGGTGACATCATGGTCAGGTCTGTGGGCCGGGCAATCCTCTGGCAGCGTTTTCTGCTTGAACACGCAAAGCGGGCGTATGCCGCAGTGACGCTGGCAACCATGGACTCAGCCAATGCGCTATCGGGTCGCCTGCTCCGGGGTGCATTAAAGGACGGGTTCACAGTCCGGGAGGTGTACCGGAATAACTGGTCGATGCTGAGTACCCCCAAGGAAGCTACCGAAGCCGTCATGGTGCTGGTCGATCTAGCATGGTTGCGAGCTGTTCCGGATACCCGGCAAACGAATACGGATGGGCGGCCGACAGTGCATTACTTTATCAACCCACGGTTAAAGGCGGCGGTGTAAATGGCAGTTTTGTCACTGCGGGAGGTGGCCCCTTTTTGAGAAATTCCCGGGATAACAATGAACTGACACAGGCTGACATAAGTGACCATGGTGTTATGTCACCTTCTGTCAGCTCCGGATCAACACGCTCACTCGTCAATAAGGGGCCCCCCAGGAGAGTGCCAAAACCGACAGAACTGGTTCAATACACCGCCACCAGTGATTTATTGGGGGAATCCGTATGAAATCCTACATACAGACGTATGCTGAGGAACTCCGAGCCCACTGCGACGAGCAAAACCGCCTGCACCGGCTCCGGCAGGAAGCCGAGGCTAAGCTTGTCCAGTCGCCCCGGCAGCTTAGACCTCTGGACGCTCAGATCACCGAGTTAATGCGCACCCTGCCGCCACAGTTGCGTGACCGTCCGTGGTCGATGCGGGAACTGGTTTCCCGCCTATCCGGGAAGTACCGTGACCACCCTCACGGACAGAATGTCGGTGAAACTCTGCGCCGCTTAGGCTGGCGTCGGGTGAGATTGTGGTCGAACGGTGCAGATGGGCAGCGGGTATGGCTCCCACGTTGAGTCGGGCGCGGGGCCTCTAGTTGGCTCATTTTTTCGTCCATTTCCTGGACAGGGAATACTTCTTTCCGTAGTAGCGCTCCATCAGGTCCGTCATGACATCGAGCGCCGTCTCATCTGAAGTCCGACCGTCGAACAGTTGCCGCCACAATGCATCGTTCTCCACCTCGATGTCGTCCTTTCCGAACGGTGCCAGCCAAGGGGCTTTGCTCCGTCTCTCTCTGGAAGTGAAGTCCACCCGGAAGACCACGTCACGGGCCTCCAGCTCGTTTATGAGTTGCGGAAAATCTCGATGGGTTTTCATCCGTTTCTCCGGCGACACGACGCAATCGGTAATGTCGAAGTAGTAGTTCTCAATCTGAGTAATGACTTCCCTTGGTGTAGTCTCTTGTGTCTTGATCTTCACCTTCTCGACCCGCCGATCGCTGCTGTCGATTGACTCGCGTTGCAGGAGTGTCCAATTAACTTTTCTGCCCATGCAAACGTATTTCAGGTAGTCGCTTTCAACCTGTCTGTAGTCCGAACCGACATGGGATTCGAGAATCACTGGATCGTTCACGGAGTTCCCACTCCCGCCCAAAATCGGAAGGTCCACGCCGAAGTCGCCTTTCAGCATTTGGCGTATAGATAAGTGAACGAACATGCAACATCTCCTTCTTTTTCTGACCCTACGTTTAAATTCGTGGGCGTTGCCGTTCCACCAACAGCTTGGCGTGATCTGCTGCGCGACCCTTGTGCCGTATGTGATTCGCGAGCGTGGTAATCAACACCTTCTTACCGCTCTTGAAGCTGACATCTACTCTCGCCCCCCTATTCCTTTGCCATCTCAAGTTGAATTTTTCTCTCGGACAACTGATGCATCAGTTGCTTTGCCAAGTCGCCCAGTGGATTGCCGCCCAGAGCCTCCGTTTCTTCAACGGTCTTCTTGAGAGTAAATATTTCCGTCTCTTGCATTGCGGCCATTTGCGCTTGAATTTCCCCCAGTCGTCGACGTAACTGCGCAATGCGGCGGATTACCTTTACGATGCGAGCGGCGACATTGTCCCCAGAAATCGCCTCGGGGTCTTGTCCAAATTCGACAACCAGTTTTTCAATTGCCTTCTCGTCCCCGATTTCGTAAGCGCGGTTCACCTCCGCCATCAGGGCATTGCGACGTAAGCGCTCGGGTTCCGTGGTGGCGCGGTCGGGGTGAATTAATTTGGCTGCTCGACGATAGGCCAGCTTCAGTTCCGGCGTAATCACCGGTGGCGGTCGTGGCAACGCCTCAATCAATCCCGCCTCCTCAGAGGATTGTCGTGCCCGTTCGGCTGCGGCCTGTGCTTCGGCCTGCGCCTCAGCATCATCAGGCGATTTTCCCGCAATTTCGTTGGCTATCTTTGCATCTAACTCATCCAACTGCGCATACAACCGCCCCACAGTTTCGTAATACCGGCGCTGAAATTGAGCAATTTCTGTCTTCGCCGTTTCCAGCGCCAGCTCAGCCGAAGTGACCTCCTCCTCAAGCGCCGCTTGTTCGCCTTCCAGGCGGGCAAGTTCCTGTTCTTCAGGGAGCATCAATCTGCCTCCCATTCAACACCAAGTTCCTTAAGACGCACTTTCGCTGGATAACTACCCAACTTTGCGGCCTGCCTATACCAACTTATTGCGCTCTCTTGATCCTTAGCAACACCAAGACCCAGTTCATACAATTCTGCCTTGTGGCTAGCCAATCCCCTTGCGGCACTATCATTCGAATTGGCGTTCCGATCGCTCCGAAAAGAAACGGACTCAAGCGTCATTACTGCCATCCTCGCCAACCATGATCTAGCGACCAACTCCTCATTTGCGTTTAATCGACCGTCAAAGCATTTCTTCGCCACAAGCTTCATGGCACGTTGTCTAACGAAAACTTCCTCCCCGGCCCGGGTCAGCAATTCAAGCGCCCCATCAAGGTCTTTAGGTACGATTTTTCCGTCAAGATACACATTTGCCAGCGGCAGACAGTCGCTACCGCCTCTATCCGCCGCCAATCCCAACCAGTGAAGTGCAGCGCTCGTATCCTGACGCATCCTCGCCCCTGAAGCGTATTCCACACCTAGCATGACTCCAGCGCGCCGGGACCCTTGGTTTGCGGCATGCAATAACCATTTTTCCGCTAACTGCGGATCATGATTGAGGTGCTCGCCTTTTAGGTATATGTCTCCAAGTTCCTCAGCAAAATACCCGTGCTTTTGTAATTCGATGCCGCGCTCGTACCAGGACTCTGCCAATTTCTTGTCAGGCGTTATACGTCGAAGTGGCGGAAGGCGTCCTGACAATGCGCTATAAAAGCCATGATGATGGCCTAGCACATAGAACCGGCCTAGTTCCCCACATGCTCGTGCGTCACCAAGGTCTGCTGCGCGAGCCAACCAAAACACACCTTCATGCGTAAACTCATCGCGGGACTCCGGTGTTGACCATTCTGTCTGCGGAATCTGCAAATAAAACTTCCCGAGCCACATACATGCCGGGACATAGCCCTGTTCCGCTGACGCTTTATACCAACGCAAAGCTTCTTTTATGGAAAAAGTCCACGGTTCGCGGTCACGCGAAGAAAATTTATTAGCAAACTCATACTGCGACTGCGCATCGCCCTCTACAGCCCGCGCTCGGTACCACGCGTGGGCCTTTAACATGTAGTCTTTTTTTTGCTCTGACTCCTCCGGAGCATCTAGAATCCCTTCCGCCCAATCATAAAGCGCAGGGCCAAAGCCCAGTTGCGCGGAAGATTCAAGCCACTCAATCCCTTCCTCCCTGTCCTCCTCCTCCACCTCTCCGAACCGACCGAGAAACTCATACAGCCGATATTGAGCCTCAGCGTGATCCAGATCGGCTGCCCCCGTAAGATATTCACACGCTTGTTCCGCATCTTCTTGCACACTGCAGTCGCCGTCTTCGTAGCGTTTTAGATAACTCATGCCCATGTGAAATCTAAAAGAACGTAAAAAAATTCGTCCGGGATCTTCCTTTGGCGGCAGCAGACAGTGTTCCTTACTTCCACGCAGGACGGCCGCCAAACCCCGGGCCACAATACTGCCACTGTGCTCAGTCGATGCAACAACACCTCTACTAGAGGATTTAGACGGGAGGTTTTCTCGATCAGTCACGTCCGGGCCTCGTGACGTTCTGAGTCATCAGATTGCCGATTTCACCTCGGCCAACCAGCTTCACGCCGGATTTTCGCGCCAACTCCCGCGCGTTTGCAGTAAAACTGCCCGTGGCAACAACCCATGCGGCATCGCATTTGTAATAAGCCTGTCCTGATAATGCCTCCTGCACAGCAGATACTCCGACGCTACCCACATAACGCTTGGCTTGTACCGCGATGCGCTGGCCGTCCTTTGTCAGTATAAGGTCGGCACCATAGTCACCTGTTGTTACGGTGAGTTCTGCCAAGTACCCCTGTGCTCGAAAAAGTCCGACAAGAAATTCCTCAAATTCCGTACCAGTAAGCGCGTCAAGCTCATCGGCCCTTTTCATACCGTGCTCTTGTTGCCAGGACTCCTGCTCACGTTTCTTTTGGGAGAGGGACGCGTGCTGGTCTTTAGCAAATTCCAACGCACCTCTCAAGTGACGTACCTGCGCGTCTTCTTTTGACGGTGTTTCGTTTCGCTTTGTCTTAGACGTCGGTCTGCTCACCGCGGCACGCCAAACCAGCCACGCGATACCTGCCAAAAACAAAATAACGAATAGATCTTTCATTTTGCGGTATGAATATTCGACTAACTTGTCGCCGCCTGCCAGCGACCCGACCAAACCACTTTCCCGTTGAGGTCGTAAAGTGGCCCAGCATTGGCGTCCCATTTTTCCTGCTCTTTTATGAAACTTTGCGTTGGGCGCTTCTTGACCACAACAGTTGGATCACATTCCAAAATAGCCAATTTTTCCAGTTGCCGAACGTCAAGTTCGGTTAGCTGGTTTTCCGTGCACAAAAGTTCGGTTAGCGCGGTAACCTTTGACAAATCAAGCTCGGTAAGCTGATTGTGTACGCACCAGAGGTCATCAAGGTTCGGAACTACTGATAGATCAAGCCTCGTGAGTTGGTTGTTACAACATTCAAAGCCAGTAAGCTCCGGCAGATTAGAAAGATCAAGTTCGGTCAGCAAGTTATTTGCGCACCCCAGAATCTTAAGATGCTGAACATTGGATAAGTCAAGCGCGGTGAGCCTGTTGCCATGGCAACTCAAATCGACCAGCGCAGGGACGTTCGACAGGTCAAGGGAGGCAAGTTGGTTACCAATGCACACAAGAATAGCAAGCTGAGGGTTTGACAAATCAAGCTTGGTAAGCAGATTGTGCCTGCACATGAGATGAATTAGTTCTGGAGCGCCAGAGAGGTCGAGCTCTTTAAGGTTGTTGTAGCAACAAACGAGCCAGGTGAGGCCACGAACACCTGACAAATCAAGCGCGTCCAGTTCATTGCCAGAGCAGTAAAGCTTAACAAGGTTAGGTAAGCTTGAAAGATCGAGCTTGGTCAAATAGTTTTTATCGCATTCCAGGTGGGTGAGTCGCGGCACTTTTGACAGGTCAAGGTCATGTAGATGGTTCTCCGCGCAAACCATTTTTACAAGCTTAGGGGTATTTGACAAGTCGAGCACGGTCAAATTGATGTCGGGACACTGCAACCACAAAAGCTCTGGAAGTCGAAGCGAAAGCGCCGGGGGTGTGGCAGGCGGGGTTTTGAACCCTAGTTCCCGGATCGCCAAACCATCGACCCACTCAAATTCTGACAGCGGCAAAAGATCGAAATCCCAAGTCAGCGAAACAATGGCGCCGTCTTGCACCGCAAACTCCAGCTTCACCCCTTTACGATCAAAAACGACACCGCTTTCAAGCCGCTCAATAACGACGACCGGGTCAAGCTTTAACGCCTCAGCCCATAGCAATACCTGCCGATAATCCGCGTCGCGGAATTCGAACTTGCCGATAACGAAAGTCGCCGATGGCATGGAAATGCTTATTTTTCCTAAAATCAGGCGAAAGTACGAGGTTCACTGAATTAGCGAGCGCTTTCGCGAGTAGTCTCAACCACCACGACTCCAACAAGAGAATACAGCACCAGCAGTTCACCAATGGGCCATAGACTTGAGTCTAGGTTTATTACGGGCGCCGCCAGTCGTCACCTCAACGATACCGGATACGCTGCTTTTGCCACCGAATATATTGACCACCTGGCTCACCAGGTGAGCCCTACGGGGGCTATCATTGCCGCGATTCGTCGGCGAAAATACAATTTGTTCATCGCCTTGCCGCCCTAAAGTCACTCTGCCGGTTCGCAGGACAAAAAACCTCAATGCAAACGCGTTATCCAATTCAAATTCCCCCCCAGGCTGCGTCCCCGGAGCAGGAAGAGCTAGACGCAAAAAACAGGCAGATGAGCGAATTGGAGACGGAATACGTTTCCAAGCAAATTGAATACAGCACGTTGACCGGGGAGATTGCCGCTTTTCGCAATCGGTATTTGCTGCGAGTCGGTACCCTATACACCCAACTCGATGCGGTCCGAGCAGAACTTTTCGCTCAGCTCGCCAAACTTTCACCCGACGACGATGTCGCCAAGAGCGCAGCAGACAGAGCGCGTATCCAGGCTGACGAAACAGCACAGGAATTAAATGGTGCGGATGAAGAAAATCCCATTACTTTTTCCCCATCTTTAGAGCTGAAGCAGCTATATCGCCAAGCCGCGAAACTCATACACCCCGACCGCGCGCAAAACGACGAGGATCGCATACTGCGCAATGGCCTCATGGCTGAAATAAACAAGGCCTACGAGTCTGGCGATGCCGACGCTATCGCGGAGCTTACTGAAAAGTATCGTGATCGACTCCTCCCCGACGAAAGCGATGACATCGGGACTCGCCTAGTCCGGGTAATCCGCCTGCTGGCGAAAACACGTATCCACATAGAAAGCCTCGATAAAACGATTGCCGAACTTCGCGCGTCTGAGTGGTACACGCTTAAAGCAGACGTCGAGTCTCAGGAAGCGCTTGGGGGTGATCCCCTGGGGCGGTTGGCCGATAAATTGCGGCAGGATATTCACGCAGAAGAGACACGACTACGGGACCTATTTAGTGAAACGACGCCTCCGGTTGCGGGGGAACCTCCGCCAAAACAAAAAGGGGGGCGCGGGGATTCACCGCGAGATTCAGTGACAACCGCCGGGACGGGCGACATCGGCGATCACTCCGACGGCCATAGCTTTCCTACTCAACGAGGCGAAATGGTGAAGACAGATTCCGAAGCCGTGATTGCCGATATGCTATTTGGACAAGGAATGGACTATCACTACGAATACCCATTGGAAGGAAAAAAACGCCCGGGCATCCGCCGAACGAGCTTTCTTTTCTTCGATGCAAACAAGCGACCCGTTCTGTGGCAACACCTCAATTCGTTAGCAGACGCCGAACCGCGCGCGCGATGGGCGACAAAGTTAGAGTGGTTAGAGGCCAACGGCTTCGCTGAAAACGTAAACCTCTTCATCACACGTGACTTGAAAGACAGGAATATTGACAAGCTTGGCATCGAAAAGCTGACCAAAATCATCAAGACTCGGCTCATGCTATGAGCGAAACTATTGCGATCATCGACTTTGAAACCACCGGGCTCTCTCCCGCGAAAGGAGCACGGGTTACAGAAGTCGCGGCAGTGCGTGTAATTGACGGTTCCATTGCCGATAGTTTCCAAAGTTTAATGAATTCCGGTGAACCTGTGCCTCAGGAAATCGAACGAATCACCGGCATTACAACCCAAATGGTGCAGCAAGCGCCTCCAGTCGCCGGTGTCCTGCAAAAACTTCAAGCCTTCCTGAACGGAATAACCCTTGTGGTGGCACATAACGCCAAATTCGATGATGCATTTCTGACCGCTGAGTACAGACGCGCCGGAATGGCCATCAGCGCCAAGTTCGCTTGCTCGTTGAAGCTGGCGCAGCGAGTCTATCCACGCTCCCCGAACTACAAACTTGCGACCCTGCTAGGCTACGCGGACATTCCGCATTCTGGGAATTTTCACCGAGCGCTGGGAGACGCTACCGCTACGGCTCGCCTCTGGCTACAAATGCGCAGAGATATACACGCAGCGCATCGCCTCGACTTGAAACACGAGCAATTGGCTACATTGGCTGAAATGCCCTTCGACCAATTCACTAGAACGCTTGCCGACTGGAAAAAATAATTCACTCCGAGCGCCCTCGGTCATCATGTCCGACAAACATTTCCCAATACAAACCACGCCAGACAACCTTGCCGCAACGGTACAGCGCGGCAGCGGTCTTGCCGTCCGTGGAAAGACTGACCTACAGTCCACCGAACCGACCGCTGAGCAGAAGAAAGCGGAGGCCTTTTTCAGACGCTATCCGCGTTGGTTTTTTTCAATGGCGGCAAGAAGTTATCAGTTAAGCGAACTGCAGATTTCAAAGTTCGAGGATAAATGGGATTGGCCGCTCCTTTCTCAAAATACAAAACTGCCCTGGTCTGTGGCATTTATAGATCGCTTTTTTTCAAAATGGGAAATAGAGAGCGGGAGGGATTCCTTGTGGTTGAACACCGCACTTCCATTTTCAGAGGCGTTCATTGATCACTTTCAACGTGACTTCGATTTCGGCTTTGGGTCCAAGAACACCGCGCTACCGTGGTCAGATGCGCTAATCGAAAAATACAAGGACCGGTCTAAATGGCAATGGTCGGCGCTATCCTCCTCCGTACATATCCCTTGGTCGCAGGAACTAATTGGACGATACCAAGACCAATGGGATTGGAAGGCGCTGAGCGCAAACGAAGCCTTACCGTGGTCCGAAGCGCTCATCGATCAATACCAAGACCGATGGGATTGGAAGGTACTAAGTGAAAACGAAGCCTCACCGTCGTCCGTAAAGTGGACAGATAGATACGAACCGCCGTGGGGCTACTTGGCCAGTGCGGGTCTTAGCGAAAACACGGCGCTCCCGTGGTCCGAAGTGCTCATCGATCGATACCAAGACCGATGGGGTTGGCACAGGCTTAGCGCGAACACCGCGCTTCCATGGTCTGAGGCGCTCATCGATAAATACCAAGGCCGATGGCATTGGGATGTCCTAGGTAGAAACGAAGCCCTACCGTGGTCTGAGGGCTTTCTCGCCCGATTCGAGAAGCGGTGGTACTGGGCAAGCCTTAGCGCGAACACCGCAGTACCCTGGTCAGTGCAACTGATAGCCCGCCATGACGCGAAATGGGACTGGCGAGCCCTATGCGCGAATCCTGCGCTACCCTGGTCAGAGGAATTTCTTTATCGATTCGAAGGTAGGCTTAACTGGGCTGATCTGAGTTCAAACCCTGTGCTACCTTGGTCCGCTGAGTTTTATACTCGATTCGCAGGGCGATGGGCCTACCGGCGTCTATACGAAAATGAGGCGGCGTATAGCGCAATTGGAGAGCCGTTCCTTATGGATCTTTCTTCGGCGCTTACGGCAAGCATCGCGGCCGAGCGGGAACTAAGTGAAAGCAACACTTTAGTGAGCTATGACCCGGAATATTCTTATAACCACCTCGTTGACGTTGATGAAACAACACATCTTCCATGGACGGAAGCGGCACTGGCGCTTCTTGGTGAAGAAGCGGCACCCCGCTTTGTGCCGGAAAAAGTAATTGGAATATTCAATAAGTTCCCATCTTTTCAGTGCGCCGGAGAAACGGGCCTGAGCTGCTTCAACTTGACGCGCGCGCAGGTCGATTCGCTTATAAGCGACATCGCGCCACGTCGCCCCTCAAAATCTTCGCCTAGGGAGCGAACCGAGGCATTTTTCCGCAGACATCCTGACGCGTTTATCGTCCACGTCGAAAAATACTATGGCCTGCAAGTAGAACAGATCGCGCAATATCAGCATAAGTGGAATTGGCGCAACCTAAGCGCCAACGAGAACATTACTTGGTCTAAAACGCTGCTTGATCGATACGCAGACCTTCTCGATTGGACAACGCTCAGCGCGAATATTGCCCTGCCATGGTCAGAAACGTTGGTTCTCAATTTCGAAGATAAGTGGGATTGGGAAAATCTCAATGGCGACCCCACGCTTCCTTGGCGTGCCTTAGAAAAAACCTTGGTCAAGCAGCATCGTGGAAAGGTGCGCAATGACATTGCTACACCAAGCCGTCTTACTTTGGCGGGGTACCTCGACGAAGCCAAGGAATCGGGCGAGATCGACAATTTGGATTGGGTGGAGCTTTGTCGACATCCCGGTGGCATGCCAGAAGATGATGCTGATATTTATATTGATCGGATTATCGCTGCCGGGGGTCACTTAAAGGAGATTACATTCACTGACGGTGAAATGGGCTTCTACTACGAGAAACTAATTTCGTACAATTATTTTTGTCTAACCCATCGCCAGATCGAATTGCTGATTGACGACTGTTTTGCAGCGCGTGACGCCAAAACGGCTGGAGCATGACCGAATATGATGAAGCACCAATTTCCGTAGCAATTTGCTAGAGCTCTCTTGGCCGAAAATCGGCGCAAAGTGTCTGGCGAAGCAAGAGTTACGTTCAGGAGACATCATGGGGATGACGGCTACATATAAATGCCAGAGCTGCGGTCTGTCGGCTAAGGTGAGCGGAGGGAGAGACGTAGGTAAATACGCTTCCACTCAAACTGTTTGGTGTGCCCATTGCAGAGAAATTCAGGATGTCATGGTGCGCCATCAGGCGGGTTTCGGTCGACGTTGCAAGTTCTGTGATGCAATGCCCAACATAAGACGTGCCCCCGATACAGATATCGACAAAGCCATAGTTTTACACGATGACACGCCACGCTGTTTCACATGCGGGACGCAGCGACTCCAGGCCTGGAACAGCAAGGACCCATGTCCTGCTTGCAGCGGCGAAATTGCAATGGACCAGGATGCCGGTATCGTTATGTGGGAATAACCGCCAAGAAGTTTGGCACTGTACTATCCCCAAGCTGGGACGATCACTCAGAACATTTCAGGAATCGTGCTGAGCAATTGTTACGGAAACGCCTCTGTCCAAGAAACGCCTACCATGCCGCGCATACAAATGAACGCGCCTGAGGAGAAGGGTTGATGACAATTCAAAACATTAAGTCGATTGTCGGTATCGACCTGGAAGGAAAAATTCTGGTGCACCGTGACAATTTTAAGCCAGAATACAGCGCCGACAAATTCAGGTTGTGGAAAGCAACGGGTGGGTTCGGCTGCACCCCAGGACTCACCGGGACTGCATTGGTTGCGAAGTGCTTAGCAGACGGCGAAGTTGCGAAGCTCCACCGTTTCGATTTTATTGGCTGGGTTGAGCAGGCCGATGCGGATGCAGTGTTGCTGCAGGACAAGATTTTATCGCCGTAAGTGCCGCGCGCTGACTGCCCAACATGGGCGTGACGTTACCCCCTGATTCCATTTGTCTGAGGGGCGATCACATGGCGCGGAGAACGTCGGCTTTACGGAATCTCAAGGGCCGCACCGCGTAAAGTCCGCTGGGCATGCACCCAATGCGCCATCTCATACCTGCCCCATCCGAACGAATGGTAGAGAAAGCTGAGCCGGAAACTACAGAGCAATAGAATTTACCCAGCGATTTAGAGGCATTCCCTGCTTTGGCTTGGTGCAATAAATCCGCCTGCCTCTTCGCTGGAGCCTCCGTTTTTGTACTTTTCTGCGCTAACGGGAGCGAAACGCCAATGTCTTTGCAATCCTCTATTCGGTTAGTAATAGCACCGATAAACACGTGAGAGGAATCGTAATACGCATATTCCATGCCTACCAATTGGAGTAACGGTTTTAGCGATGGATTCGTGCAAAGCATATTTCTTACGGCGACTTTTTGCGCTCCGAGCATGCCCTTTGGTATTTTTGATTTAGTGACATCCATCTGATTGTCATAGACAAAGATAACCCTCCCAGCTTCTTCCCGGCAGCCAACACCCATGCTCGTCGTGTCTTTGTCGACCTTTTGTGGATACAGCGCGCTATCCGTAGATGCTCGTTCCATACACGCTTTTAGAGTCGCCCGGGCATTTCTTTATTCAACGTATCTACAAACTGCTCCAACGGCGCGGCGACCTGTGCATAGCCTTGCACTTTCTTAATGATTTCCGCTTCACCTCCCTAATTAAAGTCTCTATACGCGCCGCATCTTCTTCCTGATGGAACTGGCAAATAATCTGCCCCCATTGGCTATGAGGATGCTTTTCACCACAGTAGGCGATTATCTTTTCATCCGTTGAACAACCAGCGGCGATCAGACCAAAAATCAGGATCAGGACTGTCTTCATCCTCACCTCGTAGGCGTCCGTGTTCCTTGCTTACCATTGGCCGGGTTCACATTCGGCTTTGAGCTGTAATTGTCCCGCTGCGTTCTATTCGGGTTCGTGGCACGAGTTGGCGCAACGTAGGTTCCTGTCTTGGTCACATGCCCCCGTACGGAGTGGCTACCAGCAGCAAACGAAGGGCCAGCGCTGAATGCACCGATTAAAACGATGATGAGTAGCTTTATTTTCATTGTCGGCCTTTATTTTGGATCGTCCACCTCAAATGGAATGCCCCTAGGACCCAATCCCCTTGTCCTGCACGTCCTTTGCACACCAACCGGCCTTTCTCTCCTGCTGCGGACGCGACCTCTTCACACAGTTTGTTCCGAATAAGATTTGCTATACGGTGACCAGCGAACGGCTCATCCCGTTCCAGGCGATATCCGGTCAGTACAGCCTCAATACTCTCGCGCAACGGCATAAAAATGCCTCGTCACTATTGTGTGGAGCAACCAAAAATTATTTGGTTGTGAAATTCAACATACCCCTTCGCAATGAAATGTCTTGGGTGGGTTCGTATCCTCCCCGTCTCTAATTGGATCGCCCCATAATCAAGCATTGCATGGTGATTTGGACAGAGAATAATAATATTTTCAGCAATATCCGGCCCGTTATGAGGAATCCCAAGCGGCTTTATGTGATGCGCCTCCGAGTAGATTCTTCCGTCGGGTAGATCTATACCCATTCCACAAATTTGGCATCTATTTTTATGGAGCAGTTTTATTTGACGAGCAAGCGCAGTATCCCTGAGGATTCGATAGGTTGCCTGGAGTTCCCTGCCTGGAACCACCTCACCCGGCGGTAAGCCAACGTCAACCGCTACTGGTGTAGGTTTTAGAGAATGTCGAAGCCCCCAAACTCCGCTACCAAGTCCCTCCACCGAATAAAATAAATCCCCCCGCTCCGCGTACTTCTGCGAATCCGAGGAATGACTTTCAATTTCTCCCCGAATGATGGCCTCAAAACTCTGTGGGTGCGGTGGTGGGCGTATATTCCGCACCTGCTGGTATATATCCGATAAGGAGGCAATTCCATTGAGTTGCTCCACTCCTCGCACTACATCCTCAATCCAGGTAGGCATATCTTTCCTCACGTCACAAATTGGCGCAACCGTCACGAATGGGTCGTGACCTACCACTATTCCATAAACCGAAAAAAGAAGAAGCGGCTAAAACATTCTCGTGGATCCCACGACCCTAGTTAATTTTTTGCCATCGCATATTGCTAGGGTTATCCACGCCACCTCGCTCTATTGGCGTGGCATAAATTATTACGTAGCCGGGGCAGTCCTTATTAATTTTCTTCGTCTGAGGACACGGTTGCGTTTTCTTGAACTCGTTGGCTTGCGCAGTAAGCGCTACCCGTATGCCGGGAATATAAGGAGAATCAAAACTACTGGATTCGCGCAGTCCAATTTCTCGGCGGACTGGTCTATAGCGGTCCCCTGAGAATTTCCAAAGACGGTGGTACGTCTCCGGATGCCGACTCCATGTCTCTATATCTGCAAATCTGCTCGTCATTCGCTTAGAGACCGTAAAGCCCCCTTGAATCATGCCAATCACTCGCCAACGGCTCTTATACTGCTGGAGGATGACGTACTCTGGTCCCCCGCTTCCTGACTGGCCAGAGCCAACAATCAGTTCGCTTTTCCCATCGCCATTTAGGTCAATAGATGCAACAGGGCCGGGAATAGAATAAGGCTCCCCGTTTTCGTCTTTATCCGTGAGATCCTTTGGAAGTGCGTCAAAAGCTGCCTTCGGCATTTCCTCATTCCGCCAAACTAGGTCTGGCGCATAAGTGCGAACTTCGTTCCAAGGTTTCCAATAGGAGGGGGCAACCGAGGGCGACGACTTTTGCGCCGCCGTACTGCCACTTGCTAGAGCGAGCAACATCGCCAGAATAGCTTCGCGCACTATTCTCAATTTAAAACAACCTACGCGCAAAACGAAAAGCAAAAGAGGTAAAGAGCCTAAGACGCATGATTTAATTGGTCCTGGCAACACGGAAACCGATGTAGTTGTCCCGGACCGCAGAGGTGCCCCTGAGGCGCAAAGCGGCGCGCAAGAGCCGTGGAAAGTCGAACCAGGAACCGCCCCGCAGCACCCGCTGAGAACAATTACCTGCCATCCAAGCCCGGCCATCCGTTGGCGCACTATTGTAGTTCTCATTCCAGCAGTCTTCCGTCCACTCCCAGACATTCCCGCTCATGTCATGTAGACCCCATGCGTTTGGCTGTTTTTCACCTACCGGGTGGGTTGTTTGGCCTGCGTTCTCACCAGACCAAGCGTAACGCCCCAACTCCCGGGCGTCATCACCAAATGCGTAAGCAGTCTGGCTACCGGCCCGCGATGCATATTCCCACTCTGCCTCTGAGGCCAATCGGTATTGTTTTCCCGTCTTCTCACTCAGCTTCTTAACAAACGCCTGGGCATCGTCCCAAGACACCTGTTCTACGGGCAGCGTACGTCCCTTGAATTTACTCGGCAGATTTCCCATCAGGGCAAACCACTGTTTCTGTGTCACTTCAAACTTGCCTAGCGAGAATGCCTTGATAGACACGGCGTGTTGTGGCATCTCGTCTGCCGAGGGTGGAGAACTAGCGAACGGATCAGCCTTAGAACCCATCAGGAACGACCCCGCAGGAATCGCCACCATCTCCGGGCAGTCGTCACAGTCTTTGAACGCACCTCCCGGCAACCTGATCGGACTTGTGATGACCGGCATAGTCACAGGTGGGGCGATGACCGGCATAGTCACGGGTGGGGCGCTGACTATCTGCTTAGACAACCGAGCGATATTGGCTCTTGCCAAGCTAACGTAGCGTCCCTTCGGATAACTCTCGAGGTAACCTTCAAAACCTTCCCTATTCCCGGCAGCTTTGGCATCTGCCCAGAACGCATCCTCACGCTGCGCGGCACTCATCTCAGGTACGACGGACTGCACAACCCGCGTGCAATCACCAAAACAAAACTCCCCCTCGATACTGCCCTCCATCCACGGCTCTTGTTGGTTCTTTGAGCCTGCCTTTACCGAGGTCACAACAGTCTTGAGAATTTGCTCTATGGGGCGATTCGCGTCGTTCATTGCCAGCAACAATGCTCCCGTATATAGCCCGTTCTTACCCACCCCATCTGCCGCCAGACTACCGGGGCGTGTAGCAAATGAGATCAAAGTCCCTGAGGGAGCATTCTCTTTGGACAGGCCGCGTGAGGCGTTGCGGAATGTTCGGGCGTAAGGGTTATCTCGGCAGGCGTCTAAGAACACCAAATTCAAGCGCGTCTTCGCATCGCCCAGCACATCCATAATCTGGCGCACCGCAAGGCTTTGGTTGGGGACATCCTCTTCGCCCGAGATCTCCGCGTCCACCGCAGGCAGGTAGTTCTCACCTTTGATCTGCACCCCGTGTCCGGCATAGAACACCAAGGCGACTGATCCGGGCGTCAGCTTGGCGCGAAACTCACGGAGGGTGCTGCCAATCTGTTTGATGCCCAAGTTACTGCGCTCGATGACGGTAAATCCCAGACTTCTCAGCCGGGCAGCCATATCACGTGCGTCATTAACTGGATTGCGTAACGGGCCTTGCTTATAAGCGCCGTTGCCAATGACCAAAGCCACCCGCTGCTCTTTTTGCTGAGCGAAGGCGGAGCACACCATCAACAACCCGGCGAGTAGTGCAATCGTGAATTTCATCGTTATCCGTCAATCTAGGCGCATACGTCCTGAGAAGACTATGGAAGAGGGCAGATTCCAGTCAGTTTGACAGAAAACGGTAGGGAGGGAGGCGGGGAGCCTTTCTCTTTGGGAGGGGCAAAATTGGAAAAGAAGATGGTAATGTTACCTTGCTGATTTCCAATGACTTGTGAGCCACCCTGCGGTAAAAACGCTGCCTAATACTGTGGGAGCCGTCGATATTTCCAAGCCGAAGCTGGCCCACATTTGGATGGAAACTAGCCCCATAAATGGCTCAGCTGGAGGTGAAACTCAACACGCTAGTAATGACCGCGATCTATATGTGGCTACGGAAGCACGAAGGCTTTTGGAGGCAAGGCGGAGCGCAACGGGGTATTCCAAAAAAGCTGGGAAACAAAAGGGGTAGACCGTCCAAGTCGCTAAAGGGGATGGATGGAAAATTCTGTTCTAGAACAGTATTAACAGCTCAAGAGATGGCAGATATACCAGACATGCGTGGCGGTCAAATTGCGATACGCTTAGGTAGGCACATATAAGTAAGCAGGTAAGCAAGCCCAAAGCCGGATAGGGCAATAGGCAGAGGCTGGTGCATGAGTGTCTGGGAGCTTTAAGGGGTGCTGATGAACGCTGAGAATGATCCGCTGATGACCGCTTTGCTGCGCTACGCGACCCCTGTAGCGCTCTTGGGTGTTGCCCTGACTCTTGGCTTCTTGGCGTGGCTGCTCAGCTTGTAGGGCGCTCCCTGCTGGCCGCTGGCTTGGTGCTGGCGTTTCATGCTCACGCCGACTTTACCGGCAAGGTCGTTGCAGTAGCCGACGGTGACACCATCACCGTACTGCACGACAAGGTTCAGGTGAAGGTAAGGCTGACCGAGATCGACGCGCCAGAGAAGAAACAGGCATTCGGCAACCGCTCAAAGCAAAGCCTGACTGATTTGTGTTTTGGAAAAATCGCCACACTCGCCGAAAAAGGCAAAGACCGCTACGGACGGACACTGGCGCGGGTGACCTGCAATGGGGTTGATGCCAACGCGGAGCAGGTAAAGCGCGGCATGGCTTGGGTGTATGACCGCTATGTCACTGACAAGAGCCTGTACGCAGTGCAGGATGCAGCTCGGGCGAGTCACCTCGGGTTGTGGCACGATGAGCATCCAATGCCGCCGTGGGAGTGGCGGAAAGCCAAACGAGATTCACCCTGATATGGAAGCCGTAACCTTTCTCATAGCGTCGCGCCCGTTTCGTCATTAACACCGGCGGCTCAGTTCAGACGCAATTTCTTACTGAAGAAGAAGCGACATGACCGAAATTAAAAATAATGGTCTTTGGGATTGGGAAGGGCGAATAGCCCGTCTGCCGTATTTCCTGATCGTGTTAGCGACTGCGGTTTGCGGGGGAATATTGAGTGTCCCTCTTGAGCATGGCGCTTCGGCGTGGTTACTCGTCCTGCTAGTACCAATCTTCTACATAAGCGTACTTGCTGCAATTAAGCGCTCTCACGATGTAGGACTATCTGGATGGTATTGGTGGCTGTCCTTGGTCCCTTTGGCGAACCTTATCTTCGGTCTATATCTCCTTTTCAAAGCGGGAGATGCGGGTGTGAACCGGTACGGCCCGTCACCAATCGATCGATCTACTGCCGACGCAACGCCCCCACCTACAAACAGCGCAAAGGCGACTCACGTCGCTGTTGAGCCCCGAAGGCCAACCTCAATCGAACCAGAGACCCATTCGGAGAGCGCCACGTCGCCTATGACTAAATCGCCTATGCCTGCTCAAGAGACACTTACAATCGACGAAGACGCGATCTACGCGGCAATAGCGAAGGAACTTGACACCGGAGCTACCGACAAGGGGTTATGGACCCGCCTGTTCGCAGAATGCGACGGCGACGAAAATAAGACCAAGGTCGCCTATATCAAGCATCGTGCAGAACGAATCAGGACCCTGGAGCAGGGGCAAATCGCAGCGGTCAAGAAGCAGCGCGATGAAGAAGCATTAAAGCTAGAACAAACTCGCCTACAAACGGAATTCCTGTCCGATTTGGCGCAAGAATTGCGTTTTCAAATGGATCATGGGGGCCATGAACTTTGGCTTCAGACCGCAGAAAAAATACTCAAGAAAAGCGGCTATAGAGTTGAGCGCAGACCGAGTAAAGACATCTTACTTTTTCCACCATCTCACTATCTCGTCACAGATATTCGCTCCGGAAAGGCCGATGGGTTTGATAAGGAAGGACTCCACGAAAAGTGTCTTGCGTTAACAGAAAACAAGGAAATCATTGAAAAATTGCTTTCTGCCGCTGAATAACTTTGACGCCACCGCAAGGAGAACTAATGAGCAGAATATATAAAGGGTGGGATGGACTCGACGCTCTATCTGCGTTGCTCTTCGGCAGGAAACTGAGCACAAGATGGACAGGATGGACTTCTGTTTCCGATAATATTTTTGACAAAGTTCACCGCTTGCTTGAAGCCTATGCAACGGTACGCGACAACGAGGAAGAGGTTGGCACTATGGTGTCATCGCCAACCGGTGCGCCGATTCGCAAAGACCTTGCCCGACTAGCTGACGAACTTGACTCGATGGCCGAACGGTTCACCGAAGCAGCAGATGCCGCCCGCCGACTAGGGAACCACGGCAAGATTTGAACAGTCGGGACTTGCCGGCAATAGCGGGGATAGCGATCAGCGGTTAGGCGCGGGTTCTGCACAGGCCGGTTTCGACCCAAAGCGGTCATAGCCCGTTCCATAAAGCGGCAATTGGCGATGGTCGAGCGCGAGGTGTAGCGGAACAGGCGTTCGAGGTCCTTGCGCTGATACGCGCCGCAACGAACACCGGCGTGCAGGCTGAAGCCGTTCGCATCGGCGCACAGCGCTCGCGTGTTTTTCTCGTCCCGGGCGGCAACTGTGCGCAGGCTCAGCACCTTCTGAACGGTACGCAGCCCCAGCGCGATGCAATACGTGCACGAGGCCGCCTGCAATGATGCCAACGGATTAGCCGCATCCATGTCGGCCAAGTAGGTAATGCCCTGCTCTTTGACCACATAGCCCTGCAAATACCCGCAAGCAACTGGAAACGGTCGCGAATTCCATCGAGTCCGTCGAAGCGCCGCCGTCGTTCGGCAGCTGAAGGCAGGACGACTGATTACTGCGGAGCGATCCCGGACGCCTTGACGATATTGGCGTAGAGGTCGATTTCGGTGCCGATGAAGGCCCGGAATTCTTCCGGCGAGGCCGGTTTGGATGGCTCCAGCCCGTAGTCCGCCAGCCGCTTGAGGAACGATTCCTTGCTCAGCAGCTTGCCGATCTCGGCATTGAGACGGGTGATGATCTCCCTCGGCGTCCCGGTCGGGGCCGACATGCCGATCCAGCTGTTGAACTCGTAGCCGGCAATTCCGCTTTCCTGGACCGTCGGCACATCGGGCATGCCGCTCAGGCGGTGTGCCGACGTGACGGCAAGGGCGCGCAGCTTGCCTGCCCGCACGAACGGCAGCGAGGTCGGGACCGTGTCGAACATGAAATCGATCTGGCTACCGACAAGGTCCGTTATGGCGGGCGCCGCGCCCTTGTACATCACCGGGACGATGTCAATCCCGGTCTTCATGGCAAACAGGACTGCCGGCGTGTGCGTCGGGCCGAAGACGCCGCCGACCCCGTAGTTCAGTTTGCCCGGACGCGCCTTCGCAAAGGCGATGAAGTCCTGGACCGACCTTACCGGCACCGAAGGGTGGGTCACCAGGATACCTGGTTGACTGGCAACGATCGCCACCGGCGCGAAATCCTTGCGGGGATCGAATCCCAGTTGCTTGAATGCGCTGATACTGGAGGCCACCGCAGATGCGTTGTGCACCAGCAGCACATAGCCGTCCGGCTTGGCCTTCGCCACATATTCGGCGGCAATGTTGCCGAATGCGCCAACCCGGTTCTCGACGATGAACGTCTGGCCTAGCGACGCCCTAAACTCCTCGGCCAGCATGCGAGCGACCGCATCGACGCTTCCACCGGTGGCATACGGAGTGACGACACTTACCGTCCTCGCGGGGTAGGCCTGCGCCAGGACGGTACCGGAAAACGCGCCAGCCGCGGCGATCGCGAGCAGCGCAGCGACACTCCCTAGGGTTCTGAGCATGGATCGATCTCCTCTAATGCATCAAGGGCCAGCGGTACCGGCCTAGTCGTACCAGGGCGGAAGGGTCTCGGGCTTGATCATGTTGCCGGCTGCCAGTACGCGCCAGAACGTGTGATCCGCGTGGTGGACGATCGCGCACTCCGTGCTGCGCGTAATCAGCTTGCCCTCCGCCGAATGGCCCATCGCGATGTGCGCGACGGCTTCGGGCATACCGACGGTCAGGCAGATATGCACACCATAGGCCGGATGCCGGATGGAGGGCTTGCCGACCCTGCGTGGCGCCCCTTCCCATCGCTCCCGGTTCGGTGGGTCGAATTCCCAGGGTTTCCCTACGTCGTGACAGAGGGCGCCTGCGACGACGACGTCGCGATCGATCTCCATCTCCGGGAAGTGGTCGAGCATCTCGTCCGCGATGCCCATGGCAAGGCGGGTGACGCCGCGAAGATGGTCGGTCTGGTCGCCTCGCACCAGGACGATCTGCCCTGGATTGCCCGCGGGGGGGAGCTCGCGGATTGACCGGAAGCTGCTGCCCGCGAGTGCGTACGCCCAAGCCTCGACCACGAGTCGTCGCAACTCCGGATCCGTGATGTGCTCGATTTCCGGAAGATCCTGCCGCACGGTGGCCCGCAAGGCCTCGGTCGCGATCGGCGCCTTTCTCGGCGGACCGCTGTGCTTGTCGTAGGGTGGTGCACCGGCAGGCATCGTCTGGCTCCCTTCAGGTTTATAGGAAATTTAAAACACTTTTTCAATGAACGCACTGTACCACCAGACCGAGAAGCGATCAGCGATCAATTTGCGCGATGTTTTGTGAAAACTCTCCTCTCGATCGGGCTTATTGGTCGCTGCGTCGACCCGTCGAGGTGATTTGGACACCCTCTGACCGCGATACGCGAGCGAGAGGCCGTGCCGGGTCTCGATCAATCGGCAAATTCAAATGTAACTGTTACCGTCCGGAATTGGCCGATACCTGCCTGTCGGGTACACGTCGAATCGACTCACGCCCGACCCGTCACGACGGTTGGCAGTAAGCGCTAGAGCAAAAACCACCAAGCGTTAGAAATCACCCAGCGATTTAGAGGCACGACTTACTATCACGGGTGGGTCATCGGCCTCTGTGTCCCTCCCCCCCGGGGGGTCCGTGACCGCTTTGGCGGGCCACCCCTGCCTGTCGAGGGGCCAAGTCCCTCGACAACTACTATCACGCTATGGCGAGCCTACTATCACGGACGTGGGCGCATGAGCATAAATTATGCTTGCATACAATGTATGCACTCCCCATACTGAAGTTGTGCGTGGCAACGCACATTTTTCTAACCAATAGGGGGTTATATGAAACAGGCAAATGTCAGCCATCGCCGCTTGTCGCGGCAACTTGAAGCGGTACTACTGTCGCAGGATGCGGAGGATGTGATCAGCGCCGCCATGCGTATCTTGGGCGAGCGGGTCAAATACAAAAGCGCCTTGAGTTCTCCGGGCAGCGTGCGCGATTACTTGCGCTTGGCGCTTAACGACAAAGAACGGGAGGAATTCTGGTGCGTATATCTGGATGCCCAGAACAGGGTTATCGCTTTTGAGTCGTTATTCTCCGGCACGCTCACCCAGACCAGCGTCTACCCTCGGGAGGTCGTCAAGTATTCACTGGCCCACAATGCGGCGGCAGTAATTTTTGCGCACAACCACCCGTCAGGCATTGCAGAACCAAGTAGCGCCGACGAACTGCTCACCCGGACGCTTAAACAGGCCTTGGCGCTGGTGGATGTCAGGGTACTCGACCACTTCATTGTGGCTGGCGCAGGCGGCGTGTCGTTCGCCGAGCGGGGATTGCCGTAGAAGACGGGCAACCGGGGGTGGCAACCCCCGGAAACCCTAACCGGTCGTCCCAATAGGGAGGACAAGCACGGCTGTGGCAATGGTACTGGACGGAGGGTACGCATGACAAACCAAGCGAAGCTACTGCGTGGCGCAAGGGATCGGCTAGACGTGAGAAGTGAGGAACTGGCGGAATTGCTGGGGGTCTCCCTTCCAACGCTCAGAAGCTGGATCGCGCCCATGACGTCTAAAATGCATCGTTCGATGCCAAGGACCGCGCAGCTATTGCTTGATCGCATTCTGGCTGACGCCAAACGCGGGCGCTAATCCGCCCGGCGGGAGAACCCTACTATCACCAACGGGGGCGACTACTATCACTACCGGCGGTCAATACCACGAGTCGCCTAAGTTTTCTAGCGACCAAAAAATGGCATACGGAATGGCATACACAAAATAAAAACGCCACGAGAGTGGCGTATTTGCTCGCTATCTGGCGGAGAGGGTGGGATTCGAACCCACGTTAGGTTTCCCTAAACCAGATTTCGAGTCTGGCGCATTCGACCACTCTGCCACCTCTCCAATTTGTGTGGGCTTTTGCTGGCGTCGAAAAGAGGCGCGATTGTAGCAGACTGCCCTCTTTTCCTCCAACCGGCCCTCGCGGTGGACTAAAGATTAATTTTGTCGATTCCACCCATGTATGGGAGCAAGGCTGCGGGAACGCTGATGCTGCCGTCGGCATTCTGGTAGTTCTCCACCACTGCAATCAAGGTACGACCCACCGCGAGCGCCGAGCCGTTCAGGGTGTGAACCAGCTCCGGCTTGTTCTTGTCATTGCGAAAGCGCGCCTGCATGCGCCGCGCCTGGAAGGTCTCGAAATTAGAACAGGAAGAAATTTCGCGATAGGCGTTCTGCCCTGGCAACCAGACTTCAATATCGTAAGTCTTGGCAGAACCAAACCCCATATCGCCGGTGCACAAGGTCATCACCCGGTAAGGCAGTTCAAGGCGTTTTAGTATGCTCTCGGCGTGGCCTGTGAGCGCCTCAAGGCCTTCGTATGACTGGTCCGGATGAACGATCTGCACGAGCTCGACCTTGTCGAACTGGTGCTGGCGAATCATGCCGCGCGTGTCTTTGCCGTAGGAGCCGGCCTCGCTCCTGAAGCACGGGGAGTGGCAGACAAATTTAAGCGGCAGGGCATCGAGCGCAACAATCTGGTCGCGAACGATATTGGTGACCGGTACCTCGGCAGTGGGAATAAGGTAGAGTTTTTCACTGTCGCTGCGCGGCACGGCAAAGAGGTCTTCTTCAAATTTTGGCAGCTGTCCGGTGCCAAACATACTGGCCGCGTTGACGAGGTAGGGAACGTAGACCTCGGTGTAACCATGCTCGCCGGTGTGCACGTCGAGCATGAACTGGGCGATGGCGCGGTGCAGCCTCGCCAGCGGTCCCTTGAGCAGCATAAAGCGCGAGCCGGCAATCTTGGTCGCGGTCTCAAAATCAAGCAAGCCCTTAGCCTCGCAAAGCTCGATATGGTCCTTGGGCGCAAAGCCGAAAGTGCGGATCGTGCCCACACGGCGCGCCTCCGCGTTATCTTCCGCAGACCTGCCCACCGGAACACTCGAATGGGGCAGATTGGGAATCACTGACAGAAAGTCGTACTGACTCGCCTGCAGTTCGGAAAGTTTTTTCTCCAGCGACTCCAGCTCCGCATTGGCCGCACCCGCCTCTGCCATCAGCGCGGTGGTGTCCTCGCCCTTGCCCTTGGCCTGCCCGATGCGCTTGGCGAAAGCATTGCGGCCCGCCTGCAGCTCCTGGGTGCGCATTTGCACCGTCCTGCGCTCCGCCTCGATCGCCTGGAAGGCGGCCACATCCAGCACAAAGGGGCGGTCGGCGAGCCGTTTGGCAACCGCATCGATATCGTTTCTGAACAGTTGGGGATCGAGCATGATGTCCTGTATTCTTTAACTTTTGTTTTACAAAACTGTCGCCAGAAGCCGGTTTCCAGTCATTATTGGTGACATTTTTATCACTACCCCCGGCTATTTCTTGTCCGCGCGGCGATCAAGGCTGCGCAGGTAGGCGAGCTTCTCGGAAATTTTCTGCTCCAGTCCGCGATCGGTTGGCTGATACCAAGCTTGCTCGGTCATGCCATCGGGCAGGTAACTTTCGCCCGCAGCGTAGCCCTCGTCTTCGTTGTGGGCGTAGCGGTATTCCTGCCCGTAACCAAGATTTTTCATCAGCTTGGTCGGCGCGTTACGAAGGTGCAGCGGCACTGGCCTGGATGAGTCGTTACTGACAAATTTACGAACCTGATTATACGCGACGTAAACCGCGTTAGATTTGGCGGCACAGGCAAGGTAAATGACAGCTTGTGCCAGCGCCAGCTCGCCTTCCGGACTGCCCAGCCGCTCGTAGGTCTGACAGGCTTCGAGGCTCAGTGTGAGGGCGCGTGGATCGGCCAGCCCGACGTCCTCAACCGCCATGCGCACCAGGCGGCGACCGATGTATAAGGGCTCGGCACCGCCCACCAGCATGCGCGTCATCCAGTAGAGGGCCGCGTCTGGATTGGAGCCGCGCACCGACTTGTGCAGCGCCGATATCTGGTCGTAAAACGCCTCTCCGCCTTTATCGAAGCGCTGCAGATTATGCGAGACGGCGTTTTCAATGAACGCGCCATCCAGGTCAGTCAGCCCCGCTCCACCAGCCGCGGTCTGGATGATTTCAAGCAGGTTAAGCAGACGCCTGGCGTCGCCGTCGGCATGCCCGACAATGCGCTCGCGCGCAGCCGCGTCCAGGGTCAGCCCTGTTAGCGCCCCGGCGAGCGCGCGGTCGATCAGGCTGCCCAACTCTGCCGGGCTAAGCGGCTGCAACACATAGACTGCAGCGCGTGACAACAGCGCGCCGTTGACCTCGAACGAAGGGTTCTCCGTCGTGGCGCCGATAAAGGTGAGCAGGCCTTGTTCGACAAAGGGCAGAAATGCGTCTTGCTGTCCTTTGTTGAAGCGATGCACTTCGTCGACAAACAAAATGGTGTGCCTGCCGGTTCTCGCCAGCGACTGTTCGGCCTGTTGCACCGCCTCGCGGATGTCCTTGACGCCGGAAAACACCGCCGAGAGCGCGATAAATTCGGCGCTGAACGAGGTGGCCATCAGACGCGCCAGCGTGGTCTTGCCGACCCCGGGTGGCCCCCAGAGAATCATCGAGTGCGGCTTGCCCGACTCGAATGCGAGGCGCAAGGCCTTGCCCGGTCCGAGCAGATGCGACTGCCCCACCACCTCATCCAGCGCCTTGGGGCGCAGCAATTCGGCGAGTGGCGCGGCCGGGGCGGGCGTGGCAAACAAATCGGTCACAGCAAGCGCGCCCGCATGCCTAGTTGGTGTCGCCAAGCACGTCCGCGCCTTTGGGCGCGCTGAACCGGAATGTACTGGCATCGAGCTTGGGGTTGTGCTCAAACGCGGTAAAGCGCATCACCGTGGTCTGGCCAAAGCTGTCTTCAAGTTCCATTTTTTCTAGCCCGGAAAAACCGAAGCCCATACGCAGCTTGTCAAAGCTGCCGTCCTTGCCGCGCGGGCTTGCCTCCAGCCACTCGAGTCCGTCGCGCACGCCCAGGTCGGTGATGCGAAACGCCTTCACCGCCTCGTTGTTGCCCGCCAGCAGCGCGGCCGGGGTCGAACCCAGGGCTTGATCCAGGCGCTTGACGGTAACCTGGTTAAGATCCTCGTCGTAGATCCACACCTTTACGCCGTCACCGACGATGAGCTGCGGGTAAGGCTTGACGTAAGTCCAGCGAAATTTACCCGGCCGCAGAAACGCCAGCGTGCCACGCGACTCCTGCACGACCTTTTTGTTGCGGTCGTAAATGGTCTGCTCAAAGCTGCCCGATGCCGACTTTGTCGCCGAAAGAAAGGTGTTGAAGCGCTCGAGGCTGGAGGCCGCCGCTTCGCCTGGGCCCAGGACGGCGGCAAGGGAAAACAGCGCAATGGCAAAGAACAATGGGAGTCGCATGCTGCGATTATAGCCCCGGGGCGGGGCGTTCCCGGCCATGCTGGCACGATTTCCAGCCGGACGGATGCGCCAGCTAACTTACTTGCATGCCAACCTTGCAAGCGGCTGGCTGTTGAAGCAGTCCGAATTCTTGCTCTGACGTTTGGTCGGGGCAAGGAGAACAGGCGGGAAACCGTCCGTGCCGGTGTCCCCGACTGCGGCTGGCTCAAGCCCGTCATTCGAACCGGCAGCGGTGGGCGGCAGCGTATTCAGAAACTGCTCCGCGTCACTTGCCAGCATGATCGACCCGGTGCCGCCGACCGCAATGGCATTGGGATTGATCGTGCTGAATGCAAAGGCATAGAGGCTTGCCGCCAGTTGGCTGTTCACCGTGTTAGGCGACGGCAAGGCGAGCACTCCGGGCACGTAGGTAATACTGTAATTGGAAGAAGTGAGGCCAAATGGCGTGATCGCATACGAGCCCGACGGCGATTCCAGCGTGGCCAAATTGGTGTACTGCAGCGTGCCGCCCAGCGATGCCGGCGTTTCAGCCAGAACGAAACCGCTAAGGGTGGCGGTAAAGGGCGGATTCGGCGTACCGACGAGACGCAATTTGTCATCGGCCCTTACGCTAAGCGGGGCCGTCGTGATTGACAGATTGTTGCCCGTGTAGCTGGTCAGGTTGTAGTTCGAGTTAGCCACCAGCGTTCCCTGGCTGATCGCATACGGACCACCGGTCACACTCTCACCCGCAACGCGCGTCTGCGCCCCGGTGAAAACAAGGGCCTGGCTCTCGCCGTTTTTTAAACCTGCGGAGACAAATGCCAAAACAGGATCATTGCCACCATAGGTCTTGGTGATACTGTTCGCGGTAATCGTGAGAGGCGCAGGATTGACCGAGATGGTTCCGGTTGATACAAAGTTCAAGCCATAGCCGGTCAGGCTTGTCAGCGTGCCATTTGCAACGCTCACGGCGTACGCAGAACCGGCAACGTTGGCAGTGGACGCGGCGCCCGCAGACGTCACTGCGGGGGCCCCGCCAAGCAAGGAGCCGATCGCCACGCTCGAGTCGGCGACCACCGCGCCGCCATAAGTGCTGGCGTTCGCCCCGGTAATGGTGCGCTGCGCCGGCAGGGTGCCGGTCAGGTCATCGCCATAAGTCTTTACCGCGCTGGTCGATGTGACGGTCAGGTTGGGTGCCTGGTTGAACAAATAGCGGTTCCCGGTTTGCGTGATCCCGGCCGGAGCGTTTCCCGCGTACGTCTTGTTCCACAGGGCAAGATTGCCGCTCGCCAGCGATCCAAATGTCGCTGTCGCCGGATTGCTCGTGTACACCAACCAGCGACCTCCAGCGCCCGTGCTCAGTGCCGACGCACCCGCGCTGTTGGCAAAATTTGCACCTGCGCTGGCAACAATGGCGGTCGTGCTCGTGTCAGTTGTGGCAATAACCCCGTTCAAAGTGAGGTTTCCGCCTGCCCTCGCAAGAACCGTCCCGTTGGCGTTGATCGCGCCCAGCGTAGCGGCGCCACCCGCGCTTGCGCTTACCGCCCCCAGACGGGTGCCCGCGGTTCCCAGCGTACCGCTCAGATTGATAATGCCGGCGCTCCCTGTTGATGCAGTCAGGGCACGCCCCGCAACGTCGCCGGTGACATTACCCGCACCGCTGATGGTCCCGTCGCCAGTCAGGATGCTTGTCGGTGCGCGCAATTGCGTACTGTTCAAAGTGACGGTCGTTCCCGCAGCGCTGTCATTGCGTCCGTAGGTCACGCTGGAAAATCCCGACTGGACAAATGCGAGATCGGCAGTGGTGAGATCAAGCACCGCGCCCCCGGTGTCGGCCCCGGAAGCAATGCTCATCGATGTCAGCGTGCCGCTTGGCTTGAGCGTCAGTGCCGCTGTCCCTGTCACATTGCCGGAAAAATTTATTTCCGTCGCGGCAATGATCAGGTCATTGGCGCCGGCGGCCACCGTGGACGTAAAAGCTGTCGTCCCTCCGGTTGCGCTTAGCGTGGTAGCCATAGTGAGCGAAAGCGCGTCGCCATAAGATTGGCCCGCAGCTCCGCTGGTGTTGACGGCGCCACCGCCAATTTGCGTCGTGCCGCCGGCATTTGTCGTTAGCGACAAAAGCGGGGAAATAGCGCCGATCGCACCATTCATTATCGTACTGCCATTGGTATTTGCCACCAGAGCACGCGCACCGCCGGTCGAATCAATCCCACCGTCAAACTGAATGGCACCGCCTGTCCCGAGCCCAGCACTACCGCCACTCGCATCAAGGGTAACCGTAGCGGCGTTCAGCAACACCGCGTCCTTCAAGCGAATCTGTGCACCCGAGCCTGCGACTCCGGTGCCAAAACGATTACCGCCAGTCGCGACTAGATTGCCACTTAGCGTAATTGTCGGTGAAGTGCCACCAGCATCCAGCGTAATGGTTCCGGCATTTCCACCGGCAGCATTCCCTGCAACGCCGTTACCCCCTATGGTCGAGATCGCTCCGACCGACACGACACCGCCTGTTCCCGTCACCGCCACGGCCGCGCCGTTGCCGCCGTTTTGGTTAGTGCCCACGCCTGCCGAGCCGCTGGCTGTGATCGCGCCCAAGGCTGTGATGGCTGCGCCTGCGCTGATGGTGACGATGCCCGCGTCGCGCCCATTCAGCGTACTCAGGGCGTTGACCGTACCGCCACCTGTCCCGATGGTGCCCGTACTCAGCGTACCCGTCGTCGTGATATTGACTGCGCCGCCATTGCCGTTGGCAGCGCCAGCCGTACTCAGGTTAGCCAGTGTGGTCGCCGTCGCAGCCGTGGCGTTGTTATTAACCGTGATGCTGCCAGCCGCTCCCGCCGCTATCGTGCCTGTCGACGCGCCAGTCAGGGCGTTGAGTCCGCCCGTGCCCGCCAAACTGATAGCGCCCGTGCTGGCTGCGGCGTTGGTCACGCTGATGGTGCCTGCCGCACCGCCTGCTGCTGCGGTGGCTGATGCTGCGCCGCCATTGGCCGTCATGGCACCCGTGCCAGTGCTGGTCATGCCGCCTGCGGTGCTGGTCACGCTGATCGCACCGCCGCTGCCGCCTGCAAAGCTTGTTCCGGCGCCTGCTCCGCCTGTGGCAACCAGGGCGCTGGCCCCCAAGGTGACCGTGCCGCCGCTTAACGTGATGTTGCCTGCGTTGGCACCTGCACTGGTCGCGCCCACGCCGCCTGTTGACGTGATGGCCGCACCGCCTGTGCTAAGTACGCCTGCACCGGCTGCGCTCACGCTGATGTTGCCCCCTGCGCCTTTGGCGCCCCCTGTGGTGGTAAGGGCTGCGACTGTGGCATTGCTGCCCGTCAGTGTGATCGAGCCAACCACGCCGCCTGCGCCAGTGCCCGTGGCCGCGCCCGTCTGGGCGTTGATGGTGCTGGTGCCCAATGTGCCCGCGCCTGTGATGGACACCACGCCTGCAGCGCCGCCGACTTGATCTGTGCCAGTGGCTGCGCTGCCGTTGGCGTTGATCGCGCCTGTGATGGAACGGTTCACGCCTGTGATGGTGATGTTGCCTGCGTTGCTGCCTGTGCGTGTGCCTGTGGCTAGTACCAAGCCGTTGGTATTGATGGTCGTCGCGGTCACACCAGCTTGTGAGCTCAGTGTGATATTGCCGCCGTTGCCGCCTGCCCCACCCGTGGTTGCCAGCGCTGCTGTGGTGAGGTTGCCTGTGGCAAAGCTGTTGGTCACACTGATGAAGCCTGCCGTGCCGCCGCCTGTCGGTGCTGTACCGATCGAGGCGCCTGTGCTGGCTGTCAACAGGCCCGTCACGATATTGCCTGCCGTGCTGTTGCTCACCGTGATGCTGCCTGCGTTGCCGCCCACGCCGTTGGTCGTACCGCCTGAACCACCCGATGCGGTGATGGTGTTGGTTGGGGCAATGGCGATGCCGTTGGTAGAGCTGATGTTGACGGTGCTACCCGTACCACCGGCCAGACCTGCACCACCTGTGCCGCCGCTGGCGGCGATGTTGCCAACAGCTGTGATACCTGCCGCCGACAGTGTGATGGCCCCTGCGTTGCGCCCGGCAATGCCAGTGGCTGCGCCGCCGCTTGTACCTATCGTGCCTACTGCCAGTGTGCCTGTCGTGGTGATATTGACTGCGCCGCCATTGCCGTTGGCAGCGCCAGCCGTACTCAGGTTAGCCAGTGTGGTCGCCGTCGCAGCCGTGGCGTTGTTATTAACCGTGATGCTGCCAGCCGCTCCCGCCGCTATCGTGCCTGTCGACG
>CAMDDU010000045.1:0-36363 GCA_945892985.1 Bordetella parapertussis
AGGGTGTTGCCACGAAATACCTCACCAACTACCTCGGATGGTTTAGAGTTCTCGACCGGTCGCCCCGCTTCAGCCCCGATCCCGCACGGTTGCTCACTCTCGCGGTCAGAGCATGAGTTCAACAACATCATTCGCTAAATGAGCCTATTAAAAAGAGTGGCATGAAAATAATCCGCGTCGCAGCCCTTGCGCTAAGCTTGATGCTCTCCGCCGGTGGCGCAGACGCGTAGCATGAAAAAAGCATTGAAGATGGGTTTCGCCACGCCAATAGCAATCGCAATTCCAATATTACCGGCGGCCGCCGGCCGGCCTCCAACCTCCAAGCTTTACGAATGGGTGAATTAAGCGCGCATTCGTCCGATAATGCTTCGCAGGAGCGAAAATGACAGCCACCAGCCACGACCGCAGCCTTGAAGACCAGGGCAACATCATTGCCCTGGAGCACCTCAACGTGCAGATCGACGACCAGCGGCTTGCCACGCTGTTTTACATCGGCGCGCTGGGCTTGACGCGCGATCCCTACATGAACGTCCTTGACACCAATATGTGGGTCAATGCCGGGTGTAACCAATTTCACCTTCCCACCGGCCGGCCGCAGGTCCTGCGTGGCATCACCGGACTGGTGATGGCCGATCACGATGCCTTGCGCCAGCGCCTCGTGCGCATCGCGCCCAAGTTGGCTGCAACGGCGTTTTGCTGGGCCGATGAGGGCGCGGATGTTGTGCTGACCTGCCCCTGGGGCAACCGCCTGCGCATACACCGCCCCGGGTCATCCTTCGGTCGCATGCAGCTTGGTCTTGCTTACCTGGAGTTGTCGGTGCCCGTCGGTACGGCCGCCGCTATCGCGCAGTTTTATCGTTTGGCGCTGAGGGCGCCTGCCACGCTCCTTTCAGTCAGGGACCGGCCGGCGGCCAGGGTCAGGGTCGGCACGGACCAGCACCTGGTGTTTCGCGAAAGCGACGGGCCGCTTGCCGCTTACGACGGCCACCACATCGCCGTCTATGTCAGTGATTTTTCCGGCCCGCACGCGTGGCTTAAGGACCGGGGTGCGATTACCGAGGAGAGCAACGCCTTTCAGTATCGCTTCGAGACCATCATCGACCCGGCTTCGGGGACGGAGTTGTTCCGCATCCAGCACGAGGTGCGCAGCCTGAGCCACCCCATGTTCACGCGCCAGTGGGGCCTGGTGAACCGCAATCCGGCGCAGACCGGGCAGGGCTACGACAGGGGGCGGGATGTCTATTACCCCGGCCCCGCCGCAAGCTAGGGATGCACTGCACAAGGGGATAAGCCCCGGATATATCCGCCACTTCAGAGGGGCGCTTGTCCTGGGGCGCTCATGCGCAGGGCTTGATCAGTGCCTGCCTAGGCGTTTTCCGTTCCCGTGGGGTACAGCTGGCGTACCTCGTCCCGGCGGCGCAGCCACCATGCGTAGGTCTCTGGCAACAGCGCCAGCGGATCGGCGAGTCCAAGCTCCTTGGCCGCGTGGGCCGGCCAGTTCGGGTTCCACAGTAGTTCGCGCGCGAGGGCGACAAGGTCGCAGCGGCCCTCGGCGAGGTAGGCCTCGGCCTGCGCCGCCTGCGTGATCAGACCCACCGCCATGGTGGCGATGCCCGCCTCGCGGCGGATGCGCTCGGCGAAGGGCACATGATAGCCGGGCACCCGTGGCACCACCGCAAGGGTCAGCGGTCCCTCGATGCCGCCCGAAGAGCAGTCGATGACATCAACGCCGCGCGCTTTCAGTTCGCCGGCCAGCAATACCGTATCGTCCAGGTCCCAGGCGCCGCCCTTGCCGTCGACGCAGGATGAGCGAAAGAACAGGGGTTGCTCTTTGGGCCAGGCCGCACGCACGGCTTCCACGATCTCAAGGCAAAAGCGCATGCGGCCGTTAATATCGCCGCCGTAGGCGTCCTTGCGGTGATTGGTGATGGGCGACAGGAACTGCTGGATGATGTAACCGTGAGCGCCATGGATCTCGAGGATGTCAAAGCCGGCGTCGAGCGAGCGTTTGCACGCATCGACGTGGGCCTGTATCACGCGCTTGATATCGGTGTGGTCCATCTCTATGGGTATCGGGCCGCCCGGTTTTATTGGCACCGGGCTGGGCGCATAGCCGCGCCAGGGCGCCTTGCCTTGTTTTGCGTCCGCGTCGGTGAGCGGCGCGAAGCCATCCCAAGGCGCCCTGGTCGCGACCTTGCGCCCGGCATGTCCGAGTTGTATCGCGCTCAGCGCGCCCTGTTCGTGCAAAAAATCGGTGATGCGCCGCCAGGCGCGCACCTGTTCGTCGTTGTAAATGCCCGGGCAGGAGTAGGTCTTGCGCGCGAGTTCTTCTATCGAGGTTTCTTCCACGAAGACGATGCCGGCGCCGCCCATCGCAAATTTCCCCAGGTGCACCAGATGCCAGTCTGTGGGCGCACCGTCCTTGGCCAGGTATTGCGACATCGGCGAAACAACGATGCGGTTGCGCGCGGTCACGCCGCGCAATGTGATGGGTGTGAAAAGCTGAGGTGTGATCTGATTAGGTGCGGCGGGTGCTGTCATGGTTCGGGCGGGCTTTCAAAAACAGAGTGCAGGGCGGATAGGGGGGCAGGTTCACTGAAGGCCTGCGTGGCGCACAAGTGGCATCAGCACCACTATCATCGAAAACGCTACCGATATAATCGCTCACGCTTTACAATCGGGACACATTCGGAACGCAATCGGGACGCAATCGGGACGCAATCGGGACGCATTCGGGACGCATTCGGGACACATTAGGGACAGGTCAACAGCATCAAGTTCTCAGGGTACCTTAGCATGAAAAATTCACAAGGTCTGCTTGCAGGTTTTGCACTTATGTTGTTGTGCGGCTCCGCCGCTTCGCAACCGGCCGGCAAAACGGCAGATGACTTTCCTTCCAAGCCGATCCGGCTGATCGTACCCTTCGCGCCAAGCGGCGTGTCGGACATCATTGGTCGCGTCATTGCAACAGGCATGGCCGAGGCGCTGGGACAGACCGTGGTGGTGGACAATCGCCCCGGGGCCAGCGGTTCAATCGGCTCGGATGCCGTGGCGCGCGCGGCGCCCGATGGCTATACGCTGCTGCTGTCGAGCCTGTCCACCGTGGCGATTTCGCCTAATTTTTTGACCAGCGTGCCTTACGATCCGGTCAGGGACTTCACCGCCATCGGCGGCGTGGCCACCACGCCAAACATACTCGTCGTCAATCCGGAGTTGCCGGCCGCGTCCTTGTCGGAGCTGATCGGCTACGCCAAGGGCGCCGGCAAGGACAAGCTCAGCTTCGGTTCATCGGGCACAGGCAGCACCGGCCATTTGTCCGCCGAGGTGCTGCGCGTGGTGACCGGAATACAAATGAGCCACATCCCCTACAAGGCCTCGGCCCTGGCATTTCCCGATGTGATTGCGGGGCGTGTGTCCATGGTATTTGATTCACTGCCCTCGACACTCAGTCATGTCAAATCGGGCAAAGTGCGGCCGATCGCGGTGGCGGCCTTGCGGCGTTCGGCCTTGCTGCCCGAGGTACCGACCTTTGCCGAGGCCGGCTTCCCCGGTGCGACGCTGTTGTTCTGGACGGGGCTTGAAGGGCCGCCCAACCTGCCCGAGCCCATCGTGCAAAAGCTCAATGCCGCATTGCGCAAGGTGCTTGCCGCTGGCAGCCTGCGCGAGCGCCTGATTACGCTGGGCGCGGATCCGCTGGTCACGTCGCCGCAGGAATTCGCCGAGTTGCGGCGCGTCGATGTTGCCAGGGTTAAAAAGCTGATCAAGGACGCAGGCATAAAGACGGAATAAAGCGCGGCGGCAGGGGGTGAGAAACGCTCATCGCTGGAACAGTTCTGCAAGCGTGGCGCGGAACCAGCGGTGTCCCGGATCGTGGTGGCAGCGCTCATGCCAGAACTGGCGTACAACCACCGGCGGCAGGTCAAAGGGCAGGGGCAAGGCCTTCAGTTCCGCCGCGTAGCCATAGGCGGTGGCCACTGATTTAGGCACCACGGCGATGAGGTCGCCGCGGGCGAGGATCATCGGCACGACGACGTAATGCGGAATGTGCAGCGCGATTTTGCGCTTTGACGCGCGCTTGCCGAGGGCGCGCTTGATCAGGCCGTCGACTTGCGCCGGCGCCGACACCGAAATCTGCCAGGCATCCATGAACTGCTCCATTCCGAGACGCCGACCGATCGTCGGGTGATCCTTTCGCATCATGCAGATCATCGGCTCGTCGAACAGGTGTTGCTGGTGGAAGTCCTGCTGCATTGTCGGCAATTGACCGATAGCAAGGTCGGCCGGCCCCAGTTCGAGTGCATCACGGTATTTTGTGCGTTCGGTTTGCATGGACACCAGGCTCAGGCCCGGTGCGACGGCTTTGATGTGGGCGATCAGGCGCGGCAGGAAAATCATTTCGGCGATGTCGGTCATGAGCAAGGTGAAGCAGCGTGTCGATGTGCGCGGATCGAAGCGTGTATCGCGTTCCAGGGCGATCTTGATCGAGCCGATGGCTTGTGAAACGGGACCCGCCAGCGTATGGGCGTAGGCGGTGGGTTCCATGCCGCGCGTGGTCCTGACGAAAAGCGGGTCGTTGCAGACTTTGCGCAGGCGTTGCAGGGCGTGGCTCATGGTCGATTGTGAGAGTCCCAACTGCGCCCCGGCGGCGGTAATATTGCCCTCGCGCATCACCGCGTCAAACACGCGCAGCAGGTTGAAGTCAAAGGTGTTGATATTCATTGTCATGCGCCTTATGCATATGAGATATGGTTACTATCGATTAGACACATTCTAACGCCACGCTTAACCTGCTCGCTCGCCACCAACCATCAAAAGCGGAATGCCGTCATTTCCGCAATAACAAAAGGAGAAGTCACATGCGAAAAATCGCATTGTTTGCGCTGGGTGCCGTGTCGCTGGTGAGTGCTGCCGCCGTGCAGGCCCAGTCCTTTCCAAACAAGCCTATCCGCATTATTGTGTCCACCGCACCCGGTGGCTCGCCCGATGTGTTGGCGCGCACGGTTGGCCAGAAACTTTCGGAGAACATGGGCCAGCAGGTCATTGTGGACAACCGTCCGGGCGCAGGCGGGCTGTTGTCCGCGGAGCTGGTCATGGCGGCGCAGGCGGATGGTTACACCCTGCTGATGGCCGATTCGTCGGTCGTCTCCATCAACCCGCATTTTCCGCGCAATGCATCTTTCGAGCCGCTCAAGCATCTGGTGCCGGTGAGTCTGTCGGCGACCTCGCCGCTCTACCTGATCGCCCATGCCGGCGCAGGTATTTCGAGCGTCAAGGAACTGATCGCGCTGGCCAAGGCCAAACCGGGCCTGCTCTATGGCTCTGCCGGAAACGGCGGGGCGCACCACCTGGCGATGGAAGCGCTTAAATTGCAGGCGGGCTTGGAGATGAATCACGTTCCATACAAAGGCGGGGCACAAGTGGTTCCGGCGGTCATGTCCGGTGACGTCGTGGTCGCTTTCGCCGGACTTAACCTCGCTGGGCCGCAGGCCAAGGCTGGAAAAATCCGCATCCTCGCCTCCGCCACAGCCAAGCGCAGCGCCCTGTCACCGGAAGTCCCGACCATCGCCGAATCGGGGGTGCCGGGTTTTGAGCTGACGCCGACATTGGGCTTTTTTGCACCGATAAAAACGCCGCGCGATATCGTCGAAAAACTCAACGCGGAGCTGATCAAGGCGGTCAAGTCGCCCGAGGTACAGCAGCGGCTTGCGGTGCTGGGCGTTGAGGGCGTGGGCATCAGCGCCGAGCAATATGCGGAAATCCTGCGGGAGGAAAACATCCAGTACGGCAAGCTCGTCAAGGCGACCGGCGCGCGGGTCGACTGAGGCGGGTCGGGCGCATCAAGGTCAATACGGAGACGGAGTTCATGATCGATTTGTCCGAACAGCCCAACAACGAGTCCTACGCCGCTTTTTTGCGCGAATTTCCACGCACCGAGCCGGCCACGCTTGGCGGCCAAATGCTGCGCCACTACTGGCACCCGCTTTGCCTGTCACGGGATCTGAAGGATCTGCCCTACCCCGTGCGCATGCTGGGCGAAGACCTGGTGGCCTATCGCGAACAGGACGGCAGCGTTAGCCTGCTCGGGGCGCGGTGCCCGCATCGCTGTGCGTCGCTTGTCTACGGCCAGATCAAACCGGATGGGCTGGCCTGCTCCTACCACGGCTGGACATTCAACGGCCGCGGCCGCTGTGTCAGTACGCCGCTCGAACCACGCGACAGCATTCTGAAGGACGAGATCGCCCACCTGTGGTACCCGGCAAGGGAATGGGGCGGGTTTGTCTGGTGCTACATGGGGGCCGACAAGGAAAACCCGCCGCCGCTGCCGAAAATTGACATTTTGACGCGGACCGACGGCGAGCTTGTCATCGAGCGCGGGGATTTTCGCCCCTATAGCTACCTTAATTTTGTCGAAAATTTCGTCGACATGGGCCATGTGTTCACGTTGCACATGCTGGTGCCGGGCAAGGTGCCCCCGGAGGTGGAACCGTACTGCGATATGTCCGTCTCGACCGACTGGCACAAGATCATCCACCGGTCCTTCGAGACCGACTTTGGCATAAAGAGCGTGCTGGTGCATGAAACAGCCGACCCGGAGCGAAAGTTCGTCAACACCTGGAGCTTCGCGCTGCCCTGCTATTGGCGCTTTGGCGGCATATCCGCCGGCCTGCCACCGGATTTCACCGACGACAGGCGGGAATCGGGCGGCATGTTGCGCATCATCGACGATACGCATTTTGAAATCATGCGTTACGCGCTGATACGCCCCGGCAATGTCCGCGCCACCTACATTCCGCGCTCAAGTGAGACCAGTCGCGGCCTGGCCGAGGGCATGCGCGGCCTGGTGGAGAAAAAAGACTACGACTACCGCCAGTACCCGGCCTGGGAGGGCAGGCCGCCGACGGAGGACTATGTCATTCAGGAATCGCAAGGTGCCATTCCGCCGCGCCAACTGGAGCATCTGGGCAGCTCGGACGCGGGCGTTGCGCTGCTGCGGCGTATCTGGCGCAAGTCGATCGACAACGTCGCCAAGGGCAAAGCACCCAAGCAGGTCAAGACCTCGGCCGATGGCATCATCGAGGTCGACAGCTACAAAGGCTTTGCCAAGGCCTCCGAAGTCAAATTAGGGCCGGAAAACATGCCCTCTTCGAGGGGCGGCGTCGGCCTGATTCGTGATGCCTCGGGCAAGCTGGTCTTCGCCTGATCGATTCATCCACTGAAAGCCAGACATGGACCGCGACGAAGAACGAAAAATAGAGTGGGACTGCAATCAACTGCTGCTCAAGTTCTACGGCTACCTCGATGAAAAACGCTATGAGGAATTGGTCGCGCTGTTTGCCCTGGACGGTGTTTGGGTGCGGCTCGGGAAGGAGCTTGCCGGACATGCGGCGATTCTCGAGGCGATGAAGGAGCGCGAGGACTGGATGACCGCCCATCTACTGAGCAATGTGCGCGTCGAGATCATCGCTGCGGAGCGCGCCGACACCACCCAGTACATCACGCTCTATCGCCATGAGGGTCTGGACGCGGCGGCGGGCCCCGGCCCGGTGGTGCTGCCGCTTGGCGTGTTGCGCCACAAGGACCAACTGGTGTGCGTGGACGGCGTGTGGAAATTCAAACGCAAGACCAGCCGCGCGATGATGGTCAACCGTGAGCGCGTGACCATTTACGACAAGCCCGGGGATAAGACGGCGGGCAAATGATTGATCAATCGACCTGCCTCATCAAAAAGGGAATACCCGATGCTTAGTGCCAAAGACATCCGCGGCCTTTACGCCATCCTGCCCACGCCGGCCAAGCCCGGAGCCAATCGCACGGATGCGCTTGATACGGTCGACCTCGACGAGACCGCGCGCTTTGTCAATGCGCTGATTCGCGACGGCGCGGCGGGTGTGATCGCACTGGGCACGACGGGCGAGTGCGCCACGCTGTCGCGGCCCGACTACGAAGCCTTTGCCCGCTGCGTGGTTGAAACAGTGAACAAGCGCGTGCCGACCTTCATCGGGACGACGGCGCTTGGTGCGCACGAGGTGGCCAGCCGCATGAAGTTCATCCGTGGCTGCGGTGCCGATGGCACCCTGCTCGGGCTGCCGATGTGGCAGCCGCTCACCACCACCACTGCGGTGCGCTTTTACCGCGAAATGTCTGAATGCTTTCCCGATGTGGCCATCATGGTGTACGCCAACCAGCGCGCCTTTCGCTACAGCTTCCCGCAGGAATTTTGGGAGGCGGTGTCGCGCGAGGCCCCCACTGTCGTGTCGGCCAAGCTGTCGCGGCCCAAGGACCTTGCGGCCCTGATCAAGGGCACGGGCGGGCGCATCAACATCATGCCCAATGAAATGACCGTGCATGAATTTTTTGCGCTTTCGCCCGACTCAACCACCGCCTGCTGGGCAACCGCCGCAGGCATGGGGCCGGCAGCGGTGATCGCGATGATGGACGCCGTGCTCAAGGGTGACAAGGCAGGCGTCGAGAGCATCGCCGCCCAAATCAGCTGGGCCAACGAGCCGGTGAAGCCGATTTTTCGCGACCCGGAAGTGTTCGCGCAGTACAACATCCAGGTGGAAAAAACGCGCATCAACGCCGCCGGCTATTGCAACAGCGGACCGATACGCCCGCCCTACGACGACCTGCCCGAGCAGTATCGTGCGCCCTCGGTCGAGTGCGGCCAGCGCTGGGCGCAGTTGCATAAAAAGTTTTCTGACGAGGCGGCGGCACGAAAAATATGAGCAGCCCGCGGGTGATCGCGCTGCGCAGCCTGCAGCTGGCGGTGACCGACATTGAAGCGTCCGAGCGGTTTTATCGTGACGTCTGGGCGCTCGAAACGCTGCCGGAGGATGCGGCCGATCCGGAGGCAAGGCGCTTTCGCGCGAGCGGCGCCGAGCATCATGTGCTGACGCTGCGCAAGGCGGCAAGGCCGGGGCTGCGCGGTGTGCAGTTTGCCGCGCGCGATGCGCAAGCGGTGCGCGGCCTGCAGGAAGCGGCAAGGGCAGCGGGCGCGACCATCACGCAAACGGCCGCCGCGTTACCGGCGGGGGCGGGTGGCGGCTACGGCTTTGTGCTGCGCAGTCCCGACGGGCTTGATATCGGAATATCGAGTGATGTGGGCGCGCATGTGGACGTCCTGAACGACCGTTCGAGACCGGTGAATCTGACGCACGTCGTACTCAACAGCACGGACGTGCCGGCGCAGGTGGGCTTTTTTCGCGACGTGCTGGGTTTTCGCCTGAGCGATACCACCGCGCGCATGGAATTCATGCGCTGCGACGCCAACCACCACAGCCTGGCGATCGCCGGGGGCGAGGGCCTTTCGCTTAACCATGCCTCGTTTGCAATGCAGGACTTCGATGGCTTGATGCGTGGCTGCGGTCGGCTGAGTCGCGCCGGTTACGCCATCGAATGGGGCGTCGGCCGCCACGGTCCGGGCAACAACATTTTTGCCTACTTCATCGATCCGGACGGTTTTGCCGTGGAATACACCGCCGGCATGCAACAAATCGACGAGGCCGAGCATGTGCCCGGCACGGCGGAATACTGGACGAACTTTCCGATGCGGCCCTGCCGCTGGGGACTGGCGCGCAAGCCCTCGGCGGCCATGGAGCAGGCCTTCTGCGGCAAGCTCAAGGCCTGAGGCGGGGGCATGACGGTTCCGCGCTACGATATCGCCATCATCGGGTTCGGACCCTGCGGCGCCGTGGCGGCGGCCTTGCTCGGGCAAACGGGATTGCGCGTGCTGGTGGTGGAAAAATCTCGCCAGATTTACGACAAGCCGCGTGCCGTGGCCATGGATCACGAGATCATGCGCGTGCTGCAAGGCTGTGGCGTGGCTGCGGCGGTTGAGCCGCATACCGCACCCTTTACCCTGTCCGAGCGCTACGGCGCCGATGGACAGTTGTTGCGCCGTGTCGGCATGCTGCCGCCGCCCTATCCCATGGCCTGGGCGCCGACCATGGCTTTTCACCAGCCGATGGTGGAGAAGATCCTGCGCCAACGCATCGCCGAACTGCCCGCAGTCGAAGTGCGTCTTGGTGTCGAGTTGACCGCGTTGTCGCAGGATGCACAAGGCGTCGAATTGATGCTGCGCGATGAAGATGGCGCGACCGCCTTGGCGCGGGTGCGTTACGCCATTGCCTGCGATGGGGCCTCCAGCACCGTGCGCCGCCTGCTTGACATCGCCGTCGAGGACCTCGGTTTCAACGAGCCCTGGCTGGTGATAGACCTGCTTGCCGGTAAGAAGGGGCGTGGGCGCCTGCCCGCTGTCAGCACGCATTTTTGCGATCCTGCCCGGCCGGCGATGTTTGTCGTCTGCACCGGCGATCACCGCCGCTTTGAAATCATGCTCAAGCCGGGCGAAGATCCGCAGCAGATGGAAAGCGAAGATGTGGTTTGGGACGTGCTCTCGCGCTGGGTGGCGCGCGACGAGGCGCAACTGTGGCGGCGTGCGAGCTACCGTTTTCGTGCCTTGGTGGCCAGGCAATGGCGCATCGGCCGTGTGTTTCTCGCCGGTGATGCCGCCCACCAGCAGCCGCCTTTTCTCGGCCAGGGCTGGTGTCAGGGCGTGCGCGACGTCTGCAACCTTTCCTGGAAACTGCAGCAGGTGTTCGCCGGCGAGGCGGACGAACACCTGCTCGACTCCTACTATGCCGAACGGAATGCCCATTTCCGCGAGCTGACACAGACCATACTGGGAATGGGCCGTTACCTGTGTGAACTCGATCCGGTTGTTGCGCGCGCGCGCGATGCGCAACTGCTGGCCGAGGCGGGTGGTGAAATCAGGACGGTACTGCGTCAGGATTTGATCCCCGGCCTGCGCTTGGGGTTTTTGTCGCCGCATGGGCATGGCGCCTGCGGTACGCTTTTTCCGCAGCCCTGGGTAGAGCAGCATGGAAGGCCGGTGCGGCTCGATGATGCCGCGGGCGGTGGCTGGCGCGTGGTGCTGGGCGATGCCGCGCTGTCGTGGCAGCCGCAGGTGGCTGCACCGCTGCGTTTGCTGCGGGTCGCCGCCGGGGAGCGCGCCGGCGCCTGGCGGGAAACCGAGGGCGTGCTCGCGGCTTGGTTTGCACGCCACGGTGTTGCTGCGGCGATTGTGCGCCCCGACCACTATGTCTATGCGGTGGCGGACAGCGCGGCCGGGCTCGATGCCGAACTTGGCACGCTGGCCGGTGCTTGGGGCGGGATGCAGGCGAGGCAAGTGGCGTGAGCATGCAGATGCGATGCGGCGCATGAAAATCGTCGTCACAGGCGGCAGCGGACAACTCGGTCGGCAGGTTGTGGCCGAACTTTGCGCCGCGGGCCATGCGGTGTTGAGTGTCGATCGCCAGCCGCATCCGGACGGACACAGCCCGGCGCGGATTGGAAACCTGCTCGACCCTGCGGTGCTGCTCGATGCCTGCGAGGGTGCGGATGGCCTTGTTCACCTGGCCGCGCATATCGCCCCCAATATCGCCAGCGACACCGCCACGTTCAACGACAACACGCAGATGACTTATAACGCGCTGCACGCGGCGGCTGAACATGGCATCAAGCGTGCGGTGATTGCATCCAGTCTGGCGGCTTACGGCTATCTTTACGGACGTCCCGGAGGCACACCCGATTACCTGCCGATAGACGAAGCCCACCGCTGCCGGCCGACCGACCCCTACGGCCTCTCCAAAGTGGTTGGCGAGAGCATCGCCGACTCGTTTGCGCTCGCTAAGGGCATGGGCATCGCCAGTCTGCGCTTGCCCGGCATCAATTACGACCCGGCCTTCAAGCGCCTATTCAGCTTGATGGCGGACCCGGCTTTTCGGCGGCCGGGTTTCTGGACTTACGTGGATGTGCGCGATGCGGCCCTTGCCTGCCGGCTTGGCATCGAGGCATCGCTTGCCGGGCATCGCATCTTCAACATAGCCGCGCCCGCCAGCAATATGCGGGAGCCGACCGCCGCGTTGATAGAACGCCATTTTCCCGCATTGCGCGACATTCGCTGCCAGGCCGCAGGCAACTGGAGCGGCATGGATTGCACGCGGGCGGCGCGTGAGCTGGGGTTCCACGCCCGCTATACCTGGGAAGCACTCGCCAGCCAGGCCTGAAAGTGATGGCAACGGTGGGGTATGGCTGGAAACCCTTTGCAGGCGCGGTTTTTCAGCCATTGCCCCCAGCCGGGCACGGGCCATGGCGATTGCGGCTATCATCTTTCGCGGCGCGCAGTGCCGCGAAACTCTGGTCATTGCAACTTTCAACGGGGGAATACCAATGCATAGACTGCGTCTACTTTGCGTGCTCGGCGCGGCCTTGTTAAGCACGTTTCTAAGCGCGCCGGCCGCGGCACAAACCGCGGTGCGCATACGCGGCGATATCACCGCCGTCAGCGGCAATATGCTGTCGGTGAAAACGCGCGAGGGGCAGGCGCTCACAGTCGAACTGTCCGACAAGACCACCTTTGCCTACATGCGGGCGCTCAAGCTTGAGGATGTGAAGCCGGGCACGGCGCTTGGCACCAGCGCGGTGAAGGGGCCGGAGGGCAAGCTGATCGCGCGTGAACTGCATCTGTTTGCAGCCGGGCGCGGCATCCCCAACGAGGGCCATCGCCCCTGGGACCTGGAGCCGGGTTCGAGCATGACCAACGCCACGGTTTCGGCGGTGGCGCAGGCCATGGGCGGTCGCGAGATCACCCTGACCTACCAGGGCGGCAAGCAGCAGGTGATTGTGCCCGCCGGCATCCCGGTGGTCAGCGCGGTCGAGGGCGACCGTTCGCTGCTGCTGGTGGGCGCCTATGTTGTTATCGCCGCCACCGTCAGTCCGGAGAACAAGCTTACCGCCACGCGGGTGCAGGTGACCCGCGACGGCGTGCGGCCGCCGACCTGATTGCGATGTTCCGCCCGCGCCTTGCGCCGCAGTAGTTGTGCCGGCGTTAGAATGTCGGATCAGGGCGGTGTGGCCGCCCGAATCCATTTTGTGAAAATGATAACAACATGAGCAAACCCCTAGAAGGACGCATCGCGCTGATCACCGGCGCCAATCGCGGCATCGGCCTTGCCATCGCCAAAGCCTACGGCCGTGCCGGCGCGCACTGCATACTGGCCGCCCGCAACAAGGCTGCGCTGGAGGCGGTCGCCGCTGAAATCACTGCCGCCGGTGGTACGGCCGAGACGCTGGGCATGGATCTGGAACGGCCGGCATCCATCGCCGCTGCCATCGACCTGATTGTGCGCAGGCACCCGCGTCTGGACATCTTTGTCGCCAATGCTGCGTCGCTGGGCGCGCGCCAAGCCATCGTCCAGTACCCGATGGCGGTCTGGCTGCATACTTTTCAGGTCAACGTGCACGCCAATTTGCAGTTGCTGCAGGGACTGGACGGGCTGCTGCGCAAGTCCGATGCCGGGCGCGTTATTTTCCTCAGCGCCGCGGTGGCCACCAACGCCAAGGCGACGACCGGATCGTATGCGGTGAGCAAGGCCGCGCTCGAGGCGGTGGCGCGCATTTACGGCATCGAGGGCAAGGGCGGCAAGGTTACCGTCAACACCGTGAGTCCGGGTGCCACGCGCACCGCCATGCGCGCGGCCGCCGCGCCCGATGAGGATCCGATGACACTGAAGACGCCCGAGGACATCGCGCCGCTGTTTGTCGAGATGGCCATGCCTTCCTACACGCGTCACGACGAGTGGATAGCCGCCGATGACTGGTTGCGGGCGAAACAATGAGGCCATTGATGCTGGCGCGGATAGTGGCTTTTGCGGTGTTTGCGTTCGGACTGCTGCCGCCCGCGCTGTCTGCCGATGCCTATCCGTCCAAGCCGATTCGTTTTGTCGTGCCGTTTCCGCCTGGCAACGCCGGCGACATCATGGCGCGCATGCTGGGCGAGAAGCTGACGCAAAGCATGAGGCAGACGGTGATCGTGGAAAACCGGCCCGGTGCCGGCGGCAATATCGGCGCCGAGCTCGTCGCCAGGGCGCCGGCCGACGGCTACACCGTGCTCATCGGCGCCAGCGGCATTTTTACCGCCAACCAGTTTCTCTATAAACTCGCTTTCGATCCGCAAAAGGATTTCGCGCCGGTTACCCTGCTCTACAGCGGCGTGCCCCTGTTGGTGGTGAGCCCCAAGGTCGAGGCGAAGACGCTCCAGGAGCTGATCGACAGTGCGCGCAAAAATCCGGGCAAGTACACCTACGCATCCTACGGCTCGGGGCACGTGTCGCACATCATCGGCGAGATGTTCAAGCAGGCGGCGGGTATCGAGCTGTTGCACATCCCCTACAAAAATTCGCCGCTGCCCGATGTGATGTCGGGGCAGGTGGACATGATTTTCGAGTCGCCGCTGTTGGTGGCGCAAAACCTTGCCAAGCTGCGCCCGCTGGCGGTGGTGGGGCCAAAGCGTAATCCAAGGCTGCCGGAAGTGCCGGCCATGGCCGAGGCGCTGCCCGGCTTCGAGGTCACCGGCTGGCTGGGCGCCTTCGTACCCGCCGCCACCCCGGCCGAGGTGGTGCAGCAACTCAATCGCGGCTTTGCCGCCGCCATTGGCAGCCCTGATTTTAGAAAACGCCTGGACGAGTTGATGCTCGATCCGGGCGGCAATTCACCCGAGGAGTTCGCCGCATATGTGCGTGCGATGTCCGAGCGTATCGGGCGCGTGATCCGCGCCGCCAACATCAAGTCGGAGTAGCGAGAATGAAATGGTGCAGAGTTGCGCGAGACAGTGGTCCAACCTACGCATTGGTCGAGGGGGAGGGGGCGGAAGCAGAGGTGATCTTCCTGCGCCGGGCGCCGTTTGAGAGTTTTGAGACCACCGGTGTGCGCCGGCCCCTTGCCGGCCTCAAGCTCCTGCCGCCGGTGATGCCGCCAAATTTTTACGCCGCCGGGCTCAACTACGCCGCCCACATAGACTGGGCCAACCACTATCACGGCATGTCGCTCAAGCTGCCGACGCAAGCGGACATCGGCTACCGCTCGGCCAACGCGCTGGTGGGGACTGGCGGCGATATTGTCATCCCGAAAAAGTCGCCCGGGCCCATTGAGTTTGAGGGCGAACTGGTTGCCGTGATCGGCAAGCAGGCCAAGCACATGACCGAGGCCAATGCCCTTGACTGCGTTGCCGGCTATACGCTTGGCAATGACCTCAGCGAGCGCGCGTACCAGAAGTCCGACCGCACGCTGTGGCGCGCTAAAAATATCGACACCTTCAAGCCGATGGGGCCTTTCGTGGTCGGTGGCATAGACCCGATGAACCAGATCATCACGGTGAAAATAAACGGCAAGGTCGCCTCCGAGTACAGCACCGCAAAAATGCTCTTCAGCCTGCAGCATTACATCGCGCGCATGACCGAATTCATCACGCTTTATCCGGGCGATGTGATCTGGCTCGGTTGCGACGGCCCGACTATTCCGGCGCTGGTCGAGGGCGATGTGATCGAAGTCGTCAACGCTGCCATCGGCACCTTGAGCAACCGCGTGGTGCGTGAAACCTGAGTCGGCGTTGCGTGCGTGCGGGTGAGGGAGCTCATCAAAAACGCCACCGCCATGCTGGTGCTGCTGGCGCTGGCGATCCAGGCCGCGCCAATGCGTGCCGATGACATGGCCGCGCCTGGCCTGATCAGCGTTGAGACCCGGGGCGTCAGGCTGCCCATACTAGTCGCTGCCCTCCTCCTCGATGAGCTAGCCAAGTAGGCTTAGCATTTTCATCAGGCGCGCGACAATCTTGTCGAGCAAGTCCGCTAATTCATCGCGGCTGGGGGCGTGCGCTTCCTGGAATTCTGGTTCACCCTCGGTTCGCCGATAGACTACGTCGAGTACCAGACAGTGCAGATGGATGTTCAGATTGGCGGCCGAGCCAAATCTCTGTATCAGCGTGACAGCGCCGGTGTCGGCTGTAGCGCGTTTCAGCCCCGCCTGCTTGAGCAGAACCCCCGCGATGACGCGGTGGATGATGCGTAGCACCGACGTGAGCAATTCGGGGGTGCGCAGCGAACAGAATACGCAGCGGGATTGGAAACGACAGCACCCATTGGCGTACCGGCACGCGTGGGATGACCTCGTCGACCGGGTACGCGGCGCTCTGGGTCATGCGCCGCGCGCCGCACGCCGCACGCCGCACTAGGGGCAAAACCCGCGCCGTTTGCAGGAAAACGCCACCAGCTTCTCGGGTGCGCAGTCAACACAGCGCACGCGTAGAAATCCGTGCGCCAGAATGCCGCATCCGAGAAAGGCCTCAAACTCGTCTTTGACAAACTCAGGCAGGAGCATTTTCTGCTGCATGCATGCATGCATGCATGCACGCACGCAGCGAGACGATTAGGGTCGGGGCAATCCATCCATGACGCCTGCCCGGACATCCAAAACGATCCCTGCGTGAATCAATACGACTTTGTCCTTAGGGTTCGGTCGCGCATCTCGATCCGGTTCATTCGGTCTTTATCGCCGCCTGTTTTGCCACCTGCGCGTATTTGGCCACATCGGCGCGAACCAGTTTGGCCATATCGGTCGAGGACAGTACGAACATGTCGAAGCCGGACTGATCGAGGCGGCGGCGCAGGTCGGGCAGCTTGGATACCTGTTGCAGGTCCGCTTCTATTTTTGCCAGCACCGCAGGGGGCGTGCCGCTGGGCGCCATGAAGCCGTAGTAATTGTCGATGGCAAAGCCCTTGAGCTCGGGTATGCCCGACTCCCCCATGGTCGGCACGTCGGGCATCGACGGGGAGCGGTTGGTGGAGAGCAGAGCGATGGGGCGCAGGCGTCCGTCCTTGACGAAGGCGAGCGCCGTGGGAGCGTTGGTTGCGACGATTTTTACGTGCCCCGCCGCAGCGTCCGCGGACACCGGTCCGCAGCCGCGATGCGGGATGTGCAGCGCATCGATGCCGAACGCGTGCTTGTACATTTCCATTGCAAAGTGATGCGGGCTGGCGATATTGCAGGACGCATAGTCGAATTTTCCTGGCGCGGCCCTGAGCATGGCCGTGAGCTCTTTGATATTGTTGGCCGGTACCGACGGGTGCACCGCCAGCAACATCGGTGAGGCGGTGACGACGCCGATGGGCTGGAAATCACGGGTGATGTCGTAGGCGAGCTTGTTGAACAGCACGTGGTTGATGAGGTGGGTGTTGCTCATCAAGAGCAGCGTGTAGCCGTCGTGCGCGGAGCGGAATACCGCCTCGACGCCGATGGACCCGCCCGCGCCGACGCGGTTCTCAACGACCACCGGCTGTTTCCACAGTTCCGACAGCTTGTCGGCGAATACGCGCGCGGTGATATCGGCCGAGCCCCCCGCCGGGAAAGTAACGACCAGCCGGACAGCGCGTGCCGGATAATCTTGCGCGACGGCGGTGTGAGTGGCGAAGACAAAGCACAGTACCAGAAGTAGCGATACGGCGAAGCGAAGGGGGCGCATGTTCATTCCTTGGATAAAATTCGGTAACAAATCGGGTGCGGCAGTCCGGCAAACCACGGTAAGTATATGGCATCCATCAAGCAGGTTTGGTGCCTGAGGGCAGTTCAACCACCACGCCCAGGTTGCGGCGCTCGGCTTCGTTGAGCGCTTGCGCCGCAAACGCGACATCACCTATGGCCATGCCCTGTATCAGTGCAACGATGCGGTCGCTCACGGCCAGGCGGCCCGGTTGCGTCCCGGCGACCACCTCGCAGGCGAGCGCGTCGATTCGCGCGTTAAACAGGTCGACCGACAGGTGCCCCTGGGCGATCCAGGCGCGGCCGTCGCCCGCCTCGGAGGCAAAATCGGCGTCATCGACCACCAGCCGCTGCGCTGCGGCGAGCACGCCGTAATCGAGTTCATTGTCGTTGCCCATCGAGCACACCACCGCACCGGGCTTTAGCATGGGTGCAAAGACCAGCGGTATTGTCACTGCGGTCAGCGTTACCACCACGTCGGCGCCAGCGAGCGCGCGCTCGCACGCGGCTTCGGCACGAAGCGCAAAAGCGCAGGTGGCCGCGTGCCTCGCCACAAACGCCGCCAGCTTGTCCGGCGAGCGCGAATGCACGCGCAACTCGGTGACCTGGAGGACGCGCGCGAACATCGGCACGATTTCATCGGCGATGGCGCCGCAGCCCAGCAGGGCGATGACGACAGGCCCCGGATTGGCAAGGCGCGCCGCCACCACGGCGCCGAATGCAGCCGTGCGGATGCGGCTGAGCCATACTTCGGAGACAAGGCCGGACAACGCGCTGTCGGCGTGACGGTAGACGGCGCAATAGTGCGAGGCGTCCGCCTGCGGTGTTGCGCGCCTGATCATGCGCAGGCCCGATGCACCGAGGCGCGACACCGTAGCCGCCTTGAACTTGAAGCGCGGCCCGCCGAGCGCGCGCGCGTCAAGGTCGATTGCCGCGGGAGTCGAAAGCGCGCTCAGTCCCTGCGCCTGGTCTAGGAACTGGTCGCGCGCGAGCGCCAGTGCGGTGTCGGTGTCGATCAGTGCGCGGACGTCGTCCTCGCCGAGGATTCTGAGGGAGCTCAAGAAATGGGGGCCAACAAAATTCCTGTGCGCGCCCGTCCCGGACTCAGGCCGCGTGTGCGCTGGCCGCCGAACCGAGCAACACGCCGTAACCGCTGACGGGTGTGTTGAATTTAATGGCGCGCAGGCAGGCCCAAAGCGTGGCCTGGTTGCTGGTAATGACCGGCTTGCCCAGTTCCTGCTCGAGGCGATCGATCATGGTTGCGGTCGGCAGCTGAGTGCAGCTGACAAACACCGCCTGCGCGGCGTCGCAGTCGGCGCGCTGCGCCAGCCGGATGAGTGTTTCGGGCGGGACGCGGCCGATGTAGCGGCGCTCCTCCTCGGTGGCCCCGAGGCCGAGGCAACTCGAGGACACGACGTCAAAGCCCGAGTCGCGAATGAACTGCACCTCCTTGTGGGTGACCAGTTCGGTACGCGGGCCGATGACGGCGACTTTTTCGATTTGCAACGCCTGCAGGGCCGCGATCACCGCGTCGGCGACGAGCACGGTCGGACAACCGGCATGCCTGGCCATGGTGTTGCGGATTTCGGTGGCCGGCACGAACAGCGTGCACGAGGTGCAGCCGAAGGTAATGACATCGATTTCGGCGGTCGCCAGCAGCGTCGAGGCGGTGGCAATGCCGTCGGCCATGCGCTGATAGGAAGATTGCAGCCCCTGGCGACCCGCCTGGTGGACGCGCGCGGTGTGGATGGACACGCCTTCGGGTGCCATGCCCCAGAACTCGGGCTCAAGTGTGGTGTTGGTCGAAGGAGAAATCAGGCCGATGCGGCCGCGCCAGCCGTAGGCCGAGTACAGCGACAAGGCCTTGCCCAGTCCGGTGCGCTCGTCGTTTTGGGGCGGTGCGATATTTTTGCTGCGCGGCGGTGCTTTTTTCACGGGCTCGATCCTGGGCGAATGTGTTGCGGGGCGGGTCGCCGCGAGGGCATCACGAACGCTGCTGCATGCTACACGCGCGGCAGTCCACTGTGAAGGGAATTTGTCGCTGCGGCTTTACGCGCCCCCGTTCGCATGGTCGGCTGGAAAGGCACGCCAGTAGGCCGTTTCCAGCCCGTTGAGATCAGACTGCGCGGCCAGGTCCTGCCAGTGGAATGACAGCGGTCCCTGCGAGCTCACGCTCGGCGAGGACAGCTGGGCGCGTATTGCTGATTGGCGCGGGTGCCCGACGATATCGCGCACTCGGGCCGTAGGGTCTATGGCGTGAACACCGGGTTTGGTCTGCTTGTGCAGACGCGCATCCCCGAGTGTCGGGGGAAATGGCTAGAAAGCCGCGACTGGAAACGCTTTCCAGCCGGTGTGCCTTATGCCGGGGTGAGGCCCAGCCGGCGCGCCAGCGCTTGGTCGGGCTGTTGCTTGAAGGCAAACACGTGGAGCTCCCACTGTGACAGCGGCGGTGCGAAACACAGCACCGGAAAGCTATTCTCGAACAGCTGTGCGGAGAGCGATGTGCGCGAAAAACCGGTCTTGTGCGCGTAATAATCCTTGCCGCTCTGGCGGATTTCCGCGCCAAAGCCGTAGATCATGTCGTGTGCCGTGATCGGCCCGGCCGGGCTGTCGTAGACCGCGTCATTGAGGCCGATATTTTTTTCCGCCAGATGCCCGATCAGCGCGCCGATGTCCGGCACGCGGATCTCGGCAAAGCCGCCTGGCCTGAGCGCCGCGGCAAAAGAGGCCAGCATGCCCGGTACCTCGTGCGGGTAATAGTGCTCCAGGTTGTGCGAGCAATACACCGCATCAAAGCCTGCGGCGGGCACGAAATCGCGCAACTTGCGCGCATCGCACACGATGTCTGCGGCCGGATTCACATCCAGCAGGGTCTTGCGCCAGCCGTCAAAGTGCGCCGGAATGGGTACCGTCTTGTCGCCGCCGCCGACGTTGAGCACGGTCATCGGGCCCGCGGCGGCGGGGGCGTTCGGCTTGAATGCGTTGATCAGGCTGGAGAGCATGGAGTGATATTGCAGGCGGCGCGCCCCCGCCTCACCTGACTAGCTTTTGTCAGCGAGTTGCATTTCACGGTTATAGACGGGCAAGTCCATGCTGGGCGGGTGCTTGGGTACCTGGAAGAACAGGTCCGCCACCCAGCCGCGGTGGTAGCTGCAATGCGTGATCACGTGCAAGGCGATGTCGCCGCGGCGCATGCTGCCCTGGTTGCCGCCGATAAGCGTGAAATCCACCGTCTCATCCGCTTGCGACTCGGTGAGTTTGTCGGCCCAGTCGATGTACCAGGCGTCGATGTCCTGCTGCGCCTGCCATAGCGGTGCAAGTTCGGTGTGGACCTTGGTGTTGAGAGCCTGGATGCCGTGCTCGCGCCCCTCCAGGTGGGCCTGCCAGATCAGGTGCACGACGTACTGGTGATTGAGCGTGTTGACCATGTTCTTGAACAGTGTGGCGCGCTCCTTCAGCGCTTCGCCATCGGGCAGTGCCGCAACGGCGTCGAACATTTTTTTATTGGCCCAGGCGTTGTAGCGCGTGAGCATTTTTATTTGTTGGGTGCCCGACATGGTGCCGCCTCCTAGCAGACTTGGGGAAGCGGCATTGTAGGCGGCTTTTGCGCCACGGTGTGGCTGGAGGGCCCGCGCACTTTGGCCTACACTGCAGCTTCTAAAAAGTTGTGATCCGCAAGAATGTCCAATGATTGAGCAAGGCTTGACCAAGGAGCGACAGATGCAAAGACGGCAACTCGGTAAAGGCGGACTGGAGGTCTCGGCGCTGGGCCTGGGCTGTATGGCCATGACCAATCTCTACGGTCCGGTGGATGAGGCCGAGGCCATTGCCACGGTGCGCGCGGCCCTGGACGCGGGCGCTGATTTTCTCGACACAGCCGACGCGTATGCCGAGGGCAAGAACGAGGAGTTGCTGCGCCGCGCGCTCGCCGACGGCTATCGCGCCAAGGCTGTTATCGCCAGCAAGTTCGGTAATGTGCGCATGCCCGATGGCAAGCCCGGTGCCAACGGCCGCCCTGAATATGTGATCGAAGCCTGTAATAAAAGCCTCGCCCGGCTGGGTGTGGAGGTGATCGACTTGTATTACCAGCACCGCGTTGATCCGGCGGTGCCGATCGAGGACACTGTCGGCGCAATGAAGCGGCTGGTGGAGCAGGGCAAGGTGCGCTATCTGGGGCTGTCCGAGGCGGGGCCAGACACCATTCGCCGCGCGGCCAGGGTGCACCCGATTGCCGCGCTGCAGACCGAGTATTCGCTGTGGTGTCGCTTTGTCGAGTCGGACATCCTGCCGCTGTGCCGCGAGCTGGGCATAGGCTTTGTGCCTTACTCGCCGCTGGGGCGGGGCATGCTCACCGGCGCCATTGCCAGCCGGGATGATCTTGGCGAGACCGACCGCCGCCGCGACCACCCGCGCTTCCAGCAGGGCAACATCGAGAGCAACGCCGCGCTGATCAAGCCGCTCACCGACATGGCCAAAGCCAAGGGCTGCACGCCCTCGCAACTGGCGCTGGCCTGGTTGCTGGCGCAGGGCGGGGACATCGTGCCCATTCCCGGCACCAAACGTCGCAGCCACCTTGCGGACAATCTCGCCGCTGTTGCAGTGAGGCTTGATGATGCGGAGGCCGCCGCACTGTCACGTGCCGTGGACGATTCGCTGGTTGCCGGGACGCGCTATCCTAAAGGGCAGATGGCGATGCTTGGCGTATAAGGACGATGGCGGGAAAGCCAATACTGGCGAGGGTTTTCAGGCAGCAACCCAATCAGAAAAAGCAATTTAAAAGGAGTCGAACCATGCTTTACCTCATTTACCAGGAAGACGGCGCCAACGCCACGGCGATACGCGCAGCCAAAAAAGAGGAGCACCTTGCCTATCTGGAAAAGCACAAGGACATCCTGGTGCTGGGCGGGGCGGCGCTGGCCGAAGACGGCATTGCGCGAACAGGCAGTATCCTGTTGCTCAACGTGCCAAGCCTTGCCGATGCCGAACGTTTTTCAAAGAGCGAACCTTTTCGCGCGGCCGGCCTGTTCAAGCTGGTGAAAATAACGCGCATGCGGCGCGGCCAGTGGCACCCGGAAAATGCACCCAAGACTGCCGAAGGGGCATAGGCAAAGATGCAATCGGCGCGGCGCGGATACATTTTCCTTGCCGTGACGGTCTGTGGCTGGGGGCTTACCTGGCCTATCAACAAGCTGATACTCGAGAGCATGTCGCCGTACTGGATGTCGGCTTTTCGCTCGGCCATCGCGACGGTGGTGCTGCTCGCAATTGCGCTGCCGCGCGGCCGCTTGCCGGTGCCAACGCGCGCGGACATGCCGGTGGTGCTGAGCATCACACTGCTGCACATGGTGGGCTTTGCCGTGCTTGCCTCGATAGGGCTGCAACTGGTGCCGGTCGGACGTTCGGTCGTGCTCGCCTACACCACGCCGCTGTGGGTAATGCCCGGTGCCGCGCTGTTTCTTGGCGAACGTCTTACGCCGCGCCGCGTGCTGGGTGTCGCGCTGGGCATGCTCGGGCTGGCTTTCCTGTTCAACCCGTTTGCCTTCGACTGGGGTGACCGCAATGCGGTGCTGGGGCACGGCGCCTTGCTGCTCGCCGCGCTGTTGTGGGCGGCGAGCATCCTGCACAACCGCGGCCACGCCTGGCGCGCCACACCCTTCCAACTGGTGCCCTGGGAGATGATGCTGGCGACGGTGCTGTTGTTGCTCATTGCCGTTGTTTCCGACTCCTGGCACGTCATCGCTTGGGACGCAAGGCTGGTGCTGCTGCTGATGGTCTCGAGCGTGATCGGCACCGCCATTCCGTTCTGGACCATCGCGATGGCCGGCCGCAATCTGCCGGCCTTGAGCGTGTCCATGGGGCTGCTCGGGGCGCCCATCATCGGCGTTCTGGTGGCGATGATGGCGCTGGGTGAAATCCCGGATGCGGCGGTCTGGGTGGCGCTGGCGCTGGTCATAGGCGGCGTGGCGCTGGGCAGCAGCAAGACGCGCCACGCCGGCGTGGTGTGAGGCGCCTCGCACCATGTCCGGGACCGTCCTTTTTACCGGATTGATTCTGCATCGCCACGTGAAATGGCTGGAAACGCCCGCCAGTCGGGCATTTCCAGCTTGTTTGCCTTTGGACTAAGCCTTCTGCAATGCCTTGGGTTTGAGCTTCTCTATCCCGTTATTTTTTTAATCCTGCCCGATGGCCGCAGTCTGTCTTGTCAGCTCACCACGCCAATGTTCCATGGCACAAACTCGTGATCGCCCAGTCCGAGCTCCTCGCTCTTGCTCTTCTTGCCTGAGGCGATCTCCAGCATGTGTTCGAAAATCACCTGGCCCATCGAGGCGACGGTGGCTTCGCCGTCGAGGATGGTGCCGCAGTTGATGTCCATGTCTTCCTCAAGACGCCTGAACATGGGCGTGTTGGTGGCAAGCTTGATCGATGGCACGGGTTTGGCGCCAAACATGGAGCCGCGGCCGGTGGTGAACAGGATCATGTTGGCGCCGCCGGCGATCTGGCCGGTGGCCGAGCAGGGGTCGAAGCCCGGCGTGTCCATGAATACCAGGCCCTTTTGCGTCACCGCTTCGGCGTATTTATAGACTTCCATCAGCGGTCCGGTGCCGCCCTTCATCGATGAGCCGAGCGACTTCTCGAAAATGTTCGCCAGCCCGCCCATTTGGTTGCCGGGGCTGACCTTGCCGTTGATCTGCACGTCGCGGCCGGGGGAGTATTCGTCCTTCCACCAGCGGATGATCTTGATGAGCTTTTCGCCGACGGCGCGGTTTTGCGCGCGGCGCGTGAGGGTGTGCTCGACGCCGTAGATCTCCGGTGTCTCTGATAAAACCGCGGTGCCGCCGTGGCGCACCAGGATGTCCATCGCCGCACCGAGGGCGGGATTGGCGGTGAGTGAGGAGAAACCATCCGAGCCGCCGCATTGCAGGCCGGCGATGAGGTGGCTGGCGGGCACGCGCGTGCGCGTGACGGTGTTGGCTTCGGGCAGCATGGCCTTTACCGCGGCGATACCCGCTTCTATGGTCTTTCTCGTGCCGCCGGTCTCCTGCATCACAAAAGTCTGCAGGCGCGAGCTGAGGCCGAGGCTTTGTTCCTTCATCAGGCCGGAGATCTGGTTGCGTTCGCAACCCAGGCCTATGATCAGCGCGCCGCCAAGGTTGGCGTGCTGGGCAAAGCCGGCGATGGTCCGGCGCAGCAAGTCCATCGGCTCGCCGGTCATTTCCATGCCGCAGCCAAGGCCGTGCGAAAAGGCGACCACGCCGTCGATATTGGGATAGTCGGCGAGGCGCTCGGGCGTGAACCATTCGGCGATCTTGTGCACCACCGTGGCCGAGCAGTTCACCGTCGATAAGAGCCCGATGTAATTGCGCGTGGCGATCTGGCCGTTGGCGCGCACTATGCCCATGAAGCTCGCGCGTTCGGACTCGGGCAGCAGCTCCACGGCTTTGTAGTCCTGCGCGTAGGCGTAGTCGCGGTCGGTCTCGCGGAACTCCATGTTGTGCGAATGCACGTAGCTGCCCGCCTCGATGTCAGCCGAGGCAAAGCCGATGGTGACGTTGTATTTGAGTATGGGTTCGCCCTTGGCGATCTTGCGTGCGGCAATCTTGTGGCCGGCCTGCACCTGGGCGCGCGTCTTGATGCCCTCCTGCGGCAGCACGACGCCTATGCCCACATCGGCGCGGGCGATGACGACATTGTCCTTGGCATGCAGCCGGATGCTGGGGCCGGCGGCGTGGCTGTTGTGGATTTCGATGACGGTGCTCATGGCGATTCCTGGCTGCAGTGGCGGCGGTGGAGTCATTTTAAACCGCAGAGGGCATGCCGGTTCAACTATGTACGATGGCTGGAAAGCCCCGTCAGTCGGTCGTTTCCGGTCGATTGACGGCGTGGTTTGCGTTCACGGTAACTCAGGCTACACTTGTTTCGGATTCCGGCGGGCGGCCACGACGGACGAAGCGCGCTGCCGCGGAGCAGTGGGGTTAATTTTAACGGGGATAAGGACAATGATCTTGGTTCGCAGCATCACCATGGGCTTGGCGGCCTTATCTGTCCTATTGCTTCCTGCCGTCGATGCCCTGGCGCAGACTTTTCCGGGTAAGCCGATTCGTTTTGTCGGTCCTTACGGACCCGGCGGGTTGCCCGACGTGATGGCGCGGCTGGTGGCGCAAAAACTGTCTGAGTCCTTGGGACATCCCGTTAGCGTCGAGAACAAGCCCGGCGCCAGCGGCATCATCGCCGCGGAGTTCGTTGCCAAGTCCGACCCCGACGGCCATACACTGCTCGTTGGTGACATTGCGCAATATGCGCTCAATCCGGCGCTGCGCCAGAACCTGCCCTACGACACCTTGCACGATTCTTTGCCGGTAACGCAGGCACTGCGCGGGCCGCTTTTCCTGATGGTCAACGCGGGGCTGGGTGTGAAGTCCGTCGCGGAATTGGTGGCCCTGGCGAAGACGCGCCCGGGCATCAATTACGGTTCATCGGGAAATGCCAGTGTGCACCAGTTGGGCATGGAGCAGTTGGCGCTGCTGTCTGGCACCACGTTCCAGCACATTCCGTCCAAGGGGGTGGCGCAGGCGGTGCCTGCGATGATTGCCGGGGACACGCAGCTGACGTTCGTGTCACCCACCTCGGCCGGCGTGGGCGAGCCGGTCAAGCCCGGCAAGGTGCTGATTCTTCCGGTCGCCTCGTCGCAGCGCTGGGCGCAGCTGCCCAATGTGTCAACCATGGCCGAAGCGGGCTATGCCGTGGAGGCGGTCACCAATATCGGTTTTTTTCACGCGCATGGGCACCTCGCTTGCGGTGGTCGCGAAGCTTCACGCCGAGCTGGTGGGCGCGCTGAAGTCGCCCGATGTTCAATCGAAAATGCCGGGCCTTGGCGCCGTGGTGGTGGCCGGCACGCCTGAGGAATTTACCGCGCGTATCCGCGCCGACCAAGCCATCTACACCAAGCTGGTGCAGGAAGTGCGCGTCACGGTTGACTGAAGTGGTTTTTAATTGAAGAGGGAACGGTATGAAAAAGGAAGTCGTTAACATCGACAAGGGATTGTCTTCAACGCCGCTGTCTGCCGCAGTGAAAGCCGGCGGTTTCGTCTTCGTATCGGGAACGCCGCCGCGCGAAGCGGACAGCGCAAAGATCGCGTTTGGCGATATCAGGCGCCAGACCGAGCTGGTGCTGGAGGGGCTTAAGCGCCGCCTTGAGGCTTCCGGTTCGTCAATGGAGCAGGTGGTCAAATGCACGGTATATGTCACCAACGCCGGCTATTTTGAAATCGTCAATGAAGTTTATGCGAAATATTTCACCAAGGATCCGCCCGCCCGCACCTTTGTCAACGTTGGGTCATGGCCCTGGCCCTTCGACATTGAAATCGATTGCATCGCTGTCACGGATGAAGCGGCCACATAGGACCTGCACCACAGGGGGACAACCCGGCGTATAGGCCGTACCAAGCCTTGCGTCGAATTTTGAAATGGGGTAGTCTGAAGGTGCCTGTCAGAGTGCTGATCTGACGTTTGGTTGATTGCCAATATTGAACGCGGCGCGCTCGACCGCAGGTTCGGTATCCGCAAATTCATGCCTAAACGGAGACTGACAATGGCATCCCCGCTTCACCCTTTCGAGGGCGTGTTGTCGCCGCGAGATATCGCATCTGCGCGGCTTCCGCTTGAGCATGCGAGCCACGTACCCGGCCCGATTTACTACGCGCCAGAGATCTTGCGCGCAGAAAAGCAGTTCATTTTCATGAAGGACTGGCTTTGCGTCGGCCGCGTCGAGGAAGTGCCTAAGCCGGGCGATTACACAACGCTCAACATTATGGGCGAACCCGTGCTGGTCGTGCGCGACGAACACGGCGTGCTCAACGCCTTCGGCAATGTCTGTGCTCATCGCGGCGTCGAGGTCGCAAGCGGCAGCGGCCATGCCGAAGGCGGCACCTTCCAGTGTCCGTATCACGGCTGGCTGTACGATCTTGGCGGCAAGGCGGTGGGTACGCCATTCATGCGTGGCGTCCCCGACTTTAACGGCAAGGACTGCCGGTTGCCCCAGGTACGCATCGGGACTTGGGCGGGATGGATTTTCATCTGCTTCGACAAAGAGACTGAGCCGCTGGAGGGTTTCATCGCCGATTTCGAGGAGGCTTTCGGGTTTCTTGGTCAGGAAGACTGCCTCCTCGCCGACAAACTGGTGTTCGAGGTCGACTGCAACTGGAAGCTCATAGTGGAGAACCTGCTCGATACCTATCACGCCTCGGTCGTGCACGGCCGCACGTTTGGCGGCCACATCAAGGTCAAACGCCAGGGACCCAACGCCGGGCGGCGCCTGACGCGGCGCGGCGGCACGGTCAACATATACGAGGCGGCGCCGCACACGTATTCGGGTAAGCCGCTAATCGGGAAAATGCCGGCGCTGGCCGATCATCCGGAAAGTTTTGCCGCATCCGGATTCATGGCGCCCAATATGCATTTTTTCGCGCGTTCCGAGAATATGCGCCCCTGCATTCACTGGCCACTGTCGGAAAAGAAAACGCGGCTGGTCTATTACAATCTGTTTCCAAAATCGTTTTTCGGCAAGCCGGGCTTCGATGAGGTAGTGGCCGAATACCGCAGGTATTACACCGACGTGCTGGAAGAGGATCGTGCCGTACTGATCTCTCTGCAGAATTCAATGGAGTCGGTGCAGAACCATCCGGGTCGAATGGCCCCGCTGGAGGCGAGCATCCACCACGAACTCAATTACTACCTGGATCGCATGTTCGGTGCTGCGGCATCCGTGGAAGAAAATAAAAATCAGACGGGGCGCAAATGACGCTTATGAGCGCCTTGGGGGAAGACATTGGTCCGCGCCGCCTGACTCACGCGAATTTCTTCGTTGAGAACATGGAACGTTCGATGGAGTTTTACAAGGATATCGTCGGTATCGGCGAGTCCTACCGGCGCGTCAAGTCCCGTGGCGGATTCCTGACCAACGGTAACAGCCACCATGATCTCGGTGTCATGGAGTATTCGGAGCGCCTGGGCGGAAAGCGGGCGAAGAAGTTCATCGGTTTCTACCACGTCGCATTCGAGATGGAGAGTGATTGGCATCTGCACGAGTGGTACCGAAATGCGGTGCGGCGCGAAGCGAATTTTTTCTATCTCGGGGACCACGGCAACACGCATTCCGTCTACATGTTCGATCCGGACGGAAACCAGGTTGAGGTCTATACCGACACGCTGAAGGAGTGGTGGAAGCTGAAAACCGGCTACATGCCGACCATACAGTCGGCCTGGAAGCCCGAGGGCGGCGAACCTACGCGCGAGCCAAAGTACCACCTGAATCCGGAACTGACATTCCCGCCGCACGGCTATTTCAAGCCGAAGTACACCACGCGTGCGACCATAGTGCTGTCAAGGTTTGAGCAGGGCGTCGCTTTTTACCGCGACATCGTCGGTTTGACGCCGGTAGCTGGTGGCATCGACAAGCCTTTTGTCGCGCTTGCGGGTACGACCGGCGTGATCTGTCTGATGCTGTGGCGCGTGGCTGAGTCGCGCCCGGTGGGTTTTCACCATTTCAGCATGGAGATGGTCAGCGAGGCCGCGCTCAGGGAGTCCAAGGCGCGTCTGCTGGCCGAGACCGGGGTCAAGATCGTGCGGGAAATAGAGCATCCCGGCCGCTATGCGCTCTTTATCGAGGATCTCGACGGTTTCGAGCTTCAGCTTTACGCCGAGCGGGACGGACGCGCGGTCAATCTGGACACGCTCGATCCGGACACGGCGTTTCTGCTCGGTTGAGGTGAGAGTGCCACATCGATTGAACGATGCCCCGCCGGAGATCCCGCAGTCATTGCTGGCATTGATGGCCGAGCTCGGTCCAAAATGGGGTACCGCCATCACCGAGCACACGAGCATCCAGTGCGCGGCCTTCGATGTCATCCTTCGCGATGCGCCCAAGAAGGGCCGCGTCGAGCGCAATCTGCCTTATGGATCCGATCCGCGCCAAGTGGTGGACGTGTTCAGTCCGCCGGGAGCCCGTGGCGCACCCGTGGTGATTTTTGTGCACGGCGGGGCCTTCGTTGTCGGGAACAAGGACCGTACGCCAGAGATTTTCTCAAACGTGTGCTGGTACTTTTCCCGACATGGAATCGTCGGAGTCAACATGGAGTACCGGCTGGCACCGCAGAATAAATATCCCTCCGGCACCATCGACGTTGGCTCGGTGGTGGCATGGGTGAAGACGAACATCGAACGCTTTGGCGGTGATCCGAAGCGCATTTACCTGATCGGCCATTCGGCCGGTGGTGCCCATGCCGGCTGCTATGCCTATGACAAGCGTTTCCATCCGTTCGACGGTTCGGGCCCAGGGTTGAGCGGCCTGATTCTCGTGTCTTCGCGCGTGCGCATTGACGACCTTCCGGAAAATCCAAATGCGAATAACGTCCGCGCGTATTTCGGAACCAGCCCGGAGCGCATGAAGGAAGGCTCGGTCATTACACACGTCACGCCCGACGTGTTGCCAACCATGATCGCCATCGCGCAGTGGGAGAATCCGCTGCTGGATATTTACGGGCTGGAGCTGGCCCATGCCATCGCGGTCGCCAAGGGCCGGGCACCTCGGACGATCTGGCTGGAGGGGCACAACCACAGTTCGTCAATGGCACACTTCAATACCGCGGATGAGCGCCTGGGCCGCGAGATCCTTGCGTTTATCGAATCCGGACATTAACCAGAGGAGTCCCATGAACAACCGCCGAGAATTTCTTTCCACCGCTGCCGCGCTTTCGGTTTCGGCATCATTACCAGGCATCGCGCGCGCGCAAGGAGGAGATCCCTTCATTTTTTGTACCGGCTTCGGCTTCATCGCCGACTTTCTCGAAATCATGAACGCACAAAGCGGCGGTCACTGGCGCGACGTCGGCATAGATGCGAAAGTAATCGGCGCCCAGGGCGCGGCCCAGGCTATCCAGCAGCTCGCGGCAGGCCAGGCCCACATGATCCGCACCGCGTCCATCGAGTTCATGCGCGCGGTCGCGGCGCAGAACCTGCCGCTGCTGTCGGTGGCGACTATCTACCAGGGCTCGACCTTCTCGGTAATCAGTCCGGAGGAGGCGCCGCTGCGGAGCATTCAGGAGATGCGTGGCAAGACAATAGGCATCGTTTCGGTTGGCGGAGCGACCGATGTGTTCCTCGACCTGATGTGCGCGAAGACGGGAATTCCCAAAGCCGATTTGCGCCGCGAGGTCGTGGGCAATAATCCGGCGGCGCTCGGGTTGGTACGGCAGAAGCGGATTGACGGTTTCATTGCATCGAGTGGCGTGCTTGCGGCACTGCAGACGGCAAAGGAGAAAATTGTTCACTGGAGCACTGACCGCTACGCGCCGATGCCCTCGCAGTGCTATTTCGTAACGCGCGGTCTGGTGGAAAAACAGCCGGACTTGGTGGTGAGGGCGTTGCGCGGCCTCAAGGCCTCGGTCGACCAGGTCGTGGCCGGCCCCATCGGACCGCTAATCGCGCGCGCGTCGAAGGATTTCGACATCCCGGGCCGCCGCAACCTCGACGCGCTGACGGCAAACTCTGAAGTCGCTAAGGTTTTGTATTTCTCGCAGGGCAAGGAGAACCTGATGCGCAACGTGCCAAAACTCTGGCGTGAAGGGGCCGACGCGATGGCCAAGGCCGGCTTGGGTGACTTGACCAAGACGGTCGACACGCTCTACACCAACCGCTACCTCGACCTGGCGCTGCGTCTCGAGCCGGCCGCCGCTAAGCGGGCCTGATGAGCAGAGCCGCCGATACGACGCACACTAACTTTTCCGGCGCGGGTATAGACCTCAGCCGTGTCGAGAAGTGGTATGGCACGACCGATGAGCCTATCCACGCGCTAACGGAGACAAGCCTGTCGGTAGCGCAGGGTGAAATTCTCGTGCTGCTGGGACCGTCGGGCTGCGGCAAGACGACGCTGCTGCGCATGATGGGCGGGCTACTCAGGCCCACCCGTGGCGATATTCGCGTCGCCGGCCATGATTTATGGCCGAAAGGGGCGCACGCCAGAAACAGCGATGCCGTGCATGAGCTGGGGATGGTTTTCCAGGAGGCCAATCTTTTCCCGTGGATGAATATTGAGGACAATATCGCGCTTCCTCTGGAATTGCGCGGAGTGTCTCGCATCGAAAGGCTCGCGCGGGCGCGCGCGCTTACCAGGCTTGTGGGCATCGAAGGATTCGAAAAGCGCTGGCCGCGCGAACTCTCGGGTGGCATGCGCCAGCGTGCGGCCATTGCGCGCGCCTTGTCCTACGATCCACATTTCCTGTTGATGGACGAGCCGTTCGGGGCGCTTGACGCGATGACCCGCGATGCGATGAATCTGGAATTACAGCGAATCTGGATGGATGTGGGGGGCGGCGGTGGCGAGCTTGTTTCGACGCGCAAGACCATCGTACTGGTAACCCACTCGATCACCGAGGCGGTATTTCTGGCCGACCGCATTGTGTTGCTCGCACCCAGGCCGGGCAAGATTGATCGTGAAATTAAGGTGAACTTTCCGCGTCCGCGTGACATTGATTTGCAGGCCACAGTCGAATTCGCGTCACTGGTCACCTCGCTGCGCCACAGGTTGGAGGAAATTTCGTGACGCAACGCGAAGGGGGTCCTGCCTTACCGGTGGAGGTACCCATTGAGGAATTGGACGGGCCGCGCTTTGCATTTGGCAGGTTGTTGCCATGGATTACGACACCGGTGCTGTTGTGCCTGATATTCGGCATCTGGCATGTCTATGTCGCGCAGACCGGCATTTCGGCCTTTATCCTGCCGCCACCGGCGCACGTATGGGAAGCATGGAAGGAAATGATTGTCGCACCGGCCACGTGGGACCACACGCGCACGACAATTTACGAAACGCTGGCGGGTTTTTTCTGGGCCTTAATCACGGGCGTGGGCCTTGGCGTCGCGCTCGGGAGGCTACGCTGGTTGGAGCTTACGCTTACGCCTTTCATCGTGGCAACGCAAGTCGTGCCCAAGGTCGCATTGGTGCCGTTGATGATCGTCTGGTTCGGCTTCGGCATGACATCGAAGATATTGATCGCCGCCGTGCTGGCATTTTTCCCGATCCTAACCAATACCGTGCTGGGTGTGAAATCGGTGGACCACGGGCATCGTGATGTAATGACCAGTCTGAATGCCTCGCGCTGGAAGATTTTCCGGCGTCTCGAGCTTCCGTCTTCGCTGCCATATATCCTGACAGGTATGGAAATAGGTATTGTTCTGGCGATCATTGGCGCCGTGGTCGGTGAGTTTCTGGGAGGAAATCACGGCCTGGGCTACATGCTGGTCGCGAAAATGAACGCTTATGAGACCGACGCTTTGTTTGCCGTGATCATTCACATGACCATGGTCGGATTTGTATTCTATTTTGCCATCGGTGCGGTGCGCCACTTGCTTATTCCATGGCATGAATCGGCGGTAAAAGACCGCGCTGGATCCTGAGAAAAAAGCGGTGTGGCGGGCTTGCCGCGGATGATACGTAGTTCCCTACAGCCGCTGGTCCATGCGGCGCAGGCGGTCGGCCATGACGCGCATGATTTGCAAGGCAAAGTGAGGCGTCTGCTGCACCATGAACACAAAGCGCTTTTCTGTCACCGGCACCAACTTGCACGCGGTCTTGGCGGTGGCGGTGGCGATGCGCGGGGCGTGGTCTATCAGCGCCATTTCGCCCAGAACGCCGCCCGCGCCAAGCGTATCGACAAGTCTGCCCTTGACGTGCAGTTCCACCTCGCCGTCATGCACCACATACATCAGCTCGCCGCTCTCACCCTCGCTGAAAATGAGCTGCCCGGCCTCAAAGGCGACGAGTTCGGATTGTTCCGCACGAAATACGTTGACGGTGGCCATGCACCCCCCCTGAAATAGTGTGACAAAAATCTTACGCGCCTGATGTTGCAGTTTTGTTACCGCGCCCCTCAGGCGCCGTAATTGATCAGCAGTCGCGGCAGCCACAGCGAGAAGCCCGGTACATAGGTGACGAGCATCAGCGCCGCGATCAGCGCGCCGTAAAAGGGCCAGATGGTCTTCATCACCTCGCCCACTGACACGCCGCCGATGGCGCAGCCGACAAATTGCGTGGTGCCAACCGGCGGGGTGTTGAGGCCCAGGGCGCAGTTGATCAGCATGACCATGCCAAACTGCACCGGATCCATGCCGTATTGCGCGCAAATGGGCAGGAAGATGGGCGTGCAGATCAGGATGGTCGCCGCCATGTCGAGGAAGGTGCCAAGCACGAACAGAATGATGTTTACCAGCAGAAAAATCATCCACGGTTCGGATGTCAATTTCGACAGCGCCTCGCCGGTCAGCGCAGCCACGCCGTACAGGCTGATGAGGTAGCCGAAGGTGGCCGAGATGCCGATGAGGAGCAGCACCACGCCGGTGGTTTTGACCGCCTTGGCCGCGGCCTTGAGGAACTTCTCGTAGGTCATGCTGCGATAGACGATCATGGTCAGGGCAAGGGCGTAGAGCACCGCCACCGACGCAGATTCGGTCGCGGTGAACACACCCGACAAGATGCCGGTGATGATGATGACCACCACGAACAGGCCGGGGATGGCTGCAGCAAGCGAGCGCCACACCGCATTCCAGCCGGGGAAAATGCCCGCCGGGTAGCCGCGCTTGATGGCGACAAGGTAGGCGGCGGCAAGGTTGCAGATCGTCAGGATGGCCGCCGGGAACAGGCCTGCGGTGATCAGCGCGGCGATTGACACCTTGCCACCGGCGGCGAGCGAATAAATGATCATGTTATGGCTGGTGGGCATCAGTGCGCCGACCAGGGATGCGTGCGTCGTGACGTTGACCGCGTAGTCGGCGTCGTAGCCCTCGCGTTTCATCATCGGAATCATCACCGCGCCCATGGCCGAAACGTCGGCCACGGGCGAGCCGGACACGCCGCCAAACAGCGTGCAGGCGACGACGTTGGACATGCCCAGGCCGCCGCGCACATGGCCGACCAGGTTCTTGGCAAATTGCACGATGCGGTCGGCGATGCCGCCGTAGAGCATCAGCTCACCGGCAAAAATGAAAAACGGGATGGCGAGAAAAGAGAACACGCCCATGCCCGCGGTCATGCGCTGGAACACCACGGCGACCGGCAGTCCCTCGTAGAGAATGGTCGCCACAGCGGCGAGGCCGATGGAAAAAGCCACCGGCACGCCGAGTATCAGCAGCGCAAGAAAAACCAGGCACAGTATGGTCAGTGCCACGAGGTAGTTTCCTTGCCGCGCAAGCGGCCCTGAAATCTCCCTCGCCCGCGCAGCGGGAGAGGGCTGGGGAGGGGGAGAACCCGCGCTGGGAAAGCGTTGGCGTTCAGTATGATTAGTGCCACGAGGGTTCCACTTCCTCGCCCCCGGCGAGCGCAATGATGTGTTCAATGGAAAAAAGGCAGATCAGCGCACCGGCGGCGATGATGGGAATGTGGTTAAGCCCTTCGGGCACGCTCAGCGTCGGTACGTTGTAGCCCCAGACCGACTCGGCGAGGATGGCACCATTCCAGGCCATGATTGCGCCGAACATGGCGACGAGGGCGTGGATCAGCAGTTCGAGTTTGAGCCGCACTTTTTCCTTGACCAGCACCAGCAGCGACTCCATGCCGATGTGGCCGGCATCGCGCACGCCCACCGCGGCACCGAGCATGGTGACGTAGAGAACCAGCATCATGGCGAGGGCCTCGGCCCAGGTCGGGGTGTCATTGAGGACGTAGCGCCCGAACACCTGCAGCGTGACGCAGGCAATGATGGCCACCAGGCCCGCCACCGCGATCATCATGCAGGCCTTGGCCAGGGTGGCGCAAAAGCGGGTGAACATGGGTAGCCCTTCAGGGGTGCTGCTTTGTTATTGCGGGTGGGATACTGCTGACACGCGCAGCTGTCATTGCGAGCGCAGCCAAGTAATCTCGTCGCGGCAGTGGCGTCTTGCGCCTATGACAAGATTGCTTCGTCGCTTTGCTCCTCGCAATGACAAGCCGGTCGGGCGCAAGCCCGCCCGGTTTTGTCACTTGGTGTCCTGCGCCCGCTTGATCATGTCTTTCAGTTTGGCGTCGGTGATGAACTTGTCATACACCGGCTTCATTGCGTCGGAGAAGGACTTCTTGTCGACCTCGACGATTTGTGCGCCGCCTTTTTCAACCAGGGCGCGCGAGGCTTTTTCCTTTTCGTCCCAGAGTTTTCGCATGTAGGGCACGGACTCCTTGGCCGCATCGCGGATCACCTTTTGTTCGGCCGCGGTGAGGCTGTCGTAGATTTTCTTCGACATCAGCAGCATCTCGGGGGCCATCGAGTGTTCGGTGATGGAATAGAACTTGGCCACTTCGAAGTGCTTGGAGGTGTCGTAGGAAGGCCAGTTGTTTTCGGCGCCGTCGACCAGGCCTGTTTTTAGCGCGGTGTAGACCTCGCCGTAGGGCATGGGTGTCGCGTTAGCACCCATCGCCTGCAGCAAGGCCACCCACAGGTCGGACTGCTGCACGCGAATTTTCAGGCCCTTGGCATCGGCCAGCGTTTTGACCGGTTTTTTGGTGGTGTACAGGGAGCGCGAACCCGAGTCATAGAAGGCGAGGCCGACGTAACCCTGCTTTTCACAGGCCTTGAGGATTTCCTCGCCGACGGGACCATCAAGCACATGGCGCATGTGTTCCTTGGAGCGGAACAGGAAGGGCATGGTCGGTACCATGGTCTCGGGGCAGATGTTGTTCATCGGCGCGACGTTGATGCGGACAAAGTCCAGCGCGCCAATCTTGGTCTGTTCGATAGTGTCTTTTTCGCCGCCCAGGGCGTTGCCGGTAAACACCTTGATGCTGTGCTTGCCATCGGTCTTTTTCTTGATGATGTCGCTCATGAACTTGACCGCCATCACGGTCGGGTAGTCTTCGGGGTGCACGTCGGCCGAGCGAAATTCCTTGGCAAAGACTGTGGCCGGAAGTGCGAGCGCTGCTGCGATCACAAGCGCGAGGGGGCCGAATTTGCTGAGTGTGCTGCCGGTGCTGCC
>CAMDDU010000046.1:0-34142 GCA_945892985.1 Bordetella parapertussis
CGGCCGCGCGCCCCGTCGGACGGGCGCGACCGCATGCGCGGGAGCTATCTTGGGCCGGAGTTTTCGCAGGCCGATATCGAATCGAGGCTCAAGGCCGCGGGTGCGGTGTTTGACACGCTCGCTGACGAGGCTTTGTTTGCCGCTTGTGCCAGTGACCTTGCCGGGGGCTGCGCGCTGGGCTGGTTCCAGGGGCGAATGGAGTTCGGCCCGCGCGCGCTTGGCGGGCGCTCCATCCTCGGTGACGCGCGCTCGCCGGCCATGCAGTCGGTGCTCAACCTCAAGGTCAAATACCGCGAGTCCTTCCGGCCGTTTGCGCCCTCGGTGCTGCGCGAGAACGTTGCCGATTGGTTCGAGCTCGATGGCGACAGCCCTTATATGCTGCTGGTGGACGGCGTCAAGGCGTCGCGCCGCATCGCCATGAGTACGGAACAGAACAAGTTGTTCGGCATTGAAAAGCTCAATGTTGCGCGTTCGGAAATTCCGGCGGTGACGCATATCGATTACTCGGCGCGCATCCAGACGGTGCACGCTGACACCAATCCGCGCTATCACCGGCTGATCGCCGCCTTTGGCGGCCTGACCGGGTGCCCGGTGCTGGTGAACACCAGTTTTAACGTGCGCGGCGAGCCCATTGTCGGCACGCCCGAGGACGCGTTTCGCTGCTTCATGGGCAGCGAGATCGATGTACTGGCCATTGGCAATTGCTATTTGCGCAAGGCGGCGCAGGACCCGGCGCTCAAGCTGGACTATAAAAATACATTTGAGCTGGATTGATTGCCTGTCTGCGATGCCGGCGCCGGATTGGGCGCCGGCGTGGCGAATCAGCGCAAGTTGCGCCCAGGCGCAGATATATCCGTTGAGGTGAAAACTATCTGCTTGTTTGGCGGTCTGAGGGGGTATCCTCAGTCCCGCGACATTTTTCCGCATATCCGAACCCGGCATACCGGCACAACGGCAAACATAAGAAGGCACTCACATGACCCCGCAGGAACGCGAACTCATCACCACCTTTCTCGAGCAAATGCAGCAGACCCGCGCGGGACAAAAAGACCCTGAGGCCGAGGCCGTGATTGCGGCCGCGGTGGTCAGCCAGCCCGACGCCGCCTACCTGCTGGTGCAGCGCGCCGTCGGCCTTGATTACGCGCTGCAGGCGGCGAAGGCGGATTTGGTCAAAGTCCAGGCGGAGTTGGAGCAGGCGCGCGCCGCCGGCGGCAATAGCAGCGCTGCGTTTATGGGCCAGGGCGGCAGTTGGGGGCGTTCGGGCAAGACCGCGCCGGTAGCGCCCGTTGCCGGCGCTGCGGCGCAGGCTGCATTCACCCCCGCGTTCTCGTCCGCATCCGTGGCCAGGCCGCAGGCCGCTGCGGCCGCGCCGGCGCCAGCCCCAGCCCAAGGCAGTGCGTGGGGCGGCATGCTCGGAACTGTCGCGACGACCGCCGCCGGTGTGGTTGCCGGCTCCTTCCTGTTTCAGGGGATTCAGGGGCTGATGCATCAGGGCGATGCGAATCGCGGTGATGGCAATCACAACGCGATGGGCTCTAGCGATGCCGGCATTCCTTCACCCAGCCTGCCGCCGACACAGTTTGCCGCGGCCGACCCGGTCGCGGGCGGCGATATGCTGGATTCGGCAGCCGCCGAAGCCGGTTTTGATGATGGCTATTCCGGCGGCGACGGCGGTGATTCGGCCTGAGCTGTGCCGCTGCTTATTCGGACTGGATACCGGTCAGGCGCACCCGCTCCGCGTACTTCCTGACTTCGGCATCGACATAGGCTTTGAAGTCGGCCGGTGAGTCGCCCACCGGTTCCATGCCCAGTGCGACGATGCGCTCGCGCACCTGCGGATTGTTGAAGGCTGTTTTCACCTCGGCCTGCAGTCTGGCGACGATTTCGCGCGGCGTTCCCGCCGGCGCGAACATGCCGAACCACCCGCCGTCCACCTCAAAGCCCGGAAAGCCCGCTTCGTTCATTGTCGGCACATCGGGCAGGTAGGATGCGCGCTTGTTGTGTGTGTAAGCGAGGGCGCGCAGCTTGCCCGCACGAATGTGCGCCAGTACCAGCGGTGGCGTGGTGACCAGCAACTGGATCTGCCCGCTGAGCAGCGCTGTGGCTGCAGGGCCCGCGCCTTTGTAAGGAATGTGCACCATGCCAAGGCCGGCGCGCACATTGAACAGCTCGCTCGCCACATGCAATTGGTTGCCGGTTCCGGGCGAGCCGTAGGAAACGCGGCTGTCCTTCTTTTTTGCGAAAGCCAGAAATTCCTGCAGGTTCTGCGCCGGCACGGATGGATTTACCACGACCAGCAAAGCCTCCACCGCACCCAGATTGGTGACCGGGACCAGGTCTTTTGCCAGGTCGTAGGGAAGCTTGCGGTAAATGCTCGGGTTGACAGTGATCGAGGTTGAGGTGACCAGCACCGTATAACCGTCCGGCTTCGCCTTGGCCACGGCATCGGCGCCTATCATGCCGTTGGCACCCGGACGGTTTTCAACGACAAAGGTCTGGCCGGTCTGCGCAGTCAGTTGTTGCGCGACGATGCGCGCGATGGCATCTGGTGCACCGGCTTCGAACGGTACGACGATGCGCACCGGCCTGTTGGGGAAATCCTGTGCGCCGGCGCCGGCGCACAGGCCGGAGACCAGGAATGCAAGGGCGAAACGCAGGTACTTTTTCAGCATGGCAAACTCCTCTTTTGGTTGCGGGCCGACGGCGTCTGTGCGCCATGCCGGCGGTGGTATTTTCGGCCTAGGGTTTGCTGCCTGAGGCGGGCAAATCCTTGCACGCACCGACCCAGCCATCCTCGGTGATGTCCACCACCATGCCGTTCGGATCGTGGTACTTCACCTCATAAAAACCGCCGGTTTTGGAAACCTCGCCCATCCAGTAGGAACCGCCGGCTTCTTCGATGGCCTTTTTAGTTTCAGGGACATCATCGACCCAGAAGCCCAAGTGGTGCAGCCCGACAAAATCGGTGCCGCGCTCGCCCGCCGCCTCCTCGGTCTTGTATTTGAGCAGTGCGAGATTCATCACCCCATCGCTCAGGTAGACACCCTTGGCATTGATCCAGTCGGTGCCCCCTACGCGGGTGAGGCCGAACGCTTTGATATAAAACTCGGCGGCCTTTTCGGGGTCGTCAACAGCAAGGGCGATGTGGCGCAGTTTGGCCATGATGGGTTTCCGGGGTGCGTGTTTTTGTGCGGGTGATGGATGGTGCGTGTCCGGTATGGCGCCGGCGCTATTTCTGTTCTTTTGGCACGGCGATGCACATGGCGCGGATGAATTTTTCAATCCCCTGGGGCGTGATCATCGAGCGCCGCGCCGCATCGCACTGTTCGAGCTTTTCGTACGGAATGCGTACGCTCAGGTTTTGTGCGGCGCAGCCCTGGCCGCTGACCGTGGGGCCGGCGCAGCCGTCGATAATGATGAGCAGCAGAAAGGTAAAATTTGGCAGGAGCATGATTCAATTGCTTCCGAGTGGGTGAAAACGATAAGCTTGCGCCCTCAAGCCGCAAGCCTTAAGCCTCTAACCTCTAACCTCAAGGTGGCCGGGATGTTTGCAATCCCCGCCCATTGCCCATTGTAGCAATTGCAAACGAATATTCGGCGGTCATAATCCTACCCATAACCGTAGCCGTACCTTTACCGAAGGGATCGCAGCATGCACAACAAAGCTTTGGCATTTGGATGGATCGCGGTTTCCGTGCTCTGGGTTCTTTACTGGATCACCATGACGGCATCGCTGGGGGTCGAGGCCATAGGTGAACTGGTTGCCTCGGCCGGCCATCCGCTGCTGGTTGGGGCTTTGTGCGTGTCCCTGCCGGTCGGGTTATTCTTCATCGGCATGACTGCGGCCTGGCTCAGGCGAATTTTCTCCGGTGGCAAAGCCTAAGCGCAGCCGTTCCGGTTGTTCCCATTTAATCTGGTGCGTGATTCGCGCCCTTAGTTTTCAGGAGATGCAAGGTGTCCAACGTCATTGTATTTGCCCCTGGCGGTTATCGCTATATCAGCGCGGTATTCCAGTATTCGAGTGGTGTCGCCGCCGAGGCGGGGTTTGAGCTGGTACGGGCGCGCTTGGTCAAGCCGCTGCCGATTGCCGATGGGTTTGCCGCGGTCGAGGCGCATCTCAAGGCCATAGGCAGACCGACTACGGCGTTCGCAGCCTGTGAACTGCGCTCGCCCGCACCCTTCAGTGAGCAGGGTTTCACCGACTTCAACCGTCACTATGTGCAGACGCTGGAGCGATGGGGTATCTACAAGAACGAAATCAATCCGGTGGCGCGCACCAATGTTTGCCCGGAATTCGACAAGCCGGATTGCGCGTCGCTCTACGCGTTTACCTACACCGTTCCCACTTCGTCAAAGCGCGGCAGCTTCATTCTCGCAGGTGGCGGTGAGGCGCGCGGCGGCCCGGGTACCTACCCCGAACGCATCACGCGCTACGGCGAACATTCCACCGATGCTATGCGCGAAAAGGTGCGTTTTGTTGTCGCCGAAATGCACGGGCGCCTGAGGGCGCTGGGCTTTGACTGGAAGGATGCCATCACCACACAAGCCTATACCGTGTACGACATCGGCCCGCTGATGGCCGACGAGTTTGTCAGGCGCGGGATTGCGCCTGGCGGGGTGTCGTGGCATTTTTGCCGCCCGCCGGTCAAGGGCCTTGACTACGAAATGGACGTGCGTGGCGCGGCGCAGGAAATCGTCATTTGACGGTGTGAAAAGCCGTCATTACAAACGCAGTGAAGCAGTCTCGTTGCTCTTGTGACGTACAACGGTGACGTACCACGGTGACCTACACCGCAACACCACAAGATTGCCGCGTCGGCTTCGCCTCCTCGCAATGACGATGAATACCTAAAATAAAAAAGGCGGCCTAGGCCGCCTTTTTTATTGCTGCTGGTTACTGCGATCAAGCCGTCTTGCGCGGTCCGAAAAGAGCCGGATTTTGCTTGTTGGCGGTGCGCTGGGCGTAGCCCGGTTTCGGGCCTTGGCGGGTTTGCGCCGGTCCGGTCGCGCGGTCTTGCAGGCGCGACTCGAAGCTGTCGGGCTGGCGCTCGTCGTAAATCTTCGACGGGTCCTGGGCCGGCGCCGGGGCGCGGTTGCCGATGTTGTCGTCAAAGTCGCGGCGTTGCGTGTTGCGTGCGGGGCCGGCGTTGCCGGTGTTGCGGTTGGCTGAGTGCTGCGGACGCTGGCCTTGAGCGGGCGCACCAACGGGACGACGCGGCGCGCCGTTGTCGCGGCGCTGGCCGTCACGTGCCTGACCGTCGCGTTGCGGCGGACGCGGACGCTGGCCGTCACGCGGAGCCGGGCGTTGACCATCGCGCTGGCCGCCGCGCGGTTGCTGCTGCGGACGGCGTTGTTGCTCCTGACGTTCCGGACGCGCTTCGGCATCGCGCGGTTCAGGCGGGCGCAGTGACGGGCTGCCGGCTTCAAAGCCCGGCACGATCTTGACCGGCACCTGTTTTTTCATCATGCGCTCGATGGCCGTCAGCAGCGAACGGTCTTCGCGGCATACCAGCGATACGGCATCGCCGGTGCTGCCGGCACGGCCGGTACGGCCGATGCGGTGCACGTAATCTTCGGGCACGTTAGGCAGGTCGTAGTTCACCACATGCGGCAGGGCGTCGATGTCGATGCCACGCGCGGCGATGTCGGTGGCCACCAGCACTTGCACTTCATTGTCCTTGAAGCGCTTCAAGGCGCGCATGCGCTGCGGCTGGCTCTTGTTGCCGTGGATGGCATCGGATTCGATGCCATCCTTGTTCAGCTGTTCGGCAAGGCGGTTGGCGCCGTGCTTGGTCTTGGTGAACACCAGCACCTGGAACCAGTTATGCGTCTTGACGAGGTGGGCGAGGAGCTCGCGTTTGCGGTCTTTGTCCACCGGGTGCACGACCTGCGTCACCAGTTCGATCGGCGCATTGCGGCGCGCGACTTCAACAGTCGCCGGGTTTTTCATGAAGGTGTTGGACAGCTTGCGGATCTCGTCCGAGAAGGTGGCTGAGAACAGCAGGTTCTGGCGCTGCATCGGCAAGAGCGACATGATGCGGCGGATATCGGGCAGGAAGCCCATGTCCAGCATGCGGTCGGCTTCGTCGAGCACGAGGATTTCGACGCTGCGCAGGTCGACGGTGCGCTGCTGCACGTGATCGAGCAGGCGGCCGGGCGTGGCGACAATGATGTCGACGCCACGGCGCAGTTCAGAGACCTGGGGGTTGAAGCCCACGCCGCCGAAAATCATCGTTGATTTGAGTTTGAGGTGCTTGCCGTAGGCTTTGACCGAATCGCTGACCTGCGCGCACAGTTCGCGCGTCGGCGTGAGAATCAACACGCGCACCGGTTGTTTCACCGGTTTGCCATGGTTGGCGACGTTGGACTCGGTGATGCGGGTGCTCAGCAGTTGCAGGATCGGCAGCGTGAAGCCAGCCGTTTTACCGGTGCCCGTTTGCGCCGCGCCGAGCAAATCGCGCCCGGACAGGACAACGGGAATGGCCTGCGCCTGGATGGGCGTGGGTTCGGTATAGCCTTGATCGGCGACAGCACGCATCAGCTCGGCCGAAAGGCCGAGACTTTGGAATGACGTAGTAATGTGAATCTCCTGAGGTATCGGCCCGGAAAGACTCAAAAGAGTCTTAACCACCGGTTCAGGCAGATGAGGGACAGCTTTAATGGATGTTCGCAGGTGCCAGATTTGGGACCGCGAAGAGGAAGGTGGCGCTAACCGGGTGATGCGCTACTCAGACCCTGCGCCCATAATACACGATAAAGCCCTGTACGGAAAGATTTATTTCATCCAGGAGGCGACATCCTCTGTACTCAGCTCGTAACCCGCCGTCGATTTTGGGGTGTTGTCGACCTTGTGCTTGACCGCGACCTTTTGGAAGGTCTCGGCCAGTTGGATGCTCAGCGCGGCCAGGGCATCGGGCTCGGGTTTGATCACGGCGACGTTCTCCACGCGCAAAAAGGCGCGTCCGACGAGTTCGATGAAAATCAGTTCGGCCAGGCTGGTATGGTGCGTGGCAGGCGCGGCGTGGCCACTTGCGTCGGCCTTGGGCGCTGGGGGAGGGGCTGCGTTTCCGCTCATGTGAAGATGCTTTCCTGTGGCTGATCAATTACAAAATACCCTAACTCTACGCCGAAACGCCCGCACGGGCGGGCGGTGCGGCTTAGCTGCTGCCGTGGTGTTCGAGAAAGTCAGCCAGTGCCCGCGCCGTGTGTGAACGCCCGGGCGATTGCGCCATGCGCAGTGGCGGCGCTTCGAACACCACGCGCCCGCCGGCATCACCGCCTTCCGGACCCAGATCGATGATCCAGTCGGCATCGGCCATCACATCGAGGTTGTGTTCGATCACCACCACGCTGTTGCCGGCGTCGACCAGGCGGTGCAACACGCGTATGAGTTTTTCGACGTCGGCCATGTGCAGGCCCACCGTCGGTTCATCGAGCACATAGAGCGTGTGGCTCGAGGCACCGGCGCGGCCGGGGCGCGCCATGGCATTGCCCTCGGCGTCGATGCGCACCTTGGCCAGTTCGGTGACGAGCTTGATGCGCTGTGCCTCGCCGCCGGACAGCGTCGGGCTTTGCTGGCCGAGCGTGAGGTAGCCGAGGCCGACGTCCTGCAGTAGGCGCAATGCGTGGTGTAGCGCGGCGTGCGCGGAAAAGAACTCCACCGCCTCGTCCACGTTCATCATCAGCACCTCGCCTATGGACTTGCCCTTGAACGGCACCGCCAGGGTCTCGGGGTTGAAGCGCACGCCACCGCAGGCTTCGCAGCCGACTTTCACGTCCGGCAGAAAACTCATCTCGATGCGCTTCACGCCCTGGCCTTCGCAGGTTTCGCAACGTCCTCCGGCGGTGTTGAAGGAAAACCTGCCGGGGGCGTAGCCGCGCATGCGCGCTTCACTGGTGTCGGCAAAGAGTTTGCGGATGGTGTCCCAGAAGCCGACATAGGTCGCCGGGCAGGATCGCGGCGTCTTGCCTATGGGCGTCTGGTCGACTTCGAGCACGCGGCCAACCTGCTCCCAGCCTTTGATGTCCTTGCAGCCGGTGAGCGGCGGCTTGGTCTTGTTGCGACCCCCGGCGACAAGGCGGGCGAGGTTGGCATGCAGTACGTCGCGCGCCAGCGTCGATTTGCCAGAGCCCGACACGCCGGTGACCACGCTCAGTCGCGCCAGCGGAATGCGCGCGGCGACATCGCGCAGGTTGTGCAGTGTCGCACCGACGATCTGGAGCGATGGCGTTTTGGCATCAACGCTGCGTGGCGGATGCAGCGGATGCTGCAGCGGTTGGCGTAAAAAGCGGCCGGTAATGGATTCGGGATTGGCCATCAGTTCGGCGGCAGTGCCGGCAGCTATGACGCGGCCACCCAGTTTGCCGGCGCCGGGGCCAAGGTCTATGACGTGTGCCGCACGACGAATGGTGTCCTCGTCGTGCTCGACCACCACCAGGGTGTTGCCCTTTTTCTCCAGTTTTTCGAGGGTGTTGAGCAGGATGTCGTTGTCGCGCGGGTGCAGGCCTATGGTCGGCTCATCGAGGATGTAGCAGACGCCGCGCAGGTTGGAACCGAGTTGCGCGGCGAGGCGTATGCGTTGTGCCTCGCCACCCGACAGCGTTGGCGCAGAACGATCAAGAGACAAGTAGGGCAGTCCGACTTCGCCCAGAAATCCGAGCCGCGAGCGCAGCTCGGCGATGATGTCACGCGCAATTTCGGCTTCGCGGCCCTTGAGTTGCAAGGCTTCGAATACTGCGCCCACCTTGTTGACCGGCATGGTCACCAGCTCTGCAATGGAGCGCTTGTGCCAGCGCACCGCCAGCGCTTCGGGGTTCAGGCGCTGGCCATTGCAGGCGGGGCAGGCGTGCGCGATGCCATCGTCGCCGGCCTGGTCGTCAATCCAGTTGTCGAGGCGCCGGTCTTCCTGTTCACGGCTGACGTCCTCATCCTCGCTATAGCCGGTGATCTTGATGCCGGTGCCAAGGCAGCTCACGCACCAGCCGTGGCGCGAGTTGAAGGAAAACAATCGCGGGTCGAGTTCTGCAAAGCTCCTGGCGCAGGAAGGGCAGGCGCGCTTGGTTGAGAACACCTGCAGCGGCAGCGTCATCTCGAGGTATTGCTTTTTTGACCTGGCTGCGGCGTCGGCGAGCTGGTCCAGGCCGCCCAGTACGTGGACGATGCCCTTGCCAAAATCAAGGGCCCTCTTCAGGCCATCGCGCAGCGCGGTTTCATTGCCGCCCACGGTGATGTCGGCCACCGGCAGTTCTATGCTGTGTTCCTTGAAGCGATCCAGGCGCGGCCACTTGGCCGTGGGCAGGAACTCGCCGTCGACGCGCAGGAATTCATAGCCCTTGGCGCGCGCCCACTTGGCGAGGTCGGTGTAATAGCCCTTGCGCGCGGTGATCAGCGGTGCCAAGAGGCCGATGCGTTGCCCGCCCGAAGGACCGGAGGCCCCTTCCCTCCCGCCGTAGTCGCGCTGAATGCGCGCGGCGATGGCGTCAAAACTCTGCGGTTCGATCGGCACGTCGCAGTCGGGGCAATACTGGGTGCCCAGCTTGACGTAGAGCAGGCGCAGGAAGTGGTAGATCTCGGTCATGGTGGCGACCGTGCTCTTGCGACCGCCGCGGCTGGTGCGCTGCTCTATCGCCACCGTCGGCGGGATGCCGAAGATGGCGTCGACATCGGGGCGCGACGAGGGCTGCACAAACTGCCGCGCATAGGCGTTGAGCGACTCGAGGTAGCGGCGCTGGCCTTCGGCGAACAGGATGTCGAAGGCGAGTGTCGACTTGCCCGAGCCCGATACGCCTGTCACCACGGTGAACTTGTTGCGTGGAATGTCGACATCAACGTTCTTCAGGTTGTGCTCGCGCGCGTTGTGTATGCGTATCGATTTGCTCTGCTCCAGCAGCCGCTTTTGCAGCGGAACCCCGCTGGAAAAGCGCGCCAGGCGTGCCTTTCCAGTCGATGCCTTGTCCAGCGCCTCGGTGTATTCGCGCAAGGCCCGGCCGGTGTGGGAGCTTGGATGGGCGGCCACTTGCGAAGGTGTGCCGGTGCAGACCACCGCACCGCCGGCCTCCCCGCCTTCGGGACCCAGATCAATAATCCAGTCCGAGGCGCGGATGACGTCCAGGTTGTGTTCTATCACCACCAGCGAGTGCCCGGTGGCGATCAGCCGGCGGAAGGCGCGCAACAGCTTGGCGATGTCCTCGAAGTGCAGGCCGGTGGTCGGCTCGTCGAACAGGAACAGCTTGCCCTTGCGCGCCACCGCGCCCGATGACGGAACGGGTGAGGCCTTGATCGCTTCGACCAGATGGCCGGCCAGTTTGAGCCGTTGCGCCTCGCCGCCCGACAAGGTCGGCACCGGCTGGCCCAGCTTGAGGTATTCAAGGCCCACTTCGGCCAGCGGCGCGAGCGCGGCCCGCACTTCGGGTTCGCCGTCAAAGAACACCAGGGCTTCGTTGACGGTCATGTCCAGCACATCGGCGATCGAGCGTTTTCCGATCGCGTTCTGGACGGTGATCTCGAGCACCTCCGCGCGAAAGCGCCGGCCGTCGCAATCGGGGCAGCGCAAATACACATCCGACAGGAATTGCATCTCAACGTGCTCAAAGCCGTTACCGCCGCAGGCCGGGCAGCGGCCGTTACCGGCGTTGAAGCTGAAGGTGCCGGCGGTGTAGCCGCGTTCCTTGGCAACGGATTCTTTTGCAAAGAGCTTGCGCACCGCGTCCCAGGCGCCGACGTAGCTGGCCGGATTGGAGCGCGCCGTCTTGCCTATGGGGGACTGGTCGACCATGACCACCTCGCCGATGTGTTCGGCGCCGCGCAGCTCGCAAAATGCGCCCGGCATCTCGGTCGGGCGGCCCTTGGCTTTGAGCAAGGCGGCGTGCAGCACGTCCTGGATCAGTGTCGACTTGCCCGAACCGGACACGCCGGTGATCGAGACCAGATGGCCAAGCGGAATGGCGACATCGACGTTTTTGAGGTTGTGCGCGCTGGCGCCGAGCAATTGTATTTTCGGCGCGTTGCTTTTCGGTGGATTGGGGGCGACGCCGGCATCGGCGCGTTTGTCGCCGGCAAGGTATTGCGCGGTGAGCGTGTCGGCATCGCGCAATTGCGCCTGTGTGCCGAAGAACACCACATTGCCGCCGCGCTCGCCCGGGCCCGGGCCCATGTCGAGCAGGCGGTCGGCTTCGAGCATGATTTGCGGGTCGTGCTCGACCACCACCAGCGAGTTGCCGGCGTCGCGCAGCCGTTGCATCACGCCGATGACGCGGCCCATGTCGCGCGGGTGCAGGCCAATGGACGGCTCGTCCAGCACGAACAGCGTGTTGACAAGGGAGGTGCCCAGCGCCGTGGTGAGGTTGATGCGCTGCACCTCGCCGCCCGAGAGGGTTCGCGACTGGCGGTCGAGCGTGAGGTAGCCGAGTCCCACTTCGGTGAGATAGCGCGTGCGGCCGCGGATTTCGCTGAGCAGCAGGTCCGTGGCCTCATCGAGCGGCGAGGGCAGGTGGATGGTGTCGAGCAGGCTGCGGCAGCGGTCTATGGGAAGCAGCATCAGGTCGTGCACGGTCAGGCCGGGCAGGGCCTCGAGCTTGTCGCGCGCGAACTTCACGTCACGGGGCAGGAAGCGCTTTGCTGCGGGCATGGCAGCGTCGGCGTCTTCTTTCGTGCCCAGGCGCCACAGCATGGACTCGGTCTTGAGGCGCGCGCCATTGCAGGTTTCGCAGGGCGTGTAGGCGCGGTATTTTGACAACAGTACGCGCACATGCATTTTGTACGACTTGGTTTCCAGCCACTTGAAAAACCGCGCCACGCCGTACCAGGTGCCCGGCCAGGACTTGCTCCAGTTCTCCCATTCGGGTTCGCCCTCGAGCACCCATTTACGGTGCGCGGCCGAGAGCTTGTTGAAGGGCACATCCAGCGGCACGCCGCGTTTTTTGGCGTACTTCTCGATGTCGGTCTGGCATTCATTGAAGGCCGGCGTTTGCCAGGGCTTGATGGCGCCGTCCTTGATCGACTTGGATTCATCGGGAAGCACCAGGCCGAAGTCGAGGCCGATGACACGGCCGAAGCCGCGACAGGTGCCGCAGGCGCCCAGCGGCGAGTTGAATGAGAACAGCGAAGGCGTCGGATCCTGGTAATGGATGTTGCAGTCGGGGCAGTGCAGGTCGGAGGAGAAGCGCCATGCGGCGCCAAATGTCGCGGTTTCGCCCGCGGCCGTGTCGTTATTCAAAACGGGATAAACGTTGACCTTTCCCTGGCCCACGCGCAGCGCGGCCTCGAGCGCATCCATCAGGCGCGTCTTGTCAGCGGCGGAAAAACGCGTCCTGTCCTGCACCACCTCGAGCAGCGCCCCGGCGCGCGCATGAATGCGCGTATAGCCCTGGTGGCCGAGCATTTGCTGTACTTCGGTTTCGCTGAAATTGGCGGGTACGCTGATCGGGAAGGTGATGACAAGGCGCGGGTCGCCGGCGAGGGCGGCGCGCGTTTTGAGCGCCGCGTAAATGGCTTCGGGCGAGTCGCGCCGCACCGCCTCGCCACAGCCGCTGCAGTGCAGGCTGGCGGTGCGCGCGAACAGCAACTTCAGGTGGTCGTTGAGTTCGGTCATGGTGCCCACGGTCGAGCGTGAGGTGCGCACCGGGTTGGTCTGGTCGATGGCGATGGCCGGCGGGATGCCTTCGATGGCGTCCACCTGCGGCTTGTCCATGCGGTCGAGGAATTGCCGCGCGTAGGGGCTGAAGGTCTCGACATAGCGGCGCTGGCCTTCGGCGTAGAGCGTGTCGAACACCAGCGACGATTTTCCCGACCCGGACACGCCGGTCACCACCACCAGTTCGCCGGTCGGAATGCTCAGGCTGAGGTTTTTGAGATTGTTCTGGCGCGCGCCACGGATAACGATGGCGTCGGGTGGGGATTCTGGTTTCAAGGGGGGGTACCGGGGAGTGAAGGGCTATTCTAGCGGCTGTGCCGTTCCGCTGTCAGCGCGTGCGCGCCGGCGCGCATTGTGTTTTGCACGGCAATGGCACAATACCGCACTGGCGTTCCAGAAATTCCTTCCACCCGGGTGAACAACATGCGATTGACGGCCATTGACGCCCCGGCGCGCAAGCGCGCGGCGCGACGCCCTTGAAGCGGCGCGACTTTCTTGCCGGCGTCGCCGGCGCGCTGGCCCTGCCGCGCAGCGGCGCGGCGCAGGCTGCGGCGGCGGACACGACACTGGACCCGTTGCTTTGGGTGATCACCAGGGGCGAGGTGGTGAGGCGCGGCCGCGTCAGGCTGGAATTGCCCCCGCTGGCCGACAACGGCAATGCGGTGGCGATGAAGGTGAGCGTGGACAGCCCGATGAGCGCGCGCGACCATGTCAAGGCCATCCACCTTTTTTCCGAACGCAACCCGCAGCGCAATATGGCGGTGTTTTACCTCGGGCCGCGCGCCGGCCGCGCCGAGGTGATATCGCGTGTGCGCCTCGCCGGCAGCCAGAAGGTGACGGCGCTGGCGGAAATGTCCGACGGCAGCTTCTGGTCGGGCAGCGCCGATGTCGAGGTCACCGCATCGGCGTGCGGCGAAGGCGAATGAAGCCGGTGCCTGGACGAGGACCCGGGCCGTGAGCGCACGCATCCAGTTGCCGGCGCAGGCAAAGCGCGGCGAAGTGATCGCCGTGCAGGTGCTGATCCGCCATCCGATGGAAACCGGCTTTCGCTTTGACGCGGCGGGCAAGCCCATCCCGCGCAACTGCATCAACCTGCTGCGCTGCCGCTACAACGGCGTCGAGGTGTTTCGCGCCGACCTGTCCGCCGGCATCGCCGCCAATCCGTATTTGCAGTTCACCACCATCGCCGAGGCGAGCGGTGAAATGCTGTTCGACTGGATAGACGACGAGGGCGTGACGGGTACGGCGCGCGCGGCGCTGGTCGTGACAGCTTAAGCGCCGGCGGCTCCCGGAAAGAATCATCAGGGCATGTGCAACGAAAGCGTGCGTCGAAACCTCACGTGCATTTTTCTCGATGTGGCGCGAATCAGGCCGCGGGTCCTCGCCAATCCGTCCACCAGTGCGCTGATCAGGTCTGGATCCGCCTCGCGGTGCAGGCGCTCGATGCGCGCCGCATATTCGTCCGGTAGCGGGGTGATCGCATCGTCCTGCATGCGGCGCCGCACCGCGCGTTCATGGGCATGCGATATGAGCCAGGTGCCGGCGGCGAAAAGTGCGCCCTTGCCGTTGTTGAATTCCGCCACCCAGGCCGTGCCGGCATAAGAATAAATGGCAATTTCCCTTTGTTCACCCAGTCGCAGCAGCTTGCCTTGTGGCGTGGCCGGTTGTTGGTTGTCCTGATAGCTTGTCATGGCGGCGTCCTTGTCCGTTGGATTCCAATCGCCGTGTGCAAACGCGGCGCTAACGGGGACCATTGTGCTCAACGGCGCGGCCGCAGTCTTGAGGCGGCTGTCCCGGTTTGTCCGGGAAAAGGCCGCCTGCCGGCCGAAAGGTCCGGGACCGTGGTCCCGGACGGGGATTAAGGGGGTTTTTTGCCGAAACCGGCATCGCGCGCAAGTACGATCGCCTGTGAGCGGTTCTCCACCTCGAGTTTGGCAAAAATGCTGGTGATGTGGTTGCGCACGGTTTTTTCGCTCAAGGCGAGTTGCGCGGCGACCTGGGCGTTGTCTGACCCCCTGGCGATCCACTCGACGATGTCGCGTTCGCGCGGTGTCAGATTGGGGAAGGCCGCCGCTTCTGCGCGCGCACCGGGCAGGAAGGCGTTCACCTCATCGAACCAGACCCGCCATGCCGGTTCGTCTTCGAGCAGGACATGGTTACGACTGGCCAAGGACACGAAACGGGCATCGGGTATGAGTCCGGCGAGCAAACGCCCTTCTTCGAAGGGCACGCGCGCGTCACCCGTGGCGTGCAGCACCAGTGTCGGGCAGCGTATCTGTGGTGCAAGGGCGCTGACGTCAATCTGGCCCAGGGTGCGCATGAAGCGTACGGCATTTTCCGGCGAAATTGACACGCGCTCCAGTTCGTTCCACCAGTTGTGCTGCTCGGGTGTCCCGCTGGGGATGAATTGCGTGGTGAAGAATTGCCGGAACGCAGGATTGTCGCGACCCCAGCCGAGTTCGGCCAGCTTGACCATGGTTTGCGCTTCCTCGATTTGCTGCGGCGTGGGGTTGCGCTGCATCAGTCCGCGCGCATAGCCACCGTACAAGACGAGATGGCTGACGCGCTCCGGGTGTCTTGCCGCGTAGGCGATCGCGATCGGCGCACCCTGGGACATGCCGAGCAGCGGAAAACGCTCCAGCCCCAACGCGTCGACCACGGTTTCCAGGTCGCTGACCCAGGCCTCGAACGAAATCTCGGATACCTCCCAGTCGGATAAGCCGCAGGCGCGCTGGTCATAGCGGATGAACGTATGGTCGCGCGAGAGCTCGTCCAGCCACTGCCGCCACACCGGGCTCTGCCAGTCGAATTCAAGGTGGTTAAGGAAGTTCGCAACCTTGACGATGGGCGGGCCTTTGCCGGAACTGGCGTAGGCAAGCTTTACACCGTCGGGTGTTTTGCAAAAGCGGATGTGCTGCTTTGTCGCGATCATTGGCGCCGAGTGTGCCACAGCTGCTAGCCTCGCGTGAACCGCCCCGTTGCGAATGTTGACGCAAGGTCGCGCGCCACCGGCAGCGGGTCGCCCGCCAGCTGCGAGGCGAGGTGCTCGGCCAGCAGCGGCGCCCACAGCAGGCCGCGCGCCCCCAGGCCCACGGCGACGTGCACGCCCGGGTGCTGCAACAGTTCACCGTAGAGGGGCATGCGGTCGGGGGTGGTGGCGCGGAAGCCGGCGCGGCCGGTGAGGCTTGCCGCATTCAGTCCGCGGGTGAAGCCGGGCAGCAGCGATTCGGCGCGGACGAGATTGGCGGCGTGGTCTTCGATGCGCGCCCCGCGCTCCGCATCGTCGATCTGGAAGGTCGCACCGAGAAAAAATCCGCCGTCCGCCAGCGGCGCCACCACGCCGTCGCCGTCCACCGGCACGCGCGGCACCGCGGCCCGACCGGCTGCCGGCACAAAGCTCAACTGGCCGCGCACCGAAATGAGCGGTAGCGCGGCCTCGGGTACCAGGCTGCGCGCATCAAAGGCGGTGGCGATGATGACTTGCGCCGATTCGCTGATCACACCCTGCACCGTTTCGATGCGCCACTGTGTTCCGGCCTTGGCGATGCGCAGGGCATTGGCTGAAAAGGCGCGCCGGATGGGCATCTCCAGCCGATTGAGGTTGGCGTGGCAGAGCGCCGGCGGTGAGGCCCAGGCGGCGGTGGGCATCCACCAGCCGGGGCCGCGCACGGCGCAACCGGCAATGTCGGCGGCTTCGGCGGCATCAACATAGCGCACCCAATCGGCGGGGAGCGCGTGCAGGGCGACGATTTCGGCAAGGCGTTCCGCCTCGACGGCATCACGCGCCAGTTGCAGCACGCCGCTTTGCCGCCAGGGCAGCGCGCATCCTTGGGCGACCAGCGCACTGAAGTGGCGTAGCGCGTAACCCAGCGCCGGCCGTGACAGGCGCGCGTTGACCGCATCCTCCTTGTTGACGATGGGCCGCAGCAGTCCGGCCGGGTTGCCCGAAGCCTCCTGTGCCGCTTGGGCATGGCGCTCGACCAGGGTCACCGACCATCCGCGCGCGGCAAGACGCTCAGCGCAAAACGTGCCGGCAAGGCCGGCGCCGATGACGGTCACGCTGCGCGCGTCTCGCGCCGGCGCCGCGTGCGCCCTTGTGGGTACGGTGTGTCCGGCAAAGCGTCCGGCCAGCATTTGCCGCTTGGTGCCAAAGCCGGGGCGTTTTTCCACAGCGAAGCCGGCGCTGATCAGCGCATTGCGCACAGACCCGGCCACCGTCCAGGTGGCGAGCGTGGCGCCGGGGGCGGCCAGGCGCGCGAGTTCCTGGCAGAGCGCCGGCGACCACAACCGCGGATTTTTTTCCGGCGAGAAGCCGTCGAGAAAAAATGCGTCGGCGCTTGCCTCCAGTTGCGGCAGCAACTGCAGCGCGTCGCCAAAGAGCAGTGTGAGGGTGACGCGCCCCCCGGCCAGGTGCAGGCGATGAAAGCCGCGCGTCAGCATCGGCCACTGTTGCGCCAGTTCGCCCGACAGCGCCGCCAGCTCCGGCCAGCGCCGGTGGGCGATGGCAAGGTCGCCGGCACTGAAGGGATGTTGTTCGGCCGCGACGTAGTGCAGGCGTTCGGTGGTGTTGCCCGGACGCACGAACGCCGACCAGGCGGCAAGAAAATTCAGTCCCAGCCCGAAGCCGGTCTCGATGATGGTGAAGCGCGCGTCAGCACCGGCGCCCCAGCGCTGCGGCAGGCCGTTGCCTTCGAGAAAGACATGGCGCGCCTGCGCCAGTCCGCCGCTGGCGCTGTGATAAACGTCGTTAAAAGGCGCGCAGAAAAATTCGCCCTGCTCGTTGTAATCGAGGCGGGCCGGCGTGACAGAGACCGGAATTTTCAGGGGTGGCGGCACCGCGCGATGATAACGCGCGGCTACCTGCTCGCGGTGATATAGCGCCTTGCGGGCAGGATTACTGCGTGAAACGCTTTTCGTAGGCTTCGGTGATTTTTTTCACCGTGCCGTCCTTGACCATGGACGCAAGCGCATCGGACAGTTTCTTGACCTCGTCCTTGGAGGTGCGCGGGCTGCATGCCAGATAGAGGTCTTCCTCACGCACGACATAGACCATTTTGATGTCCTTGACCTTGGCCGCCTCGGCGACTTTCCTCGCCGAGTAATAGCCGGTGATCCAGAGGTCAACGTAGTTCGGGTCATCTTTTTTGAGCAGCAGCTTGGGCGGAACCTGCGTGTCATTGCCCGACAGGCGCAGGTTGGTCACGGCCTTGCTCATGAGGAAATCCACTTTGGCATCCGCGGCGACGCCGCCGATCTTGAGCTTGCGCAAGTCGGTGATGTTTTTGACCGGCACGGCGAAATCGCTTTTGCCGAACACCGCCCAGCGGTTGGTGGCGAAGGGGCCCACCCACTGGAACAGCCGCTCGCGGTTTTCCAGGCGGGCGGTGGAGTAGACGCAGGTGTCCTTGTCGGCCTGTGCGGTCTGGTAGGCCTTCTCCCAAGCCTGTGACTGGGTCTGCACCGTCACGCCCGCGCGTTTGGCCATTTCAGCGACGATGTCGCTGGACAGGCCTGTCAGCCTGCCCCCCTCGGTGTAGTTGAAGGGGGCGTTTTCCTCGGTGAGCAGGGTCAGGGCGTGCACCGGTGCCGACGCAAGAAGGCAGGCGCCCAGCAGTACGGCGGTGCGGACGGGCAGGATGGTCATCACTTCCTCACTTGGTTGGGCACAGGTGCGGTACGGATGTTGGGCGCATTGCCAGCGTCCAACAGGCCGGGACACATAACAGTAGCATAGCCGTCGCCGGCCGTGCGCGGTGCGCGGCCTGTGATGGTGCGCGGCACCGTGGATACGCCAGCGGGTCGGTTAGAATGGCGCCTGACCCAGACCTCTGAAACCTATAAAACCGCCATGGCCCAATTCGTTTTCACCATGCGCCGCGTGGGCAAGGTAGTGCCCCCGAAGCGCCAGATTCTCAAAAATATCTCGCTCAATTTTTTTGCCGGCGCGAAGATCGGCGTACTGGGCCTCAACGGCTCGGGCAAATCCAGCCTGCTGCGCATCATGGCCGGCGAGGACACCAATATTGACGGCGAGGTGGTGACCATGCCCAACCTCAATATCGGCTACTTGCAGCAAGAGCCCACGCTCGACCCGGAAAAGACGGTGCGCGAAATTGTCGAGGAGGGCATGGGCGCGGTGTTTGGCGCGAAGAAGCGCCTCGACGAGGTCTATGCCGCTTACGCCGAACCGGACGCCGACTTTGACAAGCTTGCCGCCGAGCAGGCCGAGCTCGAGGGCATCATCGCCGCTTCGGCCGGAGACAATGTCGAGCACCAGCTTGAGATCGCCGCCGATGCGCTGCGCCTGCCGCCCTGGGACGCAAAAATCGGCCCGCTGTCCGGCGGTGAAAAACGCCGCGTCGCGCTGTGCCGCTTGTTGCTCTCCAAGCCCGATTTGCTGCTGCTCGATGAACCGACCAACCACCTTGACGCCGAGTCGGTCGAGTGGCTGGAGCAGTTCCTGCAGAAATTTCCCGGCACCGTTGTCGCCGTGACCCACGACCGTTACTTTCTTGATAATGCGGCGCAGTGGATTCTCGAGCTCGATCGCGGCCACGGCATTCCGTGGGAAGGTAATTACAGTTCCTGGCTGGAGCAAAAAGACAAGCGCCTGGCGCAGGAGGAATCGACCGAGTCGGCGCGGCAAAAAACCATACGCCAGGAACTCGAATGGGTGCGGCAAAACCCCAAGGGTCGGCAGGCCAAGAGCAAGGCGCGCCTGGCGCGATTCGAGGAACTGTCGTCCTACGAGTACCAGAAGCGCAACGAGACGCAGGAGATCTTCATCCCGGTCGCCGATCGCCTCGGCGACTCGGTTATCGAGTTCAAGAACGTGTCAAAGGCCTATGGTGATCGCCTGCTGATCGACGACCTGTCCTTCATCGTTCCGGCCGGCGCCATCGTCGGCGTGATCGGCCCCAACGGCGCCGGCAAATCGACGCTGTTTCGCATGATCACCGGCCGGGAAAAGCCCGACAGCGGCGAGATCGCCATCGGCTCCACGGTGAAGATGGCCTACGTCGACCAGTCGCGCGATGATCTGGAGGGCGACAAGACGGTGTACGAATACATTTCTGGCGGTGCCGACGTGCTTAACGTCGGCCGTTTCGAAATGCCCTCGCGCGCCTACGCCGGTCGTTTCAACTTCAAGGGCACCGACCAGAGCAAGAAGGTCGGCAACCTCTCTGGCGGCGAACGCGGCCGGCTGCATCTTGCCAAGACGCTCATTGCCGGCGGCAACGTGCTGCTGCTCGACGAACCGTCCAACGACCTTGACGTCGAGACGCTGCGCGCGCTTGAGGACGCGCTGCTCGAATTTGCCGGCAGTGTGCTGGTCATCAGCCACGACCGTTGGTTCCTCGACCGCATCGCCACGCATATCCTTGCGTTTGAGGGCGAGTCCAAAGCAACCTTCTTTAACGGCAACTACCAGGAATACGAGGCCGACAAGATTAAACGTCTCGGTGAAGAGGGCGCGAAGCCGAAGCGGATTCGTTACAAGGCCTTGAAGTAGGCTTGATCCGACCTATGGTATAGGCTGGAAACCCGCGCCAGGCGGGCGTTTCCAGTCGATGCCATCGTGGTATTTCTGCCGGTTTTGCCCCCTTTTTTTGATGGGAGAGGGTTAGGGAGAGGGTGAAAGCTTCCTAAGGTGACTCCGCTCGACGCTCGCGATTGCTTAATTCTTCTCTGCTCCTTCGGCGACATGCCAATGGAGTTGGGAGGTTTCGCCCCCTGCGGGGGGGCGAGTCACTTTTCTTGCTTCGCCAAGAAAAGTAACCAAAAGAAGGCGACCCGGAGGTGACGGCCCCCGTTTGGCTTTGTCGCGGTACTCGATCAACGGCAGCGGGGGCTGCCCTGCGATGCTCGCCTCCTCGGGCTGGTCCCGAACTCGCCCCACGATAAAGCTGTGGGGCTCAGACATGCGGGACCGGACGACCCCCGAGGACGCTGCGCTTCTCGGCGTCCCCTACGGGACTGAAGGTCAACAGCAAGGTCAACAGCAAGTTCAAAAGCAAGTTCAACAGCAAGTTCAACAGCAAGTTCAAAAACATCGTGTATGCGTTTAGCGACGCGCAAGCGAGCGACCGTCGTATGCTGTCGTTCTGCTTTGCGCTTTTGACGTCGGGGCCCCTGCGATGCCGCCGAGCAATGCAGGCGAAGCGGGAGGTGTCCGGTCCCGCATGTCTGAGCCCCGCGTCTTTTGCGGGGCGAGTTCGGGACCGGCCCGGTTTGCCGAGTAGCGCAGGGAACCGCCGAAGGCGGCGGCATCGGGGGTGTGCTTTCTTTGCTTACCTTTCTTTGCACAAGCAAAGAAAGTAAGTCGCCCCCCGCAAGGGGGCGAAATACCCAACTTCAATGTAATGACACCGAACTCTCAGAGAAGAATGTTCAAATTGGATTCCCGCTTTCGCGGGAATGACGGCAACTGGCAGAAAAGAAAGTAACTCGCCTCCCCGTAGGGGGCGAAACCACCAAACCCAACAGCAAGAGGGAGCTCGCGTAGCGAGGAATTAGAGAACCGCGAGCCTAGGCTGGCACCTGGAACGTCCTTATCAAACCGCCAGCAACTCCACCTCAAACACCAGCGTGGCATTGGCCGGGATCACGCCGCCGGCGCCGCGTGCACCATAGCCGAGCTCTGGCGGGATGGTGAGCTTGCGCGAACCGCCGACCTTCATGCCCTGCACGCCCTCGTCCCAGCCGGCGATGACCTGGCCGCGGCCGAGGTGGAATTCGAACGGGTCATTGCGATCCTTGCTTGAATCGAATTTTGTGCCATCGGTGAGCCAGCCGGTGTAGTGCACGCTCACTTGCTGGCCTGCGGCGGCTTCTTCGCCTTCACCGACGATGAGTTCTTCGTAAATGAGACCGCTGGCGGTGGTGGTGGACATAACATTCCTTTCAGTGATGCCGCGCTAACCGGCGGCTGCGGTGTGGCAATTGTGGTTTGTGGTGAGTTTGAATGCTGTGACTGGTATGACTGCTGTGACTGCTGTGGTTGGTGTGACTGGTATGACCGGTATGGCTGGCGTGGCACGAGAGGCTCGGGCAAAGCGCCGTGAAAGTCAACCCGCGCCGGTGCGATAGTTCAACGGCACAAGCGCAGATAGGCGGCGTAGTCGCGCTTTTCCAGGGGCGACATCTGCTTCACTTCATATTCAGCCACCGCGGCGCTGGAGCGGTCCGGATACGCCAGACTGGCCAGCAGCCGCAGCGGTGGATGCGAACGCGTGTAGCGCGCACCCTTGCCACTGATGTGGGCGGCATAGCGGGCGGCAACATCGACGCTGATGCCGGTGTACACGCTGCCGTCACGGCATTCGATCAGATAAAGAAACCACGACTTGGCGGCCATCTGCGCTCGGTGCAGGCCCGGAAAGAGCCGCGCCATGTTTTATCGGACGGCTCAGCCGCGCCCGACGAAGGGCATCTTGGTCGCCATGATGGTCATGAATTGCACGTTGCTCGCCAGCGGCAGGTTGGCCATGTGCAGCACGGCATCGCCCACGTGATCGACATCCATCAGCGGCTCAACGCGGATTTCACCGTCAGCCTGCGGCACGCCCTTGGCCATGCGCGCGGCCATTTCGGTCGCCGCATTGCCGATGTCGATCTGCCCCACGGCGATGTCGTACTTGCGGCCGTCGAGCGCCGCGGTCTTGGTCAGTCCGGTGACGGCGTGCTTGGTTGCGGTGTAGGCAATCGAGTTGGGGCGCGGCGCATGGGCCGAGATCGAGCCGTTGTTGATGATGCGACCGCCGCGCGGTTCCTGCGCCTTCATCGTGCGGAAGGCCTCCTGGATGCAATAGAACATCCCCGACAGGTTGATGTCGACGACGTTCTTCCACTGCTCGATAGTCAGGTCCTCCAGCGCAATGCCCGGCGCGTTGACGCCGGCGTTGTTGAACAGCATGTCGACGCGGCCGAATTTTTCCCTTGCTTTGGCAAACAAGGCCTTCACCGATTCGGGATCGGCAACGTTGGTCGGGACGGCCAGCGCGCGTGCGCCGGCAGCGGCGGTTTTGGCCACCTCATCGAGCGGTTCGGGGCGGCGCCCGGCGAGCACGACGCTCCAGCCGCCATTGAGCAGGGCGAGTGCGGTGGCTTTGCCAACACCGGTGCCGGCGCCGGTGACGATGGCTATTCTGCTGGGTGAACTCATGGGGGTATCCTTGGGTTGGGGAATACTGGAGGCGGAGCAGTAAGGTCGCGGCTTTTTCGCAGAGCCGCGATTATAAATCAAGCGGCCCGGGTGTCCGTACTCAGGCGCTGCGCCAGCAGTTTCCGCCGGCCGATTTGGCCGCATACATGGCGTCATCGGCCTGCCGGATCAGCGTTCGTGCGTCTGCGCCGTGCACGGAGGAGAAGGCGATGCCGATGGACATGCCCACCTGCATGCGCCCTTGCGGCAGTTCCATCGCTTGGCAGGCCGCGGCGATCAGTTTGTCCGCAACGCCGCTCGCGGCGGCGTGATCCTGCAAATCTTCCAGGATGATGACGAACTCGTCGCCACCGACGCGCGCCAGCGTGTCGGCGCTGCGCAGGCAGTTGGTGAGCCTGCCCGTAATGGCCTTGAGCATCAGGTCACCGACCGGGTGGCCGTAGGTGTCGTTAATGGCCTTGAAGCGGTCGAGGTCGGCCAGCATGACGGCGATGCTGCGGCCGCTTCGTTTTGCGCGTGCGAGCGCCTGTTCCAGGCGGTCATCGAGCAGCGCGCGATTGGGCAATCCGGTGAGCGGGTCGTGGCGCGCCATGTATTCGAGCTGCGTTTCCTTGGCGCGCAAAGCCCGCATTGGCCGCCTCCAGTTCGCGCGTGCGCTCGGTGACGCGCGCTTCAAGGCTCAATTCGGTGAGGTGCAGTTTTTTCACCATGGCGTGCTCAGCGGCGAGCGCGTTACGACGGGTGGCCTGGATGCGCTCGGCCATCGCCGCCGACAGCAGCAGCGTCGCCAGCGCCAGCGCCGCCTGGATCGCGTAGGTGGTGAAGTCGGTGCTTGCGACCCAGCCGGTGCTGCGCAGCGCCTGCATCAGTGTGCCAAGCAACAGCGTTGACCAGGCGGCGATGAAATAAGGCGTGCCAGGATGCGGCGCGCCGGGCTGGTCGGGCTGGTTCCGGGAGCGGCAGGTGCTGCCGGCATAGATGGCCACGGTGCAGAAAGCAAGCGCGTTCACGCCGGTGACCAGGGCGACAACACGGTAGTCAAACACCGCGGGCATGGCCGCGGCAATGGCGAAGATGGCCATAAGTGCCAGCAGCAGGCGGTCGAGCCCGGGGTGCTCGCGCGCGGTTGCAAGAAACAGCCGGGTGAAGAGGGTGCCGCAAAGCCCGGCTATGGCCAGCGCCGAGGGCTGGGCGATGTCACCCCATTCGGGCCAGTTCGGCCACAGGAACTGGTTGCCAAGCCCGTTGAGCGCCAGCATTCCGGTGGTCATGGCGGCGACAAAGCCGACGTAGGCGAGCAACACCGGGTCGCGCAGCGCAAAATACAGCAACAGGTTGTAGAAAAGCAATGCCAGCATTGCACCGTAGAAAACACCCAGCAGCACATAAGTTCGCTGGTCGTGGGCGTCCAGCGCGGCCGGCTGCCACAGCGTCAGCGGAACGGTCAGGCTGCCCGAGGACAGGACGCGGACATACACCGTTTGCGTCTGCCCGGGCTCCAGCGTTATCGGGAACACCAGGTTGCGGTGTGGATAAGGGCGCGAGTCAAATGGCTGCAGGTCGCCGGCCGTCTGTTCGCGGTAACTGCCATTGGCACCGGGCGTGAACACGTCGACGCGGTCGAGCGAGGGATAGCCCACCTCGAGCAGCCAGCGCGGCGGGCCCTCTGCGGCCAGCCTAAGGGGCAGCGCGAACCAGTAGGCGGCGTGTGAAAATCCGAAATTCGGGTCGCCGGCCATGCTTATGGCGCGAAACTGCGCGCTGAGCGCCGGATCGGCCATGTCCTGTATGCGCAGTTTTCCTGTGGGGTCCTCGAAATAAGATGCTTTGGCCGCGGCGGGAACGGCGTGGGAGAGCGTGTTGAGCAGCAGTGCTTCCTTGCTGCCCGCAGAAGCTGCGCCGCCAGAGATTGGCAGCATGGCAAGCGTCGCCATGGCCAGCACGCGCAAGGCCGCGGCAACACCGCCTCGCAGGCGAACAGACCACCAAGCGCGGTTCGATGGCTGCCTGCCGCAGCCGCCGAAAACGCTGGAGAGCCGCGCCAGGTGCGGCTTTGCGGATGGGGGCGTGGTCAAAATCGGCACTGCCTCTTGGCGTCTTAGGCGGCCTTGGCCGGGGTCGCCCGCTGCAGCGCGCGCCACAGCTTGTCCGGCGTCACCGGCATGTCCAGCCTCGCCACCCCGCGCGGGCGAACCGCATTCATGATGGCGTTCATGACCGTCGGCAGTGAACCGGAGGTGCCCGACTCGCCCACGCCTTTTGCGCCGAGGGCATTGGTCTTGGTTGGAACATTGTGCTCGTCGCAGCGGATACTGGGCATCCAGTCGGCGCGCGGCATGGTGTAGTCGAGAAAACTGGCCGACAGCAACTGTCCGGTCTCCTGGTCGTAGACGGCCTCTTCGCCGAGCACCTGGCCCACGCCCTGCATCACGCCACCGTGCACCTGGCCCTCGATGCTGCTGTGATCGATGGCCGCACCCACATCGTCGACCGTGGTGTAGGAGAGCAGGGCGGTGACACCCGTATGCGGGTCAATTTCAACTTCGGCGATGTGGCAGCCGTTGGGGAAGGTTGCGCCGTAGGTGCCCTCGGCGCCGCAGTTGAGCGGATGCCCGTCCGCGCCACCCGCCGGCGCAAGTTTTTGTGCCAGTTCGAGCAGGCCGACCTGCCTGTCGCCCGCATGAAAATAACCGTCGCGGTAGGTAACAGCCGCCGCGCTCCCGGCATTGAGGGCGCTCGCCGCATGCGGCATGGCGATGTCGATGATTTTTTGCGCCAGAAGTTGCAGTGCGCTGCCGGCGCCGTAGAGCGAGCGCGAACCGCCCGTGCCGTTGCCCACCAGCGCGGTGTCCGGGTCGCCCTCATGCAGGCTGACGCGTGCGGCGTCAGCGGCCGACAGACCGAGCTTGTCGGTGACGATGCCGGTGAAGGTGGTCTCGTGCCCCTGGCCGTTGGATTGCGATACGGCAAAGAGGTGTAGGTCGCCATTGGCGTTGAAGCGCGCACTCACCTGGTCCTTGGGCGACCATCCCGCGCCGCTGATTTCGAGGAAGGTGGCGATGCCCATGCCGCGCAACATGCCCTTGGCCGCTGACGCCGATCGGCGTGCGGCAAAGCCGTCCCAGTCGGCCAGTTTGAGCGCCTTGTCCATCACCGCGGCGAATTCGCCGCAGTCATAGACCGTGCCGTTGGCTGTTTTGTAAGGCATGGCCTCGGCCGGCACCATGTTGCGACGGCGCAGCGCGAGCGGGTCGAAGCCGTGCTCGTGCGCGGCCTTGTCGACCAGCAACTCGACGGCGCAGGCGATGTCGGGGCGACCGGCGCCGCGATAGGAGGAGACCTGCGCCGCATTGCTGTAGGCGACGCGGCAGTGGCCGTAGAGCGCCGGAACGCGGTAGATGCCCCCCATGGTGATGCACAGGCTGCGGCTGCCTATCATCGCGCCAAAGGGCGTGGCGTAGGCGCCGATATCGGCGCGGTCTTGCCAGCGCATGGCGAGGAAATTACCTTCCTTGTCCAGGGCCAGTTCGCCGGTCAGCGACAATGCACGGCCGTGGTTTTCGGACAAAAACAGTTCGGCACGCAGCGCCACCCATTTCACCGGGCGATTGAGTTTTTTTGCCGCCAGCATCACGGCGAAGTGTTCCGGGTAGACGTGACTGCGCAGGCCGAAGCTGCCGCCGACATCGCCGGTGATGACACGAATCGCCGTCTCGGGCAGGCCGGTGACCTGCGCGATGTGGGTGCGCATGCCGTTCATGCCCTGGCTTGGCGTGTTCACCACCACCGCGCCGTCTTTCCATTCGGCCAGGAATGCGCGCGGTTCCATCGGCGCGCCGACGATGCGCTGGCTGTCAAAGGTGATCTGGCTGCGCAGTGTCGCGCGCGCAAACGCCGCGTCCACCGCGGCGGCATCGCCCGACTCATATTCGAAGGCGAGGTTACCGGGCGCCTCGGCGTGCAATTGCGGCGCGCCGGGGCGTGTTGCCGCCTCAAAGCCGATGGCGGCGGGCAGGTCCTCGTACTCGACCATGATGGCTTCTGCGGCATCCTGCGCCTGCGCTAGCGTATCAGCGGCGACAAGGGCGACCGGCTGGCCGACAAAGTGCACGCGTCCCCTGGCGAGGGCCGGCCAGAAGGGCTTGTTCATTTTCATGCCACCTATGCCCTCGAAGGGCACACCGCCTGGCATGGACTGCCAGCCGGCCGCCTCAAGATCGGCCGCAGTGAGGACGCAGTGCACGCCGGGCATGGCAAGCGCGGCGTCGGTGTTGATGGCGACAATGAGCGCGTGCGGGCGGTCTGCGCGCAGCACCGCGGCGTGCAATTGTCCGGGCAGGTTGGTGTCGGCGGTGTAGTGGCCGCGGCCGGTAAGCAGGCGTGCGTCCTCGCGGCGTATGGTGTGTCGTGTCATGAGAGGTCGATCGGAGTGTGGGGGGGCAGGGGGATATGAAAGCGAACTGGCTTGGGCGGGGTGCGCAGCGTGTGAATACCCGATTGCGAAGGAACCGGCGGCAAAACAGGCAAACGGGCAAACGCCGGCGCTGAGCGGCTATTTTAACGGTAATGGCGAGAATGCCGCGAATGGTGCCTTGAGCGCCCTGTCCGCAAAATCAGCGTGCTTGATGTGTGGTGCGCGGCCAATCTGCGTTATTCTCGCAGCCGTCTTTGTAACAGTAACGCCACATTCCCATGCCAGAAAAATTTCAAATTCGGTCACATCGTGCTTTCGGCCTTGTGCGCCAGTTCTCACCCTGCGCCGGCGCGCGCGGGCGCAGCTGATGGCCGCCGGTCGCGAGTGGGCGTTCTCGTCCGCAATGCAGCCCAAGGCGGACGAACTGGGCTACGACCTGGATGTCGCGCTCGATGCCATGGTGTTGCTGCGGGCCGAGGTGCCGGCCGATGCGTTCACCGCCGGTGTGCTGGGCACCGAGCGCTCCGGCTACGGTGTGGTCATCGGGCCCGATGGGCTGGTGCTGACCGTAGGCTACCTCATCACCGAGGCGACCACGGTCTGGATCACCACGCAGCGCGGCCAGGTTGTGGCAGGCCACCCGCTCGGTTACGACCAGGCCACCGGCTTTGGGCTGGTGCAGCCGCTCGGGCGGCTCGATGCCACGCCGCTCAAACGCGGTTTCTCCGCCAGCTGCATGCCCGGCGATGAAGTGGTCATGGCCGGGCACGGCGGACGCAGCCATGCGCTGGCGGCACGCGTCAGCGACAAGCGCGAATTCGCCGGCGCCTGGGAGTACGTGCTCGATGAGGCGATCTTCACTTCGCCGGCGCATCCGCAGTGGGGCGGGGCCGCGCTTATCGACGAGCACGGCCTGTTGTGCGGCATCGGCTCGCTGCTGTTGCAAGAGGGCGAGGCAGGCAAAGCGACCCAGGGAAATATGGTCGTACCCATTGACCTGCTCGAACCGATACTCGCTGACATGCTTAAATTTGGCCGTCCGCGGCGTCCGCCGCGCCCCTGGCTGGGCCTTTACGCCGCCGAATCAAACGGGCAATTGCTGGTGACCGGGTTGGCCGCCGGCGGGCCGGCCGAGCGCGACCGCGTGCAGGCGGGCGACCTGTTGATTGAGGTCGCCGGTGAGCGGGTGAAGGGGCAGGCGGATTTTTTTCGCAAGGTCTGGCAACTGGGCGCGGCCGGCGTGCAGGTGCCCCTGACGGTGGGGCGTGCCGGTGATGTGCTGCGCCTGTCGGTGCGCTCCGGTGACCGGCAGGACTTTCTCAAAAAACCTTTTTTGCACTAGTGGCCTTAGGCGGCGCGACCCGCGCTGCGCCACTGCACCAGCAGCGCCAGCACCGGTGCGCAGACGATGATGCCGCACACCGCGAGCCAGCCCGATTGTGCCAGCGCCATACTGGCCACAAAGGCACCCACTGCGTTGCCGCCCCACACCGACGCCGAAAAAATCGTGTTTGAACGGCTGCGCGCCTCAGGCGCGATGGTGTTGATCAGGGTTTGATTGGCGACCATGGCGGCGCGCAAGCCGCAGTCGAGCAGAATCGCCCCGACCACTACGGCGGCGACCTGGCTGCCGGCAAAGGCAAAGCTCACATACGCGGCGATCACCAGGCAGATGCCGGTGGTCACCACCGGCGTCACGCCGCGCCTGTCCATCCAGCGCCCTGCAGGTCGTGCGATCAGTATCCCGGCGGCCCCCGGTATGCCCATCAATCCGGCCTGTGCCGGCCCGAACTGGTGGTATTGGAGCAGCATCGTTGCGATGGTCGCCCAGAACCCGCCGTAGGTCATGCCCAGCATCAACTGGATGATGGCAACACGGCGCAGCGCCGCATGCTCGCGCAGCAGCGCGCCGATGGAACGCAGCAGCGCGAAGTAATTCAGCCCAGTGGTGGCCGGCGAACTGGGCAGGTGCCGGTAGAGCACCGGCAAGAGCAGTAGCAGCGTGGCGGCGCTAAACACATACATCCAGCGCCAGCCCAGGCCCGCCGCGACAAAACCGCCGGCGACACGCGCGAACAAAATGCCGGTGAACAGCCCGGTCAGGAGCGTTCCCACGGTGCGGCCGCGGTTGCTGATGTGGGTCATTTCAGCGACCATGGGAATGACATTCTGGCTTGCGGAGGAACAGCCTATCCCCAACACAAACGATGCGCCGGCGAGCATCGCGAGGCTGGGTGCGCCGGCCATCACCAGCAGCGCCAATATGGTCAGCGAAAATTGCGCCAGAAAGAGTTTGCGCTTGTCGAAACGATCGCCCAGCGGCACCAGAAAAACCGTGCCGGCAAGAAAGCCGGCAAAAGACAGCGTCGCCACCCAGCCGGTGGCTGCGGCATCGGCGCCGAACTCCGCCCCCATGCTGGTGAGCATGGGCGTCTGGAAGTGGATCGTCCCCGAGCAGGCGAACATCGTTACCGTGAGCAGTGCCATAAGGCGCGGCGTCAGGGCCGGGGAGGGGCTGGCAGGCTTAGTCTTGTTGCCGGAGGGCATGGTGGTATGGCATGAGGGCTGTGGTGCGTGGTTGGTGCCGAGGCGGTGCGAACGCAGAGCGCTATTGTAGTGGCTGCGCCGCCTTGCCGGCCCGCTGTCTCGGCGCTTTGCAGCTTTACCGGCGCACTATTTTACCGGCTCACTATTAAGGGGCAGGTCAGTACCGCCACGCAATACGCAAGAAAGAGTTTGAGGCCTTTACTCATGTGGGCCGATTCCTAAGCGGTCTAACGTCACTGGTTATCGGTCGCCAAAAAGCGATCCGATGCACCTAGAGTTAGATTCCGATGATCTCATTAAGCCCTTCGACTACAAGCGCAAGCTCCTCCGGCGTAGAGCGACCCAGCTTTGTGCCGATGCGCTCAACGGACAAGGTTCGTATCTGGCTGATCTTGATCCACGAACGTTTAGCCAGCTTCGGGAATTTTAGTTCGTGCGTGAGAGGAAATCCCGCGCGCTGGGGTTGGCTGGTCAATGCAACCGCGATGACTGTGCCGGAGCGTTCATTGAACACGTCATGACTTAGAACCAGCACGGGACGCAGGCCGGCCTGTTCACGACCGCGTACGGGATTGAGATCGGCCCAACGAATTTCGCCTCTCAGTATTCGGGCCACGACTCAAGCTCCTGGCCCAAGCCTTCCTCGGCGAGAGATTTTTCAAACTTGGGATCGAGTTTGGCGCACTCCGATGCAAGGCGACCACGCTCCATTCGGGCAAGTTTCTCGCTCACGGCCGCCTGAATCGCGCGACTGCGGTTGGGGAAGATACTCTTAGAGACCAAACTGTCAACGCGGATCAGCGTGTCCTGGTCCAGGGTAATCGCTACCTTTACGCTACTCATGTTTTTCTCCGGAGTATGACAATACATCATACCACAGGCGGTGGCGCAAGGAATCTAACGTCAATGCTCAGCGGCGCCGGCAGTGCGTCCGCTGCAGCTAAAGTTAGGCCGCTGTAAGTCTGACTTTGCTGACATTGCCTAGATCTACGTGCTGTTTGGCCTGCCACAGATCATGGTTGTATTGCATGGCCAGCCAACTCTCCGGAGAACGACCAAGAGCTTTGGAAAGACGCAACGCCATTTCTGGGCTGATGCCACTGGTTCCGGTGAGAACGCGATGCAGTGTAGACGCTGCAACTCCGAGCTTTGCGGCCAATTCACGACCGCTGAGCCCGTTCGGCTCCAAATAAACCTCGGTAATGAATTCACCGGGATGAGGCGGATTGTGCATGGTCATTAGTGGTAGTCCTCATATTGCAACACGAAGGCGTGCCCGTCTTTGAACTCGAACGTCAAGCGCCAGTTCCCGTTCACCCACACGGACCAACGGCGGGGTTCAAACCCCTTCAGCGGGTGCAAGCGAAACCCTGCAATGTCCATGTCCTCTATGGACTGAGCAGTATCCAAAGCCGCCAAAAGCATGCGAAGTCGCTTGGCATGGTGTGGTTGGATTCCCGCGGTGCTTCCCGATGCAAAGAACTTGCCTAGGCCTTTGTGCCGGAACGATTGAATCATGTGCCAATTATAGCGTGTTGCGCATCGCGCAACAAGGCCTAACGTTCACTGCCAGCGTCGCGCGCGGCTTCATCGCGCGCGTCCGGTTGCGCCGTGTTGTTGGGCGTCGGGTTAGCGATGATTGGCTTCAGCATGCAACGTGAGTCCCAAGGCTCCCACTACCTTGAGAATCGTGTCGAAGTCAGGGCTGCGCTCTCCGGAAAGGGCTTTGTAAAGACTTTCTCTAGAGAGACCCGAATCGCGTGCCACTTGCGACATGCCTTTCGCGCGAGCGATATTGCCAAGGGCCTTCGCGATGAATGCGGCATCACCGTTGGCTTCTTCAAAGCAAGCCTCAAGGTAAGCAGCCATTTCCTCAGGAGTCCTAAGATGTTCGGCAACGTCGTAGCGAGTGGTTACTGTTTTAGCCATTGAACTTACTCCAAAAGGTTACGCGCAAGACGCAAGGCCACCTTGATGTCGTTGGCCTGGGTTTTCTTGTCGCCACCGGCCAGCAAAATAATTATCTCGTGTCCTCGCGACTTGAAATAAACCCGGTAACCAGGGCCGAAATCAATCCGCAGTTCAGAAACGCCCTCACCCACCGGCTTGACATCGCCTGGATTTCCCTCGGCCATCCGGTCAAGCCTGGCTTGTACGCGCGCCCTTGCCTTCATGTCGCGCAAGCCATCCAGCCATTGAGCGAATTCAGCGGTTTTGCGAATTTCGATCATTGCCAAATGTAGCCTTGTGGCTACACCTTGTCAAGGTCGCGTCGAGGATCCACTAGACGCCCAACGTTTGAATTCACCGGTGGTGCGCGGCTTCATCGCGCAGCGTCCGGTGGAATGATCGGTTAGCCCGCGGTACGTGGCATCCACGACTTCTTGTTGGGCATGCGGTCATACGCCCTCTAAAAGCGACCGAGGTACTCAGCTGCATCGGCGGCATGCAAGTTCTGACGAATGACTTCCTTTCCGGAAACCCGCCGGTTGCCATAGAAGCAAATCGCTACCGTTGGTGTTGACGCCCAGTCAGCAAGTATCTGGATGGCACCCTCATCGTTGCTTGGGGTGGGAAGATTCTCAGCGACCAGTCTAGCCATAGCTTGCGGAGCAGGCTTAGGCTGTTTCGATTGAGCAGCTTTGACGCACTCACGAAGACCAGCACAGAAATTCCCCAACTCGTTGAGGTTCAGGAGCATTGCCAATGGAGACGCCCCCTTTTTGGTCAACTGGACGATCCAGTAACCAGGCCACGATGTTGTCATCATCTCAAAGTGCCAATCGCTAATCAGCGATTCCACGTCAGTGGCGTCGGTTTCTATTGCGTGCGGGATCATGGGTTTCCTAAAGGGGGCTAACGTCGCCATTGAACGGCGCCGAAAGGCGTCCGTTCCGATGGCTTGTTATGCGCGCCCTTGCCAGATTGCTGGATCGCGCCGCGCATGGAATATCGCCAGAACCACGATCTGTTCGGGCTCGGCAGAATAGAAAATGGAATAGGGGAAGCGGCGTGCCCGAACACATCGAATTTCCTTGTGCTTGATCGGGTAACGGTCAGGGTATTTGGAAGCAAGTTCAACTGCACGGTCAATCTCCGCGACAAACTGAATTCCAAGGCCAGACTGACGCTCCTCGTACCGCAGTGCTGCGTCGTCAAACTCGGCTTGGGCAGCGGGCCGAAAGACGACCTTTAGGGTCATTTCTTTAGACGGGCTGTAATAGATGCCTTGACGACTTCCCAGGGCACAACATCGCCCGGATTAGTCTCGTGATCCTGTAACCGACGATCTAGCTCGATGCGCTGTGCATCCGTCAACGGGGTGACCTCAGCAATGCTGTCCCAGATCTCCTCAACGAGCGAAATCCTCTCCTGAATGCTGAGACGCTCGATTCCGAGGGCTTTTAGTGAAGAACTCATGGTTTCATGTTACCAAAGTCAGGGGGCGACTGGATTTGCGCGCATAACGTTTGACATAAGGGGCTTGCGGTAGCAAGTCCCGCTTGATGGATGGGTTGGGCATTACCATGCGGGGCAACTTAAATCACCCTCTTGGCAGTTACCTAGAGCTTCCAGTTCTTTGTTGCGTTGGCGTGTCTTTTCAGTAAGGCAACCAGCTAAAACCATTGAATGGGCTGACCCACCTTTAACACCAGAGGCTTCAAATTGACACGCTAAATCTTTGAATTTAATCCAAGCCAACTGCACCTCTTTGAGTTGTAGTTTTTGTGTTGGATTTAACTTTGCTCTGAAATCGTTGTAGGTTTTGTTTATTTTCTTTGTTTCACGGTCTAGGTCAGAAGATGCGCATTGGTTCATATCGGTTTGTGTTTGAGGGTTTTGACAATCTAGAGCTAAAGCAGAGCTTGAAACGAATAAGCTGGATAAAAACGAACAAACCAATAATGCTTTATGTAACTTCATAGATTTCCTTTTCTTGTTATGCCCAACGTAGAAGTCACCGGCGCTGCGCGGCTTTATCGCGCAGCGTCCGTGTGGACTGCCGGGTTGGGGGCGACGCAGAGTTGTTGCTGGTTAATTTCAGCAAAGTAAGGCTTGGCTGCCAAGGCATTACAGGCGCTGGCGTACCGCGCGAACTCGGTGCCGTTATCAAAGGTGATGGACCTGACCTTGAAGGGGGCGAGCGTCTTGCTAAGCAGCGTGGCCGTCAGATCGGCGGTGGGCTGCGTGAGTACGCCAAGGCAGGTATAGCGACTCTTACGCTCAACGGCGGCCAGAACGCAGCGCGGCTCGCTTATCTTGCCGCGCATTGTATCGGCCTCCCAATGGCCTGCCTGCAGGCGCTCTTGAATGTGCTTGGGGCGATGGCGGATCGAGGGGCGATTGCGAGGCATTCCTCCGGTAGAGCTGCGCCAGAGCGCCT
>CAMDDU010000047.1:0-33047 GCA_945892985.1 Bordetella parapertussis
AATGCCACTCACAGGAGAGGTGCGCCCTGCGTGAGGAAATAGCGGGGGCATAGCCCCCTTTCTTCCACATTTTCGCCCGATTTATCATCAAATTGACTTTGATTCCAACGTTTCTCGTCTCAACTATCACTTGTTCAGTGATTCCTTAAATATGTCACCATCAAAACGGCGCAGCGGGAGTATCTTGTCGAGGAGTCGCTGGCCCATCTGGAACAGGAGTTCGGGGACCGTTTTGTGCGTATTCATCGCAACTGCCTTGTGGCAAGGGCTTCGATCCGCGGTTTCGAGCGCATTGCCGAAGAAGAGGGAGAGGCGGGGTGGGCTGTACTGCTCGAGGGCTTGGCCGAAAAGCAGCCGATCAGCCGCCGGCAATGGCCGGTGCTGAAAGGTTTGCATAAGTAATTTTCCGGGACACCAGCTGGAAAGCCGTGTCCGTAGGGCGTTTTCAGACATCGACTGCTTTTCGGCGCGGTTGTTAGCCGGCACCAGACTGACCAACGCCTTGCGCAGCGTATCTTTTGGCGTTTCCGCTTCGGCGTTGGTTGTGGCTCGCGTGCGCTTGCATTGCTTCCGCCGACAGCTTGCTTGCCAGAGGCAGCGTTTGGCCTGTTGGGGCGCGGTTTGGGATGCCGCCTAGATAGTAAAGGGTATGAGCAAGGCGGGTGTTAGAATCGGGGTGGTGAAGTGTATGAACACAATCTACCCTTTGAAACTTGAATACTAGTCACGCCATTCGCGGTCCTGAACGCATCGTCATCGCTTCGCGCCAAAGCCGCCTTGCCCTTTGGCAGTCCGAGCATGTTCGTGACGGCCTCAAAAAATTATACCCGCAATGTGAGGTCACTATTTTGGCGTTGAGCACACGTGGTGATGAAATTCTTGATCGTTCCCTTTCCAAGCTTGGCGGTAAAGGCTTGTTTGTAAAAGAACTTGAGACCGCCCTGGCGGATGGTCGCGCCGATATCGCCGTGCACTCCGCCAAGGATGTGCCGATGGACTTGCCGCAAGGGTTCGCGCTCGCGGCGATCGCCGAGCGCGAGGATCCGCGCGATTGCTTTGTATCCAATGATTATGTGACGCCGGCCGAGTTGCCTGCCGGCGCTATTCTTGGCACATCCAGCCTGCGTCGCGAGGCGCAACTGCGCGAGCGCTTCCCGCATCTGCTCATTGCACCGTTGCGGGGTAACCTGGATACGCGCCTGGCGAAGATAGACCGCGGTGAGGTTCAGGCCGCCGTGCTCGCCGCGGCCGGCCTGACGCGCCTCGGTCTGGCCGGGCGCATAAGCAGCATTATGGATACCAAGGACAGTCTTCCGGCGGCGGGTCAGGGCGCACTGGCCATCGAATATCGTTCCGACAGGCCGGAGTTGTTCAACTGGCTAGCCCCCATGGATCATCCCGAGACGGCTGCCTGTGTGCGCGCCGAGCGTGCCGTAAGCCGCGCACTCGGGGGCAGTTGCCAGTTGCCGCTGGCGGCTTACGCCGAGTGTGATGACGGTCAACTCACGCTTCGCGGCCTTGTTGCCGCCCCGGATGCCAGTGCGATGGTACGCGCAGAAATGGCTGGTCCCGCGTCCGAGCCTGAGCGCCTTGGTATTGCCGTAGCCGAGTTGCTTCGCGCGCGCGGGGCAGATCGTATTCTTGCGACCCTGTCATGAGAACATTAAACGGTCGCCGCGTTCTTGTGACCCGCCCGCGTGAGCAGGCTGGAGTCTTGATGCGCCTGCTGAGTGAGGGCGGCGGCGAGCCGGTGCTGTTTCCGGCGCTGGAGATCCGGGCACCCGCGCATCCGGAAGCACTTGAAGCCACGATGTTGGATTTGTCTCGTTTCGATCTGGCGATTTTTATCAGCCCGACAGCGGTTGAGTATGGCCTGCGCTATGCGATTGCCGCCGGCCCCTGGCCTGAACACGTGAAGGTCGCGGCTGTGGGGCCGGGCGGCGCCACGGCACTGGCCGCCGCGGGAATAAAGAACGTCATCGTCCCGGCGACACGGTTTGACAGCGAAGGTCTTCTCGACAAGCTGGCGAAAATGACCTACCTGACTTACCGTAATGTGCTGATTTTTCGCGGTGGTGGCGGACGTGAGTTGCTTGCAACCGAGCTCAAGCGGCGCGGTGCCGAGGTGGCCCTAGCCGAGTGCTACGAGCGCGCCAAACCCAGCACCGATGGCGCGCCTGTTATTGCAATGTGGCGAGAGGGCAGGCTTGATGCCATCACCGTCACCAGCAGCGAGGCGGTCGATAACCTGGTGGAGATGCTCGGTGATGCCGGCAGGGAATTGCTGGCGGTTACGCCCATTTTTGCGCCGCACCCGCGAATTATCGAGCGAGCGCAGTGGCGCGGAGCACTCAAGGCGCAACTTACCACCGCCGGAGACAAAGGTCTGGTTGATGGAATACAGAGTTTTTTCGCAAAAGTGACCAGGCTTTCAAAATAATCCCGCGTTAGTCGATGGTGCTCTGACAGCTTATGGATGAAACGACCACTCCCGCACCCGCAGCCCGGAGCCTGAGCGCGCGTTTTGGCAAACGGGCCAACCCGCTTGGCGTGGCGCTTATCGCGGTCATCCTGTTTTTCGGTTGGCAATGGTGGGATACGCGGCATCAAATCGACCAGCTTTCCCAGGAACTTGCCAAGCGCCTTCGCGACAGCGATGCCGGCAGTCAGGAAAGCCGTCTCGTGGCCAAACAAGCGCAAGAGGCGGTGCGCGACGCCCAGGCCAAGTTGAGCGTCATGGAGGCGAGGTTGCAGGAGTCGCAGAACCAGCAGGTCGCACTGGAGGCGCTTTACCAGGAATTGTCACGGGGGCGCGACGACTGGGTGCTGGCGGAAATCGAGCAAATTCTTGCGATCGCGTCGCAGCAGTTGCAACTTGCTGGCAATGTTTCGGTCGCCCTCGTCGCGCTGCAAAGCGCCGACTCAAGACTGGCCCGTTCCGATCGGCCGCAGTTCATTTCCCTGCGTAAAGTTCTCAACCGGGATATCGAGCGACTGAAGGTGGCACCCAATCTCGACCTTACCGGGCTATCATTGAAGATCGAACAGTTGATCGGTGGCGTCGATACCTGGCCGCTGGCATCGGAAGGACGGCCGTCGGGCGATCGCGTAGCTTCAGCGCCGGCGGATCAGGGTTTTTGGCAGGCTCTGGGCAGACAGGCATGGGATGAGATCCGGCAGTTGGTCAGAGTGCAAAATAGCGACCGTCTGGAGGCGGTGCTGCTTGCGCCGGAGCAGGCGTTTTTCCTGCGTGAGAATGTCAAGCTTCGCCTGCTTAATGCGCGTCTTGCATTGTTGCAACGTGACCAGAACGGCTACCGTCAGGATATTCGCGTAGCCACTGAATGGATGGGCCGGCATTTCGACACCCGTGCCAAGCCTGTTGCGAATGCTGTCGCGACGCTGAAGCAACTGGCTGCCGCAGGCGTGAGTGTCGAGCCGCCGAACGTTGCGGACAGCCTTGCGGCCGTACGCAACTTCAAGGCCTCGCGCGAGGCTTCGCGCGACAAAGCACCCCGATGAGGGGCTTGTTCTGGTTGCTGGCGGTGTTTTCGCTGGCGGTGGGACTTTCTTTATTGACCCGATTTGGGGATGGTTACGTTCTCATCGTCGCGCCGCCATGGCGAATCGAAGTATCGCTCGCGCTTGTCGTGTTGTCGCTGTTGGCCGGGTTTGTGCTCGCTTACTGGCTTGTTCGTCTTGTATTCCACACGCTGCGCCTGCCCCAGCATGTAAAGGCGTTTCGCGCACGGCAGCATGAATCGAGCGGGCGTTCTGCGCTTGCCGGCGCAGTACAGGCCTTGTTTGAGGGGCGTTGGGGGCGCGCGCGCAAGCTGGCTGCGACGGCGCATGGCATGCAGAGCGCACCCGGCCTTGCCGCCCTGATCGCCGCGCGTGCCGCGCATCGGATAGGCGATGACAGCGACCGCGACGTGTGGCTGGCGCGTGCCGAGGAGGTGGCTGATCTGCGCCAGGCACGCCTGAGTACCGAGGCGGAACTGTTGCTCGATTCGCGGCGTTTTAATGACGCTCGCGCGGTTTTGCGGCAGATGCACGAGGGCGGACACCGTGGAATCGCAAGTCAACTTATGTTGTTGCGCGCGGAGCAGGGCATGCGCAACTGGGATGAGGTCATACGGCTGGCAAAAGTGCTTGAGAAACGCGACGCCGCGCCGCGCGAATGGTTGCGCCAGCTACGTTTTAATGCCGTTATCGAGAATTTGCGTACCAAAGGATTGGACGCGACCAATCTGTTCCGCCATTGGCGCGGCGTGGATGAGCCCGAAAGGGTGGATCACCGCGTTGCAGGGACCGCGGCCCGTCTGTTCATGGGGCATGGCGGCGGAAAAATTGCGCATGACATTCTGCGCGAGGCGCTGGATCATGAGTGGAATGCCGACGCGGCCATGCTCTATGGCGAGTGCCTAGGGGCCGATGCACGTGAACAGTTGCAGTATGCAGAACGCTGGCTTGGGCACCATCCGCGCGATGGCGGGTTGCTGCTGACTCTCGGGCGGCTGTGCGTGTACCTCGAACTCTGGGGCAAGGCGCAAAGCTATCTTGAGGCAAGTCTCGCGCAACAACCGACTCGCGCAGTCCATGTCGCGCTGGCGCGGCTTGCCGAAAGACTGGAGCGAAACGAGGAAGCACAGACTCACTACAGGGCGGCAGCCGAGCTCGACGGTGCGGTGTAGCACGCGAGCCTGAGTCTGTGCCTGAGGCACTCCGGCGCAGGCGTCGTTCCGGGCTGAGCGACGACTTCCTTAAGCCCAGTCGCGGGCGACCAAAAACTCCGAATACAGTTTTTCTTCCGCGCTTCCCGCCTCGGGTTTCCAGTCATATCGCCATTTCACCACGGGCGGCAAGGACATCAGTATGGCTTCAGTGCGCCCGCCCGATTGCAAGCCGAACAGGGTGCCCCGGTCATAGACCAGATTGAATTCGACGTAGCGACCGCGCCGGTAAGCCTGGAAGTCGCGTTCTTTCTCGCCGTAGGGGGTGTCTTTGCGACGTTCGGCTATTGGCAGGTAGCCTGAAAGAAAAGCATCGCCGGCGCTTTGCAGCAGGGCGAAGCTTTTGTCGAAACCCGGTTCGCTAAAATCGTCGAAAAATATGCCGCCGATTCCGCGCGGTTCGTTGCGGTGGCGCAAGAAAAAATAGTCATCACACCATTTTTTGAAGCGGGGATAAAATTCCGAGCCGAACCGATCGAGCGCACTCTTGCAGGTTCGGTGAAAGTGCTGCGCGTCTTCGACGTAGCCGTAGTAGGGCGTCAAATCCATGCCGCCACCAAACCACCAGACCGGAGTTGCCCCTGTCGTGCAAAAGAAGCGCACGTTCATGTGCACGGTGGGGACATGGGGATTGCGCGGGTGCAGTACCAGCGATACGCCCATGGCTTCCCAGGGGGCGCCGGCGATTTCAGGCCGGTGTGCGGACGCCGAGGGCGGAAGCTTGGTGCCGGTCACATGGGAGAAGTTGACGCCGCCGCGCTCAAAAAAATCTCCCTCTTCGATTACCCGGCTGATACCGCCGCCGCCCTCGGGGCGTTGCCAGGAGTCGGTGTGGAAGGGGCTGCCATCAAGGGCTTCTAGCGTGCCGACAATGCGCTGTTGCAATGCGAGTAGATATGTTTTTACTGCAAGGCTGTTCATGGGTGTCGCTTCGCGGCTAGGATTCGGGCGGTTCCCGCAAACGGGGCTTAGCGGTTTTTTACGGCGATGGCGCGAAAACCGATGTCGCTGCGAAACTGCATTCCCTCGAAGCGGATCATGTCCACCGTCTGATATGCGCGGTGCTGCGCCATTTTTACGCTGTCTCCAAGCGCGGTGACGCAAAGTACCCGTCCGCCGGAAGTGACCGACTGCTTGCCCGAGAGGGTGGAGCCGGCGTGGAAAACTTTGCAGTCCTCGGTGTCGGAGGGCAGGCCGGAAATGGTGTCGCCGCTTCGCGGTGCCTCAGGGTAGCCGCCGGCGGCAAGCACAACGCCCAGTGCAGTGCGCCTGTCCCAGTCGGCCTGTATCTGGTCGAGTTTGCCATCGATGGCGTGTTCGATCAGTTCGAACAGGTCGCTTTTCAGACGCAGCAACAGGGGTTGTGTTTCCGGATCCCCCAGGCGGCAGTTGAATTCGAGCACCTTCGGATCGCCAGCCGTGTCGATCATGATCCCGGCATAAAGAAAGCCCGAATAGGGTATGCCATCCTTTGCCATGCCTTGCATGGTGGGCAGAATGATTTCGCGCATAATGCGATTGTGAAGTTTAGGCGTCACCACCGGCGCGGGGGAGTAAGCACCCATGCCACCAGTGTTCGGACCCGCGTCGCCATCTTTCAGACGTTTGTGATCCTGGCTGGTAGCCAAGGGTAGGACATGTTCCCCGTCCGCGAGAACAATAAAACTGGCTTCTTCGCCCTCCAGAAAACCTTCAACAACAACCCTGTGCCCGGCGTCGCCCATGCTGTTGCCCACCAGTATGGCATCGATGGCGGCATGTGCCTCAGCCAGGTCCATGGCGACGACCACGCCCTTGCCCGCAGCAAGGCCGTCGGCCTTGATTACGATGGGCGCGCCTTGCTGGTCGATGTAGGCGTGAGCCGCTGAGGCTTCGGTAAAAGTGCCGTAGGCGGCTGTCGGGATGCCGTGCCGTACGAGGAATCGCTTCGCGTAGTCCTTTGACGATTCAAGCTGGGCGGCGGTGCGTGTGGGACCGAAAATGCGCAAATTTCTCGCTTGGAAAAGATCGACCACGCCGGCCGCCAGAGGCGCTTCCGGGCCGACCACCGTCAGGTAAATATTTTCTTTTTGCGCAAAATCGGCCAGTTCGATCAGGTCGGTAATGGGCAGATTGACCATGTTTTTGTCCAAAGCCGTGCCGGCGTTGCCGGGGGCGACGTAGACCATTTGGGTGCGCGGATTTTGCGCCAAACGCCATGCGATAGCATGTTCACGGCCGCCTGACCCGATTACGAGAAGTTTCATATCAGTGCCTGAAGTGACGGATGCCGGTGAACACCATGCTTATGCCGCGTTGGTCTGCTGCCGCGATAACTTCGTCGTCGCGCACGCTTCCGCCGGGTTGCACAACGGCGATTGCGCCGGCGTCGGCGACGACATCAAGTCCGTCGCGAAAGGGGAAAAATGCATCTGAGGCGACGACCGAACCTAGCAACGTCATACCGGCGTTTTGCGCCTTGATCGAGGCGATGCGCGCCGAGTCAATGCGGCTCATTTGACCGGCGCCGACGCCCAGTGTCATGCCGCCGGCGCAAAACACAATCGCATTGGACTTGACGAATTTTGCCACACGCCAGGCAAAGAGCAAATCGGCCAGATGGGCCTCGCTCGGTGCCCTCTTGCTGACTACCCTGAAATCGGCCGCAAGGACGTCGTGATTGTCGGAGGTCTGGATCAGCAGGCCCGAGCCTACGCGCTTGGTATCGTAAGCGTTGCGACCGTTGCGTCCGTCCGGGGCCGCGGCGATTTTTAGCAGGCGGGTATTGGGCTTGGCTGAGAAAATGGCGAGCGCATCGGCGGAAAAGTCCGGGGCGATGACCACTTCGACGAAAAGTTTTACCACCAAGTCGGCTGTTGCACTGTCCAGAAGCGTATTAAACGCGATGATCCCGCCGAATGCCGAGGTCGGATCGGTTTTGAGCGCCTTCGCATAAGCATCGGCGGGGCTTGTGCCCAGCGCCACGCCGCAGGGATTGGCGTGTTTGACAATGACGCATGCACAAAGAGGCAACTGATCGGCGAGGGACTTGACGCATTCCCATGCCGCATCCGCATCGGCGATGTTGTTGTAGGACAGTTCCTTGCCCTGCAACTGCACGGCCGTGGCCAGCGTATCGGGTACCGGGTAAAGGTCGCGGTAAAAGGCCGCCTGCTGGTGCGGATTCTCCCCGTATCGCAGGTCTTGCAGTTTTACGAAGCGGCCATTGCTCTGGTCAGGAAAAGTGCGTTGTGCGCCGTCCGCGCCACGCGATGAAAGATAGTCGCTGATCGCAGCATCGTAATTGGAAATGCGGTTGAAGGCCGCAGTGGCAAGGGCGAACCGCGTGGCATCGTCAAGGCTGGGAGTGGGATTCTTGCCCATTTCTGCGAGCACGCCGGCGTATTGGGACGGATCCGTCAGAACGGCCACACCTTGCCAATTTTTTGCCGCCGAGCGCACCATGGCGGGGCCGCCGATGTCGATATTTTCTATTGCTTCATCGAGCGTGCAACCGGGCTTTGCCACCGTCGCCTCGAACGGGTAAAGATTGACCACCAGCATATCTATACTGCCGATGCCGGCATCCTTGATCGTGTCCATGTGCGCTGGTAGATCTCGCCTTGCCAGCAGTCCGCCGTGTATTTTTGGGTGCAGGGTTTTGACGCGCCCATCGAGCATTTCAGGGAACCCGGTGTAATCGCCAACCTCAGTGACCCGAATGCCCGCATCGGCAAGCAGCTTTGCAGTGCCGCCGGTGGAGAGGATATTTACGCCCATCGTGGTGAGGACACGCGCCAACTCGACCACGCCGGTCTTGTCTGAAACGCTGATAAGGGCCTGCCGGATGATGCTCATATTTTGAACGCCCGCGGGGATCCGGCCCAATTGCGGGTCGGTTAGAGCTTTATCTTGAGCGACTGGATTTTTTTACGCAAGGTGTTGCGGTTGATCCCCAGCATCTCGGCTGCGACGGTCTGATTGCCTTCGGCCTGGCCAAGCACCATTTCGAGCAGAGGACGTTCAACGTTGCGAATGACCATGTCGTAAACGGCGCGTGGTTTTTCGCCCTCGAGATCCTTGAAGTACCGATCCAGGGACTTGCGTATGCAATCGCCAATTTCGTTGTTCTGCTTCATGCTGCCAATTCCTCTATCTGATTTTCTTCTACGTAACGCAGGTGGCGGTGCTCGCTTGCGAGCAGTTCGAAAAAACCGTCTACCGCAACGAGTTGTTCTTCGCAGGTCGGCAACTGGTTCATGGCGTGGCGGAACACCGCCGACCCTGTGAGTCCCTTGGTGTACCAGGAGATGTGTTTTCGGGCCACGCGCACCCCGCGCTCGGCGCCATAAAAACCGTACAGGTCGTGCAGATGAGCGATCAGAACCTGGTGAATTTCCGTGACCAGCGGGGGTAAAAGGAAGGTGCCAGTGTTCAGGAAGTGTTCGATTTCACGAAAAATCCAGGGTCTTCCCTGTGCCGCACGCCCGATCATGACGCCGTCCGCGCCGGTTACTTCAAGTACGTGTTTGGCTTTTTGCGGCGTTGTGATGTCGCCGTTTGCGATAACCGGCAGACGGGTCGCCGCCTTGACCGCGGCAATAGTTTCGTACTCGGCGTTGCCGGTGTAGCCGCATGCGCGGGTTCTGCCGTGTATCGACAGCAGTTGTATCCCGGCTTGTTCTGCGATGCGCGCGATTATCAGGGCATTTTTGTTTTGTTTGTCCCAACCGGTGCGAAATTTCAGTGTCACCGGAACGTCGACCGCAGCGACAACCGCGTCAAGGATGCGGCCCACCAGCGGTTCATCGCGCAGCAGCGCCGATCCTGCCATGACGTTGCAAATTTTTTTGGCCGGACATCCCATGTTGATGTCGATGATCTGCGCGCCATGATCAACGTTAAAACGCGCCGCGTCGGCCATCATTTTCGGATCGGCGCCGGCGATCTGGACGGATATCGGATCCACCTCGCCTTCGTGGTTGGCACGGCGGAGGGTTTTCTCGCTGCCCCACAACAAGGAGTTGGACGCAACCATTTCCGATACCGCCAGGCCGGCCCCGAATTTCTTGCACAACTGACGGAACGGACGATCGGTGACTCCGGCCATCGGGGCAACGAACAGGTTGTTGCGTAGCACGTGCGGGCCGATTTGCATTGCGGGTTGCGGGGGATTTATGTTCAAGAGGGAGGGCGATTTTACACGGATTCACGAATACGGAAAAAGGATTTCGTTCATTTTTTGTGCAAGCTGCGGCGCTCAGATTTGAGGCCGACCGGGGTCTCGATGTCAGGGCGGCGCCCGCATTCCAAACATCATGCGCCGCGCCAGAAAACGCCTGGGCGCCGGCAGCAGGTCGATCAAAAAAAGTCCGCACCCGCGCGTCAGTCCGATGACAGAATTCGAGTTTGAAAATAACTTGACGAGGGTATCGGTGGCGCGAACGCTCGAATCGCGATCGGGGCTGCGTGCCGCCTGATAGCGGCTTGCGAATGGCGAGCCGCCGAGATCTTGCGGCGCGCAATCGCGAATCATTCTGGCAAGCTCCACGCCATCCCGGAGCCCAAGGTTAAGGCCTTGGCCCGCGACAGGATGGAGCGTCTGGGCGGCGTTGCCGACAGCAAGGCTTCGCGGCAGCGACGGTTTTGCGCGACGCAGCGACAAAGGGAATTGATGGCGCCTCGTCGCCGCAATGAACAGGCCTGCGCGATGGCCGAAGGCCTGCTGCAGCCGCGTCAGGAAGCTTTGTTCGTTGTTCCGGGCAAGTTCCCCGGCGGTTTGCGGCGAGGTGCACCAGACCATGGCGTAGCCACCGCCAAAAGGCAGAAGCGCGAGGGGGCCATCGGGCGTAAAGCGCTCCCATGCGCGGCCGATATGGGGCGTATCGGCCGAAATTTGCGCGACCAGCGCCACTTGCCCGTAATGTTCAGTTCGCGCGTCGGTGAGGTGGCCGCCGTCTGCAATGACTATAAGCTTCGCGTCCATGTCACCCTGGCTGGTTTTTGCACGTGCAAAGTCGCCATGGTCTTCGATTGCCGTCACCAAGCCAGCTAGCCGCGCCGTTGTGACTTTGGTCGCGGCGGCGCGATGCAGCTTGTCATAGGCGACGACATAACCCAGCGCCGCAAGACCATGATCTTTCGCATCCATGCGGGTGCGGCCAAAGCGCCCTTGGTGGGATACGTGGATTTGGGCGATGGGTGTGGCGATATCAGCGGGCCACGCGCCCAATTGCTCAAGGATCAGCCGGCTGCCGTGAGAGAGTGCGATCGGACGGGAGTCGGAGCTCTCGTCGCTGGGCGGGCTTATGATTGCGATCTTCAACCGGCAGCCGGATAGTGCGAGCGCGATGGCCGAACCGATCGGGCCGCTCCCAACGATCAGTACATCGACGGCGGCATTCGTCGGATCAGGCATCGGCCATAAGGGCTTCGATTTGCGCGACGGTCTTTGGGGCCGCTGCGGTGATGACTTCGCAACCGGTTTTTGTTACTAGGACGTCATCCTCGATGCGGATGCCGATGTTCCAGTACTGCTTCGGCACGTTCGGGGCGGGCCGGATATAGCAACCCGGCTCGACAGTGAGCACCATGCCAGGCCGCAGCGTCTTCCAAGCGCCGTCTTGCTTGTACTCGCCGGCATCATGTACGTCCAGGCCCAGCCAGTGTCCGGTACGATGCATGTAGAAGCGGCGATAGTCGCCCGATGCAATGACGTCGGGGACACTGCCCTTGCACAGGCCCAGTTTGATAAATCCCCGGACCAGAACGCGTACCGCAGCGTCATGTGGCGCCTGCCAGGATTTGCCCGGCCGTACTGAGGCGATGGCCGCGGCTTGCGCTGCCAGCACCAGTTCATAAATTTCGCGCTGTGCTTTGTTGAACCGGCCGTCGACCGGAAAGCTGCGTGTGATATCCGAGGCATAGCCGTCCAGTTCGCATCCGGCGTCGATAAGCAGAATGTCGCCGCGCTTGAGCCGGGCGTTATTCTCACGGTAGTGCAGGATGCAGGCATTGGCACCGCCGGCGACAATGGAGGAGTAGGCGGGGAACTGCGAGCCATTGCGCCTGAATTCATGCAGCAGTTCGGCCTCGATTTCAAATTCCATGCGCCCCGGTCGTGTCGCCTGCATGGCACGACAATGGGCTGCGGCAGAAATTGCCGCGGCCCGGCGCATGACCCCGATTTCGTGGTCATCTTTGATCAATCGCATTTCATCGAGAATGACGCGTATGTCGCGTATATCGCCGGGAGCGGAAACGCCGCTGCGTGCCTGGCCGCGGACCTGGTTCACCCAGCCTATCACCCGCGTGTCCCAAGAAGCATCCATGCCAGTGGGGTAATAAACCGAATCTTTGTTTGCCAGTAATTGCGGGAGTTTTTCATCCAGCGTTTCAATCGGCCAGGTTTCATCGAAGCCGTAGGTCTTGCGCGCCGCGCGCGGGCCGCAGCGCACGCCGTCCCACAGTTCGCGCTCAGGGTTTTTTTCCCGACAAAACAGTATGGCTCGTGGGTTTTTTCCTCCCACGAGCACAAAAACCGATTCTGGTTCGCCGAAACCTGTGAGGTAGTAGAAATAACTATCGAAACGATAAGGGTAGTCACTGTCGCGATTGCGCATGCGTTCAGGGGCGGTCGGGACGATCGCGACGCCGCCTTTCAGGCGGCGCGAAAGAACTTCCCGGCGTTGCAGGTAGTGTTGGATGTCGATCATGAGCCTGAGCGTATCTCAAAATGCCAAGAGTTATTGGTTTGCATGTTTGCGCGGAGGCGGATTGGGCTCACTGAAGTTCCCGTCGCAGGGCTGACAGGCGCTCGGGCGTACCGATGTCGCGCCAGCGTCCGCGAAAATGTTCCCCGCTGACGCGGCAGTCGTTCATGGCTGAGCGCAATAGCGGCGCCAAGGGTGCCTTGCTTGCGGGGTTGAGGTCGGCAAACAGCGCTGCGCGATAGACGCCAATGCCGCTGAACGTGAGCAAAGGGCTTCCTTTGGTCTGGACGCGCCCGGTAGAAGAAAGGTGAAAATCGCCTCCGGCGTGCTGTGCAGGGTTGTCGACCAAAACGAGGTGCGCGAGGTCATTTTGCTGTAGGGCCGAATTGGCCGCAGTGAAGTCGAAATCGCACCATATGTCGGCATTGATCACCAGGAAACGCTCGCCTAGCAGGGGTAGTGCATTTGCAATTCCCCCCGCAGTTTCAAGCGCTTCATATTCGGGAGAGTATCGGATGTTGATGCCAAAGCGCGATCCGTCGCCCAAGGTTTGCTCAAGCAGTATGCCCAGATGCGCGTGATTGATGATGACTTCTTGGAACCCGGCTGCGGCGAGTTTGTGCAGGTGCCAGCCGATGAGCGTCCGGCCCCCAGCCGCGAGCAAGGGTTTGGGCAGGGTATCGGTTAGAGGACGCATCCGTTCTCCCCGACCGGCGGCCAGTATCATCGCCTTCATCAGAAGGTATAGCCGGAACTGTCCGCCACATTTTCGAGTTCATCAAACAGCAGCAACAGGGTTTTGAGCCTGTTGTAGCGCGACGCGACGCCGCGGACGTAGCGGGAAAAACGGGGGGTGTCGGCAAGATAGTCGGGTTTGCCATCGCGATAGTTCAATCTGGCGAAAATGCCCATGATCTTGAGATGGCGTTGTAAGCCCATCCATTCACAATCGGTGTAAAACTCGCCAAAGTCCGCACGTACCGGCAGCCCGGCCTTTTTTGCCTTTTGCCAGTAGCGGATGGTCCAGTCTAGGACACGCTCCTCGGGCCAGGAGAGAAAGGCGTCCTTGAACAGCGATGCGACGTCATAGCTGATCGGCCCATAAACGGCATCCTGAAAGTCCAATATGCCGGGATTTGGCGCGCTCAACATCAAGTTTCTGGGCATGTAATCGCGGTGCACATAAACCTGGGGCTGTGCCAGATTGCAGCCGATGATGGCGTCAAATGTGGTTGCCAGTGTGTTGCGCTGTGTATCGTCAAGCGTGACGCCAAGATGGCGGCCGACGTACCAGTCGGGAAAGATGGCGAGTTCGCGACGTAGCAAGGCACCGTCGTAGGCAGGAAGGATCGCCGGCTGGCTAGCGGCTTGCCAGCGGACCAGCGCGTCCATCGCATCATTGAACAGGGCGTCCGCGTTGCCCTCGTCCTCGTTTATTGCGGTCAGGTAGGTGGTTTTTCCCAGGTCGGAGAGCAGCAAAAAGCCCTGATCCAGGTCCTGGGAGATAATTTTTGGCGCGTTGAGGCCGGCGGCGGATAGCAAGCCGGCGATTCTCACAAACGGCGTGCAGTCCTCCTGCGGTGGCGGCGCATCCATGACGATCACGCTCGGCCGGGCATCGGCAAAACTGAGGCGGAAATAGCGGCGAAAGCTCGCGTCAGCGGATGCAGGCGACATGGTAAATGAGCCGCTTGGGAAATGGGACTCCAGCCAGAGTCCGAGTTGGGCTGAGCGGTCCAATTGTTTTATTGCCTTCTCGCCTGAATTATGCGATTTTAGCACCCAAAATAAGAGGCATAATGCCCTCCTCAAGAACGCTTCTGTTTCCGCACCTCGATTCATGGATAAACTGAAGTTTCGATTTTGCCAACCAAGGTTTGCCCTCAACTTTCCCCATGCTGCATTCGCGTTTTTCCGCCCTAGTTGCGCTTTCGGCATGTGCCGGCCTGTTGATTCCGGCGGTGGCGCAGGGGCAGGGGCTGGGGCTTAAGCTGCAGCGCTCGATCCAGGGGCCGCCCAAGGGAGCTAATGTCGAGCTGCCGGTGTTTATTTCCGGTGAAAGGATGGAGGGGATTGCAGGCCAGGAAATGCGCGCTTCGGGCGACGCCGAACTGCGCAAGGGTACAACTTCGATCAGCGCCGAGAGATTAAAGTACGCGACGGAAACCGAAGAGATTGAGGCCTTGGGGAGTGTGCGCCTGATTCGGGACGGCGATGTCATCACCGGCCCGGCACTGCGTTACAAGTTGGATCAGGCGCAGGGGGTTTTTGATAAGCCGACCTACGTTCTCGCACCGCGGGTCAAGGCCGGCGCCTTGCCTACGGAAGGGCATGGTGCGGCAAATCAGATCGAGTTGCTCGGCGACGAAAACTATCGCATGACAGATGGAACATTTTCCACATGCAAGCCTGGCAACGAAGACTGGTATATAAAATTCGGTCAGCTTGACATGGATTATGGCCGCAGCTTGGGGGCTGCCGAATCGGCGCGGGTTGTGTTCATGGGCGTTCCGATACTGGCGGCACCGTGGCTGGAATTTTCGCTCAACAACCAGCGCAAGTCGGGGTTTCTCTCGCCCATTTACGGTTCCTCTGGCAAGGGAGGTGCGGAGGTTTCACTGCCTTATTACGTAAATATCGCACCGAACCGGGATGCCACGATTACGCCACGCGCCATGGCCAAACGCGGCTTGCAGATCGGCACAGAATTCAGGTATCTGGAGTCCAAATACAGGGGGGAGGTGCGATACGACATTCTGCCGGACGACAAGGCGGCTAACCGCACCCGTTATTCTTTCAGTGCGCAGCATATGTTCGCTGATTATGGGTTTTCTGCCGGTTGGAACCTGAATAAGGTATCGGATGACAACTACTTTCGCGAGTTGGGCGCCTTGGTGGCGGTGACTTCGCAGACCCACCTGACGCGTGACGCCTATGTTGGCCGTGGGGGAAGCTGGCTTGGGGATGGCACTTGGGGGGTATCGGGCAGGGTGCAGCGCTACCAAACGCTGCAGGATCCGCTCGCGCTCGTCGCCGAGCCTTACGCCCGCCTGCCACAAATCAGTTTTAACGCGTCAAAACAGGCGGCCGGCGCGACTGATTTTTCACTGACTGGCGAGTATGTGGAATTTGCGCATCCTACCCAGGTTATCGGCAAGCGGATGTCCGCTTATCCTTCGCTGAGCCTGCCGCTGATGACATCGGGCGCATACCTGACGCCGAAGATTGGGTACAACTGGGCGCGTTACGCGCTGGACCGGAACACCGTGGGGCCGGATAACACCATTACCCGTGGCTTGCCGATATTCTCGCTGGATAGCGGCCTGACCTTTGATAGACCGACTAATTTCCGTGGTCAGGATGTGATGCAGACGCTTGAGCCGCGTCTTTATTATGTGAATATTCCCACACGCAACCAGAATAACATCCCGATTTTTGATACGGGTATTGCGGATTTGAATTATGCGCAAATTTTTTCCGAGAATAGTTTTTCCGGGAATGACCGCATCAACGATGGCAACCAGCTAACCGCCGCGGTAACGTCGCGGATGCTGCAGGCAAACGGCCAGGAGTTGGCAAGGGCCACGGTCGCGCAAAGGTATTATTTCAAGGATCAGGAGGTGACGCTCAAGCCAAGCGACACTCCCCGTACCTCGCGGACTTCGGACTGGTTGGCGGCGGTATCGGGCAAAATCACCCCCCGATGGACGGCCGACTCTGCGGTCCAGTACAGCTCCAGCCGCAGCAGGCTAGAGCGCATCACTATCGGCACACGTTACCAGCCCGAAGTGCAAAAAGTGATCAACCTTGGGTATCGTTTTAACCACGATATTCTGCGTCAGATTGACGTCTCAGGCCAGTGGCCATTGGGCGGGGGCTGGTATGGTGTCGCGCGATCTAATTATTCGATACAGGACAAAAAAATTGTAGAGGGTCTTGCGGGTTTTGAATACAACGGCGGATGCTGGATTGTGCGCGTTGTTGGGCAGCGCTTTGCGACCGCGATTGGGGCGGCGAACACCAGTATCTTTGTGCAGCTTGAACTGAATGGCTTGGCAAGTATCGGGTCCAACCCACTGGAGACGCTTAAGCGGAATATCTCTGGATATTCGCAGTTGAATGCGCCGATATCTACCTCTTCGCCGACATTGAACGACGCTGTTCGCCCAATGGGTTATTAGCATGAAGCAGTTGTTTTTTTGGGCTCTTTTCCTTGCTTGTGGCGCCGCAATCGCCCAAGTGCCCCGATCGGCCAACCGCATTCAACTGGTCGATCGAATCGTTGCGGTGGTGAACAATGAAGTAATCACCCAGTACGAGCTTAGCGCCAGAATCAGGCAGATCCAGGCGCAACTCAAGCAGCAAGGCACGCCCTTGCCGCCGGAGGGGGTTCTGGATAAGCAGGTGCTCGAACGCCTGATCATCGATTACACGCAATTGCAGCTCGCGCGCGAAACGGCATTGCGCGTCGATGACGTGCAACTTGATCGCGCTATCGAGCGCATCGCACAGGAAAGCCGCCTGCCGGTCGCGCAATTTCGCCGGGAGTTGGAGAAGGACGGCATTGTCTTTTCCAAGTTTCGTGAGGACGTTCGCACTGAAATTGTTCTTACGCGTTTGCGCGAGCGTGAGGTTGAAAGCAGGATCGTGGTGAGTGAGGGGGAGATCGATAATTTCCTCACCGAGCAGGAACAGGGTGGAGCGAAAGATGTGAGCGCCGAGTACAACCTCGCACACATTCTGGTGAGGCTGCCCGATCAGGCAAGCCCAGAGCAAATCGAGCGTCAGCGCGCGCGCATTGAGTCGGTTATGCAGCAGTTGCGAAGCGGGGGTGATTTTGCGCAACTCGCCGCCACATTTTCCGACGCGTCTGATGCGCTGCAGGGCGGACAGATGGGCTGGCGCCCGCGGGACCGTTTGCCCGAGCTGTTCGCCGAGGCATTGGCTCAGATGAAGCTTGGTGAGGTAAGCGCGGTGTTGCGCAGCCCGGCCGGGTTTCACGCCCTCAAACTGATCGGCAAGCGCGGTGGTGGCGCTTCGGGCGCAGGTGCGGCGCCGATGGTGAACCAGACCAATGCCAGGCACATTCTGATCAAGACCAATGAGGTTGTGTCCGAGGATGAAGCCAAACGAAAACTGGTCAATATTCGCGAACGAATTGTCGCCGGTGCGAATTTCGCGGAGGTGGCGAAACTCAATTCCGAAGATGGCTCGGCTTCCAAGGGCGGGGATCTGGGCTGGTTATATTCGGGTGACACCGTAGCGGAGTTTGAACGCGCGATGGACGAGTTGCCGCTCAATCAGGTCAGCCAACCCGTGCGTTCGCAGTTTGGCTGGCACCTGATTGAAGTGCTGGAGCGGCGCAAGGCGGATATGTCCACAGAAAGAAAACGCGCCGAGGCGAGGCGTGTTTTGCGTGACCGCAAGGCGGACGAGTCTTACCAGGAATGGGTTCGCCAATTGCGTGATCGCGCCTACGTGGAATACCGTCTGGAAGACAAGTGAGCGGACTTGCCGCAGGCGGCGCATCCGCCGTTGCGGGTTCGGGAAGGCGGGAATTGCCACTTGTCGCGGTAAGCTCAGGCGAGCCTTCGGGCATCGGACCTGACATTTGTCTGGCGCTCGCCGGACGTGACTTTGGCGCGAGGCTGGTGGTGCTTGGCGACCGTGCCCTGATCGAGCGGCGCGCCATTGAACTGGGCATCGCCGCAGCGGTACGTGATTACGACGCGCAGCTTCGCGAAGTACATCTGCCGCCGCTTCCCGGGATCGTTGAAGTGATACATGTGCCTCTGCGCGTACCCTGCGTCACCGGCAAACTTGACGCTGGAAACAGCGATTATGTGCTGGAGGTGTTGCGACAGGGCATGAATGGCGGCCTTGACGGTCGCTTCGATGCACTGGTTACCGCGCCGGTGCATAAGGGCGTTATCAATGATGCAGGCACGCCGTTTACCGGGCACACCGAGTTTTTTGCGGAAGGAGCCTCCGCAAACGTGGTGATGATGCTGGTCGGGGGGGGCTTGCGGGTCGCGCTGGCGACCACGCATCTTGCGGTCAAGGACGTACCCGCTGCAATAAAGCCTGAAACCTTGGCTGCGACGCTGCGGATTTTGTCGGCGGACCTAACGCGGTGGTTTGGTCTGGCGCGACCACGCATCCTGGTTGCCGGACTTAACCCGCATGGCGGCGAGGGGGGGCATCTGGGGCGCGAAGAGATCGATGTCATCAACCCTGTGCTCGCGGCATTGAGGGACGAGGGTCTGGACCTTGCCGGTCCCTTTCCGGCGGATACCCTGTTCACGCCGGCGGTCTTGCGCGGTGGTGATTGTGTGCTGGCGATGTATCACGACCAGGGCCTGCCGGTGCTGAAATACGCGAGTTTTGGCGGCGGCGTGAACGTCACACTGGGTTTGCCGTTTATCCGCACATCCGTGGATCACGGTACGGCGCTTGACCTGGCGGGTAGCGGCAGGGCGGATCCCGGGAGCTTGTTCGCGGCCGTGGAAATGGCCGCCGACATGATCGGGCAGAGTGCGCGCCGGCCCTAAGCCGGGGGCGAGCAGGTCGCCGGCGATTCGCGCATGAAACACATTCCGAGAAAACGTTTCGGGCAGCACTTCCTTGCTGACAAGCGCGTGATTGCAGACATTGTGGCGGCCGTGTCGATCCGGCCGGGTGAGCATGTTGCGGAGATCGGCCCCGGCGAGGGCGCGCTGACTGACCTGCTGATAAAGCAGGCAGCGCCACTGCATGTCATTGAGATTGACCGGGATCTGGCGGCCGCCTTGCGTCTGCGATTTTCTCCCCAGCAGGTGGTCGTGCACGAGGGCGACGCGCTTGAATTTGACTACGCGTTGCTGCCTTCACCGCTTCGACTGGTCGGCAATCTGCCCTACAACATTTCCACGCCTTTGCTGTTTCATCTACTCAATTTCGCCGACCGTTTCACCGATATGACCTTCATGCTGCAAAAAGAGGTGGTGCAGCGCATGGTCGCAGCGCCCTCCGGCCCCGAATACGGGCGGCTCTCGGTGATGCTGCAGTATCGCTACGAAATGGAGATGTTGCTGGAAGTACCGCCAGAAGCGTTCAGGCCGCCACCCAAGGTCGATTCCGCCGTGGTGCGCCTGCGGCCCCTTCCGGCGGAGAAGTTGCTGGCCTGCGATGCCGCGACCCTTGCGCGGGTGGTGACCGCGGCATTCACGCAGCGGCGTAAAACGTTGCGCAATGCGCTTGGCAAACTCATGACTGAAGAGGGTTTGCGCCGCATCGGTATCAACCCTGGTCTGCGCCCGGAGAATCTTTCAGTTTCAGACTATGTCGCAATCAGCAACGCACTTATTCCGTAAGACCGATAGACGGCAGTAGCTGGAAAGTCACGCCAGATAAGGGTTTCCAGCCGGCATGCAGATTAATTTTCGGCCTGGATGAGTTCGATCTTGTAGCCGTCCGGGTCTTGGACGAAGGCAATGACCGTGCTGCCGCCCTTGACCGGCCCCGCCTCCCGCGTAACCGCTCCACCCTTGGCCTTGACTGTCTCGCAGGCCTTGTATGCATCGTGCACTTCGATTGCGATATGTCCGAACGCGCTTCCCTGATCATAGGATTTCACGCCATAGTTGTAGGTGAGCTCAAGCACCGCATTGGATTCCTCCGGTCCGAATCCAACAAAGGCCAGAGCGTATTTCTGCTCCGGACGATCGGTCCGGCGCAATAGCGTCATACCCATGACTTCGGTATAAAACCGGATCGAGCGTTCAATATCACCGACGCGCAACATGGTGTGCAATATTCTCATCGTCTTCTCCGCATACTTGCCTGTTTTTTCCCGGCTGTGCTGCCGCGATCCGCTCTGATCATAGCGCGGGCAGTCGCCTGCCGAGCGTGTGGAGTTCCTTGCGCGCCGCCGCGTAGTCGGGGCACAGTTTTTCAACCAGTACCCAAAACCGCTTGGAATGGTTCATTTGAATCAGGTGCGCGAGTTCGTGCGCCACCACGTAGTCAACAAGGTGTAGAGGCAAATGCGTCAGGCGCCAGCACAGCAACACCCGGCCGGTGGTCGAGCAACTTCCCCATTGGGATTTTGACTCGGAGAGTCGTATCGGCGGTACGCCGACACCGAGTAGGGGGGCCAGCCGGCTTGCGCGTTCACGGAAAAGCACAAGCGCCTCCGACCGCATCCACGCCAGCACGATCTCGCGCCAAGCATCCGCTGAAGCGTCTGCGCCCAGGGCGACACGCAGCCTGCCCCCATCAAGGCAGGGCGTTAGCGCAGCCGGATCGGGGGTCAGCGCCACGGCGCCGCCCAACCACGCGAGCCGCGCGCCGGCAACCCACTCAAATGGATCACGCGGCACTGCCGCGGACAGGCGCTTGCGCAACCATGTTTCCTTGAGGCGTATGAAATCTTCAATCTCACCCAGCGTGACCCAACGTGGCGCCGCCACAGTGATGCCATCGTGGTCGACGGTGAGTGCGATGGTCCGGCGCTTGCGCCGTACCAAACGGTAAGGCAAGGGACCGGATCGCAGTTGCACCAGCCGCGGCGTGTCCTCTGGCGTGCGCAACCGCGTGACAAACGTGGACACCGTGGTGACGAAAAGGGGTAGGTCGAATTGCGTCATTGTTGCGTGCTCAGCGTGCTCATGCGGTTTTCAATCCAGCTTTCCACCTCGGCGATAAGCTCATCGGCGTTGCGACCAGCCGAACTGATGGGCTTGCCTATTGACACGGTTACAAGGCCAGGTTGCTTGAGAAAGGCATTTTTTGCCCAACACTCCCCGGCGTTGTGCGCGACCGGGACGATGGCCGCGCCCGTTTTGCTCGCCAGCCAGGCACCGCCGGCATGATAGGTGCCCCTGGCACCGGGTTTAATGCGTGTTCCTTCGGGGAACATGACAATCCAGAAGCCCTGCCTGAGCCGTGCAGTTCCAAGTTCAGCCATGCGGCGCAAGGCTTCGCGCCCGCGCGACCGGTTGATCGCGATCGGGCTCATCAATGCGAGGCCCCAGCCAAAAAACGGTATCCATAGCAGTTCGCGTTTCAGCACCAGCACCTGCGGTGGAAATATCGCCTGAAACGCCAGTGTCTCCCAGGCCGACTGATGCTTGGAAAGGATGATGGACGGGATCCGTGGCAGGTGTTCCAGTCCTTCAACTTGATAGCGAATTCCACAAAGCACTCGCGCCAGGGCTAAAACGATGCGCGACCAACCGGAGATGATGCGAAATCGAAGCAGGCGTGGCAGCGGGAAGGACGCGAGGGCGAGGATTGCGTAGGGTGGCGTAATGACGACGAGTGCGATTGCAAAGGCGAGTGAGCGCAAAAATATCATGCGCTCAGCACTTGGGCCACGGCGGCCAGGTCGGCAAAGGTCTGTGTTCCGCCCGGCAAGTCGCCGTCCAACTGGGTTTTTTTGCCCTTGCCAGTCAAAACCAGCAGTGGTCTTGCGCCGACAGCCGCCGCCGCTTGCAGGTCGCGCAATGCATCCCCCACCGCCGGCACGTTCGTTAGCGGTGTATTGAAGCGTTCGGCAATGGCGTGGAACATGCCCGGATTGGGTTTGCGGCAGGGTGATTTCGAGGCATCGGTGTCGGGGCAGAAAAATACCGCCTCGATGCGGCCGCCGGCCTGGTTGACTGCCTTATGCATTTTGTTGTGAATGGCGTTAAGCGTGGCCATATCGAACAAGCCGCGGCCTATGCCCGACTGGTTGGTGGCAACAACAATGCGGTAGCCAGCCTGGGTCAGCAGCGCGATTGCTTCCAGGCTGCCCGGGAGCGGGTGCCACTCCTCCGGGCTTTTGATGTACTGGTCACTGTCCTTGTTGATGACGCCGTCGCGATCGAGGATCAGGAGTCTCATGCCGCCAGCTTGGAAATATCAGCGACCAGATTGAGCAGGGCACTCAGTTCGGACAACAGGCGCAGCCTGTTCTCGCGAACCTTTTGATCCTCCGCATTGACCATGACATCGGTGAAGAAGCGGTCCACCTGGGGCCGCAGGGTCGCGAGCAGGGATAAGGAGGTCTTGTAGTCGTTGGTAGACGCCGCGAACGCCACTTTCCCGCGCAGTTCCGACAATGCCCTGTAGAGTTCTTTTTCCGCGTCCTCGGAAAACAGTCCGGAGTCGACTGTGCCTTGGGAGAAACTGGCTTTGCCCAGGATGTTGCGTGTGCGCTTGTTGGCGGCCGCAAGGCTTTCCGCTTCGGGTAAAGCCGCAAACGCACGCACCGCTTCCAGTCGCGCCGGAATCGCAGAAACAGGCTCCGGTTTCAGGCTGACGACAGCCTCCACCTCGTTGGTGGAATAACCCAGGTCGCGCAGGTAGCCGCGCAGACGCTCATGGATAAATTCCGCCAGTTCGGCATGCGCCGGTTTGGCGTTGCTGCCGCTTAGCGCGTCGAATGCGGCGGCGATGAGCGCCCCGAGTTTTACGTCCAGTTTTTTTTCTATCAGGATACGCAGCACACCCAGAGCATGCCGGCGCAATGCGAATGGATCTTTGTCGCCTGTCGGTAACTGGCCGATGCCGAACATGCCGGCCAGGGTTTCCAGTTTGTCTGCCAGCGCCAGCGCGATGCCGATGTCGTTCGACGGCAGTGTGTCCCCGGCGAAGCGCGGTCGGTAATGTTCCTCAACCGCCGCAGCCACGCCCGCGTCCTCGCCATCGGCGAGCGCATAGTAGCGGCCCATCACACCTTGGAGTTCGGGGAACTCGCCGACCATGTTGGTCACCAGGTCGCCCTTGGCGAGCATTGCGGCGCGGTCGGCGAGCAATGCGTCCGCACCAGTCAGTGCGGCGATGGCGGCGGCAAGTTTGCGCACGCGGCCAATGCGCTCGAGCTGGCTGCCCAGTTTGTTGTGATAGACCACACCGCCCAGTTGCGCAATGCGATCGGCAAGCCGGGTCTTCTTGTCGGTTTCAAAAAAGAAGCGCGCATCGGCGAGGCGCGGCCGTACCACGCGCTGGTTGCCCTCGATGATGTGCTGCGCATCCTCGACCCGCATGTTGCTGACGATGAGGAAGCGGTTGGTCAGTTTTCCAGATGCGTCGAAAAGCGGGAAATATTTCTGGTTGGCACGCATTGTCAGTATCAGGCATTCCTGCGGCACGATCAGGAATTCTGTGTCGAACTCGCCTGCGTAGATGGCCGGCCTCTCGACGAGTGCCGTCACTTCATCCAGGAGCGTTGCGACATCATCTTCGTTGCCGAGCGTACCGCCCAAAGCCGCGGCTTTTTCGCGCAGGTCGCGGTCTATGGCGGCCCTGCGATCGCCGAAAGAGGCCGTCACCTTGCCCTCTGCCGCAAGTGTTTCCTCGTAGGCGTTCGAGCGCGCGATCACAATATTCCGCTGGCCCTGAAAACGATGGCCGTGGGTGAGGTTCGAGGCCTTGAGACCGAGCGCCGAGATCGGCACGATGTCTGCGCCATGCAGGGCGATCAGGCCGTGCGCCGGACGTACGAATTGCACCGTGGTCGAGCCGTCGGCGAGCTGGTAACTCATCAGCTTGGGAATGGGCAGGCGTGCGATGGCTTTTTCCAGCGCCGGTTGCAGCGCCGATGCCAGCGGCATCCCGGCTTTGAGCAGGTGCAGGAATACGTATTCGGTATCGCCTTCTGATTTACGCTCCAGCCTGGCCGCGTCCGGGCTGACACCTTCTTTTTCCAGTCGTTTGACCAGCGCCGGAGTGGGCTTCCCGGCGGCGTCTAAGCCGACTTTGGCGGGCATCAGTTTTTTGGTTTCGGAACGCGCAGCGGAGTTCGCTTCAACCGCAGGGATAAGAACCGCCAGGCGGCGCGGGGTAGCGAAGTCGCGGTGTTCGACGGTTTTGGCGACAAAGCCGGCGGCCACCAGTTCTTCGAAGAGCGTCGAGGCGAAACTGACGCCAAGTTTATTCAGCGCTTTTGGCGGCAGTTCCTCGGTGAAAAGTTCCACAAGCAGGCTGTCGTTCATGCCTGCTCCCGGGCCGACATCGCCGCTTTCAGTGCGCCAATATTCATACCCAGTCGCTCCAGCGCCCCCGGCGCGCACATCGGGAAGTCCTGGCGCAGGCGAGAATCGTAATAAGACTGTGACACCGCGCGCGCGAGGTTGCGTATGCGGCCGATGTAGGCGGCGCGCTCGGTGACGGAAATGGCGCCTCGTGCATCGAGCAGGTTGAAGGTGTGGGCGGCTTTGAGCACTTTTTCATAGGCCGGCAATGCCAGCTTTTCCCCGATCAGCCGCTTGGCATCGGTTTCGTGGTCGCTGAAATGACGGAACAACATGGGTGCGTCTGAGTGCTCGAAGTTGTAGGCCGATTGCTCGACCTCATTCTGGCGATAGACATCGCCATAGGTGAGAGTGTCGGTCCATTTGAGGTCGAATACGTTTTGCACGTTCTGCAAATACATGGCCAGACGCTCGATGCCGTAGGTGATTTCGCCGGTGATCGGTTTGCACTCGAGTCCGCCTACCTGCTGAAAATAGGTGAACTGGGTCACTTCCATGCCGTTGAGCCATACTTCCCAGCCTAGGCCCCAAGCGCCCAGGGTCGGATTCTCCCAGTCATCCTCGACAAACCGGATGTCGTGTTCCTGGGGATTGATGCCGAGTTCTTTCAGCGATCCCACGTACAGGTCGACGATATCGAGCGGCGAGGGCTTGAGCACCACCTGATATTGGTAATAGTGCTGCATGCGGTTGGGATTCTCGCCGTAGCGTCCGTCCTTGGGGCGGCGTGACGGTTGAACGTAGGCGGCGCGCCAGGGTTCGGGGCCGATGGCGCGCAGGAAGGTCGCGGTGTGCGAGGTGCCGGCGCCCACTTCCATGTCGTAGGGTTGCAAAAGAGCGCAGCCCTGCCGGCCCCAGTATTCCTGAAGCCTTAGGATTATTTGTTGGAAGGTCAGCATGATGTGATTCTTAAAAGGGTGATTTTACTGGCTTTCGGCGCCCAGCGATAAGTCAGGTGGTGATGTATGCCGTGCTTACGCGCTCGTGACCTTCACCGCCGGCGCCGGCGGGTGTGACTGAACGCGCACGCAGCGAGCAGGGCGAGGCACAGTAACACTACCGGATAGTTGCCCAGGCGCACATAGGGTGTGGCCCCGCTGCGGCCGCCCACAGTACCATCGAGCGCGTCCTCGGTGAACGCGGGCAGGCGCGCCGTCACAACGCCGTGCTCATCGATGATCGCCGTCACGCCGGTGTTGGTCGCGCGCAGCATCACGCGGCCGGTTTCCAGCGAGCGCATGCGTGACATATCCAGGTGCTGCTCGGGCGCCAGCGAGTCGCCGAACCAGGCGACGTTGCTGACGTTGGCAAGCAGCGTGGCAGCCGGTAGTTGGCGGATGATCTCCTCGCCGAAGGCGTCCTCGTAACAGATGTTTACCGCCACCTGCTGGCCGGCGACCGCCAGCGGTTTTTGTCCCGTGCCACCCGAGGTGAAATCGGCTAGCGGGATTTTCAGTACGCTGATGATCCAGCCGAAGCCAGGCGGAATGAATTCGCCAAAGGGCACCAGGTGGGCTTTGGCGTAGCTTTGTGCCGGCGCCTTGCCAAGGCTCATGACGCCGTTGTAATAGCGTCCGGAGGCATCGCGTGCCGGCACACCGATCAGCATATCGCCATCATTCTTGCGGGCGATCGCCTCCAGTCGCCGCAGGTAGTCCGGGGACACGCCGTCGAGAAAACGCGGAATTGCCGTTTCCGGGGTGATGACCAGGCGCGCCGGCTTAGCGCCGGCGAGCCGCTCGTAGGCCGCAAGTGTCGCTTCATACCTGCCCTCGATAAATTTCATTTCCTGTGGAACATTGCCTTGCAGCAGACGCACGGTAAGGGGTTCGCCGAGCGCATCGGTCCATTCGATCCGGGTCAGGCCGTGGCCGCAAACGAGAAGGAGCGCCAATCCGACTGGAGCGGCAAGCAGCGCCATTCCACGCGCCGCAAACGCCCAGGCGAGCAGCGCCGCAGCGGCGCTTGAGATCAACGAAACACCGTAGACGCCGGACAGCGGTGCATAGCCCGAAAGCGGTCCGTCCAGTTGCGAGTAGCCGAGTGCAAGCCAGGGAAAGCCGGTGAAAATCCAGAGTCGCAACCACTCGACCATCACCCAAAGCGCGGGTGCCGCAACCAGCATGCGTACGACCAGCGGTATTTGCAGGCGTGCCAGCAGCCAGCCTACCAGGGCCGGATGCAGGGCCAGGTAGGCGCAAAAGAGCGCGGTGGCGAGCGCCGCGAGCGGGGCGGGCATCATGCCGTAATCATGCAGGCTCACATAAACCCATGAGACGCCGACGCCGAACAGGCCGAGCCCGAAAGCGAAACCGGTCAGCGCCACCTCGCGCGCCGATGCGACTCGGTGCCAGATGAAGAACAGGCCCGCGAGCGCGAGGAGGGGAATGGCAAACCAGTTAAGCGGCGCGTATCCGGCGACGCTTCCCGCCCCCAGAAAAAAGGCGATCGCCGGGAAGCGAAGACTGGACAGTCGGGGCAACGGGCTACCCGGGTGCACCGATCAGAGCGGCTTGACGCGCTCGACCTGCAGGGTATGCAGGCGTCGGCTGTCAGCGCGCTGCACCACGAACTTCAGGCCGTCGATGAGTATGCTCTCGCCGCGTTTCGGCATGTGACCGAAACGCGCGATGACGAGGCCGCCAACGGTATCCTGGTCCTCTTCGGAAAAGCCTGTTTCAAAGACGGCGTTGAAATCTCCGATCTCGGTCTGCGCTTTCACGCGGTAGCGGCCGCGCGGTTCGGTGATGATGTTGTCACCGGCCTCGTCGAAATCGTATTCGTCCTCTATTTCGCCGACGATCTGCTCGAGCACGTCCTCTATGGTTACCAGTCCGGCCACGCCGCCGTACTCGTCAACGACCACCGCCATGTGGTTGCGCTTGGCGCGGAACTCGCGCAGCAACACATTGAGGCGCTTGGCCTCGGGCACGAACACGGCCGGGCGCAGCATGTCGCGCACGTTGAACTCTTCCTCGCCGGCGTAATAACGCAGTAAATCCTTTGCCAGCAGGATGCCTATCACCTCATCGCGGCTTTTGTCCACGACCGGGAAGCGCGAGTGTGCGGTGGCGATGACATGGGGGATGAACTGATCGGGCGTGCCGTTGATGTCGATCATGTCCATTTGCGCGCGCGGAATCATGATGTCGCGCACCTGTATTTCCGAGACCTGCATGGCACCCTCGATCATGGCCAGGGCGTCGGCGTCGAGCAGGTTGCGCTCGAAGGCCGAGTGCAGCAGTTCGATCAGTTGCGCGCGGTCTTCCGGTTCGCGCATGATCAGCGCCGACAGACGCTCGAGCAGGGTGGGCTTGTGGTTTGGACTTTCGTACATAGGGGGGTGAGTGGGGGCTCGTCAATCGTGCAAATCGTGGAGTGCGTGCGCAGGCAGTATTTTATTCACCGCCGACTTTTTACCATTTATCCGTTTGCCGTTTGCTGTTCACCTGTAAGGGTCAGCATACCCGAGTTTGGCCAGCAATTTTATTTCGAGGGATTCCATCTTGCGCGCATCGGCCGTCCCCTCATGGTCGTAGCCCTGCATGTGCAGCACGCCGTGAACCGTCAGGTGGGCGTAGTGGCTTGTCAGCGATTTACCCTGGCGCTTGGCCTCGGCGGCGACCACGGCGGCGCAAAGCACGATATCGCCATGCAGGCCGCCGCCCGGGTCGGCGCCGTACTCGAAGGTGAGAACGTTGGTTGCATAGTCTTTGCCGCGATAGGCGTTGTTCAGCGCGCGTGCCTCCCCGAGGGGAACCACGCGCAGGGTCAGGCTCGCCGGTTTGCCCGATACCAGCGCCGCACGCGCCCAGCGGCGCAGCATGGTTTTTCCCGGTATTCCTTTGGCTCGGGAGGCGACCTGAACGTCAATGACGTTTTTTACGCCGTTTGTGGCGCGCAAACCGGGCTGCAAACCTGTGCGTTGTGGCGCTGTCATGCGCGCTCGTGGCTGCCTGCGGGCCGGTTTGGGGTGGCGGTCTCGCGTTCCGCAGCGCGCCGCTCGGCGGCGGCTTTTTCGGCATCTTCGTTGCGTTTTGTTTCCAGTTCGTAGGCGTCGACGATTCTGGCCACCAGCGGATGGCGCACCACGTCTTCGCTGCGGAATTCGCAAAATTCGATGCCGCGCACATCGGCGAGCACGCGTCGCGCCTCGATAAGGCCGCTTTTGGCGCCACGCGGCAGGTCAATCTGGGTGACATCGCCGGTGATCACCGCCTTGGTGCCAAATCCGATGCGTGTGAGGAACATTTTCATCTGCTCGGGCGTGGTGTTCTGCGCTTCGTCGAGGATGATGAAGGCGTGGTTAAGCGTGCGTCCCCGCATGTAGGCGAGCGGCGCCACTTCAATGGCGTTGCGCTCGAACATCTTGCCGACCTTGTCAAAGCCCATCAGATCGTAGAGTGCGTCGTAGAGTGGGCGCAGGTAAGGATCGACTTTTTGCGTCAGGTCGCCCGGCAGAAAACCGAGGCGCTCACCGGCTTCGACGGCGGGGCGCACGAGAATGATGCGCTTTACCGCATCGCGTTCGAGCTGGTCCACGGCGCAGGCGACAGCCAGATAGGTCTTACCCGTGCCCGCCGGTCCGATGGCAAAACTGATGTCGTTCTCGAAAATCGCTTTGAGGTAGGCGCGCTGGCGGGGTGTGCGGCCGCGCAAATCGCCTTTGCGCGTGACCAACACCGGCGTGCCGCTTTCCTCAGCGGCGGCGAGTTGATATTCAACCAGTCCGAGCTGGATGCTGTCCACCGAGAGTCCGTTCGCCGACTCGTCGTAGAATTTTTGCAGCAGGCGTACCGTGCGCGCCGCCTGTTCATTGGCGCCGCGTACGCTGAAGCGCTCGCCGCGGCGGGCAATGGTGACATCCAGTGCGAGTTCTATCTGGCGCAGGTTTTCGTCGAGGGGGCCGCACAGAATGGCGAGGCGCTCATTGTCGACGGGTGTAAGGGTCAATTCGACAGGCCGGGGTTTCACGGCGGGGGTGCTCATGCGGCGGGCCTCAATTTTTTTTGGGTGCGCAGCGCATTACCGCGCCAGCGCATGGGCTGCGGCCATGTCCGTAGCGGCTGCGGGCAACGCGGCTTCGCCACGCAGCGAATGGGCGAAATTGCCCGTGATGCGCACCTGCATGAAACTGCCGATATGCAAGGCCGGCCCGGGGAAATTGACGATGCGGTTGTTGTCGGTGCGTCCGGCGAGTTCGCCCAGGGCCTTTTTTGACTGGCGTTCGACCATGACGCGCTGCGTTGTGCCAAGCATGTTTTTCCCGATGACGGTTTCGTTTGCGGCAATCGCCGCCTGCAGCTTTTCCAGGCGCGCGGCCTTCACATCATGTGGCGTGTCGTCCTGCAGCGATGCGGCCGGTGTTCCCGGACGCGGGCTGTACAGGAAAGAGAAAGAGTTATCGAAACCAACCTCGTCGATGAGACTCATGGTTGCGGCAAAATCGGCATCCGTCTCGCCGGGGAAGCCGACGATGAAATCCGATGTGATGGAAATGCCGGGGCGGGCACGGCGCAGCCGGCGGACGATGGATTTGTATTCGAGGGCGGTGTAGCCGCGTTTCATCGCGGCCAGCACGCGATCGGACCCCGACTGCACGGGCAGGTGAACATGGCTCACCAGCTTGGGTTCGGTGGCATACAGGTCGATCAGGCGTTGCGTGAATTCCTTCGGGTGGGAGGTGCTGTAGCGCACGCGCTCGATGCCGGGCATGGCGGCGACGTACTCAAGCAGCAGCGTGAAATCACCGGCCTCGGTTCCCGCGGCCGTTTCGCCAAGCGGGGCGCGGTAGGCGTTGACGTTCTGTCCGAGCAAGGTCACTTCTTTCACGCCCTGCGCGGTCAACTCTGCGACTTCGGTCAGGATGTCTTCGAGCGGACGCGAAACTTCCTCGCCGCGGGTGTAGGGAACGACGCAGAAGCTGCAATACTTGCTGCAGCCCTCCATGATCGATACATAGGCGCTGGCGCCATCGACCCTGGCCGGGGGCAGATGATCGAATTTTTCAATCGCCGGAAAGGAAATGTCGATCTGGGGCCGGCCGCTTTCGCGGCGCTTGGCCAGCAGTTCCGGCAGGCGATGCAGGGTTTGCGGGCCGAATACCACATCGACATAGGGTGCGCGTGAAACGATGGCCGCGCCTTCCTGGCTGGCAACGCAGCCGCCGACGCCGATGAGCACGTCCGGGCGGCCTATTTTTATCGGGCGCACACGGCCGAGGTCGCTGAACACTTTTTCCTGCGCCTTTTCGCGCACCGAACAGGTGTTGAAAAGGATCAGGTCGGCCTCGTTCGGGTCGCTGGTTTGTTCGTAGCCGTCGGCGGCGGCGAGCACATCGGCCATCTTGGCCGAGTCGTACTCGTTCATCTGGCAGCCGAAAGTCTTGATGTACAGTTTTTTTGCCATGCTCGCGTGACTGCCCTGTTATGGCTTCGGTTTGTCTGGTCGTGCCGCTTCTTCGGGCGTCAGGATCCATACCCGGATGATCTGGCCGGTGGTGTCGAACTGATATTTGACCAAAGACTGTGGTGGTAACTGATGGGGCACGATGATCAGGTTGTTGGTACCGCGAATTTGCGCTCCCGCGGCCAGGTTGACCGGCTGCCCATCGAGCGAGATATGCATTTCGCGCAAATGCGTCATGGTGCCGCGCTTGGTGTCATCGGGAATGCTGCGAAACTGCCCTGAAGCGGGAAGCGTTACGAGCGCGGCCAAAAGCAATAAAAAGTGTTTAAACATGGGGGCTGAATCCGAATGTCGCCGTTACTGCCATGGGTATTCTGTGTGTTTAACTCCGCGAGCGCCCATTGTACCCAGTGTGCCCCCTTGTACCGTGTACCTTGTACCGCGTGCTGTGGGCCAACCGGCTGGTGGTCCGTGTTCGGAGTCGCGGCGAAGATTGCTGCTTATCCATGCCTCGATGCCGCGCGGGGCGGCTCCTCCCTTTGGCATGGCCGCCGGCTGCGAAGCCTGCGCGCGAACGCGCTAATGCTAACGTCCGCTGCGCACTTTGGGTTGGGGCGAGGCGGGATGGTGGTGGTGATAGGTGGATTTGAACCACCGACCCCAGCATTATGAGTGCTGTGCTCTAACCAACTGAGCTATATCACCGGAAATTTGGGCTTTGGAGCTGCTTTGTGAAGCCCGCCATTATCCTTTCGCCGGGCAAACTTTGTCAAGAAAACAAAGGCCTGCAATACCGTATTGGAATGTCAAATTCATTTTGACAAATTGATTGCGTCGCCTCTGCTCGCGCAGTAAGCTTGTCGATAGCGGCGCGGTATTAGCGCTGCGCCTGAAGGGACGCGTATGAAAATCTGCATCGTTGGGGCGGGCTCCATTGGGGGCTATGTTGGCGTCAAGCTGGCGCTGTCCGGTGAGGACCTTACCCTGGTCGCGCGTGGGGCCAATTTCGAGGCAATTTCACGCAATGGAATGAAATTGCTAAACCATGACGGCGGCGAGCAGATCGCCAGCCAGGTCAAGGTGGTCGGCCGTGTCTCTGAGGCTGGCGTGCAGGATGTCGTCATCCTAGCCATGAAGGCGCACCAGGTCGAGGCGGTGGTGGGTGACATTGCCGCCATTTGTCACGACAGCACGGTGATCGTGCCGATGCAAAACGGCATCCCCTGGTGGTATTTCCAGCGGCTCCCGGCAGAAATGCCCGCCGCGCTCGAGGGTACGGTTGTCAGAAGCGTTGATCCGCGCGGCATTATCAGTGCCGCAATTGACCCGGCGCGGCTCATTGGTTGCGTTGTTTATCCGGCCTGCGAACTGGTCGCGCCCGGGGTGGTGCGGCATATCGAGGGTGAGCGCTTTCCGCTTGGGGAACTCGACGGCAGCGTGTCGGCGCGGGTCAGCGCCCTGGCGGCGGTGTTCGAGCGGGCCGGGCTGAAATCGCCGGTGTTGGGCAATGTGCGCGCTGAGATATGGCTCAAGTTATGGGGTAACCTGACTTTCAACCCGCTCAGTGCCTTGACACATTCGACGCTGGTCGATATCTGCCGTTTCCCGCCCACACGTGACCTCGCCGCGAGCATGATGCGCGAGGCCGAGGCGGTGGCGAACAAGCTTGGTGTCACCCTGCGCGTGTCGCTGGACAAGCGCATTGCCGGTGCCGAAAAGGTGGGCAAGCACAAGACCTCGATGCTGCAAGACGTTGAAGCCGGGCGTGACCCGGAAATAGACGCACTGGTCGGTGCGGTGATCGAGCTCGGACATATCGCCGCTGTGGCGACGCCGCACATCGAGGCTGTGTTCGCCATGGTCAAGCTGCTCGGACAGACCATGAAAGAGGAGCGCGTCTATATTCGCGCCCAGCCCTTGGCGGCCTGAGCCTGGGTCTGAGTCTGAGTGTTGGTACTCGTGGCCTAGGCGGTCGACCATTTGGCGGGTCGCTGAATCGAAGGGGGCTGCGCAACTGCGTTCCGGCTGGCAGCGTGCGGGCAACGCCACCGCAGTCGCCCTAGCCAGCCTAGGGAATCACTGAACAAGTGATAGTTGAGACGAGAAACGTTGGAATCAAAGTCAATTTGATGATAAATCGGGCGAAAATGTGGAAGAAAGGGGGCTATGCCCCCGCTATTTCCTCACGCAGGGCGCACCTCTCCTGTGAGTGGCAT
>CAMDDU010000048.1:0-32607 GCA_945892985.1 Bordetella parapertussis
CGGCAACTTGCCCAGAGTGCTTATCAACCTTGCCAATTCCCTCGTCCTCAATTCGCGTCTCCTGGTCCAGCGCCTCTGCGCCACACGGCCAGTTTCCGCCCCCACAGGCTCACCAGATGAGCCACCAACATTATTCGCTATATGAGCCAAGAAATAATTAAACAGTCTTACCCGGCGTTTCACCTCGGTGCCCGACTTATTGGCCACTTGAAACTTTCGTCTTTGCCGAATCCGGACAAATCGGCGGGCAAGGACAAACGCGAGCATCACAAAGCGCCGGCCATAGCACATCTTGATTCAGCGATGGGACGGAAGAAATTGGGTCCTGCGTCTGTCTTATATCCAGCAAAGACGCGGACGCAATCCAGCCGTAGAATGATGGCCGTCGGAAGGTTGGCAGAGTGGTCGATTGCACCAGTCTTGAAAACTGGCAAGGGGCAACCCTTCGTGAGTTCGAATCTCACACCTTCCGCCAAAAATGTTTTTAAGCTATTGAATAGTATAGTAATTTACTGTTCATCTAAATCCTACCCATACTTCTACCCATGTCGCCACCGCCGGGCAAACTGCCCGATCGCAGGCGTCCCGCATCCGCGAATTGGTTTGGCAAGGATGGTGTAGAGACAGCTATGCCATGCTCGCCACGAGCCTCCTATCAAGCCCCCAGACCCACTGGGGGGGGGTAGGGCCTTGGCCCTGCAGCGATGGCTCGGGTAGAACCCGTGCGAAATTTTAGTTTTTAGTGACCTTTGCTGCTTCTATCGTCTGCCACTGCATATTGCTTGCGTTATCAGCACCACCGCGCTTCAATGGCTGCACGCGTCTACTTCCAGATTTAAGCCAATGCGACAATCCGGCGCAACCACGAATGTCATCAGTGGGGATTACTGAGTGTTCGAATCCTCCTTGGCCCGCCAGTATCTTGACCTCCAACCCGCTCAAGCGGCGTTGAGGCCCCGCTACCTGTGGGGCGTAGCGCCAAAAGCTCCTGACTGCGGCCGCGGTATTTTTCCGCAAAAGCCGTCTCAAACCCCGTTTGTCTCAAAACCTCCTGACTTTTTCGCACTTGGTACGGCGGCGTGAGTTTTCGGGTTTCGGCAAAAACGCCCTCGTACCTTGATGAACGGAAGTTGGTGGTGCGGTGGGGTTTGGGGGGCAGATACCCACCGTTTAGGCCAGGTCTTTTACGAGGAGGGCAGGGATCACTGCCTCGCTTAATTGCAATAACAGGTAGAGTCTTGTCTAATGTTTTACAAGGGTGACCCCAACCCCATCGATACATCGAATGAAACACGACGCCCATTTATTACCGGCGTCTGGTGTTCATCGCCAACTTCAATGCCGGCGTGCGCGCGGCGGACATTCGCGATCCCTACCACCCGAAAGAGGTCGGTTCCTACATCCCTGCCATCACCGACAAGACCGACCAACGCTGCATCAAGGTCAATGGTGTGGATCGCTGTAAGGTCGCCATCCAGACCAATAACCTCGAAGTCGATGACCGCAGTTACATCTACGCCGTCGATCGTGCCAACACCGGGCTGCACATTCTGGAGGTGACCGGTGAGGCACGCCGCCTCTCAATTTTCCCTGAGCTGGACGGCGCGCGCCCACGCTACGCCTTGCGATAGAAGGCGCGTATTGGCACGCGAACGATGGCTGCCAGCGCCGTTTCCTCGAGCAGTGTACGCGCCGCCGAGAGCGCGGCAGACAAGGGCCTGCGCCGGGAGCTTGCGATGTACAAGGTGCGATTGAAGGCCGGCGCCATGAGGCGCGCGATTTGCAGCTGTTTTTTAGGCATGAAGGCCGCTAGCAGGCTCATCGGCAGCACGGACGCGGCGAGGCCGCGGCCGACGGCCTCCCTGAGAAGATGGATCGATTCGAACTCGAAGCGAACATCGAGCGACACACCGGCTTCGCTCGCCGCCTGTTCCAGAGTTTGGCGCAAGCCGTGGATGCGGGTGGGCAGGGCGAGCGGAACCTCCCCCAGGCGTCGCATCTGGGCGAGCCGCGTTATTGGTATGGGTATCGGCATCGGGGCGCTTGCGCCGAGCGAAGGGGGTATGGCAAAGGCGAGTGCCTCCTCGTAGAGAGGCTTGGCGTCCACCCAGTTCGCCTTCGGGCGATAAAAGGTCAGGGCAAGGTCGAGTTTGCCGGCCAGCAGCAGTGAATTTACTTCCTCGCTGGAGCGGTCGTGAAGCAGGATACGCAACGCGGGATGGCGCTGCTGCGCCAGTTCGATGAAGTCGAGGGCAAAAAGCTCGGCCGCAGACATTGGCAGCCCGATCACCACCGTTCCGCTTACCCCGCCCGAGGTGCCGACCAGTTCGGTCCGGGCGCGGTCCACGACGGCCAGAATGTCCCGTGCATGCACGGCGAGTGCCTCCCCCGCTGCGGTGAGCTGCACGCCCCGGGCATGGCGTTCGAACAGAGTTTTTTGCAGGTTGCGCTCAAGCCGTTGTATCTGCTGGCTTAGCGCTGGCTGCGCCACATTGAGTTGCTCGGCGGCGCGCGTCATGGATCCGGCTTCGCTGATGGCGAGGAACTGGCGCAGCACGCGGATGTCCAAGTCTGGCTTGGCTAAAGTGGGACGCATGCCGCACACCTATAAGTAAATACAATGAGAATTATTGTATATCTATCTTTGTAATGATGGGCTGGGTCCGCTAACATTCGGGCTCGCATTTATCCGGGCACCGGCTGACCGCACCCAACCGGGGACACAGGAGAGCAGAAGATGAGTACTGCCAAACGCAGTGTGTTGGCAAAACTGGACGAGATAGTCGACGGGTTCTCCCGTCGCGTCCGCTATTTCAAGGAACCGATGACCAAGGCGCGGGCACGCATGTTCGTGCGCCAGCACCGCCTGAATACGCGGCAGCGCAATTCCGTGTTGAAACTCAAGGTCGCGGTCAACTGCCCGGACTGGAACACCAAAATCAACATCATCAAATCCTCTTCACAGGAAGTCATCGCCGACCACGAGCACGGCGGCGGCAAGGCGCATTGGGAAATCCTCGAGGATTTGGGTATCACGATAGGCATGTCGCGGGCAGAGATTCGCGCCGCGCCGCCGCTGCCGACCACGACGATCGCGTGGGCCGCATGGGACGGGCTGATGAGCAATCGGCATTGGCTCGAGGGCATTGTCGCTAACGTCTGCGCCGAGCGCGCGAACGTCCCTGGCTATGGCACCGGCATGATGCGCAAACACGGCTGGTTCGGCCTGGAGCGCTACCGTTGGGGCGAGCTGTTCAAGCTGCCAGACAAACAACTGGATTTTTTCAAGTTGCACGAAGCAGCCGACATCGAGCACTCGGACATGGGTTGGCAAGCGATTGAAAAATTCGCGGCAAAACTGCACATGCAGGATGAAGTCGTGCGCGCCTGCGAGATCAACCTGAATGTCTGGGAGATCTACCTGAACGGCATCGGCGACGCAGCCGACGCCGGAACTGGCCGCCGCGTCTGAGGACCGGGAGCCGACAATGAGTTTTTATGAGCGTCATGTTTTTTTCTGCTGCAATAAGCGCGACAATGGCGAGGCGTGCTGCGCCGGCGCGGGGGCTGAGGAGCTCCGCGCCTACGCCAAGGACCGCGTCAAGGCACTGAAGCTGGCCGGCCCCGGCAAGCTGCGTGTCAATCAGGCCGGATGCCTGGACCGCTGCGGCGAAGGACCGGTGCTGGTGGTGTATCCGGAAGAGGTCTGGTACACCTATGTAGACAAGGAAGACCTCGACGAGATCATCGATAGTCATCTGGTCGGGGGCGAGATCGTCGAGCGGCTGAAGATATAAACGCTGCCGGCGCAGCGGCACCTGCGAAGTGACACTTGAAGAGGCAGATAAAAACGGGCTTAGTCATGCCCGGGACCCGGACCCAGACCTAGACCCTTGGAGACGTCATGTTTGCGAGAGTGTTTGTCGGGCTGTTTTTTCTGTTTTTTCCCTTGCCTGGCATGGCCCAGTACCCGGTCAAGCCGATCCGCTTGTTTGTGCCTATTCCGCCCGGGGGCGGGCCGGACATCGTTGCCCATCTGATCGCGCCAAAAATCGCCGAGGCGCTGTGTCAGCCGGTGGTGGTGGAAAACCGCGTCGGGTCCAACGGCAATATCGCCGGCGACTATGTCGCCAAATCGCCGCCCGATGGCTACACGCTGCTGCTGGGCATGGACAGCCTGGTGGCCATCAACCCGCACCTGTACGCCAAAATGCCCTTTGACCCGTTAAAGGACCTGGTGCCGGTGGCGAGCTTAGTGTCCAACGGATTTTTCATCGCCATCAATACATCGGTGCCGGCGCAGACCCTGGCCGAGTTCATCGAGTTCGCGGGCTGCGCCAACCCGCCTCTGCTCTACGCTTCAGGCGGCAACGGCAGCCAGCACCACCTCACCATGGAGCGACTCAAGACGCGCGCCGGCATCTACATGGTCCACGTTCCCTACAAGGGCGGAGCGTCCGCCGCGATCGCCACCGTCGCAGGCGAAGTGTCGGCGACGATGTCCGGCACATCAAGCGCGCCGCAGATCAAGACTGGCCGCCTGCGCGCGGAAGTGAACAAGGTGCTCTCGCAACCCGATGTGAAGGAGCGCCTGCGCAACGCCGGAGGGGTCGAGGCCTGGATCACCACGCCTGAGGAATTCGCCGTGGAAATCCGCGCCGAATATGGCAGGTACGGCAAGCTGGTGAAGCAAGTCGGTGCGAAGGTCGACTGAGCCCACGCCTTAGAGCGCACCCCGCGCGGGCTTACTTGCGTGCTCGGGTTCGCGTCCCCTCGGCTGTGCCCAGGTCCTTGTCCAGAAAATCCAGCAGCTTGGCGAGCTGTGCCGACGCCTGCTGCTTGACCGCTGCGGCGTCGCAGCCGTCCCAGTCGTAAAAACCCTTGCCGGCGGCGAGCCTGGTCTTGCCCTTCTTCACCAAGTCTTGCAGCATGGTGTTGGGCTTGTTGTTGTGACACAGCTTTGGCAAGATGGAGCGCTACGCGTCGGCGTGGATTTTCAGGCCGCTGATGTCCTTTTGCTGGATCAGGCCGTTGAGGCACATGGGCGGCGCGAGCAGGCGCCGCGCGGCGTGGTCGATGTCGGCGGCCGAGGCGACGCCGGCCGCATAATAGGCTTTGTGCAGGATGGCGTGCTGCAGCCGGTTCACCAGGAAGCCGACGATGGGCTGGTACAGCAGCACTGGCTCCTTGCCGCTGCGCTCCTGCGCCAAGCGCAGTGCCGAGGCGCAGGCCACCATCATCGATTTGCACGGTTCGATCCCCAATTTTGTCCATATCACGACTGGCAAGGTGCACGACGTCAATGTGCTCGACCTGATTGTCTGGCCAGCCGGCTCGATCATCGTCGTCGATCGCGGCTATCTCGATTTCGCCAGGTTGCATTCGCTGCATCAACGCCAAATCTCCTTCGTCATTCGCGCCAAGGACAATACGCGCTACACCTGGGCCGCGTCGCGCGAGGTGGACAAATCCACGGGGTTGCGAAGCGACCAGAGCATTCTGTTGGGCACACCGAAATCGAAACTTGCTTACCCGGAACGCTTGCGCCGCGTTTCCTATCGCGACCCCGAAACCAACAGGTTCCTCGTCTTCCTGAGCAACCGCTTCGATCTGCCGGCGTTCACCAACGCAGAAATTTATCGCAAGCGTTGGCAGGTCGAAACTTTCTTCAAGTGGATCAAGCAAAATCTGTCGATCAAACATTTTTTCGGCAACTCCTTGAACACCGTCAAATGCCAAATTTGGATTGCGGTGTGCGTCTACCTCATCGTCGTCATTGCCAAGAAGCGACTCAACCTTCCGGCATCGCCACAGCTTTTATTGAATATTTGCGAGGTCAACATGTTTGAGAAAACCCCAATCGATCAATTGGTTATCGACGCGACACTGAATTTCGACGACCACACCATCAGTAAGCAGTTGTTTTTATTCTGAAATCAACCGGACAGATGTGAACGCCGGCAAACGCTCTGGATCTCCGGTTGCGAATGTCGTAAGCTCCGGCGCTTCGACATCAAATTTGGAGCAGACTCATTAAGCTGCCGCTGACGCTTGCCCTCGGTCATTACGACCGACACGTACCCTTCTTCGATGGCAGCGTGGCCATAGATGGCGCCCAACTCAGCATTATCAACAATATCGGTCCCAACGAGCGACACGAGCGAATGCTGCAGCACCAAGCCTACGATGTCGCCGAGGTATCGCTGTCTTCTTACCTGGTTGCGCGCGATCGGGGATTGCCGTTCACCGCGATTCCCGTGTTCCCTCGACGCCTATTCAGCCAATCCCAAATGTACCGTCATCTGGAATCGGGAATCGAATCGCCGCTCGATCTTGTGGGCCGCCGCGTAGGCCTCGCGAGCTACCAGACGACGCTTTGTGTGCAGGCAAAGGGCGATCTGCACCACGAATACGGTGTCCCGTGGAAGGAGGTGCACTGGGTCACGGGGAACGCAGATGCCGTCGTAGTCGACCTGCCCAGGGAGATTTCAGTCGAGCGCGCCCCGGCCGGCGTAGATCTCGGCGCCATGTTGGCGCGGGGGGAACTGGCGGCGCTCTTTGTCTCACGCCTCCCGCGCTCGTTTGCAGAGGGTGACCGGCGGGTAGGCCGGCTCTTCCACGACCCACGCGCGGAGGAGCGCGCCTACTTCGCCCGCAACGGCTTTTTCCCGATCATGCATTTGCTTGTATTCCGCGATGAAGTGCTCAATTCGAATCCGTGGCTCGGGCCGGCGGCAATGGACGCCTTCGCGCGAGCGCATGCCATTTGCTTGCGCCACTGGGAGGACCCTAACTGGTCACGGCTCGCCTGGGGACGCCACCTCGCTGAGGAAGAGCGCGCTGCGTTTGGCTGCGATCCCTGGGTCAGTGGCGTCGCGGCCAACCGTGCCAACCTGGAGCGTTTCATCGCCTACTCGCACGAGCAGGGGCTGATTGGGACGCGCATGACCGTGGAGAGCCTTTTCGATCCTACAGTCCTGGCGAGCAGGAAGGAAAACTAGCTCCGGCTTCGCCCCGCAGGAAAACTTGGCTTCCAGACTACGTATCGACGATCTGCGCGAATGCCCGTCCGCGGGACTGCGCAGTAGCGCGGAGGTAGCTTGGCGCAGAATCATGCAAACGGAGGAGGTAGAACGATGAGTACCATTGCGGTTTACACGCTCGACGAGTTCGTAAAGGACTTGCAGCAGGCCTTCGTGTCCCAGGATGATCTGGTGGGACGCGCCAATGCGGTGGCGACAACGGTCCAGCACCTGCTTCAGGTAGGAGGGTGGGTGCAGTCGCTGCTGAATAAGGGAGGCTACGACGCGCTCCCGGGCAACACCTACGTGGATTCCGCCTATGGGCACCCGGCGGCGGGTTTTCACATTACATGCGGCGCCCAGCAGCCTGGGCAGACCAACAGTCCCCACGACCACGGCGCCAGCTGGGTGGTCTACGGCGCGTACGAGGGAGCCATCGAGCAGACGCGATGGGGCTGGGACTATTCGAAAGGGCTGCTCCGACCGCAACTCGTGGCCAAGGAATCGTTCGTGCAGCAGGCCGGGCAGGTGGCCTACTTCCTGCCAGGGGAGATCCACGTTACCCGCAACGCGATAGACGGCCGCTCGGTGGTGGTGAGAGTGGAGGCCCAGCAGATGGCTAGCGTCTGGCGTCACCGCTACAACGAGGAAACCCACACGGCCAAAGCTTTCCTGGGAGAGCGCTAGCTGCGCAGGTTGCCAGAAACGTCGGGGTGACGTCACTGCCCCCTTTTGACCCCTCGAAAGCGTTTTCGGATCGCGCGCCGATGCCTGGCGCGGGATCGCGCCGCAAGGGTAGGCAGCCCGCGGCCTAAGGCGATCCGGTAGAGCCGCTTGGCATTTGCGTAGAGAAGCTTCTCTTTTGCCGCATCCGAACGGCTTCGGCGCGGGCGGCCCGCCCGATGCGGCGCGCTTCGGTGCGCGCATGGAGATCGGCGACAAAACGGGCGCAGTGCTGCAGACCCTGGCGATGCCTTATTGCCGCGGCTAGGCGGGTGCCCGGACCTCAGAAAATATCAGGAGTGATTGGGGCCATCGCCTGCAAATCCTTTTCTGGCGCGGGTTTGCGGGCGATGGTGGACGCTGACCGCGCTCTTACGGCCCTGCCGGAGCGCTTAGGCGCGAGAGGTCGCCGCACTCAGTACCGTGTTCCAGGCGTGGGTTTCGATCTTGTGGTTTTTCGCTTCGTCGCGAACCACGTTCATCGGGTCTTCCCCCGCTTTTATACGCGCCAGTTGCTCCCTGAACAGACGCCGCTGCATCACCACGCCCATGTCCGAATGGGTGAGGTTTTCCAAGGCATGCACGGCGATCGCACGCTGGCCTTCCTGCGCTTCTTTGTCGTCGGGGCGGCGCTGGCGGTCTTCATAGGACCGCGCCACATCTGCCGCGGGCCTGATGTCAATGCGCACGTCCGTGCCTGGCCTCCAGTTTTCCCTGGGCTTGCCGTTTTCCAGCGGCCAGGCAACCAGGCTGAATGCGGTCAGGTGCTCGTTGTCCACCGGCACCGTCCAGGACACTTCGGTCGCCTTCTCCTCGTGCTTGACCAGCGTGCCCGATTCATGGATGTCCGGGACCAGGAAAATATTTGGCATGATGCATTCGGCGTAGCGCTCAAGCCGGTTGCCGTTGGGAAGGTCCTTGACGACCTTGTAGCACACGCCAAGCTTGGTTTTTTCGAAGCTGATTTTTGACTGACCCTGCATCAGCGCGCCACTGAACTGGTCGCCGCTGATCTTCTGGTGCAGGATCAGCAGGTGCCAGGGGTCGAGCACGTTTTCGTGGTGCTGCATCCAGTTGCAGTCGCGCACATAGCCGATGCCCTGGCCTTCCCAGAGCTGCATGCCGCGGATTTCGACGTCCTTGCGGTAACGCGTGTCGAAAATGTCGTACATCGGAAACAGCGGTTTTGTTTCCAGCGGGCCCATGTAAATGAAAACCAGCCCGCCGAATTCCATCGCTGGATAGGCCGGATGCTCGATCTTCATGTTGTCGCAGAACTCTTTGGTCTCGCAGGCCATCTCCATCACTTTGCCGTCGGGGGCATAGAGCCAGCCGTGGTAGCAGCAACGCAGGCCTTTTTGCTCGACACGCCCCCACTCCAGCGACGTGCCGCGATGGCTGCAATGCGGTTCGAGGCAACCGATCTCGCCCTCTTTGGTGCGGAAAATGATCAGGTCTTCGCACATGATGCGGACCTTTTTGGGGAGGTCACGCACCTCGCTGGACAGCGCGACTGGCTGCCAGGAACGGCGCAGCAACTCGCCCATTGGCGAGCCCCCCTCGACATGCGTCAGCTCAACGTTTTCGCCCGGAACCTTCCAGCCGTACCTTGATTTCATGATGAAAATCTCCTTGATCCTGTTTGCCCGTCCGGTGTCCGGCGCAGCTTTGCCGCGCCATCGCCACACCGACCTGCCACATTGTTGCCAAGCTGGCGAAATTCTGTGCTAAATTGTAATTGAACGGCGGTTCAATGAAATAAAGTTGAACACAAAAGCGCTGCGTTGGCAACTGCCGGCGAACTGCCCTGGTCTGGGAACACCATGCTGAAAACCGCGCGCAAGCCTGAAAAAGCCAAGCCAAACAAGCGCAAGCAGGCCGCTGAGGCGACGCAAAAGCGCCTGCTGCTGGCTGCTGAGCGCCAGTTCGCGGAACACGGATTCGCTGGTGCCTCGGTGCGCGACATCTGTGGCAGGGCCAAGGTGGACCTGGCGATGATCAACTACCACTTCGCTTCCAAGCTCGGGCTCTACCGAGCGGTGTTCCTGCGCCGCAGCGAGGTGCTGAACAAGCATCGGCTGGAGGAACTCGACCGGGTGCTGCAGGCCGAGAGCGATTGCGCGGACCTCGCTGGCGTGGTGCGCGCGCTGGTCGGGCCGAACATCCGGCTGAGGAACGACGCAAAACTCGGCGGACTTGCCTTTGCGCGCATGATCGCGCATGAAATGATCGACCCGAACGGCCAGCGCCGCAATATCATCGGCCATATTTTCGACACCGTCGCCAGCCGCTTCATCGAGGCGCTCGCGCTGGTATTGCCGCAAGCCTCGCGGGCGGACCTGCACTGGGCCTTCCACTTCAGCATAGGCGCGCTGGTGCAGACCATGGCCAACAATGGGCGCCTGGAAAAAATCTCGAAAGGTGCCTGCAGTGTTTCGGATGTGGAGGTCGTGCTGGACCATCTCGTGCCGTTTGTCGCGCACGGCATCCTGGGATGTGTGGGCAGGACGGGGGTCGCGCAAGGTGCGCCGCCGGCCGTAGCGGGCAACGAGGCAATCGAATACCGGGCAGCGCCTTTCCCGGAGAAGCGCCGCCGGCCGCACCTGGTCCGGTAAGGCGATCATCTAAAAAAGGCAATAGCAATACCAACTGGAGCTTGTTATGACGCATTTCATGAGACTCATGCTTATAGTGGGGGCGGCGCTCGGTTTTTCGGCGGCGGTGCAGGCGCAATATGTGATGAAAATTTCTACGCCCACCGTGGGCGACATCAATAACGAATGGATGAAGACATTCAAGGCCGGATTCGAGGCGCGCAGCGGCGGCAAGGTCAAGGTCGAGCTCTATCCGGGCAGCCAGCTCGGATCTATGCCGGCGACCATCGATGGTGTCGTGCTTGGCACCATCGAGGTGGCGTTTGTCTCGAGCGGCTTTCTTGTTGGCATTGAGCCGCGTTACCAGATATTCGACGCGGTCGGCATTTTCGACAACGTCGCGCACGGCCAGCAGATATTCGGCGACGAAGCGGTGAAAAAGCGCATGGCGAACTTCGGCGAATCCAAGGGCGTGCTGTCGCTGACCAACTATATCCACAGCCCATATGTGGTGGTAGCGAAAAAGCCGATACGCGCATTGGCCGACCTGAAGGGGCTCAAGGTGCGCACCTTCTCGACGCCGATGCAGATCGAGCCGATGAAGAAGTTCGGTGCCTCGCCCATTCCGATGACCCTGGGTGAAGTGCTGCCGGCGCTGCAAAACGGCACCATCGACGCGGCGCTTAGCGGCAACACCATCCTGACGGCATTCAAGTACTACGACACCGCCAAGACCGCCATGTACATGCCGACCTGGACCATCGTTGTATCGGCCATCATCAACAAGGCCTGGCTCAATTCCTTGCCGCCGGCGTTGCAGACGGCGCTGTGGGAAGAAGCGCACAAGGCCGATGCGGTGGCGGCCACGTGGGGTGCCGCGGACATCGAGCGCGCGCGTAAACTCTGGGAACAGAACGGCGGCGTTAACGTCACCCTCGCGCCGGCCGAGCAAAAGCGCTTCGTTGAGGAAGTCACCGCGTCGATCATGCCGGTCGTCAACAGCAATCCGCAGATAAAAGCGGACTATGAGGCGCTTACGGCAGCGTCGAAAAAATTCCGCAAATGACCGGGCACCTCGAGCAGGCTGTCGAGCGCCTGATGCGCCTGTGCGCGCTGGCGCTCGCCATTGCGTTGATCGCGGCGGTACTACTCAATTTGGCCAACGTCACGGGACGCTACCTGTTCAACCAGGCCCTTCTCGGCGCCGACGAGATCCAGATATTCATCATGATCTGGATGACCTTTCTCGGCGCGGCGGTGGTGTCCTGGCAAGGGCAGCATTTGCGCATGGATGTCCTGGTCGGCTACCTGCCGCGGCCGGTGGCGCGCGGCCTGCGCGTCATCGAGCGGATGTTGACGGTGGGGCTGGCCGGGTTCGTTGCTTACCACTCCTGCTTCTACACGGCCAGCATGTTTGCGATCCGACGCAACAGCGAGGCGGCTGAAATTCCGATGGCAATTCCGCACAGCGCCATCGTCGCCGGTTTTGTGCTGATCGCGGTCATCAGCCTTTTCGGACTGTTCGGTGTCCGGCACAGCGCCCCGCCCGAAAGCGCGGAGGGGCTACAATGAGTTTCGCCTTAGGCGTAGTGCCGTTTCTGCTGTTGCTGCTCGGCTTCCCGATCTACCTAGTGTTGCTGACTACGGTGACGGTGACGCTGATGTTGTTCATGCACATCCCGTTCGCGGTGCTGCACCAGACCATGTTTGGGGCCATCAACACTTTTCCGCTGCTAGCCATTCCGTTTTTTTTATATGCGGGTGAGCTGATGGGCCGAGGCACCGTCGCCAAGCGCATCGTCGATGTGGTGCAGGCAGGGGTCGGTAGCGCGCGCGGCAGCCTGGGGCTGACCACAGTGGGCACCTCGGCCATCTTCGGCGCCATTTCCGGTGCCAGCTCCGCTACCGTGGCGACCGTTGGCAAGATCATGCTGCCGGCGATGAATCGCGCCGGCTATCCGATCAAGTTCTCGGCCGGGCTTATTACCAGCGTAGGCGCGATCGATATCATCATCCCACCGAGCATCCCGATGATCGTCTACGGTGCCGCGGCGCAAGAATCGGTGCCCCGCCTGTATGCGGCCGGCATCCTCCCCGGGCTGCTGATCGCCGGCATCATCGCCATCTACGTGGCGTGGTACGCCAGGCGGCACAAGCTTGGCACGACGCAGGCTTTTTCGATAAAAGTGTTCCTCGCGTCGCTGCTGCACGGCAGTTGGGCGCTGGGCGCGCCGGTCATCATTCTAGGCGGGATTTACGGCGGCATCTTCTCGCCGACCGAGGCGGCCGGCATCGCCTGCGTCTATGCCGCGTTCGTGACCTGCGTCATTTACCGCGACATCCCCTGGAAATCAGTGGTCGAGGCGGCGGCATCTACAGTGTTTTTCACCTCGCAGATTCTGATCATTCTCGCCTGCGCCAGCGTCTATTCCTGGCTGTTGACGGTGAACCAGGTGCCCATGGCGCTGGTGTCCTGGATTGAGTCGCTGCAGTTGTCGCAATGGATGATTCTTGCATCGCTTAACGTGTTGCTGCTGGTGGTCGGTTGCGTGGTCGATCCGCTGTCGGCGATCCTGATCCTGACGCCGCTCTTGGTGCCCATCGTCAAGGCCGCCGGCATCGATACCGTGCACTTTGGCATCGTCGTCATGGTCAATCTGGCGATCGGGCTGTTTCACCCGCCCTTCGGTATCAATATTTTTGTCGCGCAATCGGTGCTGCGTCTGCCGCTCAACACCATCTACCGCGGCATTATTCCCTTTGTCGGCTTGTACCTGATCGCGCTGGTGATCATCACCTACGTGCCTGCGGTATCCCTGATCGGGGTGAAGCTTTTCATGGGCTCCTGACCAGGGCGCAGCCGCGGCCATCGTTCAAACCGAGGCGAGGAGTTTTCCATAGGATTTTATTGGATGGCTGATGCCACGGCATTTCATCGCAGACCATATGAGCGCGTTCATCCAGGTTACTGCAGTGGTGTCCAGATCCTGCTCCAGTGGTGCGATGTTATGTATGCTTCCCCATCCACCGCAGGGGATATACAAACCATCAGGCTTCAGCTTCGATTCGGAAAACGTCTTGCGCGCGAATGAATACTCCACCGGGATAGGCAGGCGGCGTATCTCGACGTTACGAACGATACCAAGCCCGTCCATGTGGATGACCTCAATTCCCTCGGCGTGGAGGTATTGCTTGATCAGATCATTCATCGGCGGCTGAAACGGTGTGGCCATCGCGACAGTCTTCAGGTTCATGCTGCGCATGGCGTCCATCACGGCGGTAATGTCGGTAATAGCCGGGAGCCCCGATGCCTGAGACATGCGCTCTATCAGGACTTTATCAAAGCCCTTGCTGGAGCGAACGATGGGAGGCACACCAAGAAAATAGACTAGGTCGACGTCAAAGTTTGCCAATTGCCTGGCGGCGCGCTCGGCGTCCTTCAACGCCCCATCCATGTCGCTGTCGGCAAGCTTTTCTATGCCGAGACTGACGGTCGTGACATCCACTCCGTCAGGAACCACTGCATAGAATTCCCGCACAAACCGCGGTGGTACCGGTGTCGGGAAAATTGCCCCAATGTGCAATCGCCATCCTGTTATACCTTCAGCCAAAGTTCTGCTCCTGTTCGGTTGGTTTATCCGCTATGAGAAAACAGTGCACTTTATCAGGTTTCGAATGATGACTGGTCGTCCCGGAACAGGGGAGAGTGCTTAATGTACTTCGCGCGCGGTCGCATCATGTGGCTTGCCATCGATTGCTCGAAAATATGCGCAGACCAGCCGGCTGTCCAGCCTATCACCCAGAGCACCCCAGCGGATCGTTTGGGAAGTCCGATGGCGCAGCTAATGGCAACAAGGCCGATCGCAATGCTCGGATAAGCGCGCAAGCCGGTCGCCGCTTCATTTACAAATTCAAATATCAACTCAAGACGCCGGTTGCCTTCTCCCAATTTCCGCGCCATATCGAGGAGATAGAGCGCCCGCGGGTCGCCCTTTGGATAAAACGGGTGGTTGAAGCCCGGCATGCGCCGCGCTGTCTGCTGCAATGCCTCCATCCGTTTGCGAAAAGCGGCGCGATCATGGCATTCGTGCACCATGTCTTCTATGTCGTCGCAATGGGCGCGGATATTTCCGCCGGTGTGCGTAGAAAGTGCGGCACCCAGGCAGTAAAAATAGTCTGCGCCCGTCGACGCCGCGAGCCTTGCCGTGAAAGTCGACGTGCCCAATTCATGGTCGGCTACCACAATCAATGCAGCATTGACCGCGCCCAGCGCTGGTTGCGTCCATTCGCTCGAAGTAGCTCGCGCAATGTGCGCGGCCAGGGATTCTCCTGGCTCGCCGGCTACGAAGCTGCCCTTCGGGGACAGATAGCCGAGACATCCAGAATAAGCAGCAATGATCCTGCGCGCAAGCCCAAAGTTGGCCACGTCCATTCGCCCTTGACCTGCCACTGGCCTGGCAAGGTGCTTATCCTTCTTTGTCAAAATGCAAAACTGCAGCGTAACCAGGGACAGCACCTCCATGATTTGCTGTCCAGGATCCAAACCCTCGATGGCGTGAACAATTTTGTCGGGCGAAAAGGGCAGCGGAACCGTCGGCCACCGGATTGGCTCTCCGGTCCATTCGCCACGCCACAGCAATTCAGCCACTGATTCGAACGGACAACCGGAGACCGCCAGATCGACGGCCTGTCTGCCTCGATACTTGGGCCCGGCAGAGGTCAGTTCGGTGATGGCTGTTTCAATGACTGGCGCCCCCCAGTGCATCGCCGAGGCGGCCACAGCAGAATGACCTGAACGCGCAGTGCTGCGTGCACGGATACGCTCTATATCCTCGCGCGAGTACAGACTATGCTTGCCATCCGGGTGGGGAATACGGCGGATCCAGCCTCTGCCGACGTAGGTATAGAAAGTTTCTGCCTTTATTGCGAGGACTGCGATCGCCTCTTTGCTGGTAAGGTAATCTGCTGTGCTGTCGATGGTAAGCTTACTGATCGGCATGATCTCCTCCTTGCGGTTCTCACTGGTCGGACTCGGCGATAGCCGATTGTCCGATTGTTGATTGTCCGATCAATATTGAAGAATAGTTTCCGGCTTTTTATGATGGCAAAAGAAGTCCCATAAATGAGGAGGCAACCATGCATCAACATTTTAGCTTGCACTGGCAACGCAGTCTTGCCGTTTTACTTGTCGTATTCCTGTTTAACGTGGTGTCTGTCGCGTCGGCGCAGGACACCTATCCCTCGAAACCGATACGGCTGGTGCTACCGCAACCTCCAGGCGGCGCGGTCGACCTCGTGGCGCGCCAATTGGCCCAGAGACTGGCCGAATCGATGGGACAGCAGGTGGTAGTGGACAACAGGCCTGGCGCGAACGGCATCATCGCTGCCGAGTTGGTCGCAAAGGCACCGGCTGATGGCTATACCTTGCTTCTCGCAGTGGACACCAACCTCGTCGTCAACCCCAATCTTTATCGCCAGCTTCCCTACGACCCTTACCGTGATTTCAGCCCGATCAGCGTACTTGCCAAGGTCGGCCTGGTGCTCGTCGCCCATCCCTCGGTACCGGCAAACAGTGTTACTGAACTGATCGCACTGGCCAAGGCCAACCCCGGAAAACTTAACTATGCATCGCTTGGCAGCGGAACGCAGCAACACCTGGGTATGGAGTTCTTCAAATCCATCGCTGGAATCAGCATCACGCATATCCCTTATAAGGGTACCGCCCCGGCGATGGCCGATCTGCTTGGGGGAGCCGTCTCAATCATGTTCACCGGCATGCCATCCGCATTGGCACAGGCAAAGTCAGGCAAATTGAAACTTCTCGCGGTAACCTCGCCCGAGCGCTCGGGGCTGGCCCCCCAGTTACCGACCATGGTGGAGGCGGGCGTGCCGGGGTTTGAACTGAGTGCGTGGTTCGGACTGCTTGCCCCGGCAAATAGCCCGGTACGCGTGACCGAGCGCATCACACAAGAAGTCGCAAAAGCGGTTGCGAACCGGGAATTCCGGACCAACCTGCAGAATCAGGGACTCGATCCTCTGGGCAGCACGCCTGAAGCCATGCTCGCACTGATGAAATCGGATACCGAAAAATGGGCCAGGGTCATTCGCGACTCGGGTGCGAAAGTCGAATAGATAAGGCGACATCAAGATGCGGCAAATCGGGCGTTCGGGTACAGCGCAGCTTCAATCGAATTTCACTCAGGCTTAATCCCCAACTGTCTAATCAGCGCGGCCCAGCGGTTCTGATCTTTCTGGATCAATTCGCGAAATTCCTCGGGGGAACTCCCGCGAGGCTCAAACCCGCGCGACGCCAGCGCCTGCCGTACCTCCGCAAGGTCTAGGACTTTCGCTATATCCGTGTTAAGCCGGGAAATCACAGCGGGCGGCGTTCCGGCCGGCGCGAACAACCCGAACCAGATGCCCAACTCAACGTCTGGCAGACCAGACTCCACAAACGTTGGCACATCGGCCAGCGCATCAGACCGCTTTTTGGACGTTACGGCCAGCGCGCGAAGCCTGCCGGCCTTCACGAACGGTGCCGCAGTGGAAATTCCAACGAAGAATAACGAGACCTCCCCCGCTAAAAGACCGGTAATGCTTTGCGCCGATCCCTTGTAGGGTACGTGAGTGATGTCGACTCCAGCGACAGACTTAAACAGCTCCGCGCCCAGATGAGGTGAGCTGCCCCTGCCCATTGACGCGTAGTTGAGTTGCCCAGGCTTGCTCTTGGCCAGTGCCACCAGCTCCTGAACGCTCGTTGCCGGCAACGATGGGTGAACAACCAAAATCTGGTTAAGTACGGCCATCAGTGAGACCGGGACGAAATCCTTCTTCCAGTCGTACGGCATATTGGCGTAAAGACTAGGGTTGATGCTGATCGGGCCGTCCGTTCCGACGTACAGGGTGTAGCCGTCCGGCAGGCTCTTCGCCGCAAGATCAGTACCAATGATCCCGTTGGCCCCTGGTTTGTTGTCGACAACGACCGGCTGACCCCAAATTTCCGATAGCTTCTGTCCGATCAGCCGCGCCAGCGTATCGGCGCTGCCACCTGCAGGATAGGGAACAATCAGCTTGACCGGCTTGCTTGGGTAGGCTTGACCCCATGCTGTTGAGATCACCGCTGTTGCAATAATCAAGACTGCCACGCAGCGCTTCAGAATCGAATGCATCTTTCTCTCCTCTTTGGTTCGGCTCACACCACCACTCTCGTCGCTACGATCGGGCCGTGGCCATTTCTTCAAATTCTTCGCGTGACCGCCAACGCCCTTTCGCAAACCGGAATACCGGTATCCCGGGTCAGCGCGGCATGTCGGCAAGCGAGCGCATCAGCACGCCGTGACCTTCGATTACATCGCGCAAACCCACCGAACGGAACGCCTCCCAGAAATCGGCGTGCGCGCCGGTCACGACCGGGATTCCGAGATCGGCCTCAATCAGCGGCACCGCATCCGCGGCCGCCCACTGATTACAGGGGATGTAGATGCCTTCTACCGTAGCGGATGCGTTTTTCACCACACGTCTCGCGTGCGCGTAAATTTGTTCGGGACTGGCATCCTGCAACGCTTTGAACGGAACGTCGAGACTGCCGTGAGCCACCACGTTGAAACCACTTTCCCCGAGAAATGTCACTGCCGACTGGTGCAACTCCTGCGGATAAGGGGAAGCTATTGCGACGTTGCGAATACCTATGTGCCGCAAGCCCCTGATCGCCGAACGTATGCTGGTGGTTGCCCCCAAGCCGGTTTTTTCGGTGATCTGCCTGACCAATTCATCCTCAAAGCCCTTGCCGCGAGTGGTAACCAGCGGCATGCCGCAATGTAATATGAAATCGACATTCCGGGAAGCAAGATACGCCGCCGATTCGAGCACGGCATCAAGCGAGCGCGTGAAATGATCTTTGTCCCAGAATTCGATGTTGCTGGTAACAGCGCACAGATCCACGCCGGCCGGTGCCAGGCGATAAAAATCATAGGAAATCATCTCGATTACTGTCGGGCTGGAAAGACCAATCCGCCGGCGCCAGCCAAACGGGTGTTTTTTCAGACTCATTTATAATCTCCCTCTTTAAGGTGTGGTGCCGGCACAGTTACGCGATAGTCTTCCCAATGCTTGTCCTCGCCGCGCTGGTGTTGTTCGACGGCCAGCAGTTGGGCGCAGTGCGGGCAGAAATATTTCCAGAGGTCGAACCATGGGCTGTCACCAGACCATCGGCGGGCAACCCATGGTCCGGCCTCGGCCAGATGCTGCCTCTGATGCGGCAGATAAGCCTTGACCTCCCCGGCATCGGCGCTCAGCAATCCCTTGCAGCCGCCGCAGAAAATACCGTCGGCACCAACCAGGTAGGGCCCCATCGGCATCACTTCGTAGGACACTGCCGGAGGACGCAGCGCTGCGGTCTTTTCTGCCGGCTTGGCTTCGCTCAAGCGCCGTGCGCGTATCGCCGCTCTGGCCTGCAAAGTTGCGGCGGAGTCTACGCTGCTGTCTGCAGCAAACACGACGCCATACATGCTGCCGGCCAATTCGCGTGATACTGCGCCCTCGATTACGTCATGCAACACCAGCACCGGATCCCGGTCCAGCGGGTCACCAATACCGCCGCCGCCGTGCGGTATCGCAACAAACACGTCACCGTCTTCGAGCGAGAATGCGCACTTACCCGGAAGCATGCTCGTCTCCCCCGCCAAATCCTCGATATTTAGAGGTAATCGCCCACGCTGCCAAAGCGCCACTATGTCGCTGCGTTTCTTGAGCGCCACCGTCACGCCGCCACCTGGATAGCCGCCGGCAAGTCCGTTGGTAGACGACACGGCGGTCCCGAGTGTGTTGACCGTCAGGTCAATGTGACGCGCATGCCGCGGGGTGAATGCCACCTCTGCAGACACGCCCCCGCGCCACTTGCCCGCTCCGCCCGAATCGGGCACCCGCCGCCGATACAGGTACATTACCGGATAGCTCGCCTCAATTGACTCGATGTTCGATACCTTGGCTCGTGGTGCGTTCAGCTTCCCGCCAACATCGTAGCCATCGGCAAATGAGCGTGCTCCACAGCCCTGAAGGTCGGAGCTGAGCAACATCGTGGCAAAACGCTCGCCGCCGGCGTGTTCGCCGAACAGGTTATAGACGAAGGTTGACCCCGACCAGACCGCCATCGCGCCGTTTTCAGTATCGGCAGAACTCGTCAGCATTTTTCCAATGGCCAGCGCCGCCGCATTCATGGTCGTCCAGGAAGCATGAACCACGCCGAAGCCGACCGGCGCCGGGAAGGTGGCGTGATGTACCGTGCCCGCGTCGATCTTCAGTTCGACTTGCCTAAGGACACCGGCATTCCACGGGATCATCCTGCAAAGATAGGGATAGACGGCCCCATAGACCCCGGCGTAGGCGCCGCTCTCGGTGCAATTGATGAATCCTGGCGCTTGCACGCTGGTGCCGCTAAAGTCAAAAGTAAGTTTGTCGCCCTGTTTATGCAAGCGGCAGCACACCGTGTAAACCTTCTCGTCATGACCATCATGATCGAGATAGTCCTCGGCATACCATTCCCCGTCGGGAAGCCCGCGCAGGCGCTGTTGAAACAGCATTTGCGAGTAGTCCAGGCTGTCCTCGAACGAGTCCTTGACAACAGCAGCGCCATAGCGACGCATTAGCCCCTCAATCCGATCTCGCGCGACGTTGGCCGCCGCCACTTGGGCGCGCAGGTCAAGCTCGACCAAGGTGGGAAACCGCGAATTGGCGAAATACGTTTCGACCACCTCAGGTTGCAGCTTGCCTCCCCTGACGACCCGCAACAGCCGATAGCGCGGTGCCTCATCGAATACCGAACGCGCCTTCGGGTTCCAACTGCCTGGATAGGGCCCTCCTACGTCCACCTGGTGAATCACCGAGGCGGTCCAGGCAATGCGCTCTCCTTTCCAGAACACCGGCTGGATGACACTGACATCGTTTTGATGGCCAGCGCCTAACCATGGATCGTTGCACAAATACATGTCCCCTTCGCAAATCCCGTCATTGCCAAACATCGCTATGGCGTTGCGCACCACCATCGAGATGGCGCTGACGTGAATCACTATGTAAGGGCCGACAGCAACAATCTCGCCATCGGCGTTGGTCAGTGCAACGTTGAAGTCGTTGCCCTCTGATGCCACCGGAGACCCGGACACACTTATGATTGTCTTGCCTTGTTCATCGTTGATCTGCCAGAGGCGATGCCGGAGGACCTCAAAAGTAACCGGATCGGTTCTCGGCTTGAAACGGTTCGGGGTAGCCGTTGCCATGTCATTGGCGGCGGACCTGACTTCTTTACGCGGCGTGCTCATGCTTCAAACCTCGGAAACTCAACGATGATGTTGCGATAGGAATCAACCGTCAGCGACTGGCCGTCGTGGAGGGGAATGGTCGTTCCGTAGGACACGATCAGCGCAGGTCCCGCCACGCACTGCCCGACGTCCATCTTTTCCCACGCATACACCGGCATCGGTTCGAATCTGCGCGCCTTCAGGCGATAGATCGATTTCTCGCCAAGCAGGCCCGCATCAGGCCGCGAGTCCTGCGGGAGTTCCGGTTTGACAATTGCCAACACCGAAGTTGGCGCGACAGCGTCAACACGCAGGTTGACCAGTTCTATCCTCGTGGTCGGGGAACTGGAGCCCTCACCATAGCGTTTTTCGTAGATCTGCCGATACCCAGCGATCAACTCCCTGAGCTGGGTTTCATCAAGCGGAAGCTTACGACTGACCGGCACCGTGATCTCGTGGATCTGGTTCTGGTAGCGTAAGTCGGCACCCAGCGTTATCGTGGCTGTTTCCGGCTTGACGCCGTCCCGCTTCAATTGCTCACTGACACGGGCAAGCAGCTCTGCGTACAAAACGCTGAGCCTCGCGTCCAACCCGGCAGGAATCTTACCGCTCGAATCGCGCAACTCCCCGGAGAACGTCTGCACAACGCTGTGCCGCAGGTCCGACTGGCTAATGCCATAGGCAGAAAAGGCCGTCGCAGCCACAGGAACAATCAGCCGCCGCACACCAATATCCGGACCATAGCCGGTGCAGTGTGTAGGCCCGCATCCACCGAACGCGAGCATGGCAAAATCACGCGGATCATTGCCGCGCTCTACCGTCACACGCCGGATGAGATCGGCCATTTTCGCGTTGACTATTTCGTAAATGGCCGCCGCCGCATCAGTTACATCCATCCCCAGGGGCACCGCCACCTTGTCGTGGATGACCTTGGTTGCAAGGTCACGATCAATACGCATCCGTCCACCTAGAAAATAGTCTGGATCGATGTAGCCGAGCACGACATCTGCGTCGGTGACGGTGGGCGTCGTGCCGCCGCGGGAGTAGCACGCCGGACCCGGGGTCGACCCCATGCTCTTCGGTCCGACCTGAAGCACACCCACTTCGTTGACCTGGGCGATACTCCCCCCACCCGCGCCAACGCTGACTAATTCGACAGTCGGAATGCAGACGATCTGACGCTCAATGATGGTAGTAGGCGCAAGCAATGGATGGCCATCAAGGATCAAGCCAACGTCGAAAGTAGTACCCCCCATGTCGGTAGTAATCACGTTGCGCTCACCGATAAGTTCGCCGAGTTTGAGGCCGCCAACCACACCGCCTACCGGACCGGAAAACAAGGTCGAGATTGGAACCCTTTGAATCTGCTCCGCTGAAGCAAGCCCCCCGACTGACTGCATGATCAGCGGTTCCCGTGTATGGCCGTTTTGCTTTAACCGGGCACGCAACCCGGCCGCGTAGTGTTCGAAAATCGGCCCAAGGAAGGCATTGATGGCGGTGGAATTGGCACGCTCGTACTCGCGAATCACCGGCACCAGATCGCAGGATGCAACGGTGAAGAGCTGAGGATAGCGCTTGGCGACAAGGTCGCGGATCTGCCGCTCATGTGACGGATTGCGGAACGACCAAAGTAAGCAGATAGCGAGGGCTTCGATTCCCTGCTCCATCAGCGCGTCCAGAGCTTTCTTGACCGATTCCATATCCAGCGCGACGACGACGCCGCCTTGTGCATCAATGCGCTCGATCACACCGCGTACCAGGTTGACAGGCACGATCGGCAGTGGTGCGTCCGTGTGTCGATAGTCCAGGAGCTCGACTTCGTCCAGGCCGGCGGTACGTCCGATGACGTTGGCGATCGACAGCGTATCCTCAAATCCGGCCGTGGTCAGCATTCCAGTTCGAACGCCCTTGCGTTCAATCATCGCGTTGGTGGTGACCGTGGTTCCGTTCAAAAACAGAACCATATCCTTGAGCACCGCTTCGAAGGTCAGGCCGCCAAGCTCCGCTGCCGCCTTAATGGCGCTAAGAATGCCGGACGCCGGATCGCTCGGCGTCGTTGAAGCCTTGCCGACGAGCGCGCGCCCAGTGTCGCTGTTCCAGATGACGGCATCGACAAAAGTGCCGCCAGTGTCGGTGGAAACGATGTAGCTAGTCATTTTACAAAGCCTTAATAAATGAATTGGCGCATGCGTATCTTAAGCGCTCAGCAAGGACAGCTTCAATATCGATTGAACAATCGTTACCCTGGTTACCCTGGGGTTACTTCGGGCGGCAATTTGGGACGGTGCGTCGAGCGTCACCAGTCGAGCATCGGATGCTGCGCCGCAGTATTCCCGATTGTTGAATCGATATTGTTATGCATCGGGTCGCGCGGCTAATATTGTTCCGATTTCTAAAACTGGCAACTGCGGAAAACGGGGCGGAGATCTTGCCGGTCGTTACCGTATTCGAACGTACATTGAAGCAACGAAGGAGTAATAAAGATGCATGATCTGACAGGACGCGTGGCGCTGGTCATCGGCGCAGGAGTCAACATCGGCCAGGCAATTGCCAAGACGCTGGCTAAGGCCGGTGCCGCCGTGGTCTGCAACGACCTCAATCCTGATGTCGCAAAGAGCGTGGCGGACGAAATCACCAATTCTGGCGGCAAGGCTATGGCCGCGGTCGGTGACACTACTAATGAGGAGCAGATCGCCGAGATACTCAACAACGCGCAGAAAACCTTTGGCGTCGTCGACACGCTGGTCAATAACGCCGCCATGACCATCAACAAGACGGCGCTCAACATGTCCGTCGATGAGTGGCGGCGTGTCATCGATGTCACGCTGACGGGTCCGTTCATCGTCAGCAAATTGGTGGCTGAACGGCTGGTCGCTGCAAAAAAAGCCGGCGTCATCATCAATATCGGCTCGACCTCGGGTCACCGCGGCCGTGCCGGCGCGATTGCCTATTGTTCGTCCAAGGGCGGAGTGCTCAACTTCACGCGTGCGCTGTCGGTAGAATTGGCGCCGCACAAGATTCGCGTCTGCTCGGTATCGCCGACCAAGACGGGCAACTCGGTGGGCCAGCAAATCGCTGCAACAACGCGCGCGTTCGGGGAGATCCCTCTCGGCCGGCTGGGCAACCCGCAGGACCACGCCAACGCCGTGCTGTTCCTGGTTTCCGATGAAGCCTGCTTCATCACCGGTGAGGACATTCGCGTTGATGGCGGCGCGTTGGCCACCTGGGCCGCCTGAGTAAACACAAATCGCACAATCGCACAAATCGCACAATCGAAACCGTCAGGAGACACTTCAAGTGGACAAACATCGTGACATCCGCCGCGTGGGCATTATTGGCTTGGGTAAAATGGGCAATCCCATTGCCCGCCACATTAAGGCCAATGGCTACGAAGTTATCGGCTATGACACATCGGCCAAGGCCGTAGCGTTGGCAAAACAAGCGGACATCCCTGCGGCAGCCTCCGTTAAGGAATTAGCGGCGAGCAGCGATTTCATTATCATCCTGGTCGGCTTTGATCCGGAGGTGGAGGCAATCCTGTTCGGCACCGAGGGTATCGTCAGCACGGCCAAGCCTGGCACCATCGTCGGCGTCGGTTCCACCATCGCTCCTCACAATATGAAAAAGATGGCCAGCCGCCTGAAGGACAGCAAACTCGAAATTATCGACATCCCGCTGTGCCGCGGCGAAGCCGCAGCCGAAGACGGGAAGCTGCTGGTCATGGGCGGGGGCAAGGCCGACGTGTTCGCGGCTTGCAAACCGGTATTGTCAACTTTTTCCGACAGTGTGTTTTATATCGGCGAAATAGGTGCGGGTCAGGTTGGAAAAATGGTCAACAACCAGATATTGTGGGCCTGCATGTCAATCAATTACGAAGGCCTCAAGCTGGCGAAGAGCGTAGGCGTTGACCCGGAAGCCTTGCGCCCGGCACTGATCGCCAGCAGTTCGAACAATTGGTCTCTTGCGACACGCGCCGAAGACAAACCCGTACCCTGGGCGGAAAAGGACATGACTATTGTGCTCAAGGAAGCCGACCGCGCGAAAATCAGCCTACCGCTGTCAGGCGCACTCAAGGAAGTCATCAAGGGTATCAAGCTGGAGCGTGGCCTCCACACACCGGCAGAACCGGACGCCTGAATAATCCAGCAGGCTTTCAGCGCTCAATGACATCCATGGACCATTCAGTGTGATGCAAGCCACAGACGCGCTTGCCGGTGAGCTTGGCGATGGTATTGCCGTATCGCGCTGTCGGGGGTTTTTAGACTTGTCCGGTTCTGTAGCACATGAATTGTCCGTTTTTTCTGTAGAGGGCGCGAAGCGGCGCAGGGCGTAGCCCGGAGCCGATTTGCGCCCTCTACAGGGCACTTGGCGGACGGCTCAGGCGGCCTGTTGCAACTCCTCGATGATGGGTTTGCCCTGCGGGGTGGATGTAGATGGAGCCTAATTGTGGACGTTAACACTGCGGGGGTTCGAGTCCCTCCTCCCGACTCAGCCGCCTTAAACGCTACTGCCGCGGCTGAAAAAGTGCTCCCGCTGCCGCTCCCACTCCATGGGAAACGGCTCCATAAGGTCTTTCATTGTGAGGTGCGCTGGGTATTTCCCGTCTAGGATGGCCTCCACAAGGGTCGGCGACAGGTAGGCCAAGCGCAGGATGCGGCTGACAAACGATGGGTTGATGTTCTCGGATTTGGCTATGTCCGCGATCGAGGCGTGGGTGCCGTCGAACAGTTTGCGATGCCAGCGGTGGCCGCGCGCAATGAGTTTGACCATGGTGTTGTCAATGAGCGCTTCACGGCGCTCGATGGCACGCTGTCCGTTGGGCAGCACGATCACGGCCTTGCCGGCACGCCTGCGAAACGTCATGGGGATTTTGGTGGTGAGGCCGGCGCGGCCGTCTTGGCTCATACAGCCTCCAGTTCGCGTTCGGGGGCGAGTGTGTCGCGCAGCAGTTTGTTCAGGCCCTGTTCGTGCCACTGGATGGTCGGCCGCTTCGTGCCTGCATCCGCCCACCGCGCAGGCGAACCAGTTGAGGAACGACCGTGTCCCCTCATGGCGAACCGCAGTGGGTATCGCGGAAAGTTCGGACTCCGAAAAGACCAAACTACCAAGAGTTTCCTGTTTCTTGACCCTACAAGATTTTCCCTGACCAACTTCAATCGGCCGCAACCACCCCACCGAGAAAACTACGGATATTCGTGCTTCTAAACTCCCCTGCGTTCGCCAGCAGCTGATCTTTCAGGGAATCGACCATTTCCTCAGTATTGAACGCAAGCGGGTCCGCCTCACGCTGATCTTCGTCAAATTGCCATTCCCACCCGCCATCTGTCGCAAGCCACAAGGAATGTTTCTCATCGGGGTTAAGGGCGTCTACCGATGGTGAAAGAAGAGAATTGATCGTATCGAGATAGCCATCCCAGAGCAACGACTTCTCGCCTTGCATCTGAACACAGACTTCTTCCCACAAATTTACCAGCCCGGAGTCACCACCTGGCTTGCGGCAGTCGGTCATCGCTGCAAGACTGGCGATCGCGCCATCGACAATAGTGGTCGCAATTGCGGCTGCCTGCGGGGCATTTTTTTCCAGATAATTCTCGTTGGCCAACCCATCAATGTCCTTGTATTGACCTGCCTGCAGAGCCTGAAACACGTCCCCCCACATAAGGTCGGCTACTTGTTGATCGGTAAGAGAATCTACCAACCGAGCGGCGGCGCTCATCGAACGACCCTCAACATTCTGGCAAATAAAGTCAGCTATGACATACGGCTCTCTGCTATTTAACCAACAATCATCAAGCGCAAGAGTCTCCCGAATCGTTCGACTCACGCGCAAAGCATCCTCTTCAGACAGTTCTCCTGTTTCTTCGTCCGCGAGTTTCCCCAAAGTCTTTTCGAGGACCCACGCCAGTTTGGATTCTAGGTCTGTAGACATTTAGCCCGCCTCAGCCCAATGAGGCCGCACGCTTGCGGCCATACCGGAAATGACATCAATAGAACTCTTATCAATCGCTATTGTGGGTTATGCAAGTCCATCGTGCAGCACCCGCGCCGACCTTCATCAGTTAACGGGCAGACTCGATGCGGAGGTTGGACGAGGCTTCATCGTGTTCCGCCTGCCTATTTGGTAAAAAAACTATCGACTCTATTCTTTTAAAAATAAAGCAGCGATATTGGTGATCAGGGTTAGCATTTTTCCCGCAACTGTAAATGCGAGGTAGCCAAGTGGGTACACTACCAAAACGCCTATGACCACGAGGGTGTTTTCGATCGTTTTCTCCCCCATGCCGACCCAACCTCCGCCCGACGTAATTAAATAGAACCCCGTCAATCCGATTGCCCCGAAGATCACCATAAACGTGACAACAAAGATCGCAACCCCTCCAGCATTAATAAACACCCGACGCGAAGCGACTGTACGGTCGCTCGTGTTGGTCAGATAGACGAAACCTATCGCAAAAGCCGCCGCCAAGACGATTAGCGCGGGGATCGGGTCCCTTGCAGCCCACCGCAAACAGGACATCCAAGCGCTGTATATCCAAACTTCAGGAGTGGTCCCCGCCCATACACCAATGGCGAAAAGCAGCATCATCAACACAAACAGAAGAATAAAGCTTGAACGTGGGTAGTCTTCGAAGATGAGTTTGACAATGCGCAGCACTTCTTGAAGTCCTTGCTTCATTAATCTCTGCCAAGTTTCATAGCACCGCTTAAATTTCCCGAATGGGTTAAATTTAACGTGGTTAAAAGTCTCCCCTCTTGCCATCCTTTTGTCAATGCAAAAGGCGAAGGTGAAATTAGGGAGGCCGGCTGGGTCCAGGACATTTGATCCCGATCTAGCGCTTGGCTTTGGGATTGCTACAAGAGAATGCCGATTATCTTTAGGCTATTCGCAGGAACACTTGTCTAATCTTGCCCAAGTAGAGAGATCGCATATGGGAAAAATAGAGCGCGGCGAGCATATCCCCAACCTTATCCTGATCCTGAAAATTGCCAAGGCATTAGCAATAAAACCCGGAAAATTAGTGGACCGGGCGCTAGAATTAAGTCTTAAATAAATCGCCGTCATCAAATGACTTGAGGCGATTCATTCTTAAGAGCCAATAACATTCATAAGTGGCTCCGCCATGTTCTGCGCTTGCCGCGCTCTACGACCGCTGCCCGGACGGGGCTGCTGGTTCTCCAGCTCAATGATCCTGCGCTCCAGTTCTGCGGAGACCAGGACATCACCAATCATCTTCAACACGTAAGCCCGACGGGTACCCTCTTGCGAAGGTATGCTGCCAGAGTCCATGAGCCGATAGACGGCTGCCAGTTCCAGACGGACGTCGCGCAGGCTTGATAGGTCAATCCGCCTTGAGGTAGGGACAACCTTTCCGGTAGTGCCGTCAATGGTTTGCAGGTCTGTAGTGTCGGAATTCATGCGCGCTCTCCAATCAATAACACGGCATTGGTCCCGGCCTGCCGATGCTCAGAATGCATTCGACTAATAAACACAGCCTCTGGCTCATCTGGAGGGCGCTTAACCACGGTCTGGCCGACCCTTACCCCGGTTAAGTAACCGCCGGGGAAGTCGATGAAGATGGTTATGTCGGTGTTACCAATTCCGAAAGAACTTTCTAGCCTATCCAATCGCGCGTTCAAACTGTTCATAATTACCTCTTTACGATATTTGAGGTGCTAGCCATTGAAGTTGAGTTCCGAATTATCAGACGGGGGGCTGGACTAGTTAAAAATTGCGCTAACTCCCAAACAGAGTCACCGCAGTCGCCTCGCCAGCGAGGACTGTGTGCGGCAGGCGCGCGCGGCGCGCGCCCCCCCATACCCCCCAGCGCGGCGCGCCGCAGGGCGCGCCTCACTCGGGACCGCTCTGGCTATCAAGTTGACGCACAGTTGCCGCAGAGTTGACGCACCACCGTTGAGCATCATGCCTAGAGTGATTCCTGTAAGTTTCTTTGTAAATTTTCCGACCCCTTTCCGCCTCTCTCAGCAACTGCCACAAATCAGATTTCGACATCCCCTTCGGATAACTTTGCTCGTTAAGAAGCATCTTGTATGCGTTATTGGGAGAACTTTGAGCAGAACTTATCCACTCTCCGCGTTGATAAAACTCATGGAGCATTTGCAATACTGTATTTTCGCGAATTTCGCGGACTGCGTTAAAGGCAGAAATATCCGAGACATTTTCGAACTTTTCCTCTTCTAAAACCACCAATCCCCTGTCAAAAACCAAGCTGATCGACTCGATTCTTTTGCTATAGTTGGATTTCTGGTGCTCGATAGTTAGTCTGCCTTCTTTATCCTCCTTGATAAACAGGCGCGACCGAACGCTATTATTCCAAGCCGTACTACCACTGTATCCTTCGTTGCTGATGCTTTTAGCGGCTTGCTTGTCAACGTGTGCTAGCAACAACACGGCAGCGTTAGCTTTCCTTGCCATCTGCGCCAGCATCCGAATAAAAGCTCTGACTTGCACACGTTTAATTTCATCTGCTCCGTATACATCTGAAGAGTTATCCAAGATGATGACTCGCGCACCTGTCCGAGCAACCGCGTGAATCAGATCTTGCATTGCTGGCGTAGGCACACCAGTTACAATTGCGCTCTCCTTTTTCTCGATGAATAAAACAGGGTCCCCCTCGCTGGCATCTTGCACGGTCAGATTTTTCGCCAACTCTTTAGGATCGATCTTCATGCGGTCACAAATCGTGGCTAGGCGGTTGCGGACGATATGACTGTCGTCCTCTGCGGAGTAAACAAGAACTTTAACCCTTTGCGATTTCATGCCGAGAAACGGTAGACCCATGGCGAGGCTGGCACCAGCTTGTAAAGACAGCATGCTTTTACTTGTTCCTCCATGCCCCGCCAATAAAGTAACTACCTTCACAGGCAATATCCCCTCAATTAAGAACTCTACGGGTAGCGATGGATTGTCTTGAATATCAGAAATGCTGATATCTTTAGGTTTTCCTTCACCAAGCGTGTCGGGAGAGGATGCTGATGCGAGCGCCGAATAATCCAAGACAGTTGCAGGAGGGGCTAGTGATTGCAACGCCTTAGTGAAATCGCCATTTAGTTTGAAATCAACGTAGATGTCGAAGGCGTCCCCGCAGCGGTGACCTGAGGCCGTTGCGTGGCCTATCTTAGCTAGCTTATCGCCTATACGCGTATCGGTAGCGCCTTGAAAACACATCACACGGTGTTCAGCGAATCGCGCCCATGCCTGATCTGCATCCGCGCCGTTGGCTATCAGTGATTTTTCAATATTTTGTTTCGATTCCATGAAGGTTTTCCTTTTTCAGAAAACCAGACAGACGCTTGCGTCGCAATGCAGCACTGGTAAAATCGCCCTAGCGCAGAGCAGCAGAGTCACCAGAGCCGGGCGGCGCAAAATCGCGCTTGCCCGGCTTTACTTTGATTGGTTGATTAGTGCGAAGACGTCACTCGCACGCCAAACCGTCACCCGTGGTGACAGCTTTATGCTTTTTGGGTAACGCCCGGCCTTCACTCCGCCCCACCACGCCGTAGCGCAGATAGGGATCATTGGAGGGATAGGCGGGATCGCGTCTGGATCACCGATAATCTGCGGCAGACGCAGAAAACGGGGGGGATCTGTAGTCATAGAGAATACCCTTTCGGATGTCTCTAGATGTAGCGCGGGTTTTTGGTTATGCGCGTATCAACTAGAGGGGTGTTAACACTCTCTAGTTGAGTTGAGTTCGACTCTGTAGCGCGTCCCGGGCGTGTGGGAATCGTGGACCGCCTACAGATACCGTCCGCCGATTTTATCGGCGGAACCTCTCTTGCGAAGAGGTAACTTATACCTTTCCGGCTGAAAAGGTACGTGCGAAGAAGGTTACCCCAGTTCTTTAGAGTCCGTCAAGGACTCGCGCTCATGCGCCGGAATGCGATCGTGAGGTTAAGATTTGAATTCGTCAGATCGACGAGGGCACCCCCCTTGAAAATAATTTACGCCACTGTCGCGCCACGTATTTGCGTTACCTTGGCGACAGGCTGGATGGTCGCGCAGTAGTCGGCCCATGCTTGCATCAAAAGGGCGCGCTTTTCAATCAAATCCCCCCGCCGGTAGGCGGCCTCGATTTTGTCCGGGAGACTGTGGGCTAGGGCATGCTCACAGACCTCGCGGGGGAACGAGTTGGCAACAGACTCCGAGCACCAGTCCCGAAAGGTGCTGCGAAAACCGTGTACGGTAATGTCGTTACGCTCCATGCGTCGCAGCACTGCAGTTAGACTCATATTCGACAGCGGCTTGTCTTTCTTTGTACCGGGGAAAACGAGATCGCCCAATCGAGGCATCTTCCCTAGCAGTTCAACGGCTGCGGTGGGGAGCGGAATGCGATGCTCGCGCCCCATCTTCATTCGCGACGCCGGGATCACCCACAGCCCAGCGTCAAACTCGGCCCAGGTTGCATTGCGAACTTCGCCCGACCGGGTAGCGGTGAGAATTGCTAACTCTACCGCTCTGGCGGCAACGCCCTCGCGCTCCCGCAGATCGACCATAAACTTGCCAAGTTCCTGCCAAGGTAGCGCCGGGTGATGTTTTACCTTCGCTATTTTATTGGGGCTTGAGAGGAGATTTTCTAAGTGACCACGCCATCGTGCTGGATTGTCACCTTGTCGGAATTTGCTTGTTGTTGCCCAGTTGAGCACTGATTCAATCCGCCCCCGCAGCCGGGTCGCTGTTTCGGTCTTGGTCTGCCAGATAGGGTTAAGAATTTTAACTACCAAGTCGGTATCAACCGATGTTACGGGCAGCTTGCCAATCACGGGGCTGGCGTAGACTTGGATCGTGTTCTCCCACTGACTGATGTGCTTTACATTCTTCCAGCTGCTGCGATGCGCCTCGATGTAAGCGGCGGCACATTGGTCGAACGTCATCATCTTGGCGCGGCGTAATGCTTCGGCCAGCGTGGTTGTCTCGCGGACTTCTATGGGATCTTTGCCATCGAGCAGCGTCAGGCGGCATTCCTTCGCCTTTTGACGAGCCTCGGCCAAACTCACGGTGTGTGTAGCCCCCAGCCCCATTTCACGCCGTGTGCCGTGCAGTGTGTAGCGAAAGACCCAATTCTTGGATTTGAATTTGGATATCTGGAGCCACAGCCCGCCCCCATCTCCGTAGTGGCCTGGAGTTTGTTTTTTGCTAACCCCCAATGGGGTGAGCTTCTCGATCAACCGCGCCATGATCTACCCACCTTTCTACCCATGTTGTATGAGCGGATTCTAACGCATGAGATTGACTTCAGTTGAACTATTAATTGACTTTTCTCCTATGAGTATAAGTTATTCAGGAAATGTTATCGCCTACGGTTATACGGACACACCTTCCGCCAATTTCGCATCCGGCTTCGTTCAAAGACATTCTCACCGACACTCAGCCCGAATCCTGTCCACGGCCTGACGCCACGCATTAAGTTGCGCGCCGTCCCTCTCAAGAAGTAGGGCAAGCACCTCAACTTCCGGGAACCCGGCTCTAGTCAGTTCGTCAAAGTAGTGTCGACCAATTCTTGACACCAAATTCTTTGCGTCTGATTCTGATAATGCCTTTGCCGTTTGAAGATATTCACGTTTTAGTAGACTAATCTTCTCGCGCCCCATCCGCGTAGGTAAAACCGCAGCATATTCAGCATTGAAATCGTTCATGGTCGAGCCCTTCTGGCGATTCAGCGTTAGCGATCAAATCCAAATAAAAAATAGCACCCGTGACCGTGACAAAACAGATCAGACGAACGTCTCGGACGCGAAGCGACTGACGGGACTGGAGCTTGAGAACTATCGACTGAAGAAATTGCTTGCCGAGTCGATGCTGTAAAACAGGCTCTTCTGCAAATCAAGTGGGTGTTATAGATGGGTGAATCGTCTGAAAGCCGCGTGGAATAAGGGTTTGCGGGGTTCGAGAGCATGAAGAAATCTGGCATGATTTACGCATGGCTACCTCTCGACGACTTACCGATCTATTCCGTT
>CAMDDU010000049.1:0-31399 GCA_945892985.1 Bordetella parapertussis
CGCGCCAGAAACGCCGCTTTGCGCGTTGCTCTTCCATGTACCTCGAATCCTTTCGCCGCCGCCAGCGTCATTTGTTTCATTCTCAATCCTCCCGTTTGCGTCTCGCTATATGACAACAGACGCGCGGACTTGTTCAGTGTTTCCTTAGGCGGGGCGGCGTACGCGCGCCTGCCCAGGCAAAGGCATGGCGAAGCCATCGGAGAAGGCTTGCTTCGCCATTTTCGTTTCAGGCGTGCAAGGGCCGGCTCATGATCAAGCCCGACCCGGATGGCTTCATGCCCGAAGACCCGCGCCGGGCGCGCTTTTCCAGGCGATCAAGACGGATCAGTCCAGTTTTACGCCGATGGCCTTTACCACCTTGGTGTAACGCTCGACTTCTGCGCGGATCATGGTGGCGAACTGCTCCGGGGTGTTGCTGATAGGCTCGGCGCCATTCTTGTCCATCAGCGACCTGAAATCGGGCGTCGCGGCAATGCTTGTCAGTTCGCGATTGAGGCGGTCGATGATTGGCTGCGGTGTTCCGGCCGGCGCGAGTACGCCCAGCCAAAGCGCGGCCTCGAAACCCGGATAGCCAAGCTCGGCCACTGTCGGCACATCGGGCAGCGCCGGAGAGCGGCGCGCTGTGCCCACAGCCAGGGCGCGCAATTTTCCGGCCTTGGTGTTTTGCAGTAGCGCGGGCATAGAACCGAATACCGCTTGCACCTCGCCGCCAAGAATCGCGATATCCGCGGGGCCGTTGCCCTTATAGGGTATGTGCACGAGGTTGATCTTGGCCGCGTCCTTGAGCATTTCCATCGCAAGGTGGGTGGTCGAGCCGTTGCCGGCCGAGGCATAGTTGAGTTTGCCCGGCTGACTTTTCGCAAGGCTGACCAGATCGGCGAGCGAGTTCGCCTGCACTTGCGGGTTGACCACCAGCAGGTAGGGTGTGATTGCCACCAATGACACCGGGGCGAAATTCTTGATCGGGTCATAGGGCAGCTTCGAATACGCACCCGCGGCCGCGGCATGCGTGCTGGTGGTGCCTATCGTGAGGGTATAGCCGTCGGGCGTTGCTTTTGAGGCTAGTTCCGCACCGATGGTGCCTCCGGCGCCGCCGCGGTTGTCCACGACCACCTGTTGCCCGAGGCGCTCGCTCAGCTTCATCGCCACGATGCGGCCGACGATATCGGTCGAGCCGCCGGGCGGAAAACCGATGATCAACCGGATCGGTTTGTTGGGGTAATCGGCCTGGGCGACCGAAGCTGCGGGGCACAGGAGTATTCCCATAGCGGTCATGGTGCCCGTGATCAATCGCAGGAAACGAGTCATGGTGTTGTCCCTCCAGTTTTTGCCGGGTCTGAGCGCCCGCAGGTCAGTGTGCTTGGCAAAGACGCGCAAGGGAGCGCCCCAAGCCAAGTCAGGGTATTTTAGCGGTCGTTTGCGCTTTGTGAGGGCGATCGCCGTGTGATGCCCGCGTTGCGAAGGTTTAAGCATTCGGGCGAGGTTTTTCGGCGCAAATTCGACTATGCTTGCAGCCGTTCTGCCGCCTCCTTTTTAACCGTGAGCCACTGAAATGAAACTTTGCCGATACGATGACGACCGCCTTGGCCTGATCAAGGGCGATCAGGTGCTGGATGTGAGTGCCGCGTTGGACTTGCTGCCCGCTGTGCGCTGGCCGCTGCCCCAGGGTGACTTGCTTATTGCCAATCTCGACAAGATCATCGCGCGCGTGCGCGAGCTCGAGGCAGGCGCGGACAAAAAGCCGGTCAGTGCGGTCAGGTTCAAATCGCCGGTGGCCAATCCGACCAAAATCGTCAACGCCCCCATCAACTACCATGCGCACATTGACGAGTCGGAAAAAGACCAGGGCATCGCCCATGGCCGCGAGATCAAGAACAAGAACATCTGGGACTGGGGCCTGTTCCTCAAGGCCAACAGCGCGCTGATCGGTTTCGGCGAGGAAATCCAGCTGCGCTGGCCAGAGCGCCGCAACGACCACGAAATCGAGTTGGCGGTCATCATCGGCAAGACCTGCAATAAAGTGAAAAAGGAAAACGCCCTCGATTATGTCGCCGGTTATGCCATGGGTCTGGACATGACCATCCGCGGGCCGGAGTTGCCAAGCTTCAGGAAGTCGGTGGATACCTACGCCGTATGCGGCCCCTGGATTGTCACCAAAGATGAGGTGCCGAATCCGAACAAGCTCAAGCTGTCGATCAAGGTCAATGGGGAGCAGCGCCAGAGCTCGAACACCGACAAACTGGTCTACGACGTGCATAAATTGATCGAATACGCATCGAGCTTCTATACGCTCCACCCCGGCGACATCATTTTCACCGGCACGCCCGAGGGCGTCGGCCCGGTCAAACCCGGAGATGTGCTTTCCTGTGAAATTGAGTCGGTTGGCAAGGCGGACATCCGGATCGCCAGCCAATACGCCGGTTAAGTTTCGTAAAGATGGTGAATTTTTTGGGCAAAGGGGTGTGAGACGCTGTGCCACATAATTTTTTGACGGGCAATCATCGGACACCTATACTCTTGCGGTTCGCTTGCGGGTGAAAATGGCTTTGCGCTTAGAGAACAAACCCATCCGCACCGTTTTGAGATGGCAGTTGTATGCAAGTCTTGTGCTCGCGCTTGTAGGCGGCATCTGGATCGGCCATGACGCGGCCTTATCTGCCTTGCTGGGGGGGCTCGTCAATGTCACATCCGGCTATGTGTACGGCTTGTTCGCGTCAAAGCGGAGCAAGGGCAACACCGCAGGAGAAGTACTTCGCACCCTGTTTCGCGCGGAGGCCAGCAAGATAATTCTGATAGTCATGCAGCTCGCGCTGGTCATGATGATCTACAAGGATGTCGTACCGCTGGCGTTTATCGGTTCGTTCGTGGTCACGGTAATGATGTTCGGCATGGCAATTATTGTTCGCGAAAACTAGACAACTAGCTGGCAAATAACCAAACAAGATGGCATCAGGCACGCTTACCCCTTCCGAATATATAGGCCACCACCTCACGTTCGACACCAAGCAGGTCGGTGAGGGCGCGTTCTGGATGATCAACGTTGACTCGCTGGCAGTGTCGTTGCTGCTCGGCGTGATTGGCATAGGCTTCCTCTGGTGGGTCGTGCGCGGCGCGACTGCCGGTGTACCCAACAAACGCCAAGCCTTCGTCGAACTCTTTTTTGAATTTGTCGATGACCAGGTCAAGGGAATTTTTCACGGCGAGCGTCACGCCTTTATCGCGCCTGCGGCCATGACGGTGTTTGTCTGGGTCCTGCTGATGAACGCGATGGACTTTCTGCCCGTTGATATCATCGCTGCCGGCACACACCACATCAGCGAGCACGGCTTTCGCATCGTCCCGACCGCCGACCTGAACACGACCTTTGCGCTGGCGCTTTCGGTCTGGCTGCTGATGATCTACTACAGCATCAAGGTCAAGGGAGTGGGCGGTTTCATCCACGAGCTCTTCTGCGCGCCTTTTGGCGGCAATCCGCTGCTCTGGGTGTTTAATTTCCTGTTCAACATGGTCGAGTACATATCCAAACCGCTGTCGCATGCGCTGCGGTTGTTCGGCAACATGTACGCCGGCGAGATTATCTTCCTGCTGCTGTGGATGTGGGCGGCCAACAGCTCCTGGAGTGCCGACTATTTCGTCGGCTTCGGCGCCTCTGTATTGCTGGGTCTGGGATGGGCGATCTTTCACATTCTTATCGTCGCGTTGCAGGCTTACATTTTCATGATGCTCACCATCGTATACATCGCGATGGCGCACGAATCGCATTAACTCGCTTAGCTTCAATTACCCCAATCGTTTTGATTTGAACTGAAAGGAAGGCAATTAACATGGAAAAACTTCAAATGATGGCGCTGATCCAAGCGTACACCGGCGTCGGCATCGGCCTCATCATCGGCCTGGGCGCACTTGGCGCCTGCGTCGGCGTGGGCATCATGTGCAGCCGCTTCCTCGAGGGCGCCGCCCGCCAGCCCGAACTCATGCCGCAACTGCAGGCCAAGGTGTTCCTGCTGCTGGGCCTGATCGACGCGTCGTTCATCATTGGCGTGGGCCTTGCCATGTTCTTCGCTTTCGCAAACCCGCTGCTGGCCAACTTTCGCTAACGCAGCTCCCGTAACGGGGAACGTACCATGAACCTAACAGTGACAATGTTCGCGCAGGGGATCGCATTTTTTGCGTTCATCCTGTTTTCGGCCAAATTCGTTTGGCCGCCTTTGCTCAACGCGATAGAAGCACGCCAGAAGCAGATTGCGGACGGTTTGGCGGAAGCCGAGCGCGGCAAGTCCGCTTACGCCGAGGCGAACAAGCAAAGCGAGGTGATCATTCGTGATGCCCGTGAGCGTTCGCAGGAGATTCTTGCCTCGGGCGAAAAGCGCGCAAGCCAGATGGTCGAGGAGGCCAAGGCCAACGCCAAGGCCGAGGGCGATCGCATGATCGCCGCCGCCCAAGCGCAGATCCAGCAGGAAGTGCAATCGGCAAAGACCCAGCTTCGCGAGCAGGTTGCATCGCTTGCCGTGGCGGGCGCGGAGAAGATCCTGCGCAAGGAAGTCAATGCGCAAGTGCACGCCGACCTGCTGAATCAACTCAAGCAGGAGCTCTAGGACCAATGGAAGTCACCACAATCGCGCGCCCTTACGCCGAGGCGGTTTTTGCGCTGGCGGACAAGGCGAATGCGCTGGGTGCATGGTCCGATGTGCTGGGGCGGCTCGCAGCCGTTGCGGCTGATCGCGACATGCAGGATGCCATCAGCAATCCGAAGTTCTCGTCCGAGCAGGTGTACGGTCTGATTGCTTCGGTCGCCGGCGACCTGTCCAAGGATGCGCAGAATTTTATCCACATCCTGATCGAAAACGGCCGTCTTGTTTTGCTGCCTACGATTCGCGAACAGTTCGAGACCCTAAAGCACGCGCGCGAAGGCGTGGTGGATGCGGTGATCACCAGCGCCATGCCGCTGGACGCCGCGCAACTCTCCGCGCTGGTGGCCGATCTGGAAAAGCGCTTCAAGCGCAAGATCAAACCGCAGGTCGGTGAAGATCGCGATCTTATCGGCGGCGTGCGTGTCGTGGTCGGAGATGAAGTGATTGACGGCTCGGTGCGCGGCAAGCTGGCCGCAATGACCACCGGGCTGCTGAACAACTAGCGCCGTAAGAAACGAATCAGGAATCCTCAAGGAACCTACCATGCAACAGTTGAACCCCTCTGAAATCAGCGATCTGATCCGCAGCAAGATCCAGAACCTCGCGCTCTCCGCGGACATCCGCACGCAGGGCACGGTGGTGTCAGTGACCGACGGTATCTGCCGCATCCACGGTCTTTCCGACGTGATGCAGGGCGAGATGCTCGAGTTCCCGCAAAACACCTTCGGCCTCGCGCTCAACCTCGAACGTGACTCGGTCGGCGCCGTTATTCTTGGCGCATACGAGCATATCTCCGAGGGTGATACCGTTAAATGTACGGGACGGATCCTGGATGTGCCGGTGGGCCCCGAACTGATCGGACGCGTGGTCAACTCGCTCGGTCAGCCGATCGACGGCAAGGGCCCGGTCAACGCCAAGATGACCGACGTTATCGAGAAGGTCGCCCCGGGCGTTATTGACCGTCAGTCGGTATCGCAGCCGGTGCAGACCGGCCTCAAGTCTATCGACGCCATGGTGCCGGTCGGCCGCGGCCAGCGCGAACTGATCATCGGCGACCGCCAGACCGGCAAGACCGCGGTGGCCATCGACGCGATCATCAACCAGAAGGGCAAGGACCTCATCTGCATTTACGTCGCGATCGGGCAGAAGGCCTCTTCGGTCGTAAACGTGGTGAAAAAGCTCGAAGAGCACGGCGCAATGGCCTACACCATCGTGGTGGCCGCGACGGCGTCCGAGTCGGCGGCGATGCAGTTCATCGCGCCCTACTCGGGTTGCACCATGGGTGAGTACTTCCGCGACCGCGGGCAGGATGCACTGATCATTTATGATGACCTGACCAAGCAGGCTTGGGCGTACCGTCAGGTATCGCTGCTTTTGCGCCGCCCTCCGGGCCGTGAAGCCTATCCTGGCGACGTGTTCTATTTGCACAGCCGCCTGCTCGAGCGCGCCGCCCGCGTCAATCCCGAGTATGTGGAGAAATTCACCAAGGGTGCTGTCAAGGGCAAGACCGGATCGCTGACCGCGCTCCCGGTCATCGAAACCCAGGCAGGCGACGTAACCGCGTTCGTGCCGACCAACGTGATTTCGATCACCGACGGCCAGATTTTCCTTGAGACCGACCTGTTCAACGCCGGTATCCGTCCGGCTATCAACGCCGGTATCTCGGTATCGCGGGTGGGCGGCGCGGCACAGACCAAGATCATCAAGAAGCTTGGCGGCGGCGTGAGGCTATCGTTGGCGCAGTACCGTGAGCTTGCGGCGTTCGCGCAGTTTGCCTCTGACCTTGACGAAACCACGCGCAAACAGCTCGAACGCGGCCGTCTTGTCACCGAACTGATGAAGCAGCCGCAGTACGAGCCGCTCCAGGTCTGGGAAATGGCGCTGACGCTCTTCGCCGTCAACAACGCGTACTTCGATGACATCGACGTGAAGAAGGCGCTTGCTGCGGAACGCGCGATGCGCGCTTTCCTGAAAGACAAGTACGCCGCTCTGGTCAAAAACATCGAGGACACCAAAGATCTGTCCAAAGAAGATGAAGCGACGATGCACGAAGCCATCAAGGACTTCAAGAAAAACGGCACGTACTAACCCAACCCTGCCCCCTGTTTTGAGGGGGTGGCGTAAAGCTAACTGACAAGGCGCAGAAATGGCCGGTTCAAAAGAAATACGCACCAAGATCAAGAGCGTGCAAAACACGCGCAAGATCACCAAGGCGATGGAAATGGTTGCGGCCTCGAAAATGAGAAAGGCGCAAGATCGCATGCGCGCCGCGCGGCCGTACGCCGAAAAAATCCGCAACGTAGCGGCGCACATCAGCCATGCCAACCCCGAGTACCGCCATCCCTTCCTGATTGAGCGTGACACGGTGAAGAGGGTTGGCATCATCATCATCACAACCGACAAGGGCTTGTGTGGCGGCCTCAACACCAACGTGCTGCGCATGACACTCAACAAGATGAAAGAGTGGGAGTCGCAGGGGGAGACGTTTGAGGTTTGCGCGATTGGCAACAAGGGCTTTGGTTTCATGCAGCGCCTCGGCGCCAACGTCGTGTCGCATGTGATCCAGATGGGCGACAAGCCGAACATGGAAAAAATGATCGGTGCCGTCAAGACCATGCTGGACGGTTACACCCATGACCGCTTCGACCGGCTGATGGTGTTTTACACCAAGTTTATCAATACGATGAAGCAGGAACCGGTGATGGAGCAGTTGCTGCCCCTCTCGGGCGAGAAGATTGGTGTACCGCAGGGGTCGTGGGATTACATCTACGAACCGGACGCCAAAGCGGTTCTTGACCAGGTGCTGACGCGCTATGTTGAGTCGCTGATTTTTCAGGGCGTCGCCGAGAACATGGCGTCCGAGCAGTCGGCGCGCATGGTGGCGATGAAAGCCGCCAGCGACAACGCCGGCAGCGTGATCGACGAACTTACCCTGATTTACAACAAGACGCGCCAGGCAGCCATTACCAAAGAACTCTCAGAGATTGTCGCCGGCGCTGCTGCCGTTTAAGCGAACCAACCGAATTCGAATCGTAAGTCTAGTTAGGAAATGACCATGAACCAAGGAACCATTGTTCAGTGCATCGGCGCGGTTATCGACGTCGAGTTTCCGCGCGATCAGATGCCCAAAATCTACGACGCCCTCAAAATGGACGAGATCGGCCTGACGCTCGAAGTCGAGCAGCAGTTGGGCGACGGCATTGTCCGCACCATTGCGCTGGGCTCCTCTGACGGCCTGCGCCGCGGCATGAAGGTGGTCAACACCGGCAACCCGATCATGGTACCCATCGGTCCGAAAACACTGGGCCGCATCATGGACGTTCTGGGCCGCCCGATTGACGAGGCCGGCCCCATCGGCGCCGAGAAGACCGCGTCCATTCACCGCATGGCACCCAGGTACGAAGACCTTTCGCCCTCGCAGGAGTTGCTCGAGACGGGTATCAAGGTTATTGACCTGATCTGCCCGTTTGCCAAGGGCGGCAAAGTCGGCCTGTTCGGCGGCGCCGGCGTCGGCAAGACCGTGAACATGATGGAATTGATCCGCAATATCGCCATTGAGCACTCGGGTTACTCGGTGTTCGCCGGCGTGGGCGAGCGTACCCGTGAGGGCAACGACTTCTACCACGAGATGAAAGATTCCAACGTTCTGGACAAGGTCGCGCTGGTGTACGGCCAAATGAACGAGCCACCGGGCAATCGTCTGCGAGTGGCGCTGACCGGCCTGACCATGGCTGAAGCTTTCCGCGATGAAGGCCGCGACGTGCTGTTTTTTGTCGATAACATCTACCGGTTCACGCTGGCCGGTACAGAAGTGTCCGCATTGCTCGGCCGTATGCCCTCCGCAGTGGGTTACCAGCCGACGCTGGCCGAGGAGATGGGCCGTCTGCAAGAGCGCATCACCTCAACCAAGACCGGTTCGATCACTTCGATCCAGGCCGTTTATGTTCCGGCGGATGACCTGACCGACCCGTCGCCTGCGACCACTTTCGGCCACCTTGACTCCACCGTCGTGCTGTCGCGCGATATCGCCTCGCTTGGTATTTATCCGGCCGTGGACCCGCTTGATTCCACCAGTCGGCAGATGGATCCGCACGTGGTTGGTGAAGAGCACTACAACACCGCGCGTGCCGTACAGCAGACGCTGCAGCGCTATAAAGAATTGCGCGACATTATCGCGATTTTGGGCATGGATGAACTGTCGCCTGAAGACAAGACGGCGGTTGCTCGCGCTCGTAAGATCCAGCGGTTCCTGTCGCAACCCTTCAACGTTGCCGAGGTGTTCACCGGCTCTCCGGGCAAGTACGTCCCGTTGAAAGAGACGATCAAAGGTTTCAAGGCCATTGTTGCCGGCGAATACGACCACCTGCCCGAGCAGGCGTTCTACATGGTTGGCGGTATCGAAGAAGCGGTCGAAAAAGCCAAGACTTTGCAGTAAATGGGAAATGGGAAAGGGTGAATCGTAAGAATCCCGGCGGTTTTTCCACCACTCCCTACACACCATTCAGCATTCACTAGGATCCAATGGCACATACGATTTACGTAGATGTAGTCAGCGCCGAAGAGCAAATCTTCGCCGGTGAGGCCGAGTTTGTGGCTCTGCCCGGGGAGGCTGGTGAGTTGGGCATTTATCCCAGGCACACGCCGCTCATTACCCGCATCAAGCCGGGCGCGGTGCGCATCAAGCCCGCCGATGGCAGCGAAGAGGTGCTGATTTTTGTCGCGGGCGGCGTGTTAGAAGTTCAACCCAAGCTTGTCACTGTGCTGGCCGACACGGCAATTCGCGGCCATGACCTCGACGAAGCCAAGGCACTTGAAGCGCAGAAGGCCGCGCAGGAAGCCATGGCCAACGCGAAGGGCGATCTTGATATGGCGCGCGCGCAGTCCGAGTTTGCCATGATGGCAGCGCAAATCGCCGCTATCCGAAAGCTGCGCCGCAAGTAAGCAGACACTCACGGGCGCGTCCGTGCGGGGCAAAAAAGGCGGCTTTGGCCGTCTTTTTTTATGCGGCGAGCACATAGGGCAGTCGTATAATTTGGCACGTTAAAAATAGTCCCGAAAGGGACCGCCTTAAGGATTAAGGAGGCCTCATGCATCGCCTACATGTGCTTTTAATCGCCCTCGCGTTAGCGCTGACTCCCAGCGTTGGGTTTTCGCAGGCTTATCCGAACAAACCGGTCAAAGTCATTGTCACTTTCCCGCCCGGTGGCACACCCGATATCTACGGCCGTGTGTTGTCGCAGGAACTCTCCAACCTGTGGAAGCAAGCGGTTGTTGTCGAGAACAAAGCGGGCGCCTCGGGCACCATTGGCACCGATTTTGTTGCCAAGGCGACGCCAGACGGCTACACGCTGCTGTTCGCGGCCGACGCGTCAATTACCATTGCGCCGCTGCTCTATTCGAAAAATCCCTACGATCCGGTCAGGGACCTCGCGCCCATCGTCAACGCCGCAGCCGGACCCTTCGTCATCTTGGCCCACCCTTCGTTTCCGGCCAACAACATCAAGGAATTGCTGGCGCTCGCCAAAGCGCAGCCGGGCAAGCTCAGCTACGCATCCTCGGGCGCAGGCGGGCAGCAACACCTCACCATGGAAACCATCAAGTCCATGGGCGGCATTGATATGTTGCATATCCCCTACAAAGGCTTTGGCCAGGGGGTCACCGATGTGCTCGCCAACCAGGTTCCGCTGATCGTGGGCGGCATTACCGCCAGCATTGGGCTCACACAAAGCGGCAAACTGAAGGCCTTGGGTATCACGGGGACCAAGCGGTCCAATTTCTTCCCCAACGTGGGCACTGTTGCAGAAACGCTCCCCGGCTTCGAAATCACCGCTTGGTACGGCTTCATGGCCCCCGCCGGCACGCCGCGCGAGCTCATCAGCAAAATTAACGAGGACGTGGTGAGCATAATCAAGCGCCCGGATTTTCAGGCCCGCCTGGCTAGAGATGCGATCGATCCTGTCGGTAACACGCCCGAGCAATTCGCGGCGCAAATCAAGACTGATCTGGCCATGTGGACAAAAATAGTCAAAGCTGCCGGCGCAAAACTGGATTAAGGAGCGGCCGAAGGCGTGTAGCGCAGCTCAAAAGACTGCAGAGGTGAAGGGAAGCGCCGACAAACCCACGATGCGCATAGCCTGTGCCGCTTGGATCAAAGCGTGGCGCTGCGGTCGCCATGGGAAAACCCGAGCAGCGCCGCATCCCAACCCCTGCTAAAGGCGATGACTTTGAACAGTTCACCCATTTCTGCGGGAGAAAGCAGCCGGTTTGCAGCATTGGCAAGGGGCAGGTAGCGCAGCGTGTCTTCAGGCGATACGCCCGCGAGTACATCGGTGATGCCGCAATTGATGAGGAAATGCGCCTGCGTCACATAACCGGCCAAATCCAGCCCCTCTTGGCAAGCGGTGTTGGCCATAGCACTGAAATCGACGTGGCTTGTAATGTCTTGTAGCCCAGGCCAGAAAAATGGATCGTCATGGGCATGGTGCCGGTAGTGGCACATCAATGTTCCGGAGGTGCGTTGCGGGTGGTAGTACTCACTCGCGCTAAAACCATAGTCAATAAACAGCGCCAGACCGCGACTCAAGGACGCCGCGAGACTGCGTATGAAGGCTTGGGCGACTAACTGAATTTCTGTGGTGGTGCCAGGCGCAAGGCCAAGCGCGTCGGCCTGTTGGCAAAGATCGCCGCTGGCGGCTTGGAAACGCATGGCGAAGCGGCCCTCTTCGAAACATACCCCCGCCTCTTCAAACCGCGCGCCGTTACGCCGAACGATGTGTGTCGGCATGGCGTCGAGCACTTCGTTGGCGATGACCAAGCCCTCGAAAGGCTGCGGCAACTGGTTGATCCAAGCCACGCGCTCGATCAGATGCGGAACGCGCCGCGCCAACAAATCGCGCCCGCGTTCGCGCAAGTCCGGACTGAGTTCAAGTATCAGGTATTGACGCGGTAGCGACCCGAGCAGTTCCAACTCCTGCAGCAACGATGCGGCTAAGGCGCCGGTTCCGGCACCCAGTTCGAGCACCGTATCGAGGCCCAGCTTGATGCCCTGCGCCACCTGGCGGGCGAGCGTTTGGCCGAACAGCGGCGATATTTCAGGGGCGGTAACAAAGTCTCCGCTGGCGCCAAGCTTGCGCGCGCCGGCGATGTAATAACCCAGCCCGGGCGCGTACAGCGCAAGCTCCATGTAGCGCGCGAACGAAATCCAGCCGCCGGCATGGCCGATCTCTTCGCCAATGAGGCGTGTCAGGGCGTGGCTGTGCGCAAGCGCGTCCGCGCCGGGTTTTGGAAGATTCATCATGGGTCCAGGGGGGAGATGGTGGGCCAATCCGGTAGAATCCACAACTCCATGAACCAGAATCTTGCAGGCAAAGTCGTAATCGTGACCGGCGGCGTGAGGCGCGTTGGCGCGGCGATCGCGCGGCGCCTGCATGCCGCGGGCGCTTCGCTTACGCTCCATTACAAGAACGCCGAACCTGACGGGCTGGCGCTGCAGTCCGAACTCAATGCCACGCGCGAGGGCTCGGTGGCCTTGCTGCAGGCGGATTTGCTGGACACCGAAGGCCTGACCGAAATAGTCCGAAACAGCGTTAGCCGTTTTGGCCGGCTCGATGCCCTGGTCAATAATGCGTCAAGCTTCTTCCCGACACCGGTGGGCGATATCAGCCAGCCTGACTGGGATGATCTTATTGGCACCAACCTGAAAGCGCCGCTATTTCTGTCGCAGGCCGCCGCGCCCCATCTGCGCAAGACCGGGGGATGTATTGTCAATATCACCGACATTCATGCCGACCGGCCGTTGAAGAATTTCGTCGTGTACAGCATCGCCAAAGCGGGACTCGCCGGCTTGACCCGTTCGCTGGCGCGCGAACTGGGACCGGACATTCGTGTCAATGGCGTCGCACCGGGCCCGATTCTGTGGCCCGAAGACGACTCCTTTGATGAGGTCTCACGCCAGCGGATTATTTCCCACACCCTGCTGAAGCGTGCCGGCGAACCGGATGATTTGGCGCGTGCCGTTTACTTTCTCATCGCTGAAGCGCCATATGTGACCGGGCAGATCATCGCGGTCGACGGTGGTCGCAGCGTCAACATCTAAAAGCCTGATATGAACGCACCCGAACCCGCCCGCCCACGCAAAGAACAGTATGAGGCGAACAAACTCGCCAAACGCTTGCGCCGCCAGGTCGGCCAGGCCGTGGGGGATTTCAACATGATCGAAGCGGGCGACCGCATCATGGTGTGTCTATCCGGCGGGAAAGACAGTTATGGCTTGCTGGATATTCTGATGCAATTGCGAGAAAAGGCGCCGATTCCATTCGAGCTCGTGGCGGTCAATCTTGACCAACGCCATCCGGGTTATCCGGAACATGTGCTCCCCGATTACTTGCGCGCTCTGGGCATTCCCTTTCACATCGCGGTGCAGGATACCTATTCAACGGTCAAACGCCTGATTCCTGAAGGCAAGACCATGTGCTCGCTTTGCTCCCGGCTGCGGCGGGGCGTGTTGTACCGCGTTGCCGGGGAACTGGGCGCGACCAAAATAGCGCTTGGACACCATCGGGATGATATTCTTGAGACCTTGTTTCTGAACATGTTTCACGGGGGCAAGCTCAAAGCCATGCCGCCAAAACTGGTGTCCGACGATGGCAAGCACGTGGTCATCCGCCCCCTCGCTTATGCGAAGGAGGAAGACCTTGAAGCCTATGCCCTGGAAAAGGCTTTCCCTATCATTCCCTGCGATTTGTGCGGCTCCCAGGCCACGCTGCAGCGCAAACAGATCAAGGCGATGCTGCAAGAATGGGAAAAACGTCACCCAGGCCGGGTGGAGAGCATTTTTCGCAGCCTGGCCAATATCCGGCCATCGCATCTAATGGATGGGAATTTCTACAACTTTGCCGCCGTCCAGGCTACCGGTGAAACCGCAGAGGACGGGGATAAAGCCTTTGATCCGGATGATGATTTAAACAATCCCGGGGTGAAGACCTTTGCGCTGAAGGCGCTTCTTGGCTGAGGGATGGCGTGTAGCGGGTGTAATTTGTCAAAATGAGTTTTACACGTTAAAATTCAGTCAATGAATTGTGCTGAACGTCTCGTCGCCATTTTTGGCAGCCAAGCCGAAGTCGCCCGCCGCTTTCGCCTTGACCGGGCCGTGGTAAACAACTGGGTCAAGTGCGGTTATGTTCCTTCCCGATGGGCGATGGAAGTCGAACACGTGACCGAAGGCCAGGTTGCCGCAATCGAAGTGCTTAACGAGGCGGCGACGATGAAACCCATCCGTGTGAAATCGCGCGGAGATAATGACAATCTTTTCGGATCCCCCCTGCTAGGTGACGCCATGAACGACTTCGCTCCAGTAAAACGCATTACATCATTCCACCCGCCGCAGCGTACCCTGCTCGGCCCCGGCCCATCGGAAATCAATCCGCGCGTGATGGCGGCGATGAGCTTGCCGGCGATTGGCTATCTCGATCCGGTTTTTGTCGAGATGATGGAAGAACTCAAGGGCCTGCTGCGTTACGTCTACCAGACCAAAAACCAGTTGACCTTCCCGGTGTCCGGCCCCGGTTCGGTTGGCATGGAGTTCTGCTTCGTTAACATGGTTGCACCCGGCGACAAGGTTATCGTCTGCCGCAACGGCGTTTTTGGCGGCCGCATGATCGAGAACGTCGAGCGTGCCGGCGGCATCCCGATCATCGTCGAGGATGCGTGGGGCGAGCCGGTTGATCCGCAAAAGCTCGAAGATGCACTGAAAAAAAATCCCGATGTGCGTGTCATCGCCTTCATTCACGCCGAAACCTCCACCGGCGTACAGTCGGATGCCAAGGCCTTGGTCGAGATCGCGCATAAGTACAATACGCTTGCCATCGTCGATTGCGTCACATCGCTGGCCGGCACGCCCGTTCTGGTTGATGAGTGGAATATTGACGCCGCGTATTCGGCCAGCCAGAAATGCCTGTCCTGCACCCCCGGCCTGTCGCCTGTGACCTTCTCCGATCGCGTCGTTGAGCATGTGAAGGCGCGCAAGGACAAGATCCACTCCTGGTTCATGGACATGAACCTGCTGACCGGCTATTGGGGCAACACCAGCCGCACCTATCACCACACGGCGCCAACCAACAGCCTCTACGCGCTGCACGAAGCCCTGCTCATTCTCAAGGAAGAGGGGATAGAGAACTCCTGGGCCCGCCATCAGCGTCATCATCTCGCCCTGCTCGCCGGTCTTGAGGCGATGGGCTTGAAATTCCTGGTCAAGGAATCGGCGCGTCTGCCGCAGATGAACGCCGTGCATATTCCCGAGAGCATCATGGCGCGCGAAGCGGAAGTCAGGAAAACCCTGCTCAACGAGTTCAATCTGGAAATAGGCGCCGGACTGGGCCCTCTTGCCGGCAAGATCTGGCGTATCGGCCTGATGGGCTACTCGTGCAAGCCCGAGAACGTCATGCTGTGCCTGTCGGCTCTTGGCTCGGTCATGTCCGATATGGGCTCGCCTATTCACGTGGGCGACGCCGAAGGCGCCGCCCATCAGGCCTACGCACAGTTGCACGCCAAAGCGGCCGCACTCAAGCAGGCTGAAAAAAAACGCTCAGCCTGAGTTTTTCGTGACGGGCCAAAACGGCGGACCTTGACCTGGTCCGCCGTTTTTTTTCGCTCAGGATGCCAGAGCGGCGCGGCGCTTTGGCACCGCCTTTGGCGGGGCGGCTTTGTGCGAGGGGGCGGGGTGCGGTTTCATTCCGTTGATATAGTTATCTATCATCGGCGCCGCCGCCTTGGCCAGTCCGAGGTATTGGGGATCCAGCACCCAGTTCATGATCAGCCCGTCAACCAATGCATGCAAGCCCACCGCCGCGTAACGGGTGTTGACCGAGGGGGCAATCAGCCCCTTTTTGGCGGCGTTGCGAAAGCCTCGTTCAATCTGCGCAAGGCAATCGGTGCGGCACTCTATGTGCCGGTCGCGTAGTTGCCGCATCTCGTCCACGTACTCGCATTTGTGCGCGCTGATCTCAAACACGCGCTGGCATTGTTTGTCGCTGGTGACGCGCTTGAGCACATGCAGGGCGCAATCGCGCACGAACGCAAGCGGATCGTCATGGTCGGCAGAGCCGGCGCGGGCGGTCATTTGCTCCATTGGCAGGACGACCCTGTCCATCATCGCCTGGAACAGGTCTGCCTTGTTGCGAAAGTGCCAGTAGATGGCGCCGCGGGTCAGGCCCGCCGTCGCGGCAATGTCGGCAAGCGAGGAGCGCGACACCCCCTTCTCGCTGAACACCTGTTCCGCTGTATCGAGAATGTGGCCTCGTGTTTCCATCGCCTCTTCTTTTGTGCGCCTTGCCATTTTTCCCTTATTTTTGAGTGAAAAACCGATCTCGCGATGACCCCTAAACCCGCTGTACATGCTTTACATACATACACGAATGTATGTATTATAGCATCGGTTTGACGCCACCCTGTCAAACTCATCCCCACCGGCCCCGGCAACGATCAAGCCCGCGCCGCTCCAGACCAAAGGAAATATCCGCGCCATGACCGCCCGCCAGAGCAATGCTGCAACGCCTTCTTCCGCCCAACGACGGTCCGGCCTGAACCTCCGCTTGGCGAACATGCTTGGCCTTGCCCTGTTGTTGGCCGCTTGCGGCCAGGGTGCCGATAAGGGCGCTGCGCCGCCGCAGGGCACGGCCATGCCCGTCACCGTGTTAAAGGCTTCTGTGCAAAACGTCCCGGTGCTGGTCGAGTCGGTAGGGCAGACCGAGGGCTCACGCGAAGTCGAAATTCGCGCCCGTGTAACGGGCATCGTGCAAAAACGCATGTATCAGGAAGGTGAGCTCGCCCGCGTCGGTGCGGTGCTGTTCCAGATCGAACGCGCACCCTACGAAATTGCACTGGCCCAGTCAAAGGCCGTCCTCGATCAGGAAAAGGCCAAAAACGAACAGTCGCGGCGCGAATCAGGACGGCTTAAACAGCTGGCCGTCGAAAAAGCCATCAGTCAGAAGGAATACGATGACGCCACCTCGACGCTGAAACAATCCGACGCGACCCTGGCCGCAGCCGAGGCCAAGTTGCGTGAGGCCGAACTCAATCTGTCGTACACCGCAGTCAGTGCGCCTATCGCCGGCGTAACGGGACGCGCCCAACGCTCTGAGGGTAGCCTGGTGACGGCCGGCACGGACAGCGCCCTGCTCACCACCGTAGTGCAAACCAATCCGATCTGGGTGCGTTTTTCATTCGCCGAGAGCGAATACGCGCAGTTGCGCAAATTGGCGAAAAAGGCCGAGGTGCGGCTGGTGCAAGCGGATGGCAAAGTGATCGCCGGCAAGGGTCGCCTCAATTTCACCGCCTCGACAGTCGATGCCAGGCTGGGCACGGTGCAAATGCGCGCCGAATTCGCCAATCCTGAGCTAGCGCTGCTTCCGGGCCAGTTTGTACGAGCCCAGGTGGTGGCCGGTGAGGAACAGGCGGTGCTGGTGCCGCAGTCGGCGGTCATGCAGTCCGATCAGGGGCGGTTTGTCTGGACCGTCGCCGATGGCAAGGCGGTGCCAAGGCCGGTCGAGGCGGCAAGCTGGCTGGGCAAGGACTGGGTGATCCGTAAAGGGCTCGCCGCAGGCGACAGCGTGATCATCGACAATTTGCTCAAACTGCGCCCTGGTGCGCCGGTTACCCCGAACGCGCCCGGTGAACTCGCACCGGCTGGCCCCGCGGGTGCGCCCAAGGCCGATGCGGCCAAGAGTGTGCCCGGTGATGCGGACAAGTCCGTCGATCCTGCCGCTAAAAAAGCCGGCTGAGCGGGGCGACCATGTCCAGATTCTTTATTGAGAGGCCTATTTTCGCCAGCGTCATCGCGATCATCATCGTCATCGCGGGCCTGGTAGCGGCAAAAATGCTGCCTATCGCGCAGTACCCGGAAATCGCCCCGCCTACCGTGACGATTACCACCACCTATACCGGCGCGAGCGCCGAAACCCTGGCCAAATCGGTGGCGGCACCGATAGAAGAGCAATTGTCCGGCGTTGAGCGCCTGTTGTACTTCAGTTCGACCTCGGCCTCGACCGGCGTACTGACCATTACCGCCACCTTCGAGGTCGGTACCAACATCGATCAGGCGACGTTCAATGTCAATAACCGCGTGCAGATCGCATTGCCGCGACTGCCTGACGAAGTGCGCCGCAACGGCGTCATTGTACAAAAGCGTTCAAACGACATCCTGCTGGTGGCAGCACTCAACTCGCCTGACCGCAGCCGCGATACGCTGTTTCTGTCCAACTACGGCAGCCTGAACCTTGTCGATGACCTTAAGCGCCTCCCCGGCGTGGGCGATGTTTCTGTATTCGGCGCACGCGACTATTCCATGCGTGTATGGCTCAAGCCCGACCGCATGGCGCAGCTCGGACTTACGCCGACGGACGTGGCGGCTGCGATTCGCGCCCAAAATGCCCAGTACGCAGCCGGGAAGGTCGGCGCCGAACCGGCGCTGGACGGGCAGATGCTCGTCTATACCGTGACGGCGCGCGGCCGGCTCGTCGATCCGGCGGAGTTTGGTGACATTCTGGTGCGTGGCGGCGGCTCCTCGGGAAACATCAAGCTCAAGGACATCGCACGGCTTGAACTGGGTGCGCAGAATTACGACTCAGTCAACAGCCTGAACGGTAGTCCCGCCATAGGCTTGGCGGTATTTCTGCAGTCCGGCGCCAATGCACTGGCCGTGGCCAATGCCGTGCGCACCCGCATGGTCGAGGCGAAAAAGACCTTCCCTAAGGGTGTCGACTACCTGATCCCGTTCGATACCACGCGTTTTGTCCAGTCCTCTATCGAGGAGGTCGTAAAAACCATATTTGAAGCCGCGCTACTGGTGGTTTTGGTGGTCTACCTGTTCCTGCAAACCTGGCGTGCCACGCTCATTCCGATGATCGCCGTGCCGGTATCGCTGATCGGCACTTTCGCCGGCCTGTGGTTGTTTGGATTTTCAATCAACACGCTGACGCTGTTCGCGATGGTCTTGTCCATAGGCATTGTCGTTGATGACGCCATCGTAGTGCTGGAGAACGTTGAGCGCCTGATGCGCGAGCAGGGCATGGAGGCCAAGCAAGCCGCAATCGAGGCGATGCGCGAAGTATCGGGCGCCATCGTGGCGATTGTGCTGGTGCTGTGTGCGGTGTTCGTCCCGGTCGCTTTCCTCGGCGGTATTGCCGGGCAGCTCTATAAGCAGTTCGCCGTGACCGTCGCTATTTCGGTGGTGATCTCGGGTTTTACCGCGCTGACGCTGACCCCCGCCTTGTGCGCCATCCTGTTGCACAAGGGCGACCACGGGTCGCGCCTGTTCAAGCCGTTCAACGACGGCTTCGCACGCTTCACCGCGGGCTTCCTTGGCGGTGTGAGTTTTGCGCTGCGCCGCCGCTTGGTGTCGTTGCTGATCTTCATCGGCGTACTGGCACTGGCCGCATGGATGTTCATGCGCATCCCCGGCAGCTTCGTGCCGTCCGAGGATCAGGGTTATGTATTTAGCGCGATCACGCTGCCGGACGGTGCGACCTTGCAACGAACCGGCATAGCCGGCGAGCAACTGCGCAAAATGGTCACCACCAATCCGGCGATAGAGAACATGTTCGTGATCAGCGGTTTTGATCTTATCGGCGGCGGTAACAAAACCAACGCGGCGACGATGTTTGTCCCGCTCAAGCCCTGGAATGATCGCGAAGCGACGGCGCAGCAGGTGGTCGGCGACATTTCCAAGAAGGCTGCCACGCTGCGTGAGGGCATTGCCTTCGCCTTCAACCCGCCGGCAATACGCGGCCTTGGCTCGTCAGGCGGTTTTGAGGTCTACGTGCAGGGCCGGGGCGATGCCGATCCGAAAAAGCTCGCCGCAGTGACGCAGGAATTTGTCGGCACGCTGCAAAAACATCCGGCCTTGCAGGGCATCAACACGTTTTTCCGTCCCTCGGTGCCACAGATTCTGGTCGAGGTCGACCGTGAAAAAACACTTGCGCTTGGTGTGCCGATCAGCGACGTCTTTGACGCACTGCAAAGCACCATGGGTGCCCTGTATGTGAACGACTTTAATAAATTCGGCCGTACCTACCGTGTGCAGATCCAGGCTGATGCGGCTTATCGCGCCAAGCCCGAGGACTTGGGCAACGTGTATGTGCGTTCGGCAGTGAGCGGGCAGATGGTTCCGCTCAAGGCCATCATCCGTACTACCAGCGTGGTTGGAGCGGAGCAATTGGACCGCTATAGCGGCTTTATCGCGGCCAAGATCGTCGGTAGCGGCAAACCCGGCATCAGTTCCGGCGACGCCATTCGCGCGGTGGAGGAGGTCGCCGCCAAGGCGCTGCCCGAAGGCTATGCGATTGCCTGGACCGGTCAGGCTTACCAGGAAAAGCGCACTGGCAGCGCCTCGGTGTTTGCCTTTGGTTTCGCGCTTGTCATGGTCTACCTGATTCTCGCCGCACTCTACGAACGCTGGCGCCTGCCAGCGGCGGTGTTGCTGGCCGTACCCTTTGCCATCGCCGGCGCACTGGGCTACGTATTTTTAAGAGGCATGGAAAACGATATCTACTTCCAGATCGGATTGGTGGTGCTGATCGGACTCGCAGCGAAGAACGCCATCCTCATTGTTGAGTTTGCGCAACAAGGCCTGCTCGCCGGCAAACCGGCGCTGGAGGCCGCGGTCGATGCCGCGAGGCTGCGTTTTCGTCCCATCGTGATGACCTCGCTCGCCTTCGTGCTTGGCGTCGTGCCGCTGGTGTTTGCCAGCGGCGCGGGCGCGGCAGCGCGCCGTTCCATGGGGACGGGTGTATTCGGCGGCATGCTGGCGGCCACATTCATAGCGACGATTTTTGTGCCCTTGTTCTTTACCCTGTTCGCGCGCCGCAATACGGCGGGTGTCACGCCCGCTGCCAAGCCCGAAGGGGAGGCATGATGCGCGTAGTGAAGCGTTCCGGTCGCACCGCCTGCGCGTCCGCCCTGGCCTTGCTGCTGGCCGCCTGTGCCGCTGTCGGGCCTGAGTACCAGCGCCCCGCGCTTGACCTGCCCGCCACGTTCAGCAATACCGGCGCCGCCGGCACTATTGCGATACCGGCAAACTGGTGGACACTTTATGGCGACGCCACGCTGAACGGCCTGGTGGACGCTGCGCTGGCAAAAAATGCCGATATCCGGTTTGCCGTGGCCAAGCTTGACGAGGCTGAGGCGGCACTGCGTGAAGTGGATGCGACGCTGTTGCCGCAGGTGGACCTGGGGGGCAACACCACGCGCACCCGCTCGAGCACGCTCAACGCACAGCCGATTTCGGCCAGCGTACCGGTGCTACAAAAAAATCAGAAGCTCACCGCCTCGACCAACTTCGAACTCGATTTCTGGGGCCATTTGCGTCGCGCTGCCGAATCGGCGCGGGCGCAGCTGCTAAGCACGGGCTATGCGCGCGACGTGGTCGGCCTCACGCTGGCCGGATCGACGGCACAGGTCTATTTCAGTCTGCGGTCCATAGACGCGCAAATCATTGTCACGCGCGCGTCACTCGCCACGCGCGAAGAGTCGCGCAAGCTGGTGGGCAGTCGCGCGCGGGGCGGGCTCGCCTCCGACCTCGATGTCAATCAGGCCGAAGCGGCGCGCGCCGATGCCGCGGTGCAATTGCGCGATCTGTTGCGCCAGCGCCTCGCCTATGAACACCAACTGGGGGCGCTCACCGGCAAGCTCGACCTGGCCTTGAGCGAGGGCGACCTGCGGCGCATGCCGCTGCCACCCTTGCCGCCAGCCGGCTTGCCCTCGACGCTGCTCGAGCGCCGGCCGGATGTGCGCCAGGCTGAGCAGAACCTCATCGCCGCCAACGCGCAGATCGGTGTTGCCAAATCGGCGCAACTGCCGACTTTTTCACTCACCGCATCCTACGGTGGTTCCAGCGAGACACTGGGCAATTTGTTGGCGGGCGGCGCGCGCATCTGGTCGCTTGGCCTCGGTGCGCTGATGCCTGTCATCGATTCGGGTAAATACGCGGCACGCACCGAACAGGCCGAGGCGCGCCAGCGCCAGTCACTGGCGAGTTACCAGAAGTCGGTGGAGACAGCCTTCCGCGATGTTGCCGACGCGCTCAGTAACGTGCAGCAAACCACCGAGGCTGAGCGCGACGTGCAGGCGCGTGTCGAGGCGGCGCGCAAGTCGCTGCACCTGGCAAAACTGCGCTATGCGGCGGGCTACTCGGGCTATCTTGAAGTGCTCGATACGCAGCGCACCGCCAATGATGCCGAACTGGCGCTGGTGCGTAACCGCCAGGCCGGCCTCAGCTATAGCGTCGACCTGATGAAATCCCTGGGCGGTGGCTGGGTGCCGGACGCCGCGACGGCGCGACGCTAAGCGTCTAAGCGTTTGAGTGTCTGAGTATCTGAGCGTTTGCCTGTCGGTGACAGGTGCATGCGCTGGAAAGCCCCGTCAGGCGGGCGTTTCCAGTCTATCTGCTTTATTGCCGCTCTATTTTTGCCTGTTCGACGACGCGCTTCCACTTGGCGATTTCGGTCGCGACGTGGATTTTCAGCTCATTGCTGCTGGTCGGCCGCACCTCGTTGCCCAGTTCTTCGAAGCGGCTTTTTATCTCCGGTAGCGCCAGCGCGCGGCGTGCCTCGGCGTTGAGCCGGTCGACGATATCTGCAGGCGTTCCCTTGGGTGCGGCAAGCCCGGTCCATGAGCGCACTTCGTAGCCGGGCACGGTTTCGGCGACGGTAGGCACGCCGGGTAGCGCGGGCCAGGGCGCGGGATTGGTGACTGCGAGTGCGCGTATCCGGCCACCCTTGATCTGCGCGGCGGTGAAGGTGACGGTGTCGATCATGATGTCGACATCGCCGCGCAGCAGGCCCTCGACCGGAGCGCCACCGCCACGATAGGGCACGTGCGTCAGCTCGACCCCCGCGCTCGAGGCCAGCAGTTCGCCCGCCAGGTGTTGGGTCGAGCCTATGCCGACTGAACTGTACTTGAGGGTGCCGGGTGCCTTTTTCGCCATGGCCAAAAAATCCGCCAGCGTTTTTGCCGGATGATCGGCGCGCACGGAAATCACGAAGGGAAAAAATGTCACCGCGGAGATCATGGTGAAATCGTTGACCGGGTCGAATGGCAGCGACTTGTAGAGGCCGCCCGACACGGCGTGTCCGCCGGTCAGCAGTACCAGCGTATAGCCATCAGCCGGCGACTTGGCCACGAATTCCGAGGCGATGTTGCCCCCGGCACCGGTGCGCCCCTCGACCACGATGGGCTGGCCCAGTCCCTGCGACATGCCTTGGGCGAGAATGCGCGCCGTGGTGTCGCCGTTGCCCCCGGCACCAAAACCCTGCACGAGCTTGATCGGCTTTGCCGGATAGACTTGCGCTGATGCGCTTGACGCCGCGACCAGTAGAAACAGGGCGAGCGCCGAGGTCGCTCCCCGGAGCCTGAGCCTGAGCGTGAGCGTTAGCGTTAGTGGGAATCGATCCATGTGTTCCTCCTTGTGCATTTTGCCCGGACGTTTCTTGCGCCGGGCAGGGATGCCGGTGTCAGGGCTTGCCGTTGAAATGTTTTTGCAGCCCCTGCCAGCATTGGAAGTAATTCTGCTGCAATTCGGGTGCTTCGATGGCGCGGCGTGTGGGGCGCAGGGCATAGCGCGTCTCGAACATGAAGGCCATGGTGTCTTTCACTTTGTGCGGTTCCAGTTGTGCATTTGACGCGCGTTCAAAGGTTTCAGCGTCCGGGCCGTGTGCCACCCAGGCGTTGTGCAGGCTCGCGCCGCCGGGCACGAAACCTTCCGCCTTGGCGTCGTAGACGCCGTGGATCAGGCCCATGAACTCGCTCATGACGTTGCGGTGGTACCAGGGGGGGCGGAAGGTATTTTCGCCGACCAGCCAGCGCGGTGGGAAGATGACGAAATCGGCGTTGGCGGTTCCTGCGGTGTCGGATGGCGACGTCAACACGGTGTAAATGGACGGGTCTGGATGGTCGAAGCTGGTCGAGCCAATGACCATGAAGTTGGCGAGGTCGTATTTGCATGGCGTGAGGTTGCCGTGCCAGGCAACCACGTCGATGGGCGAATGCGCCATCGTCGCCGACCATAGATTGCCGGCGAATTTGGTGATGAGTTCGTGCGGCGTGTCACGCTCTTCGTAGGCGGCGACCGGAGTGAGGAAGTCGCGTGTATTGGCGAGGCCGTTGGAGCCGATCGGCCCGAGTTCGGGTAGACGGAAGGCCGCGCCGAAATTCTCGCAAATGTATCCGCGCGACGGACCGTCAGGCAGCTCGGCGCGAAACCGCATGCCGCGCGGGATGAGTGCGATCTCCCCCGGCGCTGTTTCCAGCACACCCAGTTCGGTAACGAGCCGGAGCCGTCCCTGTTGCGGCACGATCAGCATTTCGCCGTCGGCGTTGCAGAACGCGCGCTCGGTCATTGACTTATTGGCGGCGTAAATATGCGCGGCCATGCCTATCTGTGTGGCTGCATCGCCGTTGCCCGCCATCGTCACCATGCCCTCGACAAAGTCCGTGGGTAGGACTGGAATGGGCAGCGGGTTCCAGCGCAACTGCGTCGGCGGTGATGCCATTTCATCGAAGGGCGCGCCGCGAAGCAGGCGCTTGTCTATGCGTACGAAGGGCTTGTGCATTGCCGAGGGACGGATGCGGTAAACCCAGGTTCGGCGGTTTTCGGCACGCGGCGCGGTAAACGCGGACCCGGATAAAAGCTCGGCATAGAGGCCGTAGGGCGCCTTTTGCGGACTGTTACGCCCGAGCGGAAGTGCCCCGGGCAAGGCCTCGGAGGAAAAATTATTGCCAAACCCGGTTTGGTATTTGAGCGTTGTTGTCATGGCAGCGGGGCAGCTTGCATTTAGGGGGGGCTGGAGGTGGCTTAGGTTTGGAGTGCTTGGGGTGCTGGGGTGCTTGGGGTGCTGGGCGTGCTGGAGAATAGCGAAGGGCAGGAGAGCTATCTCACTAATGCTGCGGTGCAGGGATCATTCTTCGATTCATTATAAATACAATGGCAGGCACCATCCAGCCACCGGCGATGTTGTGGCTGATACGGGGCTTGCGGCGCGTGGCCCCGAGATTGCCGCTGAGGCGGGGGCGGTCACAGCGCCCATGCTGGCGCTGCTTGGGCAGCATGACGGCTAAGCGAGGCGAGGCGTTTGTCCGGGCGAGCTTTCCCACGCTCTACCGCCACGCGCAAATAGAGGTTCTTCCCAACTGCGGCCCTTATCCGATGCTGGAGACGCCGGCCTGGTTGGTGACCGGGATGGAAGCTTTCCTGTCGCAACTCCCCCCGGACTGATCACGGACGCGCCAAGACATATCGCCTTGATTTGATCCTAGTCAAAGCGCCCCGGTCGCTTGCTGCCAAGCTGTAGCCATGTAAAAAACGTTTCTGCGATCCTGCGGGGGCTGTCCAGGCAATCAGCAATCAGCAAAGGAGAAAGCGATGAGTTACAAAAGTGTGCTGGTACATCTTGATGACGACCGTCACTGCGAAGGCCGGGTTGGTCTTGCGTCGCGGTTTGCCCTGAACTTTGACGCCCATCTTGCGGGTCTGTATGTGATGAACCAGCCCGAATTGCCGCGCTACGCCAGAACGCGTATGGGGGCGGATCTTTTCCATGACAGAGTCGTGGAAATCCAGCGTGAACAGATTGACGCCATGACCGCCCGCTTTCACGATGTCACGACCAAGGCAGGCATATCCGGCGCGGAGATGCGCGTATCGGGTAAAGATCCGGTTGACGCGATGACGATGCATGCGCGGTATGCCGATCTGGTGATCATGGGGCAGTCCGACCCGGAAGATGAGCAGTCGATGATGGCTCCGGATTTTGTCGATCGCGTTTTGTTATCGGTAGGCCGGCCGGTGTTGGTCGTGCCTTATGCGGGCACCTTCCCGACCATAGGCAAACAAGTGCTGCTGGCCTGGAACGCCAGTCGTGAGGCGGCGCGCGCGGTTGCCGACGCCCTGCCCTTACTCAAGCGCGCCGACAAGGTCACCGTCTTCGCTGTCAATCCCGGACGCACCGGCGATCACGGTAAGGAGCCGGGCGCCGACATTTCCCTCTTTCTTGCGCGCCATGGCGTAAAGGCCGAGGCTGCAAGCAGTGAGTCTGGTGGCATGGAGGTGGGACCGTGGCTTTTGTCACGGGCCGCAGACCTGGGCACCGACCTGATCGTGATGGGCGGATACGGTCATTCCCGCATCCGTGAACTGGCTCTTGGCGGCGTGACGCGCACCATGCTCCATCACATGACCGTGCCGGTGTTGATGTCGCATTAGACGCGCGACATATAAAAAAAGTAACTATTCAGGTCAGTGTTGCGGTTGTAAACAGAATGATAAAGGGTGATGCTTCATGGCAGGCATGAATTGCCTGACCTGTCCAGACTGAGCGTTGCGCTGTTTGAGCAGTTTGAGCAGTTGAAGCAGCTGGAGCGGTTGAGGGTAATGGTGCATGCGTTGAGCGCACGTGTGCGCGAGCTGGAAGCGCAGTTGCGCCAGGACAGCCACAATTTTGCTGAAATCCGAACTGTTGAGCTTTGAGGAAATCACGCGCATGACGCGCCTTTTCATCGCACACCGCTTCGAGAAAATCCGCCGCCACCGGCGGCGAGCCCCTGCTGCGCAAAAACCGCGTGGTCTTGATCGGGATGCTGGCCGCCCGCAAGACGCCTGCCGGCAAACCACTGTATCTGACCCCCCCCACCAACGCCTCGCTGCTGGCCAGGAAAGCCCGGGCGTTCAAGGCCGCGGGTCTGCGGCGCGTCAGCGTCTCGCTCGATTCGCTCGATGAAACTGTATTCCGCCCGACGAACGACGTCGATTTTCCAGTGGCCGTTGTGTTGCAGGGCATCGACGTCGCGCACGACGCGGGCTTTGCGCCCATCAAGATTAACGTGGTGGTCAAGAAAGGCGTCAACGGGCAGGACATCGTTGCGATGGCGCGGCGCTGCAAGGGCAGCGGCCACATCGTTCGCTTCATCGAACTCATGGGCGTGCGCTCCTCCAACGGCTGGCGCATGAACGATGTCGTGCCCTCGGCCGAGATCGTACGCATGATCAGCATCCGAGATGCCGCTCATCGAAGCCGAACCCAACTACACCGGTGAAGTCGCCGGGCGCTGGGCCTATGCGGATGGCAGCGGCAAAATCGTGTGACCGTCCCCCAGCATCAGCCTGATCATCTTTCAGCCGATCCGGCGCCTTCTGGTGCTTTGGGTTCTTTCTGTCATCGCGTGACCAGGCAGCGCGCGCGGCGAGCCGATCGAGCACGTCGGCTGGGGCTATCTTCACAGTACCGCGGTCTTTAAGCTCTGTCTCTACAGCACGAGATCGTTGGCGTCGGCGGGTAGCCATATCGTCACCGCCGTGCCGGCGCCGAATTTACTGTCGATGTTTATTTCACCGCCGTGCAACAGGACGATCTCATGCACGATGCTCATGCCCAGACCGGTACCGGGAAACTTGCCGGAGGTGTCGGCACGGTAAAAGCGCTCGAAGATACGGTCTAGCTGTTTGGGGGTCATGCCGATGCCCTGGTCGGTGATGCGGATGCCAACCAGCGGCGTGCCGGGCACCAGATGAACAAATTCAATGCCTACCGGGTCGCCTGCGGGTGAATACTTGTACGCGTTGGCGAGCACGTTGATCAACACCTGGGTCAGCTTTTTGCGGTCGGCGCGCACCCACAGCGCCCCGTTGGAGGCCGGCTCTTCGGGCGACGGGCGGCCGGCCGGTGTCTTGAAGCTGGCGATAATCTCGTGCACAAGGCCTTCGACACTCACGCGTTCGAAGGTGAAATCCTTGCCGCCTTGCGCCTCTATGCGCGCGAGGTCGAGCAGCTCGTTAATGATCGATATCATCAGTTCAGACTGTGCGAAGACCGTCTCCAGAAAATCGCGCCGTTCCTCGTCGCTGAGCTCCTCCTTCAGCAACAGTTCGGTAAACCCGTAGATGTTCGCCATCGGCGTACGCAATTCATGCGCGGCGGTCGAGACGAACTCACTCTTCAGGCGTTCCACTTCGGTTTCATGCGTCACGTCGCGCAGGTAGAGAATCTGCGAGACAGTTTTCGATTGCGATTCGCGCAGGGCGACTTCGAGCACGCGGCTGCCGGCGCCCGCTATCTCTATCCTCTGGCTGCGCGCGCTCACCGCAGGCGCCGCCGTGCCCCCCGCGCCGGCTGTCTCTTTCTGCATCGCGCGTAGCGCCACCGTGCCGGAGAAGTTTCCCTGCGGCAGGCAGATACCGGACAGTCGTTCAGAAAACGCAGCTTCATCAAGGCCGATCATCTTGCCAGGGTCCAGACCGGTCATTCTCGCAAACGCCGGGTTGACATACTTGACGCGGCACGCGGAATCGAATGAGACGAAAGCGTCCGGACTCAGGGCGAAGATGGCATTCAACTGTTCGTTGTAGTCGCGGATGCGCTCCTCGGCCGCGCGCCGCTCGGTGATATCGCGCACGAATGAAACATAATGCTGTGCGCCCCGCATGTTCACGCGAGTCACCTGCAGTTCGACGACAATCTCTGTGCCATCTGCCCGGCAGGCAGGCAATTCGATCAGTTTGCCGATTATGCGAGCTGCGCCACCTTGCAGCATGCGCGCCAAACCCTGCGCATGGCCCTTGTGGTGCCGGAGCGGAATAATATGGTCGGTCAAAAGCTGGCCGATTACCTGCGTGGCGCTCCAGCCAAACATCTGCGTCGCCATAGCGCTCCACGCCACGATACGGCCGTTTGCGTCGATACCAATGAACGCATCGGTCGAGCTCGAGACGAGCGCATCATGCATGGCCCGTGCGCTCGCCTGTTCTAAATCGGTGATTTTGCGTTGCCGCTGGGTGCGCTGCCAACCCCAGGCAGTGAAAAGGATCAGCGCCGAAAGCAATAGCGCAAAGGCCCCAACCCAAATCAGGGCCTTGTTCCAAACGGCAAAAATGACCGACTCCCCAGCGCGCACGTTGACCACCAGCGGATAGCCGCTGACCCGGGACGGCGCGACGACTCTATACTCGCGTGAATTCAACACGAGACGTGCATCGTACTCGGGCCGGATAACTGCCGAAGGCACGCCGCTACGGAGCGTCTTGAACACTGGCGTGTCCGTGGAACCCCTGCCTATGGCAGCGTCGATTGCCGGAAAGCGCGCGATATTAATGCCGGTATCGAGAAAAAGCGTGTAGTTCTTGCCCGCCTGGGCGATTGTGCGGAAGTAGTCCTCGAAGTAAGCGCTCTCGATACCCGCGAGCACCAGACCGATCATTTCCCCAGAGGGGTTCTCGATCTTGCGGGTGAGGTAAAACGTCCATGTACCGGTGCCTTTGTTCTGCACCGGCGCGGAAATAAACAGTTTCAGGGTGGCCTCAGCGAGGTGCGCCTTGAAATAATCGCGCTCGGCCAGGTTGATGGTCTTGCCCTGATCGGAGCGCGGGGGATAGTTGCGCGTAAAGTTCACCATGTCGCCATTTTTGTCGACGATCGAGACCACGCTCAGTTGCGCGATGCCAGTTTTGCGGCGCGTCATCAAGTCGAATATTTCAGGCGTGCCCATCTTTTTGCGCAATTGAGCGACAGTCGATAGGCGCTCCTCGGCGACACGTTCTATGACCGAGCGCAATACAAGGTCGACGGCCAGAAGACTCTGCTCGAGGTGAAAAGCGACCGACTTTGACGCACTTTCCTGTTCTAAACGCGCTTGCTCCAGGGCGTCAATGCGTTGCTCATAAAGGTAGCTGGCGAAACTGGCGATGATCACCACGATGAGCACGAGCGCGGCCCCGTACCCTGGCACGGGATTACGACGCCACATCGAACGCCCCATCGAGTCCGGGTCAATGCCAGTTGGCACTTGTGCTTTACTTGCCATGCTGGCGCTCACTGAGCCTGTCGACACAAACCGGCGGCATCAGCGTATCGCAATAGGCCAGATACCATCACCCCTTTGGCGACACTCTTCAATACCACTGATGAAATCAGGGCTTCGAACTCAGCTTCACGCAGAAAAGTAATGTCGCGCATGATCCAATGCAGATGGGGCGCCCCTCCTCTCTGAGAACAGCGAGCGCCTGAGCCGAGACAATCAGCGGTGGCGCAGCGTGGCCTTCGCGACGCAGGCGCAGTTCGCATTCGCGGCCAGTGACGCTGCCACTCTGTCCGGCGCAAGACATCAGCGCGAGAACTCTTTGGTGATGCGCAGGCCGGATTACAAATCAGGATCCTGCCCGCGCCATCGGTGACGATGTGGATGTCGCACGAGCTTTGCATCAGCCCATCGAGCACCGCGCGGCTTTCTACCAGCCGGGCATTCGATTCGCGCAGCGCTTCGTATTGCATCTCCAGTGCGCCGTGGCGCTCGACCATCTGCTGCAGGTCTTCGGCGTAACGGTAGAGCTGATCGTGGAGGGCCGCATCACGCGTGCTGCCCGGCAGGCGCTGCGTCTGGCCTCCGGCCGGACCCGATTTTTCGAGGGGTTCGAAAACGTCGTTCATGCCGCCCTCACCCGCGCACTGAGTTCCTTGATCGCTGCAACCAGTTGCAGCGGACTGAAAGGCTTGACGAAGTAGGCGTCGGCCCCGCGGGCCATGCCAGTTTCGTAGTCGTGCGCCTGGCCGCACGCGGTGACCATGATTACCCGCGTTTGCATGAGTTGCGGGTCGCTCCTGATGGCGTCGAGCACCTGCAGACCATCGAGCGCTCCTGGCATCATCACATCGAGCACAATGAGATCGGGATTCGTACGGCGAGCTACTTCGAGCGCGGTCTTTCCATCCTCCGCTTCGAGCACCTCGAAGCTCTTGCGCAACGCAATCCGCATCATGCGGCGGATGTCTGAATTGTCATCGACGAGCAATACCTTTTTCATCACATCTGTCCGGTAGATTTTAATGTCACGTGGCTGTAATCCAACGTTGATGCGGGTTTTGGCGTGATTGCCGATTCCGAAGATCAGTTCCAAGGCCTGCTGCCGGACGCGCAGTTGCTCGTTTATCTGCGCGGCGACGATGCCCACTGTCGTGGTCTGCTGGACACCCAGTATGCGCCATGTCCGCGCGAAGCATGTGGCCGGTGTAAAGCGCCAGGGACCAAAGGCTGGTCGCAAAAACGCATAGCGTGAAAGTGGCAACGCGGAATTTGATCGATTGCCATAAAGGCGGAGTCCAGACCATGCGATGCTTGTCCGAGGGGGGAGCTTAAAGCCCTAGCCTAGCGGATGCATCTGTGACAAAACAGGGCGGACAAGGGATTATTCTTTTGGCTCATTTAGCGAATGATGTTGTTGAACCCATGCTCTGACCGCGAGCAGCGTGGCCGTATCAAGCAATCCCCTGCGGCTAATCTCCTGTTGTGTCTGCGCGAGCACGCGGACGATGTCCTGCGGTTTCTTACCGACACGCGATATCCGCATGCCCAAACTCAAGCAAAAGACCTCCGGGTGTTTCCGTACCGTCACTGGTGCCGAGTCCTTCTGCACCATCCGCTCCTACCTCGCTACGGCGCGCAAACAGGGCCGCAATGTCTTCCATGCCCTCACTCTCGCTTTTCACGGCAACCCTCCCAATCCGCTACCATCCGGGTAGGCTGAATAGTTACGAAAAAAACAAAGAAACAAAGCAAATAAAAAAGCGGACCGAAGTCCGCTTTTTTATTGGCTCATATAGCGAATAATGTTGGTGGCTCATCTGGTGAGCCTGTGGGGGCGGAAACTGGCAGTGTGGCGCAAAGGCGCTGGACCAGGAGACGCGAAATGAGGACTAGGGAATTGGCAAGGTTGATAAGCACTCTGGGCAAGTTGC
>CAMDDU010000050.1:0-31038 GCA_945892985.1 Bordetella parapertussis
AAGGACTGAACAACAAGATTCGCGTCATCCAGCGACGCGCATACGGACTGCGCGACCAAGAATATCTGCGGCTCAAGATCCTCACTTGCATGCTCCCAGCGATCTAAAATGACTCAAAATGACCCACTCACTTTGCAGAAGACCCAAAAGAATAGGCTGGGCGGAGGGTGGCGACAATAGTGCCTTCTGGGTATTTCTGCGCCGAGTGATCGCTTGTTTGTGCTGTTGTATCGCGATGTCGCGGTGTCGCGATGCGACGGCAATGGCCTGGCCGTTGCTGAAAGACGCAAAAAAGCATCTTGTCGAAAAGCGTTTTAATCAGGGGATACGGTTTCCTGATGCCGGAAAAATAACACCGTCCGATGCGGGCGGCACAAAACAGCCATGCGGGTCCGCTTACAACATGCCGGAGGGGAAGGCGTTGGCGTTTTCCAGGGTGATGGCCGAGTCGATAAATTCAAAGCGCAGCACCGGCGGCCGTTTGCCCGCGCCCGTCTGCAGGATGCGTGCGCGCGAATCCATCAGTGTAAGTTCGACGCGGTAGTCGGGGGCCATGGTGCGATCGTAGCGCGGCAGTACGCGCTGCAGGTACGCGTTCTGCAGGCTGTCATCGATGATGAGCCCCATGATCTCGAGCAGCGACAGCTTCTGGTAGTGCTCGCCCGCCGGCTTGTTGTAGGCGACGATACCCATGAAGCGGTTATAGCTCTTGTAATAGCGGTCAGACGGATCGATGCTTTTGCCATTGGAGAAAATGCCGTCCATCACATAGGTGACCGTGAGGTTGCGCCGCGGCTGGCGCGCCCAGTTGAGCAGCACGTCGTTGAGCGTGGCTGACAGGCATTCTTCGAGGTGGCCGCCGACGACATAGACGTGCGAGGGTGTGACGTCAAAGCCGATCTCGCCGCCCTCGGAGTTCACCCAGTAGTCGGGCTTGCAGTCAGCCATGAAGTAGTTCTCGACCGGGCGGCCGTCCCGCAGGTAGACCACCGGGATGCGTTTTCGCTTGGCAAAGCGCACCGCCGCATCCACGCCGAGTTTGGTCGCGGCGCGGCCGTCGTCGTTGGATGAGGCATGCGTGACGATGAGCACCGCGTCGCCGGTGAGGCGCACATCCTGCGACCGCGTGAGCGTGTGGTCTGAACACAGGGCGAATGCGGAGAGCGGCAGGCCGAACAGGGCCAGAAGGACGAATGCGGGGATTTTCATGCTGGTTCTCCTGTTGGTCTATGTGGTCTATGCGTTCTGTGGGCGGATCTTGTGCGGACATTCAATTGGCGCTGCGCGGAACAATATTAGCGCTGTCGGTGCGGCACGTCATGCTGTTTTGCGAAACCGGCTCAGATACCTTCCAGTCCGTGCTTTTTGTAAATCGCCGCCGCCTCGGGCGTTTTCAGAAAACGCACCAGCGCGCGCGCCGCAGCGGCTTGCGTCGCCCGGGTGTGGATGCCGGCGGAAAAGACCGTGGTGTACTGGATATCGACCGGCAGCGGACCGAGGTACTGAATGCCCTTCACCGGCAGGATTTCCGGAATTTGCTGGAAGCCGATCTCGGCGTCGCCGCGTGCCACCACGTCGCCCACCGGTTCGCCCTGAATGAGTTTGGTCTTGGCCTTGACCGCGTCGGCGATGCCCATGCGCTCGAACAGTCCGACCAAGTAATTGCCGCTCGGTCCGGTGGAGTAGGCCACCGATTTGGCGGCGAGCATCGTGCGCTTGAAGGCCTCGGCCGAACCCACATCCGGCTTGGGCGCGCCGGTGCGAACGGCAATGCCCACGCCCGATTTGACAACGGGCACGGCGCTGCCCGCTTCGATTTTCCCCGACCTGCTCAGGTCCTCTATGCCGCCGGCGGCCATCAGCACCAGGTCCACGGTTTCGCCGGCTTTGATGCGGCGCAGGACCTCCACCGTGGGCACCCACTGCGTGGCGACTTTGTGACCTGATGCGCGTTCAAACGCGGGCAGCATTTCCAGGTAGGCGTCCTTGTGCGCGACCGTGGACATGACGCTGATGTCAGCGCCCCGGGCGAGTTCAGCCACGCTGGCGCCGCATGTCAGCGCGCTTGCGCGCAATGCGCAGGCGATTTGCTTTTTTCATTTGCATGGCAACCCCCTTGCGGTGTTGCGTGCATGTTTGCGTGCATGATTCTATCGCTGTATTGATGGCTTTTTATAAGCCTTATCGCTTCGGCGTTGGCGGCGGCCATATGTTCGCGCTACCCAATACCTGATATTTGGTGCCTTTTTTGCCGAGTGCCCAGTGTCTAGTGCCTAGTACCTAGCGTCTAGTGCCCGCTACCTGACTCTGTTACCCGAAGCTGGCGCGGACTATCTTAACGTAAGCACGCAAGACCGCAAGACCGGCGCTGTCAGTCTATGCCCAGCCCACTGCTCGGATCAGGCAGTTCAAGTTTTTGCGACGATTGCCGTTAATTTATTTAACCGCAGTCACTGGCACTTACACCGCTTCTAAACTAACCGACTTCAGGCCGGTCGTAGCGCCGAGTGACTGCGGTCCCGCTTTTTCGCCGAAGGGCAAGCGGCTCCCCCGGGCTCTCCTCCCCGCGGGGGAGCCGCTTGCTCCGAGGCACCCCTTTTTATGCCGAGTCCCCGGCAAAGGCGGTAATTGCGGAAATCGTTGCCGTGGGTGGGTGCTTGCCGTTAAAGTGATGCCCCTTTGCATCAACGGGGTTTCGGATGCGATTAGCAGCATGGTGTGTGGTCATCGGCCTGTTGACCGGGGTCACGCCGGTCACGGCCGGCGAATATGAAGATGCGGTGGCCTTGCGCGACGGCGGGGATTTCACCCAGTCGCATCCGGTGTTTTTGCGCCTTGCAGAGCATGGCGATGCCAGGGCCCAGTACGCGCTCGCCGCCATGTACGACAGCGGGCAGGGATTGGCGGTCAACTTGCCCGAAGCACACCGCTGGGCGCTGCTCGCGCAAGCAAACGGCAATACCGAAGCCGGTGTGCTGCTCTTGTCGATACAAAAACGCATGCCAGCGGATATGTTGGCGCAGGCGCAGGAGCGGGCGCGTTTGCAGACCGGCAAGCCGCAGTCGGGCCGGCGGATGAATATTCGAATCCGGCCTGCGGGAGCGAGTGATTCGCCGGCCGAAAAAAACGCATTCGCCACTACCCGGGACGCGCTGTTGCACGCGCTGGATGCGTGGCGTGCCGCCGAGTCGCAACGCGACATCAACGCCTATCTTGCCGCCTATGCGCCCGACCTGAAATTGCCCAAGGGCCTGCCGCGCAGTGTATGGGAGTCGCAGCGGCGCGAACGCATGCGCAAGGGGGCGCTCAATGTCACGAAAACCACCGAGCCGGTTGTGACTATCGCCGCCGATGGCAGTGCGACGGTGCAATTCACACAACTGTTCCAGTCGCGAACCTACCGTGAGACCGTGGACAAGACCGTGGTGTTTGGCAATTACAGCGGCCAGTGGCTGATTCGCGAAGAAAGCGGCAAACGCCGCGGCAAGAGCCAGGGGCTCTGAGCGGGTGGGTGGCTGGAAAGCCAAGACAGACGGGGCTTTCCAGTCGGCGTCTTTGCTATCAGGCGGGCAAGAAACCCTCAACCGAGAAGTAGCGCTCACCGGTGTCGTAGTTAAATCCAAGCACGGTTGAGCCTGGCGCAATCTCTGGCAGCTTTTGCGCGATCGCGGCCAGCGTCGCGCCCGATGAAATTCCGACCAGCAGGCCCTCTTCGCGCGCCGAGCGCCTGGCCATTTCACGCGCCGCCTCGGCCTCGACCTGGATCACGCCCTCGAGCAGCGACACGTCGAGGTTTTTCGGGATAAAGCCCGCGCCTATACCCTGGATAGGATGCGGCGAGGGCGCGCCGCCCGATAGCACCGGCGATTGCGTCGGCTCCACCGCATAGACTTTGAGCCTGGGCCACTTTTTTTTCAGCGCCCGCGCGCAGCCGGTGAGATGGCCGCCGGTGCCCACGCCGGTGATCAGCACGTCGACGCCTTCGGGGAAGTCGGCGATGATTTCGGCCGCCGTGGTGCGCTCATGCACCTCGATGTTGGCCGGATTCTCGAATTGCTGGGGCATCCATGCGCCGGGTGTTGCGGCAATCAGCTCCTGCGCGCGGGCGATGCAGCCCTTCATGCCTTTTTCGCGCGGTGTCAGGTCGAAGCTCGCGCCATAGGCGAGCATCAGCCGGCGGCGCTCCACCGACATGCTGTCTGGCATCACCAGCACCAGTTTGTAGCCCTTCACCGCGGCGGCCATGGCCAGGCCCACGCCGGTGTTGCCCGAGGTCGGCTCGATGATGGTGCCGCCTTGCTTGAGCGTGCCGGATTTTTCCGCCGCCTCTATCATGGCAAGGCCGATGCGGTCCTTGATCGAGCCGCCCGGATTGCTGCGCTCCGATTTGATCCAGACCTTGTGGCTCGCGCCGAACAGCTTGTTGACGCGGATGTGCGGCGTGCCGCCTATGGTGTCGAGTACGGAATTGGCTTTCATCGGCAGCTCCTGCGCGTGTGGTGGTGAAGTGGTGTGTCCATTCTGGACGTTTTGTCCGCCTCACTCAATGCCCGGCTCGCGGCGTTACGTGTTACGTGTCACGATCGCTGCGGGGCTTCGGCGGGTGGCGGCCGGAAAATCACCAGCGAGGCAATCACCATGGCCGCGCCCGCGAGTTGCAGCAGGCTGAGTGTCTGGCCCAGCAGCAGCGCCGACAGGGCGATCGAGGCGATCGGTTCGAGGTTCATGAAAAACGAGGCGCGCATTGGCCCCAAACGGGAGGTCACCCACAACACCCCCAGCATGCCCGCGCCGTAGGCCAACGGTACCCAGGCGAGGGCGGCGAGCGCGCCTGCCCCGGTGGGCAGCGTCGGCGTGCCAAAGACCAGCATGAAGACCAGTATGACCGCCGAGGAGGACACGAACATGTGCAGCGTGCGCGCATGCGAGGGCGCCGCCGCGAGGTAACGGGTGATCAGCACCAGCACGCCCACCCACATCAACGCCGAACCGAGGGCGAGGGCGACACCGAGGGCGTCGGGCAGCACCGGTGCAAGACCCACGGTCAGCGCGATTCCGGCAAAGGCGAGCAGCACGCCGGCGGCGCCGGCGGGCCGGAACGGCTCTTCGCCCGTCGCCCAGCTCCACAGCGCCATCCACACCGGATAGGTGTAGAACGAGAGCACCGCCACCGGCACCGGCACGCGCTCGATGGCGAGGTTGAGTGAGATGTTGTTGAGCGCAAGCAGAATGCCGATCGCCGCGGCGATCAGGCGCTCGCGCGGCTGCAGCGCCATTGGCGCGCCGGTGATGACCAGGAAGGCCGCGACTGCCAGTGCCGCCACGCCATTGCGCACCAGCACCACGGTCAGGGCATTGCTGCCGCCGGCAAAGGCCATTTGTGTGGCCACCGAAACGGTGGACAGCACGAGGGCAAACATCACTGCATGGAGGGGCGTGGCGCGCAATCGGGGTGGGGGGCGGGGGTCGAAAATCAGGACGGTCTGGATAAAAAACGGATCGATCCGCAGGGATGCGCTGGATGCCGCATCAAGCCGTCATCGACGCGCAAGCGCGGGATTCATTTTCGCCTTGATACGCGCGAAAAGCCAGTGGATTCGCGCGTGCGCGGGAACGGCCCGTTTTTTCGGAGTTTATTCAAAAGTGAAGTGTCTGACCGCGGGCGCTCACAGCACGCCCGACGTCCCGCCGTCGAGGTTGACGCTGCTGCCGGTGACATAGCTCGCCGCCGACGAAACCAGAAAGGCGATGACATTGGCCACCTCTTCGGGCAGTCCGACGCGCCCGAGCGGAATGTCCTCGCCCAATCTGGCGTAAAAGGCATCGGGCGTGAGCCCGGCCTTGGCCGCCTTGCCATCCTGCTGCGCCGAACGGATGAGGCCTATGCACACCGTGTTGACGAGGATGTTGTACGGCGCGAATTCCTTGGATAAGGCCTTGGTGAAGGCAAGGCCGGCGGCGCGCGTCACCGTGGTGGGCATCGAGCGCGCGCGCGGTTGCTTGGCGCCTATGGTGGTGATGTTGACGATGCGACCGCCACCCTGCATTTTCATGTGCGGAATGGCCAGGCGCGCGAGCCGGATCGCGCCAAAAAGTTTTAACTCCAGGTCTTCGCGCCAGATCTCGTCGGTGACCGATTCGAATTCGCCGGTGGACGAGGTGCCGGCGTTGTTGACCAGGATGTCGAGGCGACCGAAGGCCTTGACCGCCTCCGCCACCAGGCGCTCGCAATCTTCGGCTTTGGCAACGTCGGCCTGCACCGCCGCCACCCTGCCGCCGGCGGCGCGGATTGCCGCCGCCGCCTGGTCCAGGCCTTCGCGTCCGCGCGCGGCGATGACCACGGCCGCGCCCTCGGCCGCCAGGCGCAGCGCCGTGGCGCGGCCTATGCCCTGCGTGCCGCCTGTAACCAGCGCAACCTTGCCCTCGAGTTCGAGTTCCATTTGCCGTCCCTGCGTGTGTGTTGAAAACCAATGCGCCGCGTGCCGGCTAGAAAGCCTGCAGGAATTGCTCCATCCTGGCCCGCGGCAGGTACAAATCCTGCACATCGAGTGGTTTGGCCTGGTCGTGGAAAAGCCGGCCGTGTAAATAAGTGAACTGGTGCTGCCGATGGTGCGAGACGCAATGGTAATGCGGTGTGGACAGCCCCGCCACCGCCATCACGCCTATTTTTGCGCCGGCGGGAACGACAAACAGGTTGACCAAGGCGGCACCGTCGACGGCAACAATCGCCTCGGCGCCGCCAAACAGGGCGATCTGCTCGGCAAATGAAAGCTTCTCCGGATACGCCGTCTCAAAGCCTTTAGCCGCCAGCAGCGGCAGGATTTCCGCCTCGTTGGCGAGTGCGCGCCGGCCCAACCGATTGCGCGAAATGTAAATGCGCCGCCGCGCCGCGTTCCTTGGCACCAGATGGGAAAACCTATCGTGCAGGAAACGCACCACTTCGGCGGGAATCACATGGCCCTGCGTCACCAGCGAGGGGATGACAAGATCGTCGCACAGCAGTGATTCGTCCGCAGCCAGGAACAGGCGCCGCTCCGGCGTGACCCCCAACGCATCGAGCATGGCGATTTGGCCGGTCGCATTATTTTTATGGCCAGCCAACTGGGCATGGTGGCTGATCCGGGCGCGGCGCTTTACGGCCTGACCAAGGCGGCGCTCATCTCACTGGCGCGCTCCATGGCCTTTGAGCTCGCCCCGGAGGGCATCATCGTCAACGCCGTGAGCCCCGGGCCCATTGCCACCGCCTACTACAAGGCGCGGCTCGATCGCGAACCGGCGCTGCTGAAGCAGCGCCTCGAAGCCATTCCGGCCGGGCGCCTCGGCACTGAAGCGGAAATCGCCGAGGTCATTGCCTTCCTCGCCACCACCTCGGCCACTTTCATCCAAGGCCACAACCTGGTGGTGGACGGCGGTTTCGTTATTCACTGAGCACTAAGCTTGGGTCGGCCGCCGGAGTGGCATGCGCCTCGAAACGCCCGTCAGGCGCGAATGGCACTTACTTAGCGGAATGCTGAAGAGCTTTTGATAAATCATGACATCTTGCAAAACCGCGACCAATGTACTCCCTCCCCCTCGACGGGGGGGGGCGGGGGAGAGGGTGAATGCGTGCAAGATCGAATCTGCCGGCATTCCCCCTCTCCCTGTCCCTCTCCCGCAAGGGGAGAGGGAACGTGCTAAGTAAGCGCCATTCGCGCCAGGCGCGGGTTTCCAGGCGATGGCTGGCGCAAGGCGTTCAGGCGGCGGCGATTCTTTCGCGCGTGATCGGCAGTTCGCGGATGCGCACGCCGGCGATGTGGTGCAGGGCGTTGGCGATGGCCGCGGCGGTCTGGCCCATCACCGACTCGCCCGCGCCCACCGGCGGCTCGTGCGGTCGGTCGATGAGGTGCACCTCCACCAGCGGCACCTCGGGGAAGGTCAGGATGGGGTACTGCTCCCAGTCGCGGCTGGTGACGCCCCGTTCGCCAAAGCGCACCTGCTCCTTAAGCGTCCAGCTCACCGCCTGTACGATGCCGCCCTCGATCTGGTTGATGACGCCGTCCGGATTGAGTACCTGGCCCACGTCGACCGCGGCGATGACGCGCGTGACGCGCAGGTCCGGGTCGATTTCTATTTCGGCCACGACGGCCACATAGCTGTATTGGTTGCTCACCTGCGAGAAGGCCACGCCGCGACCGGTGATGCCGTCGCCGTCGCCGGGCTGCCAGCCGGCTTTTTGCGCCGCCAGTTCGATCACGGCAATAGCGCGCGGGTCGGTGAGATAACGCAGGCGAAACGCCACCGGGTCGGCGCCGGAGGCAATGGCAAGTTCGTCCATGAAGGACTCGATCGCGAAAATATTGCCATAGCCACCGAGTGAGCGCAGCGATGACACGCGTATCGGCCGCTCGGCCACCAGGTGTGATGTGGCGTGATGATTGGGAAAGTCGTAGGGCGCCACCGCGTTCATCGCCAGGCCGCCGCCACCGCCCTTGTTGCCGACCATGAGCTGGTCGTATTGCGGCGCGCGCGGCACCGGTTGCGCCAGATGCCAGGAGGCCAGCAGCGATGATTCATGTGCATCGGGCTTGCCCGAGCCGGGGCGGTGGCGGTAGCCGTTGCCCCAGACATCGTATTGCCAGTCGGTGATATTGCCTGCGGCATCAAGATCGCCGCGCAGTTTCATCAGCATGGCCGAGCCGCTGGGCTCCCAGGCGAATTCGTCCTCGCGCATCCATTGCACCAGCACCGGCGCACCACCGGCGGCGCGCGACAGCAGCACGGCATCGAGCGCCACGTCGTCGGCGCCGTTATGGCCGAAGCAGCCGGCGCCCTGGGCGTGGTGCACGACGATGTGATCGGGCGGCACGCCCAGCACCAGCGCCAGTTCGTTGCGCAGCGGGTACACGCCCTGCGTGTGCGACCACACCTCGATGTGACCGCGCCCGCTTTCGGCGATGCGCGCTAGCGCGCACGAAGGACCGATGGCGGCGTGGGCGAGGTAGGGCTTTTTGTATTCGGCCTCAAGCCGGCGCGTGCCGGCGCGCGTGGCCGGCGCGTCGGCGCGATCAAAGATAACCAGATCGCGCGTGGCGCGGCTCTGGAAATAATCGTAAAGGCCGGCCTCGTCGGTGGCGATGGCCTGCTCGCGCCACGTTGCCGCGGCGATGGCGGCGAGCCGCGCCTTTACCGCCTGCTCTTCGCGCGTGGCGACGACGCCGATGAAATTGCCGTCCACCAACACGGCGACCACGCCGGGCAGCGCGCGCACCGACGCGGCGTCAAAGGCTAGCAGTTGGGCGTGGTCGCTGGGCGGACGCACGACGCGGCCGAACAGCATGCCCGGCAATGTCATGTCGTGCACAAAGCTTGGCATACCGGTGACCTTGTGCCCGATGTCCAGACGCGGCACCGGTTTGCCCACAAGCGTGTGTTGGCTTGGATTTTTTGGCGCCACCGCGGCGCTCGCTTCGCGATCGAGCAGCGTCGTGTGCGGCAGGTCCCAGTAGGTGATCCCTGTGGCGCCCGCAGCCGAATGGAATGCACCGTCCTTGATGTGCAGCGTATCGGCAGCGCAGCCTAGCCGGGCGGCCGCAGCCTGCAGCAGCAGGTGGCGCGCCTCGGCACAGGCGTAACGCACCGCGAGGCCGCCCTCGTTGGCCGAGCGGCTGCCCGAGGTCTGGCCCTCGTCGGGCGCGCGCGCGGTGTCGCCGCTGCAAAGCGTGAGTTGCGCCAGCGCGATGTCCAGTTCCTCGGCCGCCACCTGCGCCATGATCGTGGCCACGCCCTGGCCGATCTCGACCTTGCCGCTGAGCACCGTAACGGTGCGGCTGGAGTTGTCAAAGCAAAGCCACTGGCTGAGCCGGCGGTTGGCGTTGAGGCTGCCGGGCAGTTTGCGCGGGGCCGAAGGGGAAGCTGGCGCGCTCATGCCGCGCTGCCGGCAAGTTCAAGCGCCGCGCGCCGCACCGCCTTGATGATGCGCGTGTGGGTGCCGCAGCGGCACAAGTTGCCCGCCAGCGCTGCGCGGATCTGCGCGTCGCTCGGGTCGGGCGTCTCGGCCAGCAACGCGCTGGCGCTGACAATCATGCCGCTGATGCAATAGCCGCACTGCGCCGCCTGCTCGGCGATGAAGGCGCGCTGCACCAAGCCGGGCGCCGCGGGCGTTCCCAGACCCTCGATGGTGGTGATGGATTTGCCGGCCGCCGCCCATAGCGGCGTGTCGCAGGACATCACGTTGCGGCCGTCCATGAGCACCATGCAGGCGCCGCACTGGCCGAGGCCGCAACCGAATTTGCTGCCCTTGAGTTGCAAGTCGTTGCGCAATATGTACAACAATGGCGTGTCGTGCGCCGCCTGCACCGTGTGCTCGGTGCCGTTGACGCTGAGGCGTATTGCTTCGGGTAGGACTGGCATGATGGGTTCGGGTTAAGCTAGGGGCGGGACAGGTTTCAGAGCAAAGGCCTGAAACTTGCCATGATGGCGTGATAATTGCCAGATATTTACTGAATTTTTCGGCGCCTGGATGTTTCGCGATGTTTCGCGATATTTCGCGAAATGTTTTTTCAAGGAATTTTGCTTCAACATGTGGTGTAAATACGTGGTGTAAATACGCGGTGCAAATAACGCAGCGCTGAAGTTTAAGTTTATTGCATGCAGTCTTCAATTTAAATAAAGGAAACCGTCGCATGATACGCACGCATGAAATTTTCCGTCTGGCCGGCCTCGCCGCTTTGTTGCTGTGCCTTCCGTCACTGGTGCAGGCGCAGGCCCCTCCCTGGCCGAACAAGCCCATCCGCATGGTGGCGCCCTTCTCCCCCGGCGGCGCGGTCGATGTGCTGGCCCGCCCGCTGGCGCAAAAGCTCGGCGAGGCGCTGGGCCAGCCCGTGGTGGTCGAGAACCGTCCCGGCAGCAACGGCACCATAGGCTTCAATAACATCGCCAAGTCGCAGCCCGACGGTTACTCGCTGCTCGCGGGCACGATGAACAACTACGTCATCAACCTGTTCAGCAAAGACGTGCCCTACGACCCGATGAAGGAGTTGGTGGCCATCACCGACATCGCCTACGCGTCCGGGCTGGTGGTGGTGCATCCGTCCCTGCCGGTGAACTCCATGCGCGAGTTGATCGACTACGGCAGGAAGAATCCGGGCAAACTTTTTTACGGCACCATCGGTGTCGGCTCCAACCAGCACGTTGGCGGGGTGCTGTTGTCACAACTCACCGGGGTGGAGGTGACGCACGTCGCCTACAAGGGGGGCAGCAGTGCGCTCGTTGATGTGCTGGCGGGCCAGATTCCTATGGCCATCCTCACCGCCTCAACGGTGCTGCCGCATGTGCGCTCGGGCAAGTTGCGCGCACTTGGCGTGATGGAAGCCAGGCGCTTGCAATCGGATCCGAACATACCGACCGTGCGCGAGTCCATTCCGGGCTACAACATGCCGGACCTGTGGTTTGGTGTGATGGCCCCGGCCGGCCTGCCGCGCCCCATCGTCGATCGGCTCAATACCGAAGTGCGCAGGATCGTCAACACGCCCGAATACAAGGCGCAGATGGAGGGGCTGGGCTTCACCATCACCCCGGGCCGGTCGCCGGAGGAGTTTCTCAACGCGATCAAGGCCGACAGCGAAGTGTTCCGCAAGATCGCGACAGCGGCGAAAATCACGCCGGAGTAAACACAAATCGCCCGGAAATGCCCGCCTGACGGGCTTTTCCGGGCGATTTTTCTGCTTGCCGCGTTTTGCCCGAATTACAGTTCGACGCCGAACTTGCGATCGATAGAATATTCGCCGCCGCCCTTCATCCAGATGGCCAGCGATACCAGTCCCCACAGCAGCGCATATTCATAGCCGCGCGCGAGCCAGCCAAAACCGTTGGGGATGTAGATGTTCACGATCACCAGCATCTCGATGGTGATGGCCGCGGCCCAGAAACGCGTGAGGAGTCCGGCCGCCATGCAGATACCGCCGATGAACTCCACCACCAGCAAGGTCCAGAAAATAAGCAGCGCGGGCTCCAGTCCCATCTTGGAGAACAACGGCACAAAGGTCTCTGGCCCCTTGCTCACCTTGCCCCAGCCATGCACGGCCAGGATCAGGCCGGAGGCGCAGCGCACCAAGGGCCAGGCGAGCGGTGTGATGCTGTCATACAAGGGCTGCAGTGCGGGAAACAGCAACCGGGGCGTGCGCTTTTCTTCGAACATGGGGTATCTCCTCTTTGGAATTTTTAGAATACGGTTCGGCGTGGTTTGTCCATGCCCCATTTTTTGTTTCCGCAGTATAGCGGCTATCGCGCGGCCGCAGCCAGCACGCCGAACACCACGCCGGCCTTGACCTTGGGAAAGCCCGGTTCGGCAAAGGTCGGCATCTCCGGCGCCTGTTCCGAGCGTCCTTCGCGCATGATGGCGATGAGCCTCGCGCGGCCGTCCCTGGCCAGCGGCAGCGCCGTCACGGTGAGCGCGCAGAACACCTGTATTTCGCCGCGTATCAGGTCGGTGATGGCCGGTGCGGCACCCTTGTAGGGCCCGTCGGTCATGCGCAGCCCCAGTTCGGCATTCATGCATTCGGTCACCTGATGGTCGGATGATGTCTGGAAACGCGCTCCAGGCGGGCATCTTCAGCCTGTTTGCGAGTTAAAGTTCGAAGCGCGACGGGCGTAAAAAAAGGGGCGAAACGCCCCTTTTTATTTGCGCGGGTGAGGCGATCAGAGCTTCACGCCCTCGTCGGCCATCACGCGCTGCACCGCCGGGCGTTGCGCCATGCGCTGCACCGCCGCCGTGTAGTTTTTAAGTTCGGCCACCGGCAGCTCGCGCTTGACGCCCCAGGTGTAGAACACAAAGGCGTAGGCATCGAGCACCGAATAGGTGCCGGTCAACCATTCTTTGCCGGCGTACATGCCGTCGATTTGCTTGAGGTAGTCGTGAAAGGTCTTCTTGCCCATGGCCTGGATGCCGGGGAAGGCCGACTCGTCGGCGGTATAGCGCGCCGGGCGGCCGATGTGACCGTGGGCCGGGTGCACGCTGGCGGCAAAAAAGCCGATCACCGACAGGGCCTGCGCGTCCTTGATCGGGTCGGTCGGCCACATGCCAAAGCGCTTGCCGAGGAAGGGCATGATCGCGGTGTTCTCGGTGAGCGGTGCGCCGTCATCGAGCAGCAGCGCCGGCACGCGGCCAAGCGGATGGATTTTCTTGTAATCGGCGGTCAGTTGCTCGCCCTTGGACAGGTCGACTTTGGTTGGTGTGTACTTTTCGCCCGACTCTTCGAGCGCGATGTGGGCGGCCATGGAACAGGCGCCGGGGGCGTAGAACAGGGTCAGCATGAATTCTCTCCTTGATGTGGGCTTGCGTGTTCGTGTGATTGGTGTTCGTGTGATTGTTGCTTCCAGCGCATTCTACCGCGCAGCCATCCGGTGCCCGCAGTATTCGTGTACGAACCCTGCGGTAAGCCAGGCGCAAACGGAAGAACAGGCCGCTTGGGCAGGCCGCCATTCTAACGCGCTGTCGGGCACCTCGCCGTGGTGTGACAAGGGCTTGTCATTGCGAGCGCAGCGAAGCAATCCCATCGCCATTGCGATGCGTTTCGCGCCACGACGAGATTGCTTCGTCCCCTCCGGGGATTACCTTCGGGGCATCGCCTTCGCTCCTCGCAATGACAGGGGGAGAGGAGGGGGGGGTCTGGCGGACGGCGTTTTTACTCCGCCTTGATGCCCGCCGCCTTCACCGCCGCGGCAAAGCGCTCGAGGTCGTCGCGTATGAACTGCGCATAGTTGTCGGTGCCATTTTCCGAAATTTCCATGCCCAGATTTTGCGTGCGCTCGACGATGTCTTTTTCGCGCAAGGAACGGGCGATCACCGTCTGCAATTTGGCGATGATGTCGCGGGGCGTGCCGGCGGGGGCTTGTACGCCGATGACGGTGGCCACGTCAAAGCCGGCGAGGCCAAGCTCGTTGAAGGTGGGCACATCGGGCATGGAGGCGGAGCGGCGCGCCGTGCTGATGCCAAGCACGCGCAGCCGCCCGGAGCGGATCGCCTGCTGCACGTTCGGGATGCCGGAGAAGCCCGCTTGCACGTCGCCCGCCATGACGCCGCCCACCAGCGCCGTGCCGCCCTTGTAGGGCACATGCACCACCTCGATGCCGCTGCGTGCCGCGAAAATCGCCATGGTCAGGTGGTGTACCGAGCCGCCGCCGGCCGAGCCGTAGTTGATTGTTCCCGGTTTGGCCTTGGCCAGTGCAATGAACTCCTGCAGCGTGTTGGCCGGCACCGTGGGGTGAAGCACCAGCACAGTGGGCACCATGATCAGCGCCGTCACCGGCGCAAAATCGCGCAGGGGCTGGTAACCGAGTTTGCTGTTGAGCGCGATGTTGATGGCCAGCGCCCCCGAGTCGCCCAACATGATGGTGTGGCCGTCCGGGGCGGCCCGCGCCAGCATCTCGGCCGCGACCACGCCGCCCGCGCCGGGCACGTTTTCCACAATGAAGGGTTTGCCGAAGGCGTCGGCGAGTTTTTGTGACAGCATGCGCGCGAGTAAATCGGGGTTGCCCCCCGGTGCCGCCGGAATGATCATGCGCACCGCCCGCGAAGGGTAGGCCGCCTGTTGCGCCTGCGCGGTCAACGCCATGCACGCTGCAAGCAGCAGCGTCGCGCCCAGTACGATTCGCACCATTGCACGGGTTTTCATGTCAGTCCTCCTCGGTATTGCTTGCGCCGGGTCGGGACGGGCCCCGCCCGGACGATTAATTATTGTTGTGCGCAGGGAAGGGCGCTCAGGCCCAAATCTGCCTCGCCGCCTCAAGCATCAGCTCGATCTTGCGCTTCTGGTCGTCCTCGGTGATCAGGTTGCCGACGATGTCCGAGCCAAAGCCGCATTGCGGGCTGAGCGCCAGCTGCTCGAGCGGCAGGTATTTGGTCGCCTCGTTCACGCGGCGCTTGAGGTCGTCTATGGATTCCATTTTCGGCACCTTGGTGCTGATCAGCCCCAGTACCACCACCTTGCCTTTTGGAATAAATCGCAAGGGTTCAAAACTGCCGGCGCGCTCGGAGTCGTATTCGAGCAAAAAGCGGTTGAAGGGCAGTTCGTTGAACATGCGCTCGGCGATATCATCGTAAGTGCCCTCGCGATGCCACATGCTCGCCTGGTTGCCGCGGCACACGTGCACACCGAAGGTCACGCCGGGAAAGCCCTTGATGATCTCGGCGTTGGCCTTGAGCGAACGTGCGAAATTAGCCTGCGGGTCTTCGCCGCGCGAACGCATGATGTCAAGCGATTGCTTGTCGACATAGGCGGTGTAGCCCGGCTCATCGATGTGCACGTAACGGCAGCCGGCCGCCACCAGGCCGGTGATGATCTTGCGCTGCAAGGCCACCAGGTCGGCCATGAAGGCGTCCTGGTCGGCGTAAATGGCCTTGGACTTCTGGTGGTCAAAGCGCTGCGCCACGCGGTCGGGGCCAACGAGGCTCACCTTCACCGGCTTGGTGGCGAGCGGTGCGACGCGCTTGTATTCTTCCACCGGCACGTTGCGCGCGAGAAATATGCGCTCGAGCACCGGGCGGCGGTGCGACACCGGCGTGCCCTGGCCGTCAAGGTCGGGAATGTCCCAGCGCGCCATCGCCTTGGCGCCCTCTGCGCGTTTTTCGTGCAGCTTGAGTATGTCTTGTTTGGGGTTGTCGTAGCCGCCCACCGACAGGCCGAAGCTGTCCTGAAAATTGAGCCGGCTGATCTCGCCGTCGGTGATCACTTCCATGCCGGCGCCCTCTTGCATTGCCACCGCCTTGCGGATGCAGTCCATCTCGATGGCGTGGAACTCCTCCGCGCTGATCAGGCCCCCGTCCATGCGCACGCGCGCTTCTTTCCAGGCGGCCGGTCGCAACAGGCTGCCGACGTTGTCGGTGCGAATGGTGTCAAGTGTGTTCAAGTAAATGCCTCCGTTGTTGTTTTTCGTTATTGGTTATTTTGACGTCATTGCGCAGTCCCCTTCGGGGATAAACTTCGCGCAGCAATCGCGTCGCGTTTGTGCCCTTTTGCACGCTGCCATGAGATTGCTTCGTCCCCTCCGGGGATTACCTTCGGGGCATCGCCTTCGCTCCTCGCAATGACAGGGATGGCGACAATGACAGCGACAAAGCAGACGCATCCTACTCCGGCTTGATGCCCGCCGCTTTTACGATGGGCCACCATTTTTCTATCTCGGCTTTTTGCAGCGAACCCAGGCCATCGGGCGTTTGCTGCTCGCGCGGTGGAATTTCCTGACCCAGTTCGGCCAGACGTTGCTTCACCTGTGGGTCGGCCAGCGCAGCAACGATGGCCGCGTTGAGCTTGCCCACCGTGTCGGGCGGTGTGCCCGCCGGCGCCCACACGCCATACCAAACGGCGATGTACAAGCCGGGCAGGCCGGCTTCATCGACAGAGGGGATATCGGGTGCGGCGGCGATGCGCGCCTTGGCCGTCACCGCGTAGGCGCGGATTTTTCCGCCTTTCACCTGCGGCAGCGAATTCGAGGCCTGGTCGATCATGAAGTCGAGCCGGCCGCCCAGCATGTCCTGCAGCGCCGGTGCCGTGCCGCGATAAGGGATGTACTGGAACCTGGTATTGGTCGCCGTCTGGAAATACACGCCGCCCATGTGCGAGGCCGAGCCCACGCCTGCCGTGCCGGCCGAACCCTTGTCGGGGTTGGCCGCCAGCCAAGCGATGAGTTCCTTCAGGTTCTTCGCCGGATTGCCCGCGCTGGCCACCACCAACAGCGGGTTGCTGGCGATCAGCGCGAGCGGCTGCAAGTCCTTGAGCAAGTCGTATTGCAGCGGGTAAATCGCGCCGTTGATGACGTGCGTGCTCCAGTGGCCGATGGACAGCGTGTAGCCATCGGGCGCCGCGCGCGCCACGCGGCCCACGCCCAGCGTGCCGGCCGCGCCGGTGGTGTTCTCCACAATCACCGTCTGCCCCAGCGTGCGGCTCATGGGCACGGCGATCAGCCGCGCAATCACATCCACCGGGCCGCCGGCGGCAAAGGGCACGACCATGACGATGGGTTTGGTCGGAAAGCCCTGGGCTGCAGCGTCCAGCGACAGCGCGAACAGGATAACGGCGAACCAAGTGCGCAGCATTTTCATGTCCTGCCTTTCTGTCTTCTACCGATGTCATTGCGAGGAACGAAGCCACAAAACAACCTTCTACCCATGTCATTGCGAGGAGCGAAGCGACAAAATAAACTTCTACCCTTGTCATTGTGAGGAGCAAAGCGACGAAGCAATCTTGTGGCATTACCGTAGTCTTCGCAAGTGCGACGAGATTGCTTCGCGAAGTTTATCCCCGGAGGGGACTGCGCAATGACAAGAAACCGGGTCGCGCAGCTTATCCCACTCATTTCATGCTGCGCTGCGCGATTGTGCCACCCGTCTCCTTGGACAATAATGCCCGGCATGAAAACCCTCCCCGCCCTTGTCCTGTCCCTCTGCGCCGCACTGTCGCTGCCTTCGCAGGCCCAGACCCCTTCCACCGCGCCGAAGCGCCTTGTCGTGCCCTTTGCCGTCGGCGGGCCCACCGACATTGCCGCGCGCATCATCGCGCCGGCGCTCGGAGAGGCCTACAAGCGCACCTTTATCGTCGAGAACCGCGTCGGCGCCACCGGCGCCATCGGCACGGAGTTTGTCGCGCGCTCGGCGCCTGACGGCGCGACCATCCTGTTTGGCACCAGCAGCATCATGTCGGCCAACCCGGCGCTGCAGCCCAAACTGCCCTACGACCCGATAAAAGAAGTCGCCCCGGTGTCGCTGGTGGCGCTGATCGAAAACGTGCTGGTGGTGCATCCCTCGGTGCCCGCAAAAAACGTGCAGGAGCTGGTGGCCTACGCCAAGGCCAACCCGAACAAGCTCTCTTACGCCACCTCTGGCGTGGGCAGCACCTACCACCTGGGCTCGGCGCTCTTTGCCTCGCAGACGGGCATCCAGTACACCCACGTGCCCTACAAAGGCCAGGGCCCGGCGGCGCAAGACCTGCTCCGATTGCCCTCATCCCCGCGAAAGCGGGGATCCATGGGCTTGAATACCTAGCCGAGCGATGCACCCCATGGATTCCGGGTGCCGCTACGCGGCCCCACAATGACGGAGTTTGCTTGGATAAGTAGCATTCATGCTGCGTGGGGCTTCCAGCCGGTTTGACCAGAACATGGGTACTGTTAAGCCTGCCTCGATAAATTTCCGGTCACCCACCCCCCGATCACCCACCCCAATGGCATGAAACTCGCCTCATGCAGCCTGTTATTGTTAGACTTCACCGCCTGCCCGGCGCGCCGCTTGCGCCGGTGAAGCACCGCCCATCAAGAGGAGTTCGCATGCGCCTTATCCGCAAGACCAAGACATTGACCGCAGCCGCCGTAGTGGCCATAGCCTTCACCCTGCTCGCAACCGCTGCGCTCGCCCAGGCCTGGCCGGCCAAACCGGTGCGCATTGTTGTGCCCTTTGCCGCCGGCGGCAACACCGACCAGCAGGCGCGCATTGTCGCCGAACGCCTCAGCGTCACCCTCGGCCAGCAGTTTGTGGTTGAGAACCGCGTTGGCGCGGGCGGGGCGATTGCCGCGGAGTTTGTCGCCAAGTCCGCACCCGATGGCTACACCGTGCTGATGTCGGCGGTGTCGCAAATGGCCATCGTGCCGTTCTTGCAAAAGGTCGGCTACGATCCGGTAAAAGACTTTGCACCGGTGTCGATAGTCGGCACCAACCCCTTTGTGCTGGGCATACATGAGTCGGTGCCGGCCAAAACGGTGCAGGAGTTTGTTGCTTACGCCAAGGCCAATCCGGGCAAGCTCAATTACTCATCGGGCGGCAACGGCTCGATCGGGCATTTGTCAGGCGCGCTGTTTGTGCAGCGTGCCGGCGTGCAAATGGCGCACATACCCTACAAGGGCGGCGCACCGGCGGTGGCCGACCTCGTGGCCGGCGTGGTGCAGATGTATTTTGGCAACGCCTCCGAGCTGATCCAGCACTCCAAGAGCGGCAAAATCCGCTTGCTCGGCGTATCGAGCCTCAAGGGCGCACCGCAACTGCCCGGCCTGCCGGCCATTGCCGAGGCCTACCCGGGCTTTCAGACCATCACCTGGAACGGCCTGCTCGCACCGGCGGGCACACCGCGCGATGTGGTCAACAAGTTCGCCGCCGAAGTGAAAAAAGTCGTCAGTGAAGCGGCCGTCATCGCGCGCCTCGACGCGATCGGCGTGGACCCGGACGGTTCATCACCGGAAGAATTCGCCAAGACCATCGCCACCGACATCAAACAGTGGGGCGATGCGGTGAAGGCGGCGGGGATTAAGGCGGAGTAAGAAGCGCGGCACTCGCTGGAACATCTTGAGATCCATATAGGCTGGAAAGCCGCACTGGGCGCGGCTTTCCAGGTGGGTGATTTTGTGCGTTTGGATTTTTATTGAGCTGGAGCGAACGGGTTCCAACGTAGGCTTGCACCGCAGTTAGTCAAGGTAAGCGGGCGATACCGCCATCCGTCCGCGTGTTGCCGAGAGCAGACTAAGACCACCGTCGGGTTCCGACCCCAAGCGGCCTCTCAAGATCGCACCCAGAGTGACCGAAATGCAGGGCGGATTCCAGTCATTCGCCAGTACCCGCTTTAGAGTAGCTAAATCAACACTGATGCAATTGCGTTTCAGGGTTTCAGTTTGTTGCTTACAGCCCATTTGGTGATGGCTTCACGCGCTGTAGGAGCGGGACCAAAAAAGTGTTCCTGCTTGGTCGTATCAGACACGAATTTGCCGTTTCTGAAGAAAAGGTGTCCGCTCCTTGTCGGTCAGACTTGAGAATAGGCTCAGATCGTCTTTGTCGACAGCAGTCTTCCTGCAACGGTCATGGAATCCACACTCGGGACAATGCCGGTTGAGCACCGTGTCCAGCGGAGAGGCGGCAGACATCAGTGATGCGACCATAGAGACCTTTCTATGCAACGCGCGCGACAAAGCGGCGGCACTCACCGAAAACGTCGCATGTTTCTCGCCATGCACGATTTTCGCTGCACCGGTCTTCGTGCCCAAAGCTTTGGCGATGGAGAGCGCCTCAAACGCGGCCATGGTTTTGTCGGAAGCGGTCAGCCTGTTTTTCGCCGCAAAGCGGATCGGCACAAATCGGGACGGCGCTCCCGCCTGCGTGATCCGCTGGATAAGCGCGATCTCGGCCTCCCAGCTTTCGGTCCGTACTGTTTTGTCGGCGGCGAACCGCCAGGACTCGTGCTTCCAGAGAGCGGGTTTCGTCGAAGCGATGTCCGGTCCCGTCTCTTGGGATGTCAGCTTCCGCAAGCTCTCGCGCCGATAAGATTCCTCCCTCGCGGCGACCCATGCTGAGTATTCGGTACCGACGGGAACCTCGCCCTTGAACAGCAGGTGGCACTTAACGGGGCAGGCCAGGAACGCCTCTAGCAAACGCGATGTGACCACGCTTCGCGGATTGTCGTTAGGCGGCTATAAATCCAGGCAACTTGGAAGCCTTCATATCGAAGGTTGCCGTCGCTCGACATCCGAGCCGTCGGTTATGGACACCGATCAGACAATCGGCGAAATCGGAGGTCGTATCCTTCCAGATGAAAAGAGCCTCCTCGATGGCCGGCTCATCCTCGAATCGAACATCGGCCGCATCGAGCAAGCCCGAGATGGCCTCAATGATCAGATTCTTCGGCAGGCTGTATCGGCTACGCAGCACCCATTCGGTTTCCAGGAGAACCAGATGGCCGACGAAGACGCGGCGCCCTGCCGCGAGCTCACGCTTGATCAGCTTTCGTGCCTTCTCAAACTGAGCTTCGTCATCCCGAACCAGGAAGCGAACGAGAACATTAGTATCGACCCCCAGCATCACCGCGACAACTGCTCAACCGGAACAGGCTTGCGACCCTTTTTGTGCAAAAGACCCGCCAGTTCGATGACGCTTTTGGTCTTCACTCGCATGACTACTGTGGCATCTGGCATCAACGTGAACGTCATCCGGTCTCCGGCTTTCATGGAAAGACTATCCCGAATTTCCTTGGGAATCGTTGTTTGACCTTTGCTAGTAAGCGTGGCGTCGTTTGACATTGCATTCTCCTTTTGTCCTTACGTATAGCATTATAGTAAGGCGATTGATTGCTGGCAATATGTTGATGATTTGTTACCTGAACGGCTGCTATCCGGCGACAGTACTGACTGCCTGCTCCTGGCCGCTTGCGGACTGCGAGCAAAGTCGGGTTCCGACCCCAAGCGGTCATAGCCCGCTTCATAAAGCGGCCATTGGCGTGGGTCGATCGCGAGATGTCGCGGCACAGGCGTTTCGAGTTCCTAGCGCTGATGCGTGCCGCAACGCACCCCGGCGTGCTGTCTAAGCCAGCGTCGCGGGGGCGAACTCAAGCTCGAAGCCATCGCCTTCGCGGTGGATGGCGGCGACATGGGGCGCTGCGAAATGGGTCGGGAACAGCAGCGCTTTCTCATCGGCGCACCAGGCCAGCACCTTCATGCGCGTTTCCACTGCCTGCTGCGGGTTCTGGTCGAAGCCGTTGACCCAGTCGGGTCGCACCACCTGCACGGGGTGGTGCAGCACATCGCCGCAGAACAGCGCACCCGCGTGGTCGTCGACCAGTTTCAGGACCACGTGGCCCGGCGTGTGACCGGGCGCGGGCTCGATACTGAGCAGTCCGTCGAGCGCATGCACGCTGTCCTCGAGCAACTGGGCCTGCCCGGCGCGCACGACCGGCAACACGCTGTCTTCGTAGATCGCCGCCTGATTCGCTGTCAGCGCCGCATTGCGCTGCGGGTTCCAGCGCGCGTCTTCGAGGTCACTGAAAAGGTATTTGGCATTCGGGAAGGTGGGTACCCAGCGGCCGTTCTCCAGGCGTGTGTTCCAGCCCACGTGGTCTGTGTGCAGATGGGTGCACAGGACGATGTCAACGTCTTCCGGTGTCACGCCCGCTGCGGCCAGATTGGCGAGATACGGTGTGTCGAGCTGATGAAAATGAGGTGACCAGGGCCGTTCCTTGTGGTTGCCGCAGCAGGCCTCCAGCAGGATCACCTTGCCACCGGAGCGGATAAGCCATGAGTGCATGCTCACGACCAGCCGGTCATGTTCACGCGAATAGTGGTGGGGCGCGCGCAACAGAAATTGCTCGAGCACGTCGCGGCGCAGTCCCATGAGGAACTGCTCGGGCGTGGACGAGGTGTTGCAGATCCGCTCCTCTACCCGGGTTACCTTTACCGAACCGACTTGCCAGGAGTTCATTTGATGTTCCATGCAGTTGTGCAATGCGAGGCGCGCCAGCAGCGGCGCACGAACAGCAGCCTCAGCCGGGGCCGCTCGCAAGAGGCCCTGGCGAGGGCGTCCTACTCAATTTTAAAATTGAACTCGGCAAGCGTCCTGGTCCACAGCTGGACATCCCGCTCGATCAGCTGGGAGAACTCGCGCGGACTGGAGCCGATCGGCTCTACCCCGAGGTCGCGGATGGTCTGGGCAACGGCCGGGTCCTGCAGGATGGTCTTGATGTCGGCCGCAACCTTGTCGACGATCGCCTGAGGGGTGCCGACGGGCGCGAGAAAGCCGAACCAACCACCGTTGGTCATGCCCGGGATGCCGAGTTCGGCAAAGGTAGGCACATCCGGCAGCGGCTTTGAACGTGCGGGCGCGATCACGGCCAGTGCCCGCACTTTTCCCGCCTGGATCTGCGGCAAGGCATTGCCCACCGAATTGAAACTGGACTCGATGTGACCGCCGAGCAGGTCGGTCATCTGCTGCGTCTCGCCCTTGTAGGCCACCGGCAGCACCTTGAATCCCGCCTCGCGAGCCATCATCAGTCCGAACACATGGTAGGAGGAGCCGATGCCGAAGTGGGCGTATTGCAGCGGCTTGCTCGATGCTTTCGCCGCAGCAGTCAATTCCTTGAAAGACTTGTACGGCGAGTCACTGCGCACGATGAAAGCGAGTTCTGCCTCGGCATAACGCGTGATGGGCGCGAAGTCCTTCAAGGGATCGGGTGCGTCGGGATAGGTCAGCTTCATCTTCGAGTGCGACGCGAAGGTGGACAGCAGCGTGTATCCGTCCGGCGCCGCACGCGCCACCAGCTCCGCCCCCAGGCGCGTGGCAACACCGGGCTTGTTTTCGATCACGACCGGCTGACCCCAACGCTTGCTCAGGTGCTCGGCCAGCATGCGCGTGATCTGGTCCGCGCTGCTGCCTGGCGCCCCGGGCAGCACGACCTTCACGGGTTTGCTCGGCCAGGCTTGCGCCATCGAGGACAACGGTGCGCAGACAAGCATGGCAACGCACAGCAGGCTGCAGAATTTTCTACTCATGATTCTTCTCCGGGGTTGTGGCGGGAACGCGGTGGGCTCATTCGAGGGTGATGACGGCAAACTTCTCCAGCGGCGTATCGATCTCGAGGACGTACGGCGCACCCTTGCGCAGATCGACCGCGACGCCCGGCGCCAGCTCCACCGTTTCCCCGGTGGTGCGCAGGCGGCCGCGGCCGGCGTAGACGACGAAGGTTTCGGACCAATTCATGCCATTCGGTCTGTCATAGATGCCGGGCTCGGCCTTCCACTTCGCGAGTCGGAACGGCTGCTGCGCCCGATCCGTGGGCACCGGCGTGCTGGCGGTGCCGGGGGCCTGGGCAATCGGCGTCCAGACCGGGTCGGTGCCGCTGAGGGCGAATCGATGTGTCATGGGGTTGGATCCTTTATGTGCTGCTCGATGGTGATGTTACGCATTCAGGGCCTGATCCGAACCGCAGCCGGTCCGGCAGGCTGCTCATGGCCATGGCCGCCAGCCGCGCGTCAAGCAGCGAGGGCGTGCGGCCGTGGTGCAGCGCCACGTCGCGGCGCGCGACTGCACCGCGAATCGCGTGCGCTGCGCCAAAACGAATGGGCTCGGGCGGGTACCAGCCGCTGCGCGCCCGTGCCAGCAGTGCACCGAGCGCGACCCATGCATCGTCGCGCTCCAGCAGTTGCGAGGCCAGCACCCGGCCGCCGAGTGCCGACGCGCCCATGCCATGCCCGCTATAGCCCACGGCGTAGTGCACGCGCGGATCGGCTGCCATGCGGCCAAACCATGGCAGCCCGGTCGTTGAGCGATCGATCGGACCGGACCAGGCCGCGGCGATGGGCACATCGCGCAGCTCCGGATAGAGGTAACGGAAATCCTGCTCCACCTCGGCCGTCATGCGGGCGCTGAAATCGAAGTCCGGCCCGACACGGTTGCCCCAGGCGATGCTGCCGCCGCCCCGGCCCAGGTAGACGCGGCCATCGGGCGTGAGGCTGCCGTAGTTGAGCATCATGCGCGAGTTGATGCCGCCGGGCCGCTTCAACAACCCGCGCTCCTTCAGTAGTTCGGGGATCGGCGCGGTCACCACCAGGTCACTGGAGGTGACGGCGACGAAGGGCTGGATCTCCGGCAGGTGCGCCATCCATGCGTTGGCCGCCAGCAGCACCTTGCCGGCGCGCACGCTGCCGTGCGCAGTACGCACGCACACGTGTGCTGCTTCGCCGGTGATGCGGGTGACGGGCGAGGCTTCGTGGACGCGCACGCCCCGCTCCATGGCCAGACGCCGCAATGCGCGCAGCAGCTTGGCCGGCTGCACCCGCAGCGCGCCATCCTCGGCCACGCCCTGGTAGTACGGCGCGTCGCCAAACAGGGCGCGCATGTCCGCGGCCAACAGTGGCCGGTGCGGCGGTGCCACCCCGGCGGCCTCCGCGGCCTTGAACATCGGCAGCCATGCGCCCGCCTGTGCCGGATAGGTGGTGGACCACACCGACCTCTCCAGTCGGAGGTCGCAGTCGATCGCGTGGGCGGTGACGAAACTGCGAATGTCTTCCAGGATGTCGACGCTGGCACGCAGTACCTGCAGCGCATCGTTTTTGCCGAGCAGCCGCACCAGGGTCGGCAGACGCCCCCACCAGTGCCCGATCGCACCACTGTTGCGCCCGCTCGCGCCTTGCCCGCACAGGCCGGCTTCGACGATCGTGATCGACAGCGACGGGGCTTGCTCGAGCAAGCGCAGTGCAGTCCAGAACGCGGTGAAGCCGCCCCCGACGATGCAGATGTCGGCACTGACAGCTTCCTGCAGCGGGTCTGGTGGCAGGGCCTGCTCGCTGGCTAGCGCCTCCGTCATCCACACCGAGGTTTGCGCCGGCGGTCTAGGGACGGGGCGCCAGGGTTGCATCTGCAAATCGATGGGCATGGCGGTTCTTGTGCGGTTCCCGAGTCGTCTCGGCGTCGGTGTATAGGAGATTCAAACCACTTTTTTCTCCATGCACTGACTTTACCACCAGAGCGAGAAGCGATCAGCGATCAATTCGCGCGATGTTTTGTGAAAACTCCCTCTGTTGCAGGTTTATCAGTCCCTGCGTCGGTCCATCTAGACCGATTTGGACGCCCTCTGACGCGATACGCGAGCGAGAGGCCGTGCCGGGTCTCGATCAATCGGCAAATTCAAATGTAACGGTTACCGTCCGGAATTGGCCGAGACCGGCCTGTCGGGATGGCGTATCGCGGTTGAGCAACGCGATGGGCCGCGTATGTCCCCAATCAACTCAGCCCCAAAAGCATCGCCAGATGTCGCTTTTCGCGATGACTGTCATGTGGGGCTAGCACTCACGATAGCAAACCGACAGTCGCCGACGAAGATCACCGCATAGCTGGAAACGCCCGTCTGGAGCGGGTTTCAAGTCATTTTGTCATTCCCACACAAGCGTCAATCCAGTGACTTTAGTGCGCTGACATGGCCATTAGGCAGCTGAATTTGTCCTATAATCTGGAAAACGGAGGCAGACCATGACAGAGAATGTTGAAAACCTGATCCTCGAACACCTGCGCGCAATTCGTAACGACGTCAAAGAATTCCGGGAAGAGACGAAGGAAGAGTTTGCCGCCATGAAGCAGCGCATCAACTCAATCGAGCGCAGCAATGCGGGCTTGCATGAGGATACTGCAGCGATACAGGCGCGGCTTGACCGGTTGGATGGACGAATAGACCGTGTCGAGAAGCGCCTGGAGCTATCCAGCGTCTGATATGCCGACACACTAAAAAAACCGGGGATATCCCGGTTTTTTTATTTGTGGGCTGATATTCGTCTGAATTCGGTATTGCGGGATCGGCTGACTGAAGTAATAGAATGACTTTGATGTCACTCTCGAACATCACCAAGCGCTATCCGGCGTTGGTGGCCAATAGCGACGTGTCGCTGCTGGTGGAACCGGGCGAGACCCACGCCGTGCTGGCTGAGCACGGCGCCGGCAAATCGACGCCGATGAAAATCATCCATGGTTCGGTACAGCCGGATGCCGGCGGCATGCAATTTAACGGCACTGCCGTGCGTGTGCGTAACCCGCAAGAATCGCGCGCACCTGGCATCAGCATGGTATTCCAGCATTTCAGCCTGTTCGATACCCTCACCGTGGCCGCGAACGTCTGGCTGGGACTGGACAAGAATATGTCGCTCGCTGTCGATCATCAGCCAAATCGGAGGGCGCTGCGGTATGACCGCTCCTGGCCGCTTGCGGCCTGCGAGCAAAGTCTGGTTCCGACCCCAAGCGGTCAGTTGCGTTTCCCGAAAGCAGACGCGCGCAGCGCGGCATTGGGGGCGAGCACCCCGTGAAAACGGATCAGGTGCAGGCGCGGGCGCGGCACCTGAGCCGCCAGGCGCTGCATGAATTCCAGCGGCGACATGCTGATGTGCGTGCTGCCGTCGCGCCAGGGGCTTTTGAGTTGCAGCAGGGTCGCTGGTTTGCCAGGGAAAACCCAGCGGGTTGATTTGAATAATGGGATTGGCGGGTATGGCGTGCATCTCAACAGGGGGGATCAGGATTTTTGCGGTGCGTAGTGGGTGGCGATGACTACGCCGGCCAGTATGGTGGCGATACCGGCAGCGTGAAAGCCCTGTAAGGTCTCGCCCAGAAAAATAATCGCCAGGATGGTGCCAAATGCGGGCAACAGGTGGCAAGTGACGCCGGCGGCGTTGGCGCCAACCACCGCCACGCCACGGTTCCAGCAAATGAAGGCGCCCACCGATGAGGCCAGGGCGACGTACAGCACGCCGGCAATTTCCCCGCCGGCCGGAAGACGCAGCGGCGCCTGCAGCGACATCAGCAACAGCACCGGCACGAGTAAGACCACCCCGAAGAGCGTGCTGACGAACAGCAGTGGCACGCCGCCAAGTTCCGGCGGCCGGCGCTTGAGCAGCACCGAATAGACGCCCCATACCGGCATGGCAAGCAGGATCAGCGCATCGCCGGCATGGAACTCAAAGTTCAGCAGGCGGGCGGATTCGCCCTGCGCAAGAATGACCAGGATTCCGGCGAGGGAGACCAGTACCCCGGCGACCTGGGCGCGGCTGGCGTGCTCGCGTTCTATTACCCAGGAACACAGCAAAATGAACAAGGGCATGGAAGAGTTGAGCAGCACGGCGTTCACGGTGGTGGTCGTTCTCAGTCCGGCATAGACCAGGATCTGGAACAGGATAATTCCGGTTAGCGCGAGTAGCAGGATCAGGCCGGCATTGCGGCGTATCAGGTCGCGCCTGGCGAGGACGGCCGGCAGGGCAAAAGGCGCGAGCACCAGCACGGCTATCAACCAGCGCCAGAAGGTCAGTGTCACCGGGTCGATGGCATCGCGCAGCGCCCGGCCGATGACCCAGTTGCCGGACCACAACAGGTTGGCGAGGGCGAGCAGCAGGAAGGCGCCGGTGCGCGGAGTGCTCATGCGTATTGATGAAGCGGTAGCGCAAATGCGGCCGGGGTAATGGCCGGCGTTTTCGGCAAGGACCGTAAGCCTACGAGCGGGTTCAACGCCTCATTACCGAGGTATTCCGTTCCATGAGAGCTTCCGCGACAAACGGCTTGATCAGATAGTCCGCGACACCGTGTTCTTTCAGTATTTTGGCCAGCCTCTTGTCGTTGCCCGGAATGATGATCACGACCGGCAGCCGCATCCATGCCATGGCCGCGCGCAGGCGCTTGAGCCGTTCAATATTGTCGCCACCCGGGCCGGCGTCGATATCGACGACCAGTAGCGCCACATCCTCTTCCTTGAGCAGTATCTCGCGTGCGACCTGCGGCTCACTGGCAACCAAGATATTGACCAGCGTCGGGTCCAGCATGGTAGCGAGGGTGTTTTTATCATCATGGCGGGTTTCGTACAGCAGTATGTTGAGCCTGGCCGGGGCGCACTCATCAGTGTATAGGAAATGCAAACCCCCTTTTTCTCCATGCGCTGACTATACCGCCAGACCGAGAAGCGATCAGCGATCAATTTGCGCGATGTTTTATGAAAACTCCCCTCTCGATCGGGTTTATCGGTCGCTGCGTCGACGAGGTTAGGCCGATTTGGACGTACTCTGCCCGCGATACGCGAGCGAGAGGCCGTGCCAGTGAGCGCGGCAGCGCGCTCAGGCAGGTGCCGGGCCTCGATCAATCGGCAAATTAAAATGTAGCGGTTACCGTCCGGAATTGGCCGAATTCGGACATCGACTAAAGCTGGGTTTCGTCCCGAAGCGGTCGGATCGAGTTCCGGAAAGTAGCCGCTTGAGGTTCCGCCTAAGGGAGAATGATTTCATGCCAATCAACTGTTACGGCTATAGGGGGCAGGTCTGTGGCGGCGTTGCAAACCTTGCAAATAGCCGCTAATGGGCGCAATCTGCGCCCGTAGTGATGCTTGGACACACTAAAATGATCGGCAAATGACTGCGATCGGCCAGGCAAGTGAAATCAGGGTGGATTGATTTTTCCATCTGTTCTGACGCGAAACCACCGGCGGGTTGACGAGCGCACGATAAGGAAAAGACGCTGATGGTCCTGCTGCTGACGGATGAAGACGTGAAGCGCGTATTGACGATGCGCGATGCAATGGACGGCATCGAGGACGCATTGCGAGAGCACGGCGCCGGGCAGACCATCGATATGCCGCGCTCCCGGATCTACGCACCAAACAAGGACGATGGCGCGGATTTCTGGATGAACACCATGGCTTGCGCCATACCCGGACTCGGTGTCGCGGCGATGCGCCTTGGAACGGGAATAACGCGCGTCCGCCATACTCAGGACCCGGTGATTCTGGCGCGAAAGACCGATCGCACGTTTCTGTACGAGATAGAAACGGGCGAGATGGTTGCGATCGTCCACAACGACTACCTGCAGAACCTTAGGGTCGGCGCCACGACAGGCGTGGCGGCGCGGCATCTTGCGCGTGCGGACGCGAGCGCGGTCGGCGTGTTCGGGGCCGGACGGCAGGCGCGGACCAATCTGATCGCGATCGCCCTGTGCAGGCCGATCACCAGGGTGCGTGTCCACAGTCCGACGCAATCGCACTGCGAGGCTTACTGCAGGGAGATGTCGGAAGTGCTTGGCATCGAAGTGGCGCCGGCCACGCCGCGCGAGATCGTGCAATCCTCGGACATCGTACTGGCGGCGACGAACTCGCGCGCGCCGGTATTCGATGGCGCATGGCTAAGGCCGGGCACGCACGTGATCAGCATTCTTGCCGCGGACGCCGTCGAGGGCGGACACGAGTTGGACCGCACCACACTCACGCGCGCCGACCTTGTGGTCGTCAACTCCATCGACAAAGTGAGGAATGACAGTCAGGCCCGGATCCTCGAATTGATAAACGAAAAACTGCTCACTGGCGAGCGGCTTTGCGAGTTGGCCGACATCGTTGCCGGCAAGCGGGCCGGGCGCACCAGCGATGCACAGCTTACCGTCTACGACAATAATGTCGGCATGGGACTGCAGTTCGCCGCGTGCGCCGCGCTTGCCTGGCGCAGGGCTGTCGATCGCAAGATAGGACGCGCGCTCGAGGACCGGGACTTCAACGAATACCGCGACGGTTCCGCGGATATCGGGCTTCATGTAGAGTCGATCGCGCCCAACGCCTATTCGAAAGCAGCATTCGGCGTACCCGCTGCGGAACAAGAATCGGGTTCGTGAATGCACCGCTTCCCGCTGAGCCCCCGAACGTAAAGGAATGCAAATGAATCTCCTCGTTTCCGCACTGGGCATCCTGTGCGTGCTTGCCAGTTTTTGCGCGCAGTCCCAGTCGTACCCGGAAAAACCTATCCGCATCGTGGTTCCGTTCGCGGCTGGCGGGTCCGGCGATGTGGTCGGCCGGCTCATCGGCACCCGATTTTCCGAGGCCTGGGGCCAGCAGGTTCTGATCGACAATCGGCCGGGAGCGGCCGGGGCGATCGGCGCGGGTATCGTCGCGCGCTCGGCGCCGGATGGCTATACGCTGTTGCTGGCGTCGTCTCTGGCCATCTCCCCGCATATTCAGAAAGGGAACACCTTCGACATCCAGAAGGATTTCACTGCGGTGGCGCCGATTGCGCAGATCGAATTTGCGCTTGCTGTGCATCCGTCTGTTCCTGCCGCGAACCTTGCCGAGTTCGTTGCCCTACTCAAGAAGAATCCGGGCAAATACAGCTACGCGTCTGCGGGTGTCGGCAGCATCCATCACCTTTCGATGGAATGGTTTAAACGGCTTGCGGACGTTGACGTGGTGCATGTTCCGTACAAGGGAAGCGGCCAGATCATGCCGGATGTGATCTCGGGGGTGATCCCTGTGACATACGTGGGTCTTGCGCAGACCGCGCAGTTCGTAAAAGCGGGCAAGGTCAGGCTGATCGCCATCGGCGGACCTGACAGGATCTCGGTCGCGCCAGGCATTGTACCGATCGCTGAATCTTATCCCGGCTTCAACGGCACCACGTCCTGGGATCTGCTTGCGCCGGCTGGAACGTCGCGCGAGATCGTGCAGAAATTGAATGCCGCGATCAACAAAATATTGCGTGACCCGGAAGTGTCGGAGCGGCTCAATTCACTCGGCCTTTTTCCGCTGGGGGGATCGCCGGAACAATTCGCCGCCCGGATGCGGGCCGACTATGAGCGATGGGGTAAGCTGATTGCGGAGATCGGGGTCAAGTCGGAATAGAGAGGTGGCCCCGCAAAACCGGACAGGGGTATAAGTGAAGTTCTGCTCTAATAGGCGACGCAGTCGCCAAGGAGCAAAGAAGATGAGACGCCCACGCCGTAACCACTCAGCGGCATTCAAAGCAAAGGTGGCCTTGGCCGCCCTG
>CAMDDU010000051.1:0-30311 GCA_945892985.1 Bordetella parapertussis
AACTGCGTGACCTGCCACGGCGGTGGTGCCGTGTCGGGCGGCTATGCGCCCGATCTGCGCGCCTCGCAGGCCGTCGTTTACGATGAGGCGTTTAAAGAAATTGTGGTGGGTGGCAGCCGGCGGCAGCAGGGCATGCCCGGCTTTAAAGAACTGAGCGATGCCGATCTCAAAGCCATGCAGCACTATTTACGGCGGCAGGCGCGCAAGGTCACCACCGCCGCCCAGTTGGGTAAATGAGCGCGTGTCCCGGCGGCACGCACTGAGCAAATGCGCTAAGCGCGCGTCACAATAAACAGCTGGGCGGCGTGCCATATGGCAAGCCGCCCAGCATTGAGTTGCTACAGATTGATGCCCGTGCCGGCCGAGAACTGCCGCACGTCAAAATAATCGTTCCACACGGTAATACGGCCGTCTTGCACCCGAAACGAACCGGCCACCGGCAGCGCATAAGGCGTGCCGCCGGGCGGATCACAGTGATCCAACCGCTCGTTCATCACCCACTCGCCCACCGCTATTTGGCGCACGGTTTCAATGCGCAGACTACCCAAGAGTTGGATAAATCCCGCCAGCGCGGCCCGCACGCCCGCAGCCCCCTCAATCAGTGGCATGGGCATGTTGTGATAAGCGCAATCATCTGCAATAAAAACCATTGCTTCATCGAGCGCGCTACGCGACACCGCATCACAAAAGGCGGTCACCGTTTCACTGGGCGTCATGAAATAAGCTCCTAATTGTGGGTGTAACCCAGACGCTAACAGCCACGGTCTTGGGCAGCAATCGGCGAGCGCGTGGTGGGGTTGGTGCCTTGCTCTCGTTGCAGCCCAACCTGGCACCGTCCAGTAGCGGGTTGACTGCGCTTGAATTAAGGCGCTAATTGCTGGCAAGGCATCCGCGCTTAGCGTGGGGCAACACGATCGGCACCCTTGCTCTGGAGACCAGCCCCAATGACGCTTACGCTCGACAAGTTACAGACCGCTTGCCGTGACGGTGCCGCGATTCGCCGCGCCGTTCGGCTCCAACCGGCCGGCGGGCCGGGGGACAAGGTGTATCCGCCTACGTACGAAGGCGGGATATACGCGAAAGACACACGCGTCATCGACGGCGCCAGAGTCGACTGTGTGCTGCTCGACAGCGTGCAGAGCCAAGCGAATCGCATGGAACTCGCGCTGTTGGAGGCGCACCGCGCCGAACGCATCAACATCCCCATCGTTGCGGTGGATTTCTCCGCTTCGATCCCCGAAGTAGGCGTAATCACCAGCCTCGAAGCCCCTCACCGCTTGGCCGACGCTATCCTGCGAGATGCCTTGCTTGACGGCCAGCGTTTCCGTGATTCAAGCGTCGGCCGGGTGCTCGATACGGCATCTATCGCAAACGCCACTGGCTTGTTCGAGTACTGCCCGACCGCGCTCGTGTTTGGCCTGTGGGATTCATCCGGGCCGCGCGGTGGTCTCGGCACGAAATTCGCCCGCGCGCTCGTAAGCGAAGTCATTGCCGTTGATGCGCTCGCAGGCGTTCGACCCACAAGCCGTATCGATCCGCTCGGCATCGAGAAACTAGCGGGCGTACTTTACGAAACAGCAGTCGCGGGAGAATGGACGCTCAATGAAAAGCAGGCTCAACTCGACGACAAAGGGAAGCCGAAAAAGGTTGGCAAGGAAGGCAAACCATCAGAGGTGCTGCACGGCAATATCGCCCCTTCGCTGGGGACGAAAGCAGGCGGCCCCAACCACGGCGGCGTAACGTTTGGCCATGCTCGACAGACCGCCGTGCTCTCGCTGCCCGCGCTACGCAGGCTGTGCTTTCGCGACGCGGACGGTGGCGCGTCGGCCGCTCGCGACGAGGCCGCGCGGGTGGTACTTGCAGCGCTCGCACTGTGCGCTGTGACGCTCAGCGTCGCTCAGGGGCTCGACCTGCGCTCCCGCTGCTTGCTGGTACCGGAAGAAGGTGCGGTTCCCACTTTCGAGCTGATCGGGGTCGAAGGCGCCGTTGAGCGTTTTTCGCTCAGCGCAGATGACGCATGCGTCCTGCTGAACGCTGCGGTCGCGATTGCGACGAAACAGGGTTTGGCCTGGTGCGCAGCGGGCGTCACGCTCACCCCTAAGGACGACTTCGTGAAGCTTGTAATTAGCAGCCGCGAGCGTGCTGCCAGGACGGCCGTGGCCGACGTTGCGAACGCAGATTCTGCAACCTGAAATGTTTGCTATCGCGTGGCAATACCTTACCGGCAGCGCTGGCGCTGCAGCTATAGATGACCGCGGCAAATGTGAGTGGCCGCCGCATCCCGACCGGGTATTCCAAGCCTTGGTGGCGGCGTGGGGCGAGCGTGGTGAAGATCCCGCCGAGCGCCGTGCGCTCGAGTGGCTCGAGGCGCTAGGGGAGCCAGAGATTACCGCACCTTACGGCGACGCTGTGTCCCCCGCAGCCGCGCGCAAAACCTACGTGCCGGTGAATGACCAAGCCAATGGGCTCACGCAAGCACGCAAGGAACGCTATTTCCCTGCCGCTTTGGTGGGCGTCGACGTTTGTGTTTTGCGCTGGCCGGGAGCGGATGCCACTGCACATCAGGTGGAACTCACGCGGCTCGCGCGCAATGTCACTTATGTCGGGCACTCCTCGTCACTGGTGCGCATGTGGCTCGAATCGGCGCCCGCCGAGCCGACGTGGGTGCCGGCTATCCCGTTACGGGCCATCGACGTTTACCTACGGGTGCCGGAGCAAGGGCGGCTCGCCACGCTGATTCGGGATTTCGGCGCTGGCGGCGAAAGCTGGCGCCGGCCACGCGTTGCCAGTTGGGTTCCGTACCGGCTCGCCGCGCCCGCGAACACGGTGAGCGGCCACTTTACAGGCCGTGTGATTATTTTGCGGCGCGTGGCCGGCGCACACGTGCAGGTGAACCACGCGCTGGCGCTATGTGCTGGCCTCCGGTCGCGACTCATCGCTCACGCAACCAACGCCAATATTCGTGAACTCGTCAGCGGGCACGCAGCGAGTGGCGCGCCACTTGAGACGCCGCACGTCGCCTACTTCCCAGTGCCGTTCGTCGGCCACCCGCATGCCGACGGCCATGTAATGGGTCTCGCGCTGGCTATGCCTCAGCACCTCAGTGCTGAAGAGGAATATGGCGTTATCCAGGCGCTTGCACGGGCGATGCCGCAAGCTACCGCCGCGCTCGAACTGCGGCTCGCAGACGGCTCGTTGGTTAGCTTTGTGGTTGAAGACCGTCCTGCGCCACCCTTCGCACTTCGCCCGGCGACATGGGGCCGCGCGGCGACAACTTGGACCACGACTACGCCGATCGTGCTCGGTCGCCAAGCCCCGCGGCGGCATCCCGACCGCGACGCATTCGCACAGAAACAAGTCGCACTGTGCTGCGAGCAAGTTGGGCTGCCGTGCCCGACGGAGGTGCGCATCGGTGAGGTTGGGATGCTGGTCGGCGTACCGCATGCTGCTGCGTTCCCCGCACTCCCCACTAAAGCCGGGTTGCAGCGCCGGCATGTTCACGCTTGGCTGCGTTTCGATCTGCCCGTTGAAGGGCCGGTCCTATTGGGCGCCGGGCGCTTCCGCGGCTACGGGCTATGTCGCCCGGTCGATCTCGAGGGGCAGCAATGACGCTGTTACTGGCTGACTTCCCGGCATGGATGCAGGCTGTCCATGGGCACTCGCCGTTTCCTTGGCAAGAGCGACTACTGCGTGTCGTGCGCGATGGCGGCTGGCCAACTGTGCTCAAGCTGCCCACCGCAAGCGGTAAAACAACGGCGCTTGACGTCGCGTTATTTGCGCTTGCGCTCGAAGCCCTCGAGCGACCCTTGCGGCGGCGAATGCCAATGCGCATCGTGCTGGTCGTTGATCGGCGCATTGTGGTGGATGGCGCGTTCGACCACGCGAAACGCATTCGTGACGCGCTGCAGTCACCCTCATCGCCGGTGGTGTCGGCGGTCGCTGCCGCGTTGACTGCCCTCGGTGGCGAATACCCGCTCGATGTCGCCCTTTTGCGAGGGGGAATTTACCGCGAAGACCGCTGGGCGCGGCAGCCCAATCAGCCCATCATTTTGTGCTCAACAGTCGACCAAGTCGGCTCTCGCCTATTGCACCGCGGCTACGGCTTATCGCCTAAAACTTGGCCGATTCACGCTGGGCTTCTTGGGAATGACACGCTGGTGCTCCTCGACGAGGCACATTGCAGCGAGGCGTTTTTCCAGACGCTCGAACAGGTGGCGAAACTGCGTGGTCGTGAAACAGCCAATCTCGGTTTGCCGTTCGTGGTCACCGCCATGACAGCCACGCCGCGGCACAGCAACGACACATTCGAACTCGATGACGCTGATGCGGCCGATCCGGTGCTGCGCCGACGGCTGGCCGCACCCCGACCAATGTCGCTCGTCATAGCCAAAGATAAAACCGACGGTGCGTTCACGCAGGCGATGCGAGATGCGGTTACTGCGCAACTGTACGCAGGCGGGACGGTGCTGGCGGTGGTCAACCGCGTGCGGGCCGCGCGCGATTTGTTTATGGCGCTCGGGAAGTTGCCACTCGGCACGCGCCCCGAACTGCTGCTACTTACCGGCCGCGCCCGCCCGGTGGAGCGCGACGACCTGGTTCGCCAGCATGCGTCACGGATCATGGCGGGTCGCGACCGTGAAGCGTTCGCAGGCAATCCAGCGCTCGTGGTGGTTGCCACCCAATGCGTTGAGGTCGGCGCCGATCTTGATATGGACGCGCTGGTGACCGAGGCCAGCCCGCTCGACGCACTGCGGCAGCGACTCGGACGTCTCAATCGGCTGGGACTGCTCGACACGGCACCCTGCACGGTTGTGTCACGACACGAACTCGCGTGGAGCGGCACAGCCGAGGCGCCCATCGATCCAATCTATGGCCCGGCGGTTGCACACACTTGGCGGTGGCTGTCGGAAGAAGCAGCCATCGCGCCGCTCGACGGTGGCGTTACCGCGCTCGGCGCGCGCGCGGCCGCCTACGCTGAAGATCTCGCTGCGGCGCCGTTGAGCGCAACGGTGCACGATGCACCGATCATTTTTCCCGAATACTGTGACCTTTGGGCGCAGACGGGCCCGGCCCCAGCGCTGAGCCCCGAGCCGGCCGTTTTTTTGCACGGGCCGCAGCGGGGCACGCCCGAGGTGCAGGTTATCTGGCGTGCAGACCTTGATGAAGCGCGGCCGGAAATCTGGGCGGACACTGTCGCGCTGTGTGTGCCGGTGTCATCTGAAGCGTTGTCACTGTCGCTTTTTGTGGCGAAGCAGTGGCTCGATGGCTCGTTGAAGGCTAATACCGACGATGCGACCGATGTGGAAGGGCTTGGCGACACCACCGACGAACAGCCGGCCACCAGCAAAAAAACCGGCACTGCTGCGTTGCTGCCGCGGGCTTTTTTGTGCTGGCGAGGTCGTGACCAATCCCTGGTTTCGACGGATGGAAATGACATTCGTCCTGGCGATACGTTGGTGGTGCCAGCGGGATACGGCGGCTGCGATGCGTTTGGGTGGCAACCCGATAGTACCGCGGCAGTGGCAGATCTCGCCGATGCCGCGCGCATCCAAGCAAAACGTGCCCCTGTGCTGCGGCTCCATCCTGCGTTGTGCGGCGCGGCTGTGCTACTGGCTGTGCGCGAAAATGCAGAGCAGCCGGCTGATCTCAATAACCTCATCGACGAGGCGCTCCATGCGCTTGGCACATGGGAAGGCCCACTCGGCGATTTGGCACGGCAGCTGGTAGATGACACGCAGCACGACGTCGAACCTCATCCTTCCGGGGTCGGCTACGTCGTTACCGGTCGTGCGGGCTGGGCGGCGAACGCGCGCGATTTTTCCGACGAAGACGACTCCTCGAGCACAGCGCCCCGCGAGCTGAGTCTTGTGGCGCATCTTGGCGATGTCCGCGACCTGGTGCGCACGTACGCGGCGGCGGTTGGGTTATCTGCGCAGTTGGTCGACGACCTTGCGCTGGCCGCGCATCTTCACGACCTAGGCAAGGCCGACCCACGTTTCCAAGCGTGGCTACGCGACGGCGACGCTATCGTCGCGGCCCGGGGCGAAGTGCTTGCGAAGTCCCCACGCATGCCTGCGAGCCGCTGGGCAGCGATGCGGGCGCGCGAGCGCGCAGGCTATCCCTTGGGTGGGCGGCACGAATTGCTCTCAGTGCGGCTTGCAGAGTCCTGCCCTGCGCTGCTCCAAACCGCGCACGATCAAGAGTTGGTGCTGCACCTCGTCGAGAGCCACCATGGTCATTGTCGGCCGTTTGCGCCGGTGGTTGCCGACGAGCGCCCCCTCACCGTGCGCGTTGAACACGAGGGGCACGCGCTGCAAGCCGCGAGTCTGACCGCCCTTGAACGACTCGACTCTGGTGTTGCCGAGCGCTTCTTCGTACTCCTTCGGCGCTATGGCTGGTGGGGGCTATCGTACCTTGAGGCATGTCTGCGCCTCGCCGATCACCGCGCTAGCGAACGTGCGGCAGGAGAACCACGATGACGCTGATTCGCCTTGACGGCCTCGACGGCACTAACCCGCTGCACGTGTTGGCCGCGTTCGGCGCGCTGCTGCTATCGGACGATCTCGATGGTGGCGGGGCGCGGCTGGGCTGGCAGCAACTTCCGGGTGGTTTCGTGCCGCGTATAGCGACCACCACATCTGCAGTTGACTGGTGTGGCGCGCTCGCCGAGCGCCTGCGTGCGATGAGCATTGTCAAAGTCGAAGACCCAGCGGCCAAAGCCAACGTGAATGCGCAGAAGGCTACGCTTAAAAAAATGAACGAGGGCAAAAAAAAGCTGCGTGAGGCGATCGCGCAGGAGGCGAAATCTCTTGGGCTGCTCGGCCCCGCCAAAAAGGCGCACGGACAACCACGGTTGCTGGCAGCGGAAGCCGAGTTCTGCGCTCAAAAAAAACGCGTCGTAGAGGCTGAGGAAGCGCTGTCGGCCACGCTTGGTTTTGGACCGGCACACCTCGGCGAGGTTATTCGGGTACCACCCCAGATTTTTCGGCTGCACGCGCGCCACGCCATTGACCATGACCCTGCGGCGGCCCGCCAGCTGGCGTCGCTCGCGAGCGATGGCTGTCTGGAAGACGGCAATGTCACACCGACCCACTACAGCTTCAGCAACGGCGCGAGCGGCAAGCAGCTGCTAAAAGACTTCCGCAGGCTGGCTGCAATGTGCACCGCAGAGCGGGTGCAACGGAGCGTGGTGCTGGGTAACCCGGATTTGCAAGTTGCAACCGCGTTGAATTGGGATCCCGCAGATCTTCGCAGTTATGCGCATCAGTGGAATGATCCGGGTGGCACAAAGGCCAATGCGAAAATAGATGTCGTAGCCAACGCGCTCGCCTATGTCGGGCTGGGCTTAATGACCTGTTTCCCGGGCCGGCGGGAACTTGAGGCGATTGGTTTTATCCGCCGTAATCCCGGTGCCGAATTCACTTGGCCCTTGTGGGATGCGCTGCTGCCAGTGGCGGTTGTTCGCGCAACCCTCGCTGCTGTCGCCAGCGATGGGTTCGCCGCCGGTCGTGATGCAGCGCGTGCCCGTGGGCTGCTCGGCGTCTATACCGCAGCGCGCATTAACCCCAACAAGAAACGAAACTTCTTTGCGCCTGCGACGCCACGGCAACAATAACGATGCTGCCGCACGAACTGCAACGCGGCGGCGGCACGGCGGCGGGGGAGGGCCTAGTGACCGGCGATATGCTTGCCCAGCACGCCTACTGTCCTCGCCGCTTGCATTTGATGTATGCGGAGGGACGCTGGGCCGACAACGAACACACGGACGCAGGCCGTTGGGTGCATCGCAATGCTGATCGGCGCGAAGATGTGCTGCCCACCAAGGCCGACCCCGATGCGCCCCGCGTCGCCAGATCGGTAACGCTCGAATGCCTAGAATTAGGTCTGCGCGCGAAGCTCGACTTGCTCGAAATCACTGGTGACGAAAGCGTGCCGGTCGAGATCAAGCGCGGCCACGGGCCGCAAGAAGGGGGTACCTATCTGTCCGAACGCATGCAACTCGGTGCGCAGGCGTTGCTGCTGCAGGCCAGTGGTCATCGCTGCGATCACGGCATTATTTATTACGCCGAAACCCGTTCCCGAGTGCGAGTTGAAATCGATGGAGCGTTGCGTGCCGAGGTCGTCGAAGGCATTCAAGAGGTCAAGCGGGTGCTCGCGTTACCCCTGTCGCCAGCCCCGCTGGTAGATAGCCCCAAGTGCCGCGGCTGTTCCGTGGTGGGTATTTGCCTGCCGGACGAGACCAACCTGCTGACGGCTCGCGCGGCAGGCACGCCCAATGAAGATGAACCGTTGCGGCGGCTTGTGCCGCCACGCGACGACGCACTGCCCCTTTACGTGCAGGAGCAGGGCGCGCAAGTGGGTAAACGTGGCGAGACCCTGACCGTCACACTGCGCGGCGTGTTACTCGCAGAGGTGCGACTGCTCGACGTGAGCCAACTGGTGGTGCATGGCGGGGTGTCCGTGACCTCGGCCGCGTTGCACTTGCTTTGCTCAGCCGGCATACCGGTGCTGCACCTGACGATAGGGCACTGGTTTGTTGGCATGACGAGCGGGCCGAGCCTGCGCAACGCGTTTGATCGTGCGGCGCAGTTCGCGCGGGCAGCCGAGCCGCAGTTTTGTTTGCGTCTTGCGAAGAGCCTGATTGTGGCAAAAGGGCGCAACCAGCGAACGCTCCTGGTGCGCAATGGCAATCCAGAAGACCCGGCGCGCGACCAACTGCGGCGAGCGATCGCGGCAATCGACGAAGCTCACTCTCTAGAAACCTTGCTCGGTGCCGAGGGCCGCATCGCAGCTATTTATTTCGGCGCCTTCAGCACCATGATTCGGCCGCGCGACGGCACCGCCGCGCTTGCCAGCTTCGACTTTAACGGCCGCAACCGTCGGCCACCACGCGATCCGGTGAACGCGATGTTGTCGTTCGGCTATGCCATGCTGACCAAAGATGCGACGGTCGCGCTGCTGGCTGCGGGACTAGACCCCTACTGGGGCGTCTACCACCAGCCTCGGCACGGGCGGCCTTCGCTCGCGCTCGACCTCATGGAGGAGTTTCGCGCGCTCATCGTCGACTCAGCGGTGATTACCGCGATCAATACCGGTGTCGTCGATGCTAGCTGTTTCGAGATAACGGCGCATGGCTGCGCGCTCACTGCCAAAGGGCGCAAGGGCTTTTTGCGAACCTACGAAGCGCGCATGGATCAGCTCATTACGCATCCAATTTTTGAATACCGTGTGGCATGGCGTCGCGTGTTGGCGGTTCAGGCGCAGTTGCTCGCCCGCGTTTTTCGCGGCGCTATCGCCGATTATCCCGCAATCACAACGAGGTAGCCCGATGGCGCGCCGCCGATATCTTGTCACCTACGATATCGCGGACGATAAGCGCCGCGTTCGCGTCATGCGCACCCTGCGAGATCACGGTGACCGGCTGCAATATTCAGTCTTTCGATGCGATCTCAACGCGCGAGAGGTGCAGCAGCTCAAACAAACGCTGCACGCGCTGATTCACCACATCGAGGATCAAACGCTGATCATCGACCTCGGCCCCCTAGCGACCACGAGGGGTGACGGTATTGAGGCTATCGGCCGCCCTTATCAGCTTGAAACAAGCTGCCGTATCATCTGACGGTGAACCTACGCGAGAGTCACAAAAGCTGTCGGCGCGAGCGGCCCGGTGCGGGCCGATTCCCGGGATCCGCTCGCGACCCTGCAAATCAATATGTTACGAAGGTTTTGCGCGATCACCTGCGACGGCCGCAACGCCACCCCGGGCCGCGCTCGCAAAACGGTTTGCAAACCATGGGTTTTGTTATAGTTTTTGACTCGGCTATTCACGCACTCTTCGGAGTGCGTCCTCATTGAAGCGTGATATGCCTCGACCAACACAGACTGCTGCTGCTTATTCACGCACTCTTCGGAGTGCGTCCTCATTGAAGCGAGATGTATCCGCAGTGGAACTGCTACGAACGTGTTGCGATTCACGCACTCTTCGGAGTGCGTCCTCATTGAAGCGCGCTCGTGGTAATCGATACCCTCGCGACTCATTTCATTCACGCACTCTTCGGAGTGCGTCCTCATTGAAGCGGGTCAAATGCCCCTGCGCGAGCCACCTACCAAGACAAATTCACGCACTCTTCGGAGTGCGTCCTCATTGAAGCAAGGACGCCAGCACCGACCCCGCGCAGATCCGCGCATATTCACGCACTCTTCGGAGTGCGTCCTCATTGAAGCGGCGGCCTATGCCGCGCAAGCGGCCAAAAAGCCCGTAAGATTCACGCACTCTTCGGAGTGCGTCCTCATTGAAGCCAGGTCATCTTGGACCATGCTGGCGCGGCGCTTTCCGATTCACGCACTCTTCGGAGTGCGTCCTCATTGAAGCGTGCCACCACCTAGGTATTCGGGTCGGTCTAGTCGTGCGTCATTCACGCACTCTTCGGAGTGCGTCCTCATTGAAGCGCGTAGATTTCCTTTTGTAGAACTGCTTGTTCTCCTATTCACGCACTCTTCGGAGTGCGTCCTCATTGAAGCGCGGGACATTGCACGCCGATATGCCCACCATCAAGCTTATTCACGCACTCTTCGGAGTGCGTCCTCATTGAAGCAATCTTGGGGATTAAATCAACAATCTGGCGCGTGACGTATTCACGCACTCTTCGGAGTGCGTCCTCATTGAAGCGACGAGGTGTTGGCCCTGCGCGTCACCACCACTGGCGAGATTCACGCACTCTTCGGAGTGCGTCCTCATTGAAGCCGCAGCAGCGGCCGCCGAGGAGGTCGCATGAAAGGAAATTCACGCACTCTTCGGAGTGCGTCCTCATTGAAGCGATCAGTATCTGGTAAGCCATCTAATACACCGGAGCCCATTCACGCACTCTTCGGAGTGCGTCCTCATTGAAGCGTGTGTCCTAACGCTGCCGAGCACACCGACGGCAACCATTCACGCACTCTTCGGAGTGCGTCCTCATTGAAGCCCGGTAGGCAACGTGTAAGACGCCGTTGCCGCACCTGGATTCACGCACTCTTCGGAGTGCGTCCTCATTGAAGCAAAGATGCGAGCACTGACCCCGCGCAGATACGCGCTTATTCACGCACTCTTCGGAGTGCGTCCTCATTGAAGCCATGTAGAAGTCGCTGGACAAGCCCACGACCGGCACGGGCATTCACGCACTCTTCGGAGTGCGTCCTCATTGAAGCACCGTCAATCACACCGACGGCTCGGTTGTCGAGAAAATTCACGCACTCTTCGGAGTGCGTCCTCATTGAAGCAAGGACGGCCTGCTCAAGAGCAAGTCTATGCACTGGGCGATTCACGCACTCTTCGGAGTGCGTCCTCATTGAAGCCCGTTTAGGTCAACATAGGATGCGTGGACTGAGATTATTCACGCACTCTTCGGAGTGCGTCCTCATTGAAGCCACCACTACGAGGTGAACCGCCCCGGATTTGGTGGAGGCTCCAACTCTTGAGAGGATGGAGCCATGAACAAATCAAACAAGTTTTCGCCTGAGGTCCGCGAGCGGGCAGTCCGTCTGGTGCAGGAGCACTGCGGAGAGTACCCGTCGTTATGGGCGGCAGTAGATTCGATCGCCCCGAAGATTGGCTGTGTGCCGCAAACCCTGCTGGACTGGGTCAAGCGTCACGAGGTCGATGGTGGCGTCCGCGCCGGCGTGAGCACGCTTGAGGGGCAGCGCGTTAAGGAGCTGGAACGCACTATCGGTGATGGTAATCTTGGCAAGCACACGGCAAACTTATTCTTGTTTGAACAGACAAATAATAGGGCGTCGGATACTCGAGCCGACGGTCCAGCGTCATGCTGCGCGGGGCATCTACGGCGAGCCGGTCAGCGAGACCGATCGCGTCGCCTGCCACATGTGCGGAAGTAACGGCCCATGATGCCCACATCATCGAGCACCCGGACCAGTAAGAGCCCCCACATCAACTGCGTTGTCGTTCAGCAAAGATTGCTCGATTGAGCATTAGTTAGCACCCAACACTAAATTTGTTGCGCTCAGTTCAAGGAATGACCGAATGAAATTCATTCATACCGCTGACATTCATTTGGATAGTCCATTGAAAGGACTGTCGTCGTATCCGGACGCTCCTGCCGCTCGCTTGCGCACCGCGACGCGGGACGCATTTCGCAACCTGGTTAACAGCGCTATCAATGAACAAGTCGATTTCATGGTCATTGCCGGTGACGTCTACGACGGAGATTGGAAGGACTTCAATACCGGTCTCTTCTTCATCCGTCAGATGGGCCGGCTTCGGCAGGCGGGGATTCCGGTCTACCTCCTCTACGGCAACCATGACGCCGAAAGCGAGATGACCCGCGGGCTGGCACTGCCTGAAAATGTGCATGTATTCCCCTCGCGCAAGGCCGAGACCTTCCGGATTGATGAACTGAAGGTGGCTTTGCACGGTCGCAGCTTCAAGGTTGCTGCCACGACGGAGAACCTTCTGCCTGGCTACCCAGAGCCCGTGGCTGGGTGGTTGAACATTGGGGTGCTTCACACCGCGCTGGAGGGCAATACAGCGCACCCCAAGTACGCGCCATGCTCGTTGACCGAATTGAAAACGAAGGGTTACCAATATTGGGCGCTCGGGCATGTGCATGAGCATTGGATTCAGCGCGGCAACGCGACGATCGCCTACCCGGGCAACCTACAAGGCCGTCACATCGGCGAACTGGGCGCGCGAGGTGCGCTACTGGTGACAGCCGAAGATGGAGAGATCAACGAAGTCGATCGCTTGGAGGTTGATGTGGTGCGGTGGCACGCACTGGAAATCGACATCAGCCCGGTGGTGGACATGAGAAGCGCGGTCCGCTTGGCTGGCCACGCGATGGAGCGGCTGCTGGAAGCCACCGTAGCGGATCTGCCATTGGCGGTCCGAGTCGTATTCAAAGGCCGATCCGCTGCGCACGCCGAGTTGATCATGGACGAGGGCCAACTCCGTCAAGAGATCATCGCTCAGGCGGTGGCGCTGGACGCGGACAGGATATGGGTCGAGAAAGTTCGGGTAGCCAGCGAGGCATTGAGCACTGGCGCATCGTCCTCTGATGCTGAAGCTCAGGGCGCTCTGGCGGAGCTCGAGAGCTTGGCACTGTCGGCTCAGGACGATCCAGAATTCGTTCGCTCACTACAGGCCGACTGGCAGTCTCTTCTGGAGAAGTTGCCGCACGACGTACTGCAAGCGACGCCCGATCTGTCCGCGCTTCGTCAAGATCCCCTCGCCCAAGTGTCGGATCGTATTCGTAATGCGACCCCTGTGCTGATGGCCCGAGTGGGCCAAGATGCCCGCTCATCCTCTTAACCGCGAGAAGCCACGAACCATGCGCATCCGCGAACTCAATTTGATCCGATACGGGAAATTCACCGGCCGCAGCTTGGCGCTGCCGCTACGCGACCGAGACATCCATCTCGTTGTTGGTCCCAACGAGGCGGGCAAGTCGACCGTCCGAACGGCCATCGGAGAATGGCTCTTTGGGATGCCGATACGGACGCCGCTGGCCTTTCGCCATCCGATGCCGGAGTTGAGAGTTGGGGGCATCATCGAGAAATTGCCCTCCGGTGAGGCGGGTGGAGAACAGCTCGCATTCGACCGCACCAAGGGCAACAAGAACACGTTGCGCACGCCAGCGGATGCAATCCTGCCAGAAGCGACGCTACAGTCGTGGCTGGGCAGCCTACAGGTGCAGGCGTTCAACCGAATGTACGCACTGGATCACACGACCCTGGTCGAGGGAGGTGCAGGCATTCTGTCGGCCTCCGACGACATCGGCCGCATGTTGTTTCAGTCGGCTGCCGGCGTCGAGCACTTGGGCGATGCGCTTCGGAAGCTCCAAGACGAAGCGGATGCGTTGTGGGCACCTAGGAAGTCCAGTTCGCGTATTTACTACCAAGCATACGATGCTTACGAAACAGCCACTGCGGATTTCAAACTAGCTACCCTTCGCACCAAGGACTGGAAGGCGCAACACGATGCGCTGGTCTCAACGGAAGCGGCACTTGCGGAGGCCCGAGAGCGCGACGTCGACATCCGTCGACAGCTGAGTCGTTTGGAGCGCATCCGCCGCGTTCGGCCCATGCTGCTCGCGCTAGATGCCGCACGGACGCAACGCGACGAGCTACTTGCGGCAGGAGAAATCCCCTTGCTGGCAGAGAACGCCGCCCAAGTGCTCAACGATGCCAGACAAGAGATGGTCTTGGTCGCGGCCGATCTGCAGCGCCTACAGAATGACGCCTCTCAGGCTCAGCTGGAACTGGAGGGTACGCATCTTGACCGGCATATTCTGTCGTTAGCTGCGGACATTACTGAGCTGAATGAGCGTCGCCTGCAGTTCAGGGCCCACAGTACGGATATGACGAAGCGGTCTGAAGAAATCCGCATGGAGTGGTTGCGGGTACAGGAGTTGGCCGGCGACCTAGGATGGACAGTCGAGAGCGAGGACGCAGTGCGTCAGCGATTGCCTGCGACGCCGGTTCGGTCACGACTGGTCCGGTTGCTCAAAGACCGAGTGGCATTGTTCCAGGACTTGCGCACCGCACGTAGCAACTTCTCTGAGCGCCAACAACAAGTTCAGCACGCGCAGCAGGCCTTGGGACGCCTCACTGCCGGCGCTGTCAATCCAGAGTTGGCATCTGCGGTCGAACTGGCGCTGAAGCTTGGGGACCATGCCGCTGGGATGAGTGAGTTGCAGCAAAAAGTCGATGCCCTGGGTCAGAAGATCGACACAGGTCTGGCCGCACTTGGCAGCTGGCGGAAAGAGCCAGACGCACTGAAGGCGATGGTTGCTCCGGAGTCAGTGTTCGTCCAGGGCCTGATCGAGCAGCACCGAAGCGATGCAGCCGAGACCCAGTCGCAGCGTGATGCCCTGGATGGCAAGACCCAAGATATACAGCGTCTTGAATTAGAGCTGCAACAGCTGGTGAGGGATTTTCAACCCATCTCGCTGAGCCAGGTTCAGGAGGCGCGGCGAGGCCGAGATGAAGCATGGCAGGGAATCAAAGTTGCCCCCCAGGAATTGACCGATCGGGCTATAGAGTTCGAAAGTCACATCGTTGAGGCCGACAATCTCGCAGATGCCAGACTCGATCGAGCGCAGTATGAAGCTGCTCGCCAAGCCAAGGCCGAGCGCATAGAACAGCAGCGCCTAGAACAGAGCACTCTCGAGTCCCGCATTCAGCGGGTGCAGACGCGGATGGATGCGCGAATTGCGGAGTGGCATGCACTGTCCATATCTTGCGGTTTGCCTCAGCTCCCATTGGAGATGGCTCCTGTCTGGCTTCAGCAGCGCCAGCTTGTGCTTGACCTGGTCGGCGAAAAGGCGGACGCCGAGCGACAGCAGGCGGTGGGTCGAGAGGCCGCTGCCAAGATCCAGCAGTCCCTCTGGTGCAGGCTCGGTGCAGAGGGATCCGAAGGACCGGCGCCTGAACTGGCTGAATGTTTGCGGCGTGCCCGGGCTCAGATAACTCTTGCCGATCAGGCACAAGGGCAGCGAGACACCTTGGAGCAGCAGCTTCACGAAGGACAGAGCAGCATTGTGACTCTGCAGGGGTCTGTTAAATCTGCTCAAGATGCTTGGGAAGCTTGGAATCAGTCCTGGCAGGCTGCAGTGCTGGCAGCTGCCTATGAAGCCTCTGTGCTGGCCGATCAGGTAGAACATGAGATCGAGGCGATGCAAGAGGTCGAGCGCTTGCTGGCCCACATTCGCAGTATCCGAAGTGAGCGGATCGACCAAATGCAAGCCGATCTGGACGGACTAGCCCGTTCCGCGAAAATTCTGGCTGAACGGACGGCGCCCGATCTCGAAAACCACTCTGCTGAAGACATCGCCCTTGAGTTAGCCAGGCGCCTGGAGCAAGCGAAACAGGCCGCCACGACGGCCGCTGAGTTGCAGTCGCGGCTGGCGCGGACCAATGAAGAGTTGGCGGCGGCCCAGCAAAGAGAGCTTTCCGTACAGGCCAGCTTAGCGCCTCTGATGACAACTGCTGGCGCCGACGAAGTCAGTGCTCTAGGGCGCGCGATCGAGCGATCGAACTTGCGTCGAGAGGTCGGACACAAGATCCAGTCTGCCGAGTCGGATTTGACCCAGGCGGCCGATGGATTGCCGGTGGAGGAACTGCGCGCAGAAATTTCTGACATTGGGCCGGATGAGTTGAAGGCACAGCTTGATCGGCTCGCCGAATTGTCGGGCGAGGTGGTGGAAAAGATCGCCGCGCTCAGCAACAGCTATGGCACGCGGAAAACTGAGTTCGACGCATTTGATGGGACAGACCTCGCCGCCAAAGCCGAGGCGCGACGGCAAGAAGCCATTACAGCCATGGGTGACGCTGCAGAGCGATACCTCAAGTTGCACACAGCATCGCGCATCCTGAAGTGGTCGATAGAGAAGTTCCGCGAGACCAAGCAAGGCCCCATGCTTGCGAAGGCGTCTGCCATTTTCAGTGGGCTGACGCTGGACTCTTTCAGCCGACTACTGGTCGACTCGGAAGAGGCGACACCGCGGCTGTTCGGCATCCGCCCAAGCGGCGAGCAGGTCGACGTGGCCGGAATGAGTGAGGGTTCGCGAGATCAGCTTTACCTAGCGCTTCGCTTGGCTGTTCTGGAACTGCAGTTAGACCAGGGTCTCAGCATGCCCCTCATTGCGGATGACCTTTTCATCAACTTTGACGACACCCGGACAGCAGCTGGCCTCAAGGTCCTGGGCGAGCTATCCCGCAAGATGCAAGTCGTGTTCTTGACCCACCACGATCATCTTGTGCCCTTGGCCAAGGACGTACTTGGTGCTGACTTAAATATTGTTTTTCTATGATATCCACGAGGGCAAAGGTTCAGGCATACGACAGCTATCCACTTGCCCATACTTCCAAAGACGGATTACGAGTCGCGGACGCGGGTTCGATGCCGCAAATGGGCATCGCACCGACGGCGGTGCTGGGGCTCTTAGCTGATGCCGACCGTAGGCGGGCACCGATATACTCGCCTGCAGAAGGGGCTGGCTTCGGCACCATTCCGCAGGAGATTGAAGCGCTTCTAACGCGCTGAGTTACATAGGTTTGGTGCGCGCTGCCAGCCCAAGACCAATTCAAAACCCCAACGGGTCTTCGTTGGGGTTTTGAATCGCACGAATGCGGGAGTTCCTACGAATTATCGCAGGTTCGTGCGGGAGGTTGCGGACTACGCCGATAGGCCATCCGCCCAGTGCAAGGCGGCTTTTCGCGCTCTCTGGGCCGGGACCAAGCAAAAGTCCGAAGTCCGCGAGTACGAAAACTTCCCGCTGTTTAAAACCGAAATTTACGTGCGGCCGAATCGAGCAATTGATTCCCGGCATTGGCTGGCGAAGGCAACTCTCAGGGGGCATCGCCCGAGTTCGAACGGCGGGTGTTTCCGTTTCTAGACTCGCATAGTTGCAGAGGGTTTTGATCTTCGCCGAAGTAGCACCAGCTCAGAAAATAGAAGTAGTCCTCTCGTGAAGGCATCCTCCTAAGGTGAGTCGGCTTTTTTGACCATAATCTTGCGGGGCGCGTAATCAAGGCCAGTCGTAGGGCATGAGTTGCCGCTTGTTGGTCACGATCGGGATTAGTACCTTGCGGGCGAGCGTGCGCGACGCGTAGGCAGCAAAGTCGGCCTCGCTTTCCTTCATGAGGTCTGGATCCCAGCGGTCGGTGAGCAGGATGACGACTTCGGCGATGTCAAAGCAATGGATCAGGTGCGCGCGCACCTCACGCATGACGTTGGGCACCCCATGGCGCGCGCGCCCATCGCGTCCCTTGGCTATTGCCAGGACGATCGGCCCGCAGTGGCCCGGGCTGTCTCCGGGTATCACCACAATGCTCCCGTCCTTAGTCAATTCCGGGAACAGTTCTCCACCGCTGGCCAGGATGTCGCGGATCCGATCGATGTCGTACTCCGCAAGCATTCGCCGAAGCGCGTTGATCAACCGGCCAACGAGCTCACGAGTTTGATGCTTGATCTTGGCCTCGTCTAGGATGCCGTTAATTTCGTCGATGTTCATATTGGTCTCTCCCCGTAATCGTCGCACTGCCCCGAACAGGGGCGAGTAGCGTTCACCAAGCGCTGATCCGCCTGGCAGTCGCGCATTCGAATAAATAAATGAGTTGCTGATGTACCCGGTCAGCGCTCCGTAAAGTGCAGCTCTCTTCGAGCGGTCCAGCCCTTGGATCGACTCCATCGCAGCGTCGATCGCGCCGCTGGACCAGCGGGGCGCATCAGTCGAAACGCTGGCATAAAGGATCGATTTCCTGACCTGGCAGAAGAACTCGAACAGGTCTTCTATGTTTTGAGACTGTGCCAGTGCGGGCTCAGGTCGTTCTTCCTCGGCCACCACTGCGCCGTTTCGAGCCAGTTCGGCCTTGGAGGAAACACGGCCCACCACGGCTTCATCATGGGGCTTGCGCCAAGCCTGGTCTTGCGGCCACAAGCTGCTGTGGACAGCGAGCAGTTCCTCCATTTCCGACAGGGCGCAAGCCAGACGGTGCGCGATAAACGACGGGCGCAGGCCATCAGCCGGCAGCCGGCCCGCATTTTCCGAAGCCGCAGACCACGCGCGAACGGCAAGGGCAGTCGCCTGGATCAGCTTTTGAAGTTCTCGCTTCACGCTAAAGGCACCGGCTTTTCCGAGATCGCTTTCACTCGATCCAGTTCCGCTTTAAGGGCTGAAGGGCCGCCTGCTGGAGGTGCGAAGCGCTCCACTGAAAAGTTCCGGAGCATGTTGCCCCGCCGCTGATTGCCCAGATGCTCGACGTACCTGACCATCTGCTCGATCTTGCGCAGCGAGGGTCTGTGCGACCGATTGAAGTCCTCGTGGTAACAGGTGAGGACTGTGTCGGTGCTGCGTGAGACGATCGTGGTCAGCAAACGGTCATCAACGAAGTGATTTGCTGGATCGTAGTACGCAATGCCGTCGCGCCCGCTGGCGCGGTTGTTCGACCCCTCGCCCGAAAAGCAGAGCCACGCCGTGGACAAGACTTTTATCGACTCCCGCTCGTAGTCGTCCTCTGTGATGGACGAAACGGGAAGTCCGAGCACGTCCTCTAGGCATGCCGCGTCTTTGCTCAACCGCTTTTTGAAATGGGTCTGAAGGCTCTGTTTGTTCCATTTGGGCATGTTTTCGCCTCAATTGCTCAACATTTGTGCAAAGAATTCCCTGGCCCCGGTAGCCGAGGGGCGCCTGTCCAACGATCTTAAATGGCGGCAGGCTCACCAGATGAGCTTCCCGACGGGATCCCGGACATGCGACCAAGCGCTGGAAGCGCAACGGATGGAGCCCAAGTCACACCGATAGCTGCATTTAGGGCTATGCGCCCGACGGTCGTCAAGGTGCGCGCGCGTTTCGTGGCCAATCCGGGCGCGACGATCGTAGGTGCGGACGTGGGTTCGATTGCGAAACACGGCATCAAACTAGTGGTGATTCTGGCGGCGCGCATCGCGGCGGTGAGCGGGTCACGCTGCAACGATTCTCTCCATTTTGAAACTGAATCTGAACCGTTCCGCAGTGATTTGCACCGGTTGTAAGGCGCTGAGTTAGCTAGGTTTGGCGCTGGTGACGCCGCCTCCACCAATTCAAAACCCCAACGGGTCGCCGTTGGGGTTTTGAATTATCTGAATGCGGGGGTTCCCGCGGCTTATCGCGGGTTCCTGCAGAAGGTGGCGGCCTTCGCCGATGGGGCATCCGCCCAGTTCTAGGCCACGTTTCGCTCTCTCCGCGCCGTTGCTCTCTCGGGGTCTGGATCGGGCAAAAGGCCGAAGTCCACAAGCACGGCAAATTATCGTTTTCAGAAGCCATAGCTTACGCGCGGACAAATCGAGCGGTTGATTCGCAGCATAGGTAGGGGAGCCGAACTATCAGCGACATCACCCGACTTCGAAAGATGGGTGTCCCCGTTTCTTGCTATGAGCGGCTTGCCGAGCAGGGCTACCACGTCGGACTGAAGATGGCCGGCTTCTGTCGCCACGTTGGAATTGGGTGCCGTCCCGATCGGCTCCTCGCATTGCGGTGGTATTTAGCTATCGCGACGGGCTGGGGGAAGGAGCGATTCGCCGACGATCTTGTTCGATGCTTGCGCAACACTGATCACAAGACGGAGCTAGGGCGAGATGCGATTGCATGGATACGCGACGCAGCAAAGATCGGGGCGGCTGGCCAGAACATGCTACTCAGCGTGGACGAAGGGCCAACGAGTGACCCCGTCGCTCACGATGCTGGCGTTGGCTACCTAGGCACGGACCCGCTGGTCCGGGTGGACGGTAAGTCAGGCGCGACGACCTAAGTTGCTGCACCATTGGTATAGATCGCACAGGAGGAAGAATGGCAAAGGGTGTCGAGATCGGTTCCCGGAGCTTCCTGACCCAGAGTAGTGCCCTGGAACACTACAAGGCCGTGCTGCACCGGTACCAGGACGGGCAGCGCGTCTCCGACCAGGGTGACCATACCGATCTGGTCGCGCTCATCGATCGGTACGGCCCGGTGCTCGAGGCGGTCGGCGAACCAACCAAGGTGGACGGCCAGATCGCACATTTCGAGTGACGTCTGAACACAGGGACTGGCTGGAGCAGTTCCGGTTTCTGGATGGGCCTGATGTGGGGCATGCGCAAGAACCTCGGCGGCTGGACGCGCGTGCAGACCAACGCGGTGATTCGAGTCTGACGAGCGCGCGCGCATGGCGGCTGAAGATGGCGCTGCGCGACGTCTCTGCACGCGCAGCGGCAAGCAACGAGGTGCTGCTGGCACGCACCGACTTGAACGCCTGGCTGAGCTGGGTCAGGCGGCTGCCGGCTTGAGCCGTTCAAGCAGCTGGCCAAGACGATTGCTGAGCGCGCCGAGCCCGTCGTGCGGGGAATGATCGATAACCGATCGAACGCCTTCGTCGCAGCTATGAACGGCTTGCTGCAACAGGCCAAGCGCGCCGCTCGCGGCTTCAGAACCGCAACCAACTTCATCGCCATCGCCTACCTGCGAATGTCCAAGCTCAAGCACCTGCCAGCTCATCCATTTGCCCTGGCCGCACCGAAATGAGATTGTTCGTTTCCACACTAAACGGCATAGAGCCCACTTCAGCGGCCAACTGGTCGCAGAGGTTGCGGTCTCAGCCTGGGTGGGGGCCGCAGGCCGACCTGCGCTGTTGGCGCGACGGTTGGGATAGGTCCGTACGGGGTCGAAGACCGTCTAAGCCGCGGAGTCCTTGTTGCGCAGTCAGGCGCGCGGGAAGCACGTGGAACTCACCGCCGATCAGGTGCGGCTGGCCAAGGAATGAGTGGGCGCCCGCCAAATCTGGCGGGTTCTTGTTGTGTTCTTGTGAATTGGCCCTTGCGAAGGTGCGCGGGCAGTCGATGCATTAGGATGAACTGCTGGCGAATCGAACTCCGGCCCAAGACCTCATCGATCAGTTCCTTAATCACCCAAGCAACCACGCAGATAAGGACATCCGCATCAAGAAGCTCTTCAACAAGAACTGTAATGCCACGAAGCCGGCCGACGTGGAATTCAAGGCCAAGCGTTAAGACACCGCATGATCAAGAGTCCAGGGAGTGAAAGTGGTAAAGCAACAAGAACCCTATGAGCATCGGCCCGTTAAGGGGCTACCGGCGTCCTTGCTCGCGCAAGAGGGGAAAACTGTCGCCGTGATCGCACTGATGCAGCGCGATGCCGGCCTGAACCGTAGATTACGCCGAAAGCTGGAGAGCGGAGTCAAGGTTCTCAAACCCCTGATTAACATCGAGATGCTCCCGTCTAAGTCGAACCTGTTGAGCTACTTCCTTAGCGACAACTCGCGATTTATGACCTTCTGGACCATCGTCAAGAAGCTGGGAGAACCCAAGGGCGCTCTAGGGGCGCGAGAGCATGCGTTGGCATTGGACATTCAGCTACTCGAGGCATACGCACCCGACTGGAACGAGCTCACGCTGGATGAGTCGGCGCTCGCTGCGGCTTGTCCCGAATGGCCGGCAATTCGGGCGTGGGTGGAGCGGAAGGTCAACCATTTCATCAGTGTCAAGCAACCGCCGCTTGGCCTATTCATGCTGTGGCCTCGACTCTGTGATGACCTTGGTCGTTGGGACACCTTGGATGCCGAGCACCAGCAGATTGTCGGCCGCGCCATTTTCTCGCTTTCGTCGGTCAGCGCGACGGATTGGTTCGTCCGCGAGGCCATCGGGCGTTGGCCGAAACTGAAGCCGGAATTAGGCAACTTGCTGCAACATCCTGAGGACGCACTGCCAACGCAAGAAGCAGCGCAGCTGTCGGATCCCACCGCATCGCCTGCTCAGCACCAGGAACCTGTTAGCACATGGCAGGACGCGTGGCCGGGACTGCTCGATCGGCTTGATGCACTGGGTAAGTCGCTGAGGGAAGAGCCCAATAAGCAAGCCGTCGCTGATTTAGCGCACCTGTGCAACGAATTCGAGGCAGCTGCGGTAAAGATGCCTGATGAGTCGTCAGCCGTGCTAGCGGCTCTGGGAACCAAGATTGCGGAGTTGGTGGCTATCTGCAGAGACCTTCAAGGCGGTGCTGAATTCGAGTGGCTCGATGATTCGTTAGTGGAGCAGATCGAGGCTCGTTGGCTTAATTCCCGACACCAGGCGATTGCAAACGACAGCGTTGCAGCGCTGACCGAAGAGGCCAATCGCGCCGCTGCGCGGAGCCGCGACGCTGCCGAGCTTTACCGCGCAGCGTGGGCTCAAAGATCGGCTGTCGAATCCCAGGTCGACGCGTCAGGAGAGGGGACTGTAACGGCACGTTCGATTGTTGAAAGCCGTGTGGCAGCGCGCCGCAAGGTGGAGCATCAACAGGCATTGATGAGCGCTGATGTTGCGTTACAGGACGCACTACTGACCGCCATCTCGCCACATGAGGCGCCGTTCGACATCGAGGTGGACTATCGCCCTGCGGCAGGTGGGGTCAGTGATGGCGTGAATGATCCGGTTGCTGGCGCAGCGATGGACCACACGGTAGCGACTGTCGTGGGCGGCGAGACGATCACTCCAGAGCCAACGGCAGCATTGGCGGCCTTACCCAGCGAAGGTGACGTGGGGCCAGCGGCTCTTGACACTTCAGCAGATGATGTTGTGTCGCTCGCAGTACTGCCGCCGGTTCAGTTGGCGCAAGGACCAGCTGCCCTAGAAGTTCAAATCCACGTTGAGCCCGTTGAGCCCGTTGAGCCCGTTGAGCCAAGAGCGGACGCTCCACGTGCCGCGGGCGACGTCAACGTCGTAGTGCCACCGCCACTAAGCGGCGGTGAGGAAGAAACCTATTCAGTTGAGGCCGGGGAAGCATGCCGACCAGTCTGGGCGTTGCTCAAGCAGGGGCGCCTGTCTTTGGCATTTCAGCTTTCGCGAGCCCTGTCTGAGGGCGACAGTGCGCTGCAGGTGCCGCCGCCAGCGTTGCTCGCCAGCTTGGCGCTCGCCAATCAACTCGTGTTGCCAGATGGCAGCGTCAAGGAGCTGCTCGCCGAAAACCTTGCAAAGGTTTCGGCAGACACTTTCATACAGCATGGGCCGCGGGCTTGGCATACCGCCCTTAACTTGCTGCTTGTCGCGAGCACACTCAGGCCGATGATCCTTGTACCTGGCGTTGGGGCATCCTCAATCGCCGGCTATTTGCATCTCGACTCAAAAAAGTACCCTGAGCTCTATAGGCTGGTACAACAGCTGCGCCATTTCAGCGAGCTTCTGCAAGGTTTTAGGATCGAGCCAGCGACCTTGAAGCTTGCCCGCGACGAGGCTGGGGTGCATTTGGATTTGCAGTCACTGGGGCGCGAGGCCCGCGAGTGGCTGACAGTTCAGGCGCCAGCAGTGACGATCAGATACGCACCAGCGACGAAAGTGTGGCTTCACTGGTTGAAGAAGCCACAGGGGGTTGTCTCGCAGCTCGTGGAGCCTGCCGTGTCCAACCGCCTTGGAGATCTCCAGCGCGTCAAGGAATTGATCGTGGCGATGTCGGACGGGAGTTACTTTCAGCGGCTCGTCCGAGACACGGATCGCAAGCACTTGAGGCGAACCCGCGGCGAGGACCTTCACGCCGGTGCGCTAGAACACCTAGCACGTTGCGCCGAAGGGGCCGTTGCGATTGCGCGGCGGTGGGTCACCCTGGTTGAGACCAACGGTCATACTGCAGACCGCGTGCGGTCGCTGCTTCAAGATGTGAGGGTCGCGCTATCAAGCAAGCTGGCGCTCGTGGAGAGCGAGCTGAAGTGCGAAGACGACCGGGACTCTTGGGGTCTGATTTCCGCCGCGCAGTCGGTCGTGCTGTTTGAGTTGCGAGCCATGTGGAGCTTGTTCGACCCCGCGGCCGAGTTGCCCCCGGCGGAGCCAACGGCTGCAGAGGTGCTAGCGCGCGACGTGTTACTCGTTCCGCAGTTACGCCTTGCTGACGATTGGCGCATTCGAACTGACAGACTGGTTGCTATTGAGGCGATATCGGGCTGGGCTAAGAACCCTATCGATTGGCATGACGCTTTTGACGCACGTGTTCGCGATGGTGACCTATACGGCGCGGAGCTCATCCTGCAGGCGCAGGATGAGCTCGCCACGACGCACGGCTGGCAATCCGAGCTGCGCCGGGAACTTGAGTCATGGCGCGCGAGATTTCGGCGAGCGATCGACGACGCTCGCAGAGAAGTGGAGGTTGGTTCTGCCTATGGCTACTTACCCGACTCAGACCGTGGCGCCATTGAGAGTGAGCTTGTTCGCTGGGAGGCACAAGGCGAGCAAGCGCGCCGGTTTGACGAAGCTACCAGTGCAGTGGCCACTGTTCGGCAGACCGTGCGGCGCAACCGTGATGAACGGACTGCTGTGGTCCAGCGCTCACTCACCGAGTTGAGCCGTTCTCCGGAGAACGAGGCAGGGATTACAGAAGTCGAAAAGGTGCTGGAACAGGGTGACATCGCGACCGCAAATGAACTCTTGCAGCGATTGAGTGCTGGTTTGCCAGCATGGCCAGAGGACAACCGTCTGTCTGACAAGTTCAACGAATTCTTCCCCGCGGGAATGCAGGAGCTGGAGTCGTGGCTTGACGCGCAGCGATCGCGCGGCTTGGTCGAATCAATCATTAAGAATGGACAGAGTGTCGCGTCGCTGGACTTTCGAAAGGTCGCGGGCGCGCAGCGTGATCAAGCGGCAAAGATGTACGCGGCCTGGTCTGACTTGAAGTCAAGAAAGCAAGTTGAAGCGACCCGACTTGAGACTTTGATGGCCGGGCTAGGGTTTGTTGTTCAACATCTCGCGGTATCAGAACGACAGCCGGGCCGGGAGCAGTGGACATTGGACTCGGCTCCGTTGGAGGACAGAAGCCTGTGCCCGATACCGCAGTTCGGATCGAGCGCCAAGGGGCGGTACCGGCTGGTCTGCGTTTGGGAACGACCGACCGAAGATGACATCTTGCAGGTGGTCGGCGAGTCGTTCTTGCAGCGTGCAACCATCGTGCTGTACTTCGGTCGCATGACCGATCGAAAGTGGCGCGAGACCTCTCGTCTTGCAAAGACGAGTCGTAAGAGCTTCTTGCTCATCGACGAAGTGATGCTGGTCTACCTTTGCGCCCAAGCGGGGTCCAGACTTTCCGCGCTCTTCGATCTGGCATTACCGTTCTCCTATTCAACGCCTTATGACGCCACTGCGGGGCTCGTGCCGCCGGAGATGTTCTACGGACGAAGTGCTGAACTCGATGCCGTTCGGGGCCTCAACGGCAGATGCTTTATCTACGGTGGGCGGCAGCTCGGCAAGACCGCTCTCCTGAGGCGGGCAGAGCGGTCCTTCCACGCACCTGCCGCGGGGCGTTACTGCCGCTGGGTCGACTTGCGCGCCGAGGGAATCGGCGTGAGCCGTGAGGCGAGCGACCTCTGGGTCTGTCTCAGTGAGCAACTCAAGAGCATCCATGTACTCGATGCCTCGGTCGCGGTCCCCACGCCCTCGAAGAAGGCGAGCGTAGAGGCTGTGGTGACGGAGTTACGACGGTTCCTTGGCGACGATTCTGACCGACGGGTCTTGCTGCTGTTGGACGAGGCGGACAGGTTCTTTGAACAGGACGGCCGTAACGACTTTGCTGAGACACGGCGGCTCAAACAGTTGATGGACGACACGGGACGGCGGTTCAAGGTCGTCTTTGCCGGTTTGCACAATGTGCTTCGCATGACAGAGCGCGCCAACCATCCCTTGGCCCACTTTGGAGAACCCATCAAGATTGGACCGCTCGTCGATGAAGACGAGGTCCGAGAGGCTGAGGATCTGGTGCGCCGGCCGATGGCGGCGGCTGGCTTCGAGTTCGAGACACGCAGTTTGGTCATACGCATCTTGGCTCAGACCAACTACTACCCCAGTTTGATCCAGCTTTACTGTTCCCATCTCCTGCGACACATGCTGTCAAAGCTGGGCGGTACCCAGCGGCTTGCCGGGCCTCGCTACCGAATCACCGACCGAGACATAGAAACCGTGTACTCCAGCGGGGCATTGCGTGACGAGATCAGATCGAAATTTCGGCTTACTTTGCAGTTGGACCCCCGCTACGAGGTCGTCGCCTATGCACTCGCACTGGATGTTCTGCGGGGACGCTACGCCCACAACGATGGCATGGACTGGCAGAGCATCCGCCAAGCTGGAGCTATGTACTGGTGGCCTGAGGGCTTCCACGACACGAGCGAACTGGATTTCCGGGTGCTCCTCAACGAAATGGTCGAGCTCGGCGTGCTGAGTCGTGTACGCGAGGGCCGATACACGTTGCGCAATCCGAATGTTCTGCTTCTGCTTGGAAGCCAGGAAGAGATTGAGGCGGTGCTTATCAAGGATCGAGAACCTACCGTGGAGTTCGAATCTGCCGTTTTCAGGCCGCCACTGCGATCAGCGCCAGCCAGCCCGAGCCGCAACCCGTTGACCTACCAGCAGCTGAGTGAGTTGATGCGCCGATCGAACACGATCACGGCCATCGCAGGCAGCCGCGCCGGTGGCGTGGAGGACCTGGTTCCCGGGCTGAAGGACTATCTCGGCCAAAGCGCGAGCTTTGAACTGCTGGATGATTGCTCAGACGGAGCGTCGTTTTCGAGATCCCTCGACCGGGTGGCGAAAGGCCGCACAACGGCCGGGATCACGGTAATTTTGGTCCCGTCCTCTGTTCCGTGGAGCGCAATTTGGGTGCAGGACGCTAAGCAAAAGCTGGCGCGTCTTAGCCATTCCAGCAAATTCGTATCACTGGTGTTTGTGGCTGACCCTCTTGCACTTTGGAGCGCGATCAGCGACGAGGCAACTTTCGCTGGGATGGACGTGCCGTGGATGTCACTTCTGCCCTGGACTGACGAGTTCATCAGGCATTGGCTTGAAGAGCGGCAACTCCCCAACGATGTCGAGCAGCGAAAGCAGCTTTTGCACGTCACTGGCTTCTGGGTCGGACTGCTGCAAGAAGTCGTTGGGCAATGCACCGAAGCGCGCGAACTCAAGCGCCGCATTGAGGCGGCTGACGTGAGCAGTCTCAATGGGGCGACGGCACGCCAATATGCAGATGAACTGGGCTTGAGTTTCCACGAGCCTCATCGGGTGCTTAAGACACTCGCCGTGTGGAGCGAACCTATGGAACCCAACGAACTGGCGATGGTCGCGGAGTGCGATCTAAAGGAGGTCAGTCGAGTGTTGAGGTGGGCTGATCTCTTGGGCTTGGCGCGGCGTGGAGGAAGTGACTACTGGAGTCTTGAGCCGCTGGTAAAGGCGATCTTCCAGAAGCTTGACGATTGATGAATCGTTGGTCTCTCCCAGGGCCAGCACACTTTCTCCGACAGGCGGCCGAAGCCTTACGCGAGGGGCAGAACCTAGTCTTGGCAACGCCTGTCCATGCGCTGGGTAGTATGTGTGGGGCCCTTGAGCACCATCTGCATCACGAGGGCTGGCGTGTTGCCGGGCCGGTCGCCGACGACGCTTCGGATCCCGTGGATCAGCTGTTCGCCTCTCTAGGCCTAGACGATGGTGGTGCATCACGCCGATCCGTGTCGCTGCTTCGACAGCGTCTGGAACCCGGTCAAGCCGTCCTCGTTCGTGGTGTCGGCCCCGCCGGCTGGCCGGCATGGAAACGAATGCTCGAGGAGTATGAGGTCGCGAGCCGTGGCGTGTCGTCCTTCGACCGCCCGCTGCTCGTCGTACTGACGGAGGGTGTCCCGATGTCCGCACTTCCCGGGAGGGCCGCCGCATTGAAGGTGCTGCCATGGCAAGACGTTGTGGGCGAACTCGATGTGCTGCTTTATGTAACCAACGCGCTTCGTGAGCGAGGAACTCTGGATCACCAGTCTAAGCTTGTAGCTCGGATCATCGGTCGGCTGGCGTTGTGGGACCTTGCCCTGGCCGACACATTGCTCGAGCAGCGGCCGGCTGCACTGTTTCACCCTGCAGAGATTGTGAGACTCACATCCACCGTCGCTGAGTACGCTCCGCAACTTCAAATGAACTGGGAATCAGGAGGGCTGCAACAGTTCGATGGCGTGGAGCTTGCCCATCCGTTTCTCGTACTGGCGGGTGGCGACCGCTCTGGCCAACTCGCCATGCGTATATGGGCTGCACAAGCGGCTGAAATTCTGCCGGCGCTTGAACTACATCGCCGAGAATTAGCGCATCGCATGGGCACCATGGTCTCGGTGCCATTCCACCTCGGTGACGAGCAGATTTTCGATCTCGATGACCTGGAGATCGGGCAACTGGCCCATCTGGCTGCCGCTCGCCGCCTTAGCCACGCTATACGCCAGACGGCGGAAAAGTGGCGGCGACTGCGCAACAAGCTGGCGCACCTCGAGGTTCTGGAGGCAAGCGACGCCCTTGATGCCGAACTGTTGTCGATTGGTCGCAGGAGCAGCAATCGCTGACGTCCGTTATCTCCTAGCTTGATCACCCAGAGCAACGCGAGTCCAGTGCGATGCCAAGCTAGGGTCCACCGACCATCGCGATCGTGCCGGTTGCAGCGTTCGCAGCCAATGCCGGCGGGGCTCGATGTTGTCGCTGCTCGCCGGCATCGTTGTGTGGGTCGCGGTCGCCACGGCCGGGTTTCGGCAGCTACTGCTGCTTCTGGCTGGCGCCGCCATCGTTGGAACCGTGCTGATTTTGGCGTGGCAACAGTTCGAGCAAGCCGCTCGGACGGCAGCGGGGCAGGCGGCGAAGCTCAGGATTCCGCGCACTAATGCTGAGTTGGTCGATTTGCGGATGGGTACTGACAGCTCATTCGGGACACTGCCAGGGCGTGTTCGTAATAACGATCCTCGTTTCACGCCGGCCTACGTGGAACTCCGACTGCGCGAGCAGGATTGTCCGACACTCGAGCGGTGCGACATCGTCGGCGACACCACGGAAAGCATCTTCGTGAAGGTGCCCTCGCAGCAGGCGCAGGAGATCCATCGTTACGTGTCCTTCGATGGGATTGGCAGCCCACGCACGAAACGGACGTGGACTTACGACGTTGTGTCTACTAGCGGACTCACCTGCCCGGTAAAGCGCCTATTTTTGCTCGTTTTGATATCAGCGTGACGCTGACGTCACTAGTGTGTTTGTATGGGGCTCATCTCAACACGGGGAACGGGCATGAAAGTGAAAGTGCTAGGGCTGTTAGCGGGTGTTTTCGTAAGCTGTCTTATCGCCAGTGCAGGGGCGCAGGCGGCCTGCAGAATGTCTCAAGTGTGCGATGACAACGGGCAGAACTGTTCCGCACAAGACATATGCAGCAGCAGCCTTGACCTTCCCTCAACCGGCATTGCCCCGCTTACGCCATTGCCGTCGACTTTCATTAAGCCCCTCCCTTCTCTGAAATTGCCGCCGCTGGGCACTTCTTCCTGCCAATTCATGCAAGTAAATGGTCAGTGGCAGAACGTGTGCCGGTAACACGTCTTACTTGCAGTTAAAGGCTTGGGCCTGGTTGGCGTCAATTATCTTGGCCGGCGTTGCCGTCTGCGAGGCGCTGGCGGTGACGCATAAAAAGTCTTCCCCACGCCCGTGGGGGTGTTTCCTGGGAAAAATTCATGGGCGAACAAGCCAACCCGTGTTCCCCACGCCGGTGGGGGTGTTGATAGCCCACCGATTGCTCTCCACGGTCTCGGCCGGCAATCGGCGAGTGTGCGGTGGGGGTGGCAAGGCTGGAATTTGTGCGGCGCACTGGTGGCCCGGCCGCGCTAAAAACGGTAGCACCCGCCGGCCTTGGGATACCGCTGCTACAACACTGGACAGCCACCCACGACCTCACGGAAACTGCGGTGCGGGGCAGGGCAGTATTTGGTAAACACATCGGGTCTCTAAGGAAATTAGACTATGAAAAAAACACGCTATTGGGCGCTTTTGGCGGCGCTGGCGG
>CAMDDU010000052.1:0-30294 GCA_945892985.1 Bordetella parapertussis
AGCTTGCAGCGGCTCACCGAAGCCAAACTCCAATCGATTGAAGACCGCCTAAACCATCGACCTCGCAAGTGTCTTGGCTACCTGACCCCTCACGAGGTACTCTTCGGGCTCAAGCCCATACCCATTGCGCTTCGAACTTAAATTCGCAATATGGCTGGAAACCCGCGCCAGGCGGGCGTTTCCAGCCGCTACATTGATTTACTTGGGTGCGGTGGCGAGGTATTCGAACAGCTTGACAACCTTGATCACGCCGCCGGTGGTGCGCGCCACCTCGACGGCATCGTCGGCTTCCTGGCGCGTGACCATGCCGAGCAGGTAGACGGTGCCGGCCTCGGTAACGACCTTGACGTGGTTGGCCGAGAATTTGTTGGCGTCGATAAAGCGCGCCTTTACCTTGGAGGTGATATAGCTGTCGTTGCCGCGCGCGCTAAGCGAGGTGATGGCGGCGACCTGCACTTCGTTGGCCACGCTCTTGACGTTGGTCACTTCGCCGGCGATTTTTTCGATGTCGGCCTTTATTTCCGCCGTGGGCACCTCGCCGGTCAGCAGCACCGTGCGGTTGTAGCTGGTGATGTTGATGTGCACGCGGCCCTTGTACTTGTCACTGATGCGGCCGCCCGTCTTGACCTCTATGCCCTCGTCCTCGAGGTAGGTGCCCGAGGTGCGCCGGTCGGTAGCGACCAGCACCCCGGCGCCAGCGCCCGCTGCGACCACGGGGAGGCAGCCCTGCAACAGCGGTGGCAGTGCGATGGTGAGGGCGAGTGTGATGATGCGCAGCTTGTTCATGTGGTTTCTCCGAACAAAAGTTGGTCGATGCCGTCGCACAGGCAGTGGAGCATCAAAAGATGCACCTCCTGTATGCGTGCGGTGCGGCTGTTGGGAACGCAAAGATTTACGTCATCCGCCTTGAGTATGGCGCCGATCTTGCCGCCGTCCTTGCCGGTCAGTGCCACCACGCGGATGCCGCGCGCGTGTGCGGCGGCGATCGCTTCGACGACGTTGGCCGAGTTGCCGCTGGTGGAAATGGCCAGCAGCACATCGCCCTTGCGGCCGAGGCCGCGCAACTGCTTGGCGAACACCTGGTTGTAATCGTAGTCGTTGGCGATGGCGGTGATGGCCGAGGTGTCGGTGGTCAGGGCCAGTGCGGCCAGTTCGCCGCGCTCGCGCTCGAAACGGCCGAGCAACTCGGCGGCAAAGTGCTGCGCATCGGCGGCCGATCCGCCGTTGCCGCAGGCCATGACCTTGGCGTCGGCTTTGAGGGCGTCAGCCATGAGTTCGGCGGCGCGGGCGATCGGGCCGGCGAGTGCCGCGACTGCGTCGAGTTTTGTTTGGGCGCTGTCCTGAAAGTGCCTGATGATGCGGGCTGTTAGATCCATTCCTTCTTTCTTGTCTGCTGCCGTCGGGGCTGCCGGCGCGTGCTTTTTCGTCCTGGCGTGTGGAGCGTATGACTAATAAGGTGCAGGAGGCCAGTTTACACCACCGTCAGGCTTCGCCCCGCCTGCCGGCGTGCTTATTCCACAAACACTTCAAATTCAATCCGTTTGCGTGGATTGCGTTCCGTGCGCAATGCGCTGATGCGCGCGCTGATCGTTTCGCCGCGATCCATGGCCCAGGCGAGGGCGGTGTTTTGCGTGCGCGGTACATAGCCCAGTTTGTGGCCGCGCCACAGCACCGCCACCGCGTTGGCATCGTGCGGATTGTCGGCCTCGCGCACCAGCGCCAGGGTATCGCCGCGAGACAAACCGGTCCACAGCGCGCGCCCCTCGTGGTGGCTGAAGCCGGCCAGGGCGGAGCTTTGCACCAGCATGCGCACCTGCTGTGCCGCCGCAGGCGCCGCGGCGCCCAAGCATAAGGCCGCCAGCAACGCGGCCGCAGCGAGCCTGCGGGTCCGGGCCTGAGGCGGGCTATCCGGCGCTATTCGCCGAAGGCGTCGCGCAGCCATTCAACCGCCGCCGCGTCGAGCCGGTCGAGTACGATCACATCGAAACGGCAGGCCTGGTCGGGTTTGTCCATGAGGTAGTAACGCGCGGCGGTGAGGATGCGATGACGCTTTTTTGCATCAATGCTCGCCGCCGCGCCGCCGAAGGCCCGGCTGGCGCGATAACGCACCTCGGCGAAGACCAGGCTTGCGCCATCGCGCAGGATCAGGTCGATTTCGCCGGCGCGGCAGCGAAAATTACGCGTCACCAGGTGCAGGCCCTGCTTTTGCAACCAGTTTGCGGCGATATCCTCGGCGGTTTGGCCCGAGCCCGGTTTCAACACGCTTATTTTCCCCTGCTGTTTTTTTTGCCTTTTTCCGACCCTGCCGCTGCCCAGGCTGGGCGTGTCAGCGCGAAGGGCTCAGCGCTATCGCGGCACCGTCGCGAAACTGCGCTGCGACCGCTTCGCGTTCAACCGTTCCGCGCAGCAAGGTCAGCTTGCCGGTGACCCCGTCCAGGGTGATGCCGCTGCGCTTGCGCACCAACTCCGAGGCGAGGCGAAAGGCGTCCACCCCGAGCGCGTAAAAGCGCTGCAACTCCGGGGCGATGCTGTCAAAGCGCGGATAGCTCATCACCGCCGGGTGATCGGGCTGCACCAGCCAGGGCATTTCGACAAAGCGGATGCCGTTAAGGTCGACATTGGCGAGCGCATCGTTGCGTCCTGAGTAGACCAGCGAGGTGGCATAGGTGGGCAGCGCGGCCGACAGGAAGGGCCTGACCTGGCGCGCCTGCTCGACATCGGCGGCAAGGAAAATCCCGTCGGCTCCGCTGTTGGTGACAATGAGCTTGAGTTGCGCAAGTTCGGAGGCCGGGGTGAACTCAAGGGACTCGCTGATGACGCCGCCAAGCGCGCGAAAACTCTCGCTAAACGCGAGGCTGGCGCGGCGTGCCAGCGGGGATGCTGCGGTGACGGCCAGCACGTCCTTGATGCCATCGATCCAGGCCTGTAGCGCGACCTGGCGCGCCTCCAGTTCGATCGACAGGCCGAAGCCGTAGAGCTTTTCCGGCATGTTGGCTTGCGGCTCGGGGTAATTGAGCGCAAGGGTCGGCACATTGACGCGGCCGCTGGCGGCAAGGGCGGCGACGCCCGATCGCGTCAGCGGGCCGACCACCACCTTCGCGCCGGCGCGCACGGCGGCATCGTACTCGAGCATGATGTTCTCGCCCGAGGCGTCGGTGGCCCGAATGGTGACCGAGATCTTGTCGCCGTCGCGCTCGCGCGCAGTCATAAAACCCAGGCGCAGCGTATCGGCGGCGGCCTGGAAATCAGCCGATTTGAGCGGCAGCAGCAGGGCGATCTCGCCGGCCGGCTGCAGCGGCAGCGTAGCCGCCGCTGCGCCTGTCGCCCCTGTCGCCCCTGACTGTGGCGCCGCCGCTCCGGCCGCAGCCGCGGTGGGCGCGTTTCCGGTGCTTGCCGCTTTGCCCTGGGCCGCGCACAATGCCGGCGCCAGCAGTAATAAGGGCAGCAATGACCACATCAACCGAAGCCGCGTAACGCCATGACCAAGCCGCATGAGCACACACCTGTGATTGGGGGCCGCATTGAGGGAGGCCAATTATATGTGGTCGCCACGCCCCTTGGTAATCTGGGCGATATCACGCTGCGTGCGCTGGAAACGCTGCGCGGCGCCGACCTGGTGGCCGCCGAGGATACGCGCACCACGGCCAATCTGCTGGCCCATCACGGCATCAAGGCCAGGTTGCTGGCCTTGCACGAACACAATGAGGCGCGCGCCGTCGACAAACTGATCGCCGCGCTCGCCGCCGGGCAATCGGTGGCCTTGGTCAGCGATGCCGGCACCCCGGCCATCTCCGATCCGGGGGCGCTGGCCGTTGCGCGCGTGCTCGATGCAGGTTATCGCGTCACCCCCATTCCCGGCCCCAACGCCGCGATCACCGCGCTTTCTGCGGCCGGCATGGTTGAAACGGCATTTTTGTTTTACGGTTTTTTGCCGGCCAAGGCGGGGGCGCGGCGCAAGGTGCTCGAGTCTTTGTGCGGCCTGCCGCACGCGCTGGTTTTTTACGAGGCACCGCATCGCATCGCCGAGTGCATTGACGACCTCGCCGAGAGCTTCGAGCCCGGACGCACCGTGGTGCTGGCGCGCGAACTGACCAAGATGTTCGAGTCGATTCATCGCTGCCGGCTTGACCAGGCGCAGGCCTGGCTTGCCGCCGACGACAACAACCGCCGCGGTGAATTTGTGCTGATCGTGTCCGGCGCCCCTGAGGCCGATGCCGAGCTCGATGCCGAGGCCGAGCGCGTGCTGGCCCTCGTTGCCGCCGAACTGCCACCGGCCAAGGCCGCCAAGCTTGCCGCCGCGATCACCGGCGTGCCGCGGGACGTACTCTACGCACATGCGCTGGCGCGCGCCGGTCGCCGCAATGATGATGATGGGGTTTGAGCTGGCCTGAGGGGGGGGGCTGGAAAGCATCTCCTGGCGCGAATGGCACTTACTTAGCGGAATTCCGAAGAGCTTTTGATAAATCATGACATCTTGCAAAACCGCGACCAAGTTACTCCCTCCCCCTCGACGGGGGAGGGCGGGGGAGAGGGTGAATGCGTGCAAGATCGAATCTGCCGGCATTCCCCCTCTCCCTGTTGCTCTCCCGCAAGGGAAGAGGGAAGGTGCTAAGTAAGCGCCATTCTTTCCTGGCGCGGGTTTTCAGCCGGCATGTCCATCATTTTCCGGCCGCGCCGGGGCTTGGGCTGCGCTGGCTGCTAGCGGTTAAAATTGATGTTCAGCAGCACACCTGCCCCGCCTTCATTTACCTCTATTCACGTCAAGAAAACACCGCATGCAAACCCTGACCCTGACCCGACCCGACGATTGGCACCTGCACCTGCGTGACGGCGAAGTGCTCGCCGCCGTGCTGCCCGACACCGCGCGCCAGTTCGCCCGCGCCATTGTCATGCCCAACCTAAAGCCGCCGGTGGTGAGCACCGATGATGCCATGGCTTACCGCATGCGCATTCTCGACGCCCTCCCGGCAGGGAGTAAATTCGAACCGCTGATGACGCTTTATTTCACCGACCAGACCACACCCGAGGAGATCGCCCGCGCCAAGCAGTCGGGCATCGTGCACGCGGTGAAGTATTACCCGGCCGGCGCCACCACCAACTCAGATTCGGGCGTGACGCGCCTGTCGCGTGTTTTCCCGGTGCTCGAGGCGATGCAGGACTACGACCTGCCACTGCTGATCCACGGCGAGGTCACCGATCCGTCCGTGGACATATTTGACCGTGAAAAGGTGTTCATAGAGACGGTGCTCGCACCGCAAATCGTCGAGCGCTTTCCCGACCTGCGTGTGGTGCTCGAGCACATCACCACGCGTGAGGCCGCCGACTATGTGGCAAAGGCGCCGGCCAAGGTCGGCGCCACCATCACGGCCCACCACCTGTTGTTCAATCGCAACGCGCTGTTTGCCGGCGGCATACGTCCGCATTACTTCTGTCTGCCCATACTCAAGCGCGAAGAGCACCGCCAGGCGCTGCTCAAGGCGGCCACGGGGGGCGGCGCAAAATTCTTTCTTGGCACCGACAGCGCGCCGCATTCGCGCGGTAACAAGGAGTCCACGTGCGGACACGCCGGCTGCTACACGGCGCACGCCGCCATCGAGCTTTACGCCGAGGCCTTTGACGAGGTCGGCATGCTGCACAAGCTCGAGGCCTTTGCCAGCTTCAACGGCCCGGATTTTTACCGCCTGCCGCGTAACGAGGGCAGCATTACGCTGAAAAAAGATCCATGGAAGGTGGCTGCAACACTGCCTTTTGGCGAAGAGGGGGAGCTGGTGCCCTTGCGCGCGGGGGAGCCGATATCCTGGCGCCTGGTCTGAAGCTCCTGTCAATAGACGAACTCAACCAACAGGCTGCAGCGCGCGGCCTTGTTTCTGGCGGCGGTGCGCCGCTGCATTTTGTTGTGCCTGTCGAAGACGGCCTCAACTACGAACAGCGTATCCGCGACACGGGGGCGGTCGCCACCCGGGCGGGCAATGTGCATGACCTGCTCAACGCCGGGGCTTGGCTGGACTTTCCCCTGAGCAAGGCCGCGCTCAACCGCCTGCATTGCGAACAACTGGCGGCGCAGCAGGGCAGCCAGCGCAGTCCGGTGCGCGACGCCCTGACCCTGTTCGATGAAAGCGGCCTTGTCGTCACGTGCGCCGACCCCGCGCTTGCGGCCTTGTTGCGCGATTTCAAATGGAAGCTGCTGTTCTGGGGGCGCCGCGTCGAGGTGCGGCTGGCGATGCGCTTTCACGTGCTGGGTCATGCGCTGGCTGAAAAGCTGCTCGCACCTTACAAGGGCATCACCGCGCATGCGCTGATTATTGCTGCTGATGCCGACCTGCCGCGGGCCCTGCTCGATGAACGTGTCGCACTGGCCCTGCCTTCGCTCCAGTCGACCCGCGCACTTGCGCCGCTGCCGGTGCTGGGTATTCCAGGCTGGGTGGCGGATAACGACGACCCGCGTTACTACGATGATACGAGCCACTTTCGTCCGGGAAGACGGGCGTAGTGTGTGCCCACGCGTAGCCTAAACGCGCAGCCGACCGGCCCCCAGCCGCCGCAGGCGATAGACTGGAGAGGGCCTGCTGATGCGGGTTTTCAGGCGGTCTGCGAATTCAAGTTCGAAGTGCGGCGCTGCGCCGGACCGTGCATGCTGTCATACAATGTTTCCCGCGTTGCAGCTTGAGCTAGCACATCGGCTGTAGGAGAATGGGCCCTTGACCGCCGCGCGATACCGCGAAACCACGAAACCACTGGTGTGATGGGTCATCGAGCCACATTTACCCATTGCCCGCCTTGACATGGTTTCCTGGCGTGCCCCGTACTGCGCAGCTTTGCCCTTGGCATGTTCATCGCTATGTCCCCCGAGCGCCGCCCCCTATTCTTTGAAAGTGATTCGCAATGACGTCGCCACAAGAACTTCCGCTCGATCACATCGTCATCGCCGTCGCCGATCTGGCCCGGACGATCATCGATTACCGCGCACTTGGCTTCACCGTGGTGGAGGGGGGCAAGCACCCCGGACGCACATCGCACAATGCGCTGGTGGTGTTCGAGGATGGCGTCTATCTTGAGTTGATCGCGTGGCAGGCGCCTGCGCCCGAGGAGCGCTGGTATCGCACGCAAACGGCGCATGGCGAAGGCTTTGTCGACTTTGCCTTGCTGCCACACGAAACGGCGCAAGTGCTGGCCGCGGCGCGCGCGCGCGGGCTTGGCTCGCTCAACGGACCCATCGACGGCGGACGCAATCGCCCCGACGGTGCACGGCTGCAGTGGCAATCGGCGCGGCACGCCACGCCCGATGTGCCATTTTTGTGCGGTGACGTGACGCCGCGCGCGCTGCGCGTGCCCGAGGGCGAGGTGCGCCGTCACGCCAACGGTGCGACCGGCGTCGCCAGCCTGGCCGTCGCGGTGCAGGACATCGAGGCTTCGCTCACGCGCTACAAGCAGCTGCTCGGTCCTGGCCCGGCCGAAAACGCCTGCTCCTTCCTGCTGCCCGGCCTGGGCTTGCGCCTGGCGGTCGTTCCTGTTCGGGCTGCGAACGTGGTGCTGATGACGCCGGCTAACGCTGCGGCGCTTGCCGGCGAACCCGCGGTCGCTGCCGTGTTGCGCGCGCGGCTTGCAAGTCGCGGCGAGGGACCGTGCGCGCTGAGCTTGCGCGCGGCTGCCGGCGTCATGCCGCTGCACTTCGCGCCGACGCTATCGCATGGTGCGGTGCTGGAACTCGGGGCTTGAGCCGCGTTCTGGCGGGCGGCGCGACCCATGACACGGTCTAATGGCATGCTCTTTGCGGTGTTTCTCATGGATGCCCATGGATGCCCATGGATGCTCATGGATGCATCATGAATGCCCGCGAATGATGCATGGCGTTTAGTATTGCTGCAGCCGTGTTGCTCTACTTAGACTTAGGCTTAGACTTATTGATTATTTCTTAATGCCCTGGTTTTGATGTCACCATGTCCGCCCGGGCGCTTGCGGCACCGCTGAGTCTTTTTCCCGCTGTCCCGGTTTCTTTGTTTTCATGTTGCCCGCAAAGTGTTCCATTCAAAAACCAGGAGTATTTTCATGAACCGTCTTTCCTTCTCCGTGCTGCTTGCCGCCATGGCTGCGTCCGCCGTAACGCTGCCGGCACGCGCGCAAGAGTTTCCGAACCGTGCGGTACAGATGATCGTGCCTTACGCCGCTGGCGGTTCCGCTGACGTGCTGGGCCGCGTGATCGCGCAGGAGATGGCCAAGTCGCTTGGCCAGAACATCGTGGTCGAACTCAAGCCGGGCGCCGGCGGCAACCTGGGCGCCGAGCAGGTGGCAAAAAATGCCCGCCCCGACGGATACACGTTCTTGTTTGCATCGGTGAGTCTTGCTACCAGCGTGAGCCTGTCCAAGCTCAATTTTGATCCGCGCAAGGATCTGGTGCCGGTGGCCGGTGTGGCGACCATTCCCAGCCTGATGGTGATCGCGGCCGATGCGCCGTACAAGACACTGAAGGAGCTGGTCGCCGCGACCAAGGAGAAGAAACTGCAGCCCAGTTTTGGTTCCTCGGGCAACGCCACGGGAAGCCATCTTGTCGGTGAACTCTTCAAGGCCGCGGCGGGGATAGACATGCTGCACGTTCCCTACAAGGGCAGTGGCGCGGTCTACCCAGACCTGATGGCCGGGCGCATCACGACGCTGACCGATGTCATGGGTTCGGCGCTGGGCCAAGTCAAGGGCGGCAAGGTCAGGGCGCTGGGCATCACTTCATTGCAACGATCGAAAACACTGCCCGATGTGCCGACCATCGCCGAGCAGGGCTTTCCTGGATTTGAATTCGGCACCTGGTTCGGCTTTTTCGCCCCCGCCGCGACGCCACCTGAAGTCGTGAAAAAACTCGAGGCCGCGGTCTTGCAGGCCTTGCAAAGCGATGCGGTGAAAGAACGCCTCGATGCCGTGGGTGCGCAATCGCTACCGGGTCCTGGCGCGGCCTTTGGCAAGTGGTATCTCGCCGATGTCGAGCGCTGGGCGCGGCTGGTGCGAGAAGGGCGTATCCAGCCCATCGATTGAGCTGGATCGGGCGGCGGACGGCGTGCCATCTGGCGCCGCCGCATCAAGGCTGGGGCGCGAGTGTGCCGTTCTTGACGAGCCTTGCCCAGCGCTCCACGTCGGCTTCAAAGTAGCGGCCGAAGGCCTGCGTGCCGCGCGGCAGTTCCACCGATCCGGCTTGCTGCAGGCGGGCGCGCACCTCGGGGCTTTTCAGTGCCGCGTCTAGCGCCGCAGCAAGCTTCTGTATCGCCTCGGGAGGCGTCCCCGCGGGCACGAACAGACCCTGCCAGGTGAGGAATTCATAGCCGGGAAAGCCGGACTCGGCGAGTGTCGGAACATCGGGTAGCGAAGGCGAGCGCTGCGCCGAGGTCACTGCGAGCGCGCGCACGCGGCCGTTCCTGACGTTTGCGGCGGCCGAATCGAACAGGTCTATCAGTATCGATATGCGCCCGGCGATCAGGTCGGGATAGGCGGCACCGGCGCCCTTGTAGGGGATGTGCGTCATGCCGAGGCCGAAGTCGGCGCCCAGCAACTCGCCGGCAAGATGGCTGCCGGTGCCCGGCCCGGAAGAGCCGTAGGTGACGCTGCCCGGTTGCTGGCGCGCCTGCCCCACCAGGTCTTTCAGCGTCTTGAACGGGCCCTCGGCACTGGTGCCGACAATGTGGGGAATGCCCGCGACGCCGCCAACCGGTACGAGGTCATGGCGCGGATCGAAGCCAAGCTTCATCAGCGATACGTTGGTGGACAGGCTAATGCCGGCATAGAGCACGGTGTAGCCATCGGGTCGCGAACGCGCAACGTATTCGGCGCCGATGTTGCCGCCGGCGCCGGGCTTCAGTTCAACCATGACATTTTGGCCGAGGGTGTCCTTCATCTTGTCGGCGATGACCCGGCCAAGCACGTCGCTGGTCCCGCCGGGGGCGAAGGGAACGACGAGGGTGATACGTTGCGCGGGGTAGGCCTGCGCCAGCAGGCTTGCCGGGGCGAGGGCGGTCGCCAGCAGCAGCAGCGCGCGCAGTGCGCTCTGGCCCGATGCCCGTACGCGAACAGATGTGCAAGCAAGCGCTTGGGCCAGCAACATCTTGATGGCGCGGACAATAAGGTAATGGCGCATGGCGGACCTGTCCTGATCTGAGGGCTTCTTCTCATTCTATAGGCAAGCTCTGCGCCACGCATTTTGCCCTCAGTCGCCCCCCCTGCGTGGCGAAGCGGCGAAGCGCCGCTGCGCGCTTGCCACGTGCCGCGTGCTTCATGCCGGCGCACTTGTGCAGCGGCTGCTTGCCAGTCGCCAGTTCACTGCGAGGAAGCGGGCCGCCGCGTAACGGCGTTATTGCGCAAGACTGCTACGATGAATGCACCGTCGTGGCACCGCCGCTTATTGCAGGCGGTGCCACGTGCGGTCGTTCAGAGTTTGGCTGCGAACTTCGAGCCTTTGAGGCAAATACGGCCGCGCGGATCCTGCCAGAGCTTGCCTTCGGCATGCAGCTGGCCGAAGGTGCGCGCCACTACGGCAAATTTATAGTCCCTCAACTGTTCGGCCAGCTCCGAGTAGTACAGCGGCGCAGATTCGATTGCGGCGAGTATTTTTTGCGCCAGTTCGCTTTCTGCGCCGGTCGCTGTTGACGCGGCGGCATCGCTTTTCCCGGCCACATAGTCGGCGATTTTCGCGCGGTCGAAGTAGGCGTAAGAGATGCGCTCGAAGCGTTCCTTCGGAATGCCCTCGCCTATGGTCGCATCGATGCCGACCTTGGCACCGACGGGCACCTGGCCCGGCGTGATGTAGAGGCTGGGGTCTAGCGGCTTGGCGCGCGCGCCGGGGATGATGATGACATCGCGGTCACCCTGCACGCGCGTGGCGATCGCCCATTCGACCTCGGTGGCGTTGTTGACGTCGATGTCGTCATCGACCACGACCACGTGCTTGAGGTCCATCACCGAGAGCGCTGCGAGCAGCGCGTTCTTGCCCTCGCCGGCCTGCTTCTTTATGGAAATGATGGCATGCCAGAACGCCCTTCCGCCCAGCGTGACGTTGATATCCTTGACCTGCACGCCGGCTGTGCGCAGCGACCGGCGGATCGCCTGGTAACGGGTCGGCGCGGCCAGCCAGGTGTTCTCCCAGGGCATATGCAGCGAGTAGTAAATCGGGTTCTTGCGCATCATGATGGCCTTGATGCGCACAATCGGGTTCCAGTGCAATCCGCCCATCAATCCGGTGAACTCGCCGAAGCGGCCCTCCGGCTGGGTCCAGCCGATAGGCAGGATTTCGCCTTCGAGTACGATTTCGCTGTCGGCGATGTAGGGCAGGTCGACGGTCTTGCACTGGCCCAGTGGCACGGCGGCGCCGCGGATGCCGCCAGTAATGCCCATTTCATCGACGCCGATAGGCGCGCGAAAGCCCGCGCCGAGCACTTCCATCGGGTGCGTGCCGATGGAAATGGAGATCGGGCAGGGACGGCCCTCCTCATAGGCGCGTTGCGCGTACATGCGCATGTTGTTGGGCGTGACGATGTCGATGCCGGTCAGGTTTTTTTCCTTGACCATGAAACGGTAGACGCCCGAGTTGATGCCGTACTCGGGGTCGTGCGCCATGACGACGCCGGCGGTGATCATCGGGCCGCCGTCATAGATGGAGCTCATCGGCACGGGCAGTTTGAACAAGTCCACATCGTCGCCGGTGAGGATGATCTCCTCGGTGCTCGAGGTGGCGACGCGTTTGGGGTTGATCGGGTTGTCGATGCCGATCTGCAGTTTGTCCTCGATTTCGCGAAACGTCTCGCAGCCCACGGCCATGATGGCGCGTTTTTGCGTCCGCACGATGCCGGACAGGACGGGCATGTCGTAACCGATGACATTGTGGAACATAAGCGCCTTGTCGGATTGGTCGACGAGCGTCGCTATGTAGCGGATGTCGACGGGCTGGTGCAGGTCTATGAGCTCGCCTGCGGAGCGCAGGCGCTCGACGAAGCCGCGCATATCTTCGGTAAAGGGTTTGTTGCCGGAGGTCATGGGGATGATTTCTTAGTGGAGGGTTATTCGAGTTTGGCGCCTGCGTCTTTGACCACCTTGGCCCAGCGCACGGTTTCTTGTTTGATGAAGTCGTTAAATTCTACCGCGTTTAGAGGCAGGGCTTCCCCGCCCTCGGCCTTTACGCGTTCCAGATAGTCGGCTGATTTGAGGATGGCCGCAGCCTCCTCGCTTAACCTGGTCAGGATTGCCGCCGGGGTGCCGGCTGGTGCGACCAGGCCGAACCAGGAGACCAGTTCGTAGCCGGGCACGCCCGCTTCGGCGATGGTGGGCACCTCCGGCATGGCGGCCGAGCGCTTGGCGCTGGTGACGCCGAGCGCGATGAGTTTGCCGGCGCGAATGTGCTGGATGACCGAGGGCACCGAAGCGAACATGATGGAAACCTGCCCGCCCAGGGTGTCGGTCACGGCCGGGCCGGTGCCCTTGTAGGGAACGTGGATGATGTTGGTGGCGGTGGCGACCTTGAACGCCTCCGCTGCAAGGTGGGCGCCGCCGCCCGAACCGGCGGAGGCGAAGTTGAGCACGCCCGGCTTGGACTTGGCCAGTGCGATCAGCTGTTGCGTGGTCTTTACGCCGACCGAGGGGTGGGCAACCAGCACCAGCGGAAAGGTCGCGAGGCCCGCCACGCCGGTGAGGTCGCCGCTCAGGCTGTAGGGCAGCTTTGCGTAGAGGCTGGTGTTGGCGGCGAGGGCGGAGGGTAAGAGCATGAGTGTGTAACCGTCGGCAGGCGAGCGGGCGACAAATTCCGCGCCGATGTTGCCATTGCCGCCGCCTTTGTTTTCGACCACCACCGGTTGGTGCAGTGCCGTTCCGAGTTTGTTGGCGACAAGCCGGCCGACGGTGTCGGCGGGACCGGCCGGCGGAAACGGAATGACCATCCTGAGCGGACGCGAGGGATAGCCTTGCGCCAGCGCCAAAACCGGAACAAGCAGCGCGCACCCGGCCAGCAGCAAGCGGAGAAAATTTTGCGGCAATCGCATAGGGATCCTAAGGGCGGGTTCGGCGGGAATGGTCGGCATGAATGGCGACATGGTAATTCGCGTGACTGCAAACCGCCGTGTGGCTGCCCAAAAAAAGCGGCAGGGCTTCGCGCCGCAGTATAAGAGCCAAAAGCATTATGCACGCCAATGGGCGTGATGCGCTCAGGCAAAGTTAAGCGGCAGCGCGGTGGTGTACTTGATCTGCTCCATGGCGAAACTGGAGTTGACGTCAAACAGGCCGGCGGTCTTGGTAAGTTTTTTGTACACCGCATCGTAGCCTGCAATATCGGGCACTACAACGCGTAACAGGTAGTCCATGTCGCCGCTCATACGGTAGAACTCGACCACTTCGGGCAGTTTCATGACGGCGGCGTGGAACTTCTCGAACCATTCCTGATCGTGGCGGCGGGTCTTGACGGCCACGAACACGGTGACCCCGACATTGAGTTTGCCCGCATCGAGCAATGCGACGCGCTTGCGGATATAGCCTTCGCTTTCGAGGCGCTGGATGCGGCGCCAGCAAGGCGTTGGTGAAAGACGCACCTTTTCGGCGATGGCAGCGACCGGATGTGATACATCCTGCTGCAGCAAGCCGAGTATTTGCAAATCTATTTTATCAATAGGCATTATTTGAGTAAAAAATTCTAATAAAGTGGGTAAATTATAGCAAATTCGCAAACATTTTCCCGGATCGGCGCGCTACGATGGCGCACGCGGTTGTTTGCCGCCGCTTCGTTCAGTTTCCTTCTTCCGCAAAGGGCCTCGCCATCCATATGATTCCGTCATTCGCTCCAACGGCGGGGGTGCGCCGCCTCGCCGAATTTGCCGACGCGGCCTGCCAGGCGCCTATGGACGAAATGCCCGAACGCATGCGCGCGGGCCTCGCCGCGGTTGCCGGCGATGCCGCTCTGGTTCCCGCGGCGGCCTGCCAGCCCGGCGCGAATGCTTACACCCGCTATGTGCTTCACGCCGACCCGCTTGGGCGCTTCACCATCGTGTCCTTGGTGTGGGGGCCGCGGCAGTTCACCCCGGTGCACGGCCATCATACGTGGTGCGCCTATGCCGTACTGGACGGCCTGCTCACCGAAACCGCCTTTCGCTACGACGCGGACACCCGTACGGCAGTGCCATCTGGCGGTGTCAATCGCGCGCAAGCGTCGATCAGCTTTGCCTACGCCGGTCTCGACGAAATCCACAAACTGGGTAATGGCTGCGATAATGTCGGCCGTTCTATCCATGTTTATGGCGTTGACGCAGCCCGTATCGGAACACACGTCAACCGTGTTGTTTCTGTCGCACCGGAGTCGGCGATGCCGGTCTGAGTTTCCAATTCAAGCTGATTTTTTTTGCAACAGTGACTCATCTGGAAGGAAGTCCCATGAAAGCCCTGGTTCTGCGCCAGCACGGCGGCCTAGAAAACCTCGAATATGTCACCGACCATCCCATGCCTGTCATCAAGGACGCGCATGTGCTCATCAAGGTCGGGGCCTCCTCGTTCAATTATCACGATGTGTTCACCGTCAAGGGCATGCCAGGCATCAAAGTGCCTTTTCCCGTGGTTGTCGGGCTGGACATGGCCGGCGAGATCGTTGAGGTCGGCGATGGTGTCACGGGTTGGAAAAAGGGCGATCGCGTCCTCGTCAACCCGCTCAACAAGCTCAAGGGTCTGATGGGTGAGATGCTCGACGGCGGCATGGCCGAGTACTGCCTTGTTTCGGCCGACCAGCTGATCAAGATGCCCGAGGGCGTGAGTTTCGTCGAAGCGGCCTCGCTGCCGGTTGCCTACGGCACGGCGCACCGCATGCTGGTGACGCACAACACGGTGAAGAAGGGCGACCGCGTGCTGGTCCTCGGCGCATCCGGGGGCGTCGGTACGGGCTGCGTCATCCTCGCCAAAAAACTCGGTGCGGAAGTGATCGCCTGCGCCAGCAGCGCGGACAAGCTGGCGCGCCTGAAGGAAATCGGCGCCGACGAAGTGATCAATTACAAGGACGTGGATTTTTCCAAGTGGGCGATTGAGAAATACGGCAAACCGCAACGTCGCAACCATGAGGGCGGCGTCGATGTTGTGGTCAATTTCACCGGTGGCGACACCTGGGTGCCCTCGCTGAAATGCCTCAAGCGCGGCGGCAAGCTGCTGGTCTGCGGCGCGACCGCCGGCCACGACCCGAAGGAAGACCTGCGTTACGTCTGGAGCTTCGAGCTGCAAATCATCGGTTCTAACAGTTTTTATATTGATGACCTGACCGCGCTGATGGACATGATCGCCAAGGGTGAAATCAAGCCGCTGGTAGACAAGGTGCTGCCGCTGTCGGAAGGTCGCGAAGGCCTGCGCCTGATCCAGGACCGCGAAGTCATCGGCAAAGTCGTCATCACACCCTAAGCACACCGACAGGACAGAATATGAGCGAAGAAAAACTCACCGCGGCCCAGGTCGAGGAGAAACTCAAGCGCGGACCGTATCACCAGTGGCTAGGCCTGAAAGTGCTATCCGTCGGCGAAGGTGAAATCGAGATTCAGGCCACCTGGCGCGAAGAGTGGGTGGTGAACCCCGATCGCAAATACACCCACGGCGGCATTCTGGCGGCGCTGGTCGACCTTACCGCTGACTGGGCGCTGGTGTCCAAAATTGGCAACGCTGTGCCGACCATAGACCTGCGCGTCGACTACCATCGCGCGGCGATGCCTGGCGACCTTAGGGCAAAGGGCAAGGTGATCAAGTTCGGCAAGCAGTTCAGCGTGGCCGAGGCGCAGATATTCGACAAGGATGGTGCGCTTTGCGCCAGCGGACGCGGCGTCTATTTGACCGCGCCGCCACCGCCACCCAAGGCCTGAAGCAGGGTCTGAAACAGGGTTTGAAGCAAGGTTTGACGTCGGGTTTTAAATAAAGATTGAAACGCACCCCGCGCCCAGTCGTTTGAGCGGGGGCGTTCCGGCGCGGCGCTTGCCGCGCTTTGTGTTGATCTGCAAGGCTTGGCAATGACGCTTCCTGAGTTTCGCAATCTGGGTGACCTGATCCGCCGCGACCGGAATCTCGACCAGATCGCCCTCATCGATCTCGGTGGGGAGACCGCGCCGCGGGAATACACCTACGCCCAGATCGATGCCATGGCCAAGGCCGTGGCTCGCGGGCTGTTGAGGCGCGGCATCCGTCGCGGCGAGCGTGTGGCGATCCTCTCGGCCAACCGCGCCGAAAACCTGGTGGCTTACTACGGCATCATGCGTGCCGGCCTGGTGGCGGTCCCGGTCAACTTCAAGTTTCCGCGGGCGATGATCGAGTTTGTGCTGGGTGACGCCGATGCGCGCCTGGTGTTTTGCGATGCCGGTCGCAAGGGCGAGGTCCCGGCCGGCGTGCCGGCCATCATCTTCAACGAGTCGGGGCCGCAGGGCTTCGATGCGTTTCTCGACCACGGCCCTTTTGACGCCTGCGTTCCGGAGCTGGACGAGGTGGCGATGTTTCTCTACACCTCGGGTTCGACCGGCAAACCCAAGGGCGTGATGCTGTCACACCAGAGCCATATCTGGGTGGCGGAAATCCGCCTGGGTGCGAGCGACTGGTCGCGTCATCGCTTCCTGATTGCCGCGCCGCTGTATCACATGAATGCGCTGGCCCTGGCTAAACTCGCCTGTGTGGCGCACGCAACCATTGTGCTGCTGCCGCAGTTTACGGCGCGCGCCTATATCGAGGCGATAGAGCGCTATCGCTGCACCTGGCTGACGGCAGTGCCGCCGATGGTGGCGATGATGCTGCAGGAGAAAGATTTGCTTGCCAGCACCGATCTCGGTTCGGTGGAGTTCCTGCGCATGGGCTCGGCTCCGGTTTCCTCCAGCCTGATGACGGCCATTCACGCGACCCTGCCCAAGACGCAGGTCACCAACGCCTTTGGTACGACAGAAGGCGGACCGGTGGTCTTTGGCCCGCATCCGCGCGGCCTGGTGCAACCGGAATTGTCGGTCGGTTACCCGCATCCGGCCGTGTCATTGCGTCTGGTCGACGGCGACAAGCTTGACGCGGAACAGGGCGTGCTGCAAATGAAGTCCCCCGCGGTGATGCTCGGTTACCACAAGGGCGAATTGCGCCAGCCGCCGCTGCGGCGCCCATTCACCGCGGATGGCTACTACATCACCGGTGATGTCTTTCGTCGCGATGAAAACGGTTTTCACTTTTTTGTCGGTCGTGTCGACGATATGTTTGTCTCCGGCGGAGAAAACATTTACCCGGGCGAGGTTGAAAAACTTCTCGAGACCCATCCGGCGGTCAGGCAGGCTGCCGTGGTGCCGGTCGAGGATGAGATCAAGGGGCACAAACCGGCGGCATTTGTGATCAGGCGCCCGGGTGCGGAAGTGAGCGCCGAGGCTATCAAAGCGCATGCGCTGGCGAATGGCCCCGCCTATCAGCACCCGCGCTGGATTTGGTTTGTGGAGGCACTGCCGCTGGCCACCACCAACAAGATAGACCGTGGCGCACTGATTGCGCAGGCGAAGCAGCGCGTGGCGGAAGGTGGCGCCTAGTTTTCTCCAGGCTCGTTTCCGGTGTGTCCGCGTCGCGGGCAAGCGTCCCGCCCGTGGTGGCATCCTTTTTTCTTTGCTTGCAGCTGTGGTTTTGGTACGTGCCGTTTCTCTTCCCGGCCCAAGACTAAGATAGGATAGGCAGCTCGATACGGTTTGATGCCGCTTGTTTGAGGGCTAAGGTTTGAACCCTGGTGTTTGCGTTTTATTGTTTGCCCCTTGTTGTTTGTCCCTTAGTGTTTACCCGATTATCCTTGGCGTTTACCCTTGGTGCGATGGCCAACCGACTGCCGGCTTGTTCCGGGCGGCCTCGTTTGCGACATATTGAAAAATAGTGGAGAACCGAATGATCCTAAAAATTCCGAATTTTGCCGCCGTCATATTTGCGGCGATTACCGCGATCGCGCCGCTGCATGTGAGTGCGCAGGCTGCGTTTCCAAACAAGCCGATTAAACTTGTGGTGCCCTACGCCGCCGGTGGTGTTTCAGACATCATGGGGCGTGTGGTGGCGCAAAAGATGACCGAGCTGCTGGGCCAGACCATGCTGGTCGAGAATCGCGCCGGCGCGGGCGGAGCGCTAGGCTCGGATGTCGTGGCCAAGTCGCCCCCTGACGGTTACACGCTGGTGCTGTCCAGCCTCACCACGCTGGCCATTGCCCCCAACATGCTCAAGAGCGTGCAGTACGACCCGGTGAAGGACTTTAGCGCCATCGGGCCGGTTGCCATTACGCCGAATATCCTGTCTGTCAATACCGGGTCCGAGTTCAACACGCTGCGCGACATGGTCAATTTCGCCAAGGCCAACCCGGGCAAGCTTACCTTCGGCTCCTCCGGGGTTGGCAGCATCGGCCATCTTTCGGGTGAAGTGCTGCGCACATTCACCGGCGCGGAGATGCTGCATGTGCCCTATAAGAGCGCCGGCGTGGCCTACCCGGACTTGTTCGCCGGCACGCTGACCATGGTTTTTGACACGCTGCCCTCGGCCATCCAGCACATTCGCGCCGGCAAGACCCGGGCGCTCGCGGTGCTGTCGGACAAGCGCTCGGCCCTGCTGCCGGATGTGCCGACCTTCGCCGAGGCGGGCTATCCTGAAGCCACGCTGCGCTTCTGGTTTGCGCTGCACGGTCCGGCGGGCATGCCGGCCGCGGTAGTGGCGAAGTTGAACGAAACGCTGAACAAGGCGCTCGCCACTTCGGATCTGCGCGAGCGTTTCGTCACGCTGGGCGCGGAGCCCTATGCCGGCACACCGCAGCAGATCACCGAGCTTGTGCGTGCCGACGTCGACAAGATGGCCAGAACCATCAAGGCGGCCAACATCAAGTCCGAATAGCGTCCGAATAGAGGCCGGATAGAGCCCGGATAGACGCGGGCTAAGCGCGGCCTCCGGGCCGCGTGCTTAGCCCGCGACGGTGCGAGCGCCGGCAATCGCCGTGAGCCGTTCACGGGCGAGGTTGCGGTCTATCTTGCCCGCGCCGTTGAGCGGCATGTCTTTTTCCGCGATGATCTCCACCAAACGCGGATGGGCGTATTTGGGGCCGTTTTCGAGGCAGTAGTCGCGGATGTGCGCCGCCGTCGCCTCGCTGCCGCGCTTGAGGACCACCAGGGCCGCCGGAACGTAACCCTTGATCACGTGGGGGATCGGTGCGACGACGGCGTTCGCAACCGCGGCGTGGCGAAACAGCAGGTCCTCGACTTCCTTGGGATAAATGTTTTCCCCGCCGCAGGAAAACATGTCGTCGACGCGTGCCTTGAAGTAGTAAAAGCCCGCGGCATCGCGCCGCAGGACATCGCCGGTGCGCAACCAGCCGTCAACGAGCTTTTCGCGCGTGACTTCGGGGCGCTTGTGATAGCCGAGGCAGTTGTAGGGCGACTTGAGCCACAGCTCACCCTCATCGGCATGGTCCTTGCCGTCGCCACCGACCAGCCTGACTTCGAACTCGGGCGCCTGCACGCCCGGAGATCCGCGCGGTACCGGCCGCCCGTCAAGCGGTTCGCGGAAGGGGCTGCCGCCTTCGGTGAGGCCGTAACTCTCGCTCACTTTTACGCCGGGAATGGCGCGCTCGACCTCATCCATCAGTTCGTGCGTCACCACCGCCGATCCTATGGTCAGCCCCTTGAGGCTGGACAGGTCGAGCTTGGCCAGTTTGTCGCGGTGCTGCAGGAACATGGTGAAGACGGCGGCAACGCCGCGCGAGTAGGTGCAGCGGTATTTGGCCAGCGCGTCGAGATAGGCGAGCGGTTCGTAGGCCGGCATCAGCACAAAGGACGCCCCGGCGTAGAGCATGGGCTTCACCGTGCCGCGCATCGCGTTCTTGTGGAACAGCGGCAGTGCGATGAGGCCGCGGTATTCGGGCTGGGTCGGCCAGTAACGCTGGTTGTAATGTATGTACCAGAGCATGCCCGAGTGGGTCATGATCGCGCCCTTGGGCAGGCCGGTTGAGCCGGAGGTGTAGGGTTGGAAGGCCTGGGCGTCGGGCGCCAGCGCCGGCGCTTGGGCAAGCCGCGGACTCGCGTCGCGCGCGCTCGCATAATCGAGCCAACCGGGTGGTGCGTCCTCGAGGGCGATGCGATGCGCGAGCGGTGCGGCCTGCGCCACGGCGATGGCATGCGATTGCGCCGCGGGTTCGACAAAAACGGCGCGGCACTCTGCGTCTTCAAGAATGAACTTGAGGGTGTCACGGGCGAGCCGCGTGTTGATGGCCACCGGTATGGCACCGGCGCGCATGGCGCCAAAAAATATTTCCAGGAACTCGACCCGGTTGCCCACGATCATGCCGACGCGCTCACCGGGCTTCACGCCGAGTTTTTCGATCAGGCCGGCGACGCGGTCGGCGCGTTCATCCAGTTGCCCATAGGTGATGAGGCGCTCGGTGCCGCCATAGAGGTCTATTACGGCGACCCGATCGGGAAAGCGCGCGACCGAGTCGGCAAAAAAATACCCAAGGTTGGTGCTGCGATGGTCCAATTGCGCGTCTCCTAAGCGCCCAGGTGAGAGGCGATCATCCAGGCGTAGACCTTGGCCGCGGCAAAGGTCTTGTCGACCGATGCCATGTCAAGGTCGGTATGCGCGAAGTCCTGCTCACCGGAGCCGAAATTGGCGGCGGGGATGCCCGCCGCGTTGAGATAACCCTGATCGTGCGCCGACTGCCCGTAGAAGGTCTCGGGCGCCTTGCCCAGCATCGCCTCGCAGCCGTTCTTGAGCAATTGCACCACCGGCGCGGTTTCGCTGACCAGGCTGGCGTACATCACCGGCCCGTTTTGCACTTCAACCCGGAAGGGCTTGCCCGAAACCGGATCGGGCCAACCGTCGAGGGTCAGTGCAACGCGTGCGATCTCGCCGGCCGCCGCCTCCGGATCCTCGTCGGGCAGCAGGCGCCGGTCGAGGCCGATTTCGCACCTGTCCTGGATGGTATGGGTGGATTTGGGGAAACTCTCCAGCCGGTTGCAGGTCAGCCACGCCGTACCAAGGTCCGGATGCTTACGATCGTTGGGGATGGCTGCGGCGAGACGACGCAGCACCTCCATGGCGCCGGTGACGGCGTTGGCGCCGGTGTCGGGCCGGCTCGAGTGCGCCGGCGTGCCGTGCACGATGACCTTTACATCGACGCGGCCGCGATTGCCCAGTTGCAGTTTGAGGCTGTTGCCATAGACGAAGGCGAAATCGGCGCGCACCTTTTCGGTTTCCACGACGTGACGGATTGCATCGTGCTTTCCGGTTTCGCCCGACACGCAGCAAATGAACGCGAGGCGTCCCTCAATCGCAATACCGGCCGCACGCACCGCTTCAATGGCGTGCAGCATCGCCGCCATGCTGCCTTTTTGCTCGCTGGCGCCTTTGCCCAACACGGCTTCCCCGGGCAGACCGTGAACCGTGGCATCGATGATTTTTCCGCCATAGGGATCGCTCATCGTCGAGGGCGGCTGGTTCATCGCATGGCTCACCAGCATCAGGGAGCGGCCAGAGCGGTTGGCGCCGGTTTCGGCGATGAGGTTTCCCATGGCATCGAGCCGGGCGTCGTTGATGCCCAGCGCCTGCATCCGTGGCAGCAGGGCGAGACGCATGAACTCGCGCAGCAGCGGTTCGTCTTCGAGTGCATCGGTCTGCGGGCTGGGGACGCGAACGAGCTCCTGGAAAACCGTGCGTACGCGGTCTCGCGACAGATGGGGCAGCAGGCGTGCTTTTATCGGGTCATCGTGCATGGGCCAAGAGTATGAAAGTGCAGCGCTCACTTTGCAAATCAATTCATGCCGCCGTGCCTTTTCATTTTCAGGTTATCTTTCGTGCTGATGTGCGCTTGCGGGTGTCCGCCGCCGCCACCGCCGCCCTTTTTTTCGACTTCAGGAACCACCCAATGCCTATTGCCCGTAGCGATGACGGTGTAGACCTTTTTTACGAATCGACCGGATCGGGCGTGCCCCTCGGGTTCGTGCACGAATTCGCCGGCGACATGCAAAGCTGGGAGCCGCAGGTGCGCCATTTCAGCCGGCGCTACCGCTGCATCACCTTTAACGCGCGTGGTTATCCGCCTTCGGCGGTGCCACCGAAGGTGTCCTCCTACTCACAAAACCGCGCTGTCGCCGACATTATTGCGGTGATGGACCATGCCGGGATTGAACGCGCGCATATCACCGGCCTGTCCATGGGCGGGTTTGCCACGCTGCATTTTGGCTTGCAACACCCGGCGCGCGCGCTGTCGCTGTGTGTCGCCGGTTGCGGCTATGGTTCGGAGCCCGGGCAGCGCGAGCGTTTTCGCGACGAGGCCGCGTACGCCGCGGGCATCCTGCTGGAGCAGGGCATGGCGGCTTTTGTTGAAAAATACGCCGAGGGCCCGACGCGCATTCCTTTTCGCAACGCCGATCCACGCGGCTTTGCCGAATTCAAGGCGCAGTTCATCGCACACTCGGCGCTGGGCGCCGCCAACACCCAGCTTGGCGTGCAGCGCGAGCGGCCGTCGCTCTATGCCTTGAAAGACGCGCTTGGCAGGCTGACGGTGCCGACCATCATCGTCAATGGCGACGAGGACTGGCCCTGTCTTGCACCCGGTCTGATGCTCAAGCAGGTCATTCCCGCAGCGGCGCTGGCGGTCATTCCCAATTGCGGTCACACCATGAACATTGAGGCGGCGGCCGAATTCAACCGCATTCTCGATAATTTCCTGACCCACGCGGCGAGCGGCCGCTGGCCGCAACGGGACCCGCGGGCCATGGTCGACTCCATCACCGGTATGAAATAAACGCGTCATCGCCGCGATCCGCGCTGCGCGCCGTCATGGCATAGCTGCCTGAAAATGCCCGCCCGGTGCGGCTTTTCAGCCTTCCCCCCGGGGGGCGAGGAGACTGGGTGCGGAAAATCGGCGGCGCGGTGCCGCGCAGGTCTCAGGCGGCGTAAGCGGCCCACGCAACTGCTGCCTTGATAACAGCCGGGAGCATTGTCATGACTGAAATCGAATTCATTACCATGCTCGATATAGGCCGGCGCAAGTAGACGGCTTTATCTGGCGCGCGGACGCATTCGTGCCAGTACCAGGCCCGCGACCAGGGCAAGACCGCGCAGGATGGCGCGCAGCAACACCACGACGGCAAGTGCAAAGATCGCGAGCAGCACGAGGAATAGCGCCGGATGCGCCAAGGCCAGCCATAGTCCGGAGGGCACCAGAAGGTCTTCGGTGAGTGAGGCGAGCCAGTTGCTGAGCGGTTCGGGTGAGGTGTTGATGAGTGCCCGGCCGCCGGCTTTGGTGAAGTGCGCACCGGCCGCAATGCCGCCGCCAAGAACGGCCGCCGCAGCGCCAATGTGCGCATCGCTCGCCCCGAATACTGCGGCGGCGAGGCCCGCGCCGGCCGGTATGCGGATGAAGGTGTGCACCGCGTCCCACAGGCTGTCCAGCCAGGGCAGCTTGTCAGCGCCAAATTCGAGCAGCGCCATCAGTGCGCTTGCGCCCAGCACCACCGGGTGTGTGAGCAGGGTGAGTTGCTCAGGCAGCACAATCCAGCCGGCATAGCCGGATAGTCCGGCGATGAAAAGCACCAGGTATAGGCGCAGGCCGCTGCCCCACGCGAGCGCGGCGGCAAGCGCGATTTCAGGCACGTGATGGAGGATTTCCGGCGTGATCATGGGCGATGTATTCTCGCACGACTGGTGTGGATAGCCTTCGCCGTGCCGGCCGGCGTGCTTGGCGTGGACGGCGTGGCTGGAACGGCGCGTTAAACGTGTAAAATTCGGCGACAAAAATAATAATTCAAGCCACCCCGCCGGAGGAATCTCCAATGTCCCGTTTTCGTTTCGCCCTGCTGGGCGCGCTCGTACTGCTCGCCACCACCATCGGCGCTGCCGCTACTGCGACGGCCCAGTCTGAATACCCGAACAAACCGATACGCGTGGTCGTGCCCTGGCCGGTTGGCGGGGTCGCTGACATCGTGTTGCGTGTGATCGAGCCGCGCCTGCGTGCTGAACTGGGCCAGACCATCATCATCGACAACCGCCCCGGCGCCGGTGGCGTTATCGGTGATGACATTGTTGCCAAGTCGGCGGCCGACGGCTACACCCTGTTATTTACCTCGCCGGCGGTGAACATGAACATCGCCATCGGCCGCGTCATGCCTTACGACCTGGATCGCGATCTGGTGCCGCTGATGAACGTCGCCTGGGCGCCGATGATCCTGGTCACCACGCCATCGGCCAATTACAAGGATGCAAAAGACCTGGTTGCGCGCGCAATCGCCAGCGGGGGCAAGACCACCTATGGCTCCTCCGGATCGGGTTCGCCCTCGCACCTGACGGTGGAATTGTTCCGCGAAAAGGCTGGTATTCGCGGCACCCACATACCCTACAAGGGATCCCCGCAGGCGCTGACCGACCAGATCGCCGGGCGCTTTGACTTTCACTTCGTCAATTCGGCGACGGCGCTGCCGCAAATAAAGGCCGAGCGCGTCACCGCCTTGTTTGTCACCGCGAGCAAGCGCCTGGCCGTGGCACCGAACATCCCGACCAACGCCGAGGCCGGCTTTCCCGGTGTGCAGGCCAGCCAGTTCGAGGCCTTTTTTGCGCCACGCGGCACGCCGCGCGCTGTGCTCGACAAGATCACCGCCGCGGTGAACAAGGTGCTGGCGATGCCCGATGTCATCGCTGCGATGGCGCCCCATGCGCTGGAGATAGACGGTGCGAGCAACCCGGACAAGTTCGCCGTGCTGGCCAGGGAAGACCGCGAGCGTTGGGTGGCCGTGGCAAAGAGCGCGAACATCAAGGCTGAATAGACAGCAGCAAAGGAGAACGCAATGCAAGACAAAAATGGCAAGCCGGGCGACCCCAACAAGGTGACGGCAGAGAACGCGATGCAAGCGCTGGGCGAATGGCCGGTGCAGAAATTTCATGTTTCGCATCTGGCAGACGCCAAGTTCGAGGGCAACGGTCTGCGTCCTTATGTGGTGTACCGGGACCTGGGCACGCTCGATGCGACGGGTGGGCTGGTGGAGGCGCACATCAACGCGCGCGGCCGGCCCTTCGATGCCGGCGCGGTCAGCAAGCGCCATTCCCATGAAGTCAAATTTCAGATGGTCTACGTGCTCAAGGGCTGGATGCGCGCCGAGTTTGACGGGCACGGTGAGCACCTGATGAAGGCGGGCAGTTGCTGGGTGCAGCCGGCCGGCATCAAGCACACCGTGCTCGAGTATTCGGATGACCTCGAGGTGCTGGAGATCATCATTCCCGGTGGTTACGAGACGGTCGAGGCGAACGAGCCCCCCGGTGGAATGCCCAAGACATGAGTGCGGACATGCGTCAAGGACGGCTGGCCGGAAGACTGGCTCTTGTCACCGGCGCCAGCGCCGGCATCGGCCGCGCCACGGCCATCGCGCTGGCGCGCGAGGGCGCGCAGATCATCGCCACCTCGCGGCGCGAGCCCGAGTTACAGGCGCTTGCCGCCGAGTGCGCGGTCTTCGGCGGCAGTGTGCGTGTGCTCGCCGGCGACCTGGGCGATGCGGGCTTCGTGACCGAACTGGGCGCGTTTTGCGCCGAGGCTGACATCCTCGTCAACAACGCCGGCGTGCTGACCTATGCGCCGCTGCTCGAACTCACGTCCGCGCAGATTGAGGAGATGTTTCGCGTCAACGTGCTGGCGAGCATACAGGTGAGCCAGGTCATGGGCGCTGCGATGACGGCGCGAAAGCGCGGCCACATCATCGTCATGACCTCGCTGTCGGCACGTAACGTCAACCGGCTGGCGGTCGTTTATGCCGCGACCAAGCACGCCATGTCGGCGGTGGCCAAGGGGCTGCGCATCGAACTCAAGCCCTTTGGTATCAAGGTCACTGAAATCGCGCCTGGCATGGTCGAGACGGACATCCGTATTACCAGCACGCACGCCGAGGTGCTGGCCTCGCTCAAGTCGCGCAGCTTCCGGGCGCTGAGTGCGCAGGATGTGGCCGAGTCGGTGGTCTACGCCGCCTGTACCGGCGACAATTGCTGTCCCGATCTGATCGAGTTGCGGCCGACGCCGGCTTGAACGGACGCGACCGAACGTAGCGACGCAACTCAACCCCGAAACTCCGCGATGAAACGCAGCGACGAAACCTGACAATGGATCTCGGACTCAAGGGCCGCACCGTGCTCATTACCGGCGCATCGCGCGGCATCGGGCGCGCGATCGCCACATCGTTTGCCGCCGAGGGCTGCCGCCTGCGCCTGGCGGCACGCAGCGCTGACGGACTGGCGACGCTCAAATCCGATCTGACCGCGCGCTTTGCCGCCGATGTTGAAACACTCGCCATCGACCTGGCCGAAGCGGATGCACCCGGGCGCCTGATTGAACATTTTCCGGATGCCGACGTGCTGATCAACAACGCCGGCGCGACGCCGCGCGGCGACTTGCTGCAACTTGAGGAAGACGCCTGGCGCGCCGGCTGGGAGCTCAAGCTGTTTGGCTACATCAACGCCACGCGTGCGTGCTATCGGCAGATGCTTGCGCGCGGCAGCGGCGTCATTATCAATATCATCGGCCTTGGCGCGGAAAAACTCGAATACGCCTACGCCGCCGGCTCCACCGGCAATGCCGCGCTGGTGGCGTTCACGCGCAGCGTTGGCAGCATGAGTCTTGACCACGGCGTGCGCGTGCTGGGCGTCAATCCCGGTTGGGTCGAGACTGACAAGGCCATTGCTTCGCTCAGGCGGCGCAGCGAGGAAGCGTGCGGTGACGCGGAGCGCTGGCGTGATTTTCTCGTGGGCTGGCCGGCGGGGCGATTGATCCGGCCTGAGGAGATTGCCGATGTCGTGTGCTTTCTTGCGTCGGACCGGGCGAGTTCGGTCTGCGGTACGGTGGTGTCGATTGATGGCGGGTTTGGTGCCCGCGCCTATCCGCGGGCGCCGGAGATGTCCTTGCCCAAGGCTCGCTGAGCCAAGCAGCCCAGCTTGCCCACCGGTGCCGGCGTGGCACCCAGGCTGGCGCGCAGGTTGACGATGCCGATAGGGCGCAACCCGGCCGGTGTCGCCACTGCCGTACAATGCCGGGGTGAAGTTGGCCAGACGGTCGCTGTACGGAGATTTTCTGTGCAGAGGAAAGTCCGGGCTCCATCGGGTAGGGTGACGGCTAACGGCCGTACGTCGTGAGACGAGGAATAGGGCCACAGAGACGAGTCGCCATGTTTGCGCAAGCAAGTGTGGCGGGTGAAACGCGGTAACCTCCACCCGGAGCAACACCAAATAGGCAGACGTTGACGTGACCCACGGAGTCTGCGGGTAGGTGGCTTGAGCCAAGGGGTAACTCTTGGCCCAGATGAATGATCGTCAGGGGGGCGCAAGCCCCTGAACAGAACCCGGCTTATCGGCCGACTTCACACTTTTATTGTTGTGCGATTTTGCTGCTTTGGCTTGGCCGCTGTGCCCCCCAATCAGCGGTCCCGGCGGCACTGCGGCAGCGCGCGGCAAGCCGGTTTTGCACTGCCATAAGCGGTTCGCACCACGGCGAGGCGCGCATGCCTCCGGATGGACGCTTTTTGTGCCGATGTGGGTGGAATTTTCAGGGCAGGAAGCAAGTCCAGCCCGTGAATCGCGTGTGTCCGTCCTGTGTGTAAGTCCTGTGTGGCAGTCCCTTTTGCGACTTGGCATACGCATTGCTACTAGCCAAGTCATGCAGCTTTGATAAAGTGGGCGAAATGAGTTTCGCGCAATACATAAAGGAAATCGGCCGCGGCACCAAGGGCAGCCACGATCTGGGCACTGACGAGGCGCACCAGTTGTTTGGCGCCATACTCGATGGCGGCGTGCCCGATCTGGAACTCGGGGCGATCCTGCTCGCCCTGCGCGTCAAGACCGAATCGGTGCCCGAACTGCTCGGCTTTACCCAGGCGATGTCCGATCGCGTGCATCACCTGAAGCCGCCGCAGGGTTTGGGCGGTATGCGCCCGGTGGTCATCGGCAGCTACAACGGCGCGCGGTGCCAACCCAATCTGACCCCGCTGGTCGCGTTGTTGTTGCAACGCATGGGGCTGCCGGTGCTGGTCCACGGCACGCTGGACGGGCAGGGGCGTGTGGCCAGCGCCTATATTTTTCGCGAACTGGGCATCCTGCCCTGCGTCACGCTGGCGCAGGCGCAAACGGCGATGGACACCGACAAGCTGGCCTTCGTGCCGACGGCGGTGCTCGCGCCCGGTCTTGCCAAGCTGCTGTCGCTGCGCAGCCGCCTGGGCGTAAGGAACAGCGGCCATACCGTGGCCAAGCTCATTGACCCGTTTGGCGGGGGAAGCGGCGGCGCGCTCAAGCTGGTCAGCGTGACGCATCCCGAGGTGCTGCTCAAGCTGCACGAATTTTTCATCGCCACCGGTGATACCGCGCTACTAATGCGCGGCACGGAGGGCGAACCCTATGCCAATCCGCGGCGCCGGCCGAAAATAGAATTTTTCCGCGATGGCGCGGGGCAGGTGCTGTTCGAGCAGGAGCACACGCCGGCCGAGCAACTCGAACAGCTCGAGCAAAACACCGAAGCCAAGGCCACCGCCGACTACATCCGCAAGCTCATGACTGGCACGGCGCCGCTGCCGCTGCCCATTGTCAACCTGCTCGCCTGCTGCCTTTTCGGCGCGGGCTATACCGCCGACTTCAATCAGGCTAAGGCCATTGTCGCGGTCGAAACGCGTAGTCTCGCCGCCGCCTGAGCCGCGCCGCGCGCGGTGATCGTCCGCAAACGCCCGTCTGGCGCGGGTTTTCAGTCGGTGTGTTCTCGGCCTGGGCAGGCATCGAGCCGCGCGCGCAGTGGGTGATTCAGGCGCATACCCAGACTCACGCTCACACGTACACTCACACCCACACTTAGACCCAGCCCTGCCGCCAGATTGATTGGTCGCGCAACGCGCGCCAAGCGATGCGCCGGATATTTTTGGAGTAGGCGGCCTCAATCTCCACCCATTCAATTTTGTCCTCAGGCATTTCGGGCAGGATGACTTTGACGACGAGAAAGTGTTTTTCCTTGGCGACCGGTTTGACGGCCGTCCACTTGGTCAGCAGCAATTTGTTCGGATGCAGTGGGTTCATGCGTTGCAGTCTAATCCGGTTTGTCTGCACTGGCGTTTGCACACTGTTCTCGGTCGTGGTCGCCATGTGCGTGCCCTGGTCGGGAATCCCGCATATTGCTGATTTGTTTGGGCAAAGAAACCGTGCTTCCTTGGTGAAAACAAACGGTTTTTGGAATGTATGTGAATTAAGTATTTTTAACTTGATGGGTTTGTCTAATTTTTCATAAGAAAATGCAAATGCACATAATCAATCCCCGGCTAACAATTGAAATTAAATTATCCGAGGCAGGCGCGTTTTTTTTTGCCGCAACACAGCCTCAACCTAAGGATTATTGGCAGCCTCGCTTTTCAACACGCCGCTGAGCAATCCGTTCGCATCTTCAGGCCTAAACCTGCGGGTACCCGGCGCGTCAGAATCCTCGGGATCTTCGGGCGGGATGGTGTGCGAGGTGCAGTAGTAGTCGGGTATCCGAGTGAATGTAGGCAAACCATGCTGCTGCGCTGGTCTGCTTGATGCCCTTAATCGCGCGGTCTGTCATCCCTTATCGGTGTCTTCATAATCGGAATGTAATTCCCCCGCGGAGGGGCGGCGGGCTTGTTGGCCGCAATCGCCCGTCGCCGCCGAATAGGTCACAATGCGCGCTTCGTGCCATGAACACATAAGCACATAAAGCGGGCATTCATGTTTTATCCCTGGTTGTTGACCCTTGGCGCGCTGATTGTCATTTACTTTGTACTGACCGGTCTAGTGTCGGGCGAGTACGGCGGCAAGCATTACACGGTGCGCCGCGCGACGACGCGCTTTGCTTTCTGGCTGCGCATGGGTCTGGCGTTTGCCGGCGCGCTCGCCTTGCTGGCGGTGGCCTGGCTGCCGCTGCAAATGCGCGATATTGTCACCGGTATGGGGGTGATGCTGGTGTTGTGCGCCCTTGTTGCCGCGGCCTGGGGGGAAACGGTGATCTACCGGCGCGTGCCGGTGCGCAGGCGCGAGGCCCCGGTGTTCTTCTGGTTGCACACCCTGACCATGCTCGCGGCCGGTATTGCCGTGGTGGCGCTGCCCCTGCTGCTGCGGCCTTAACGCCTTTAAGTGGCGGTTGTGGCTGGAAAGCCGCGCTGGTAAAGGGTTTCCAGCTGATATGCGAATTTAAGTTCGAAGCGCAATGGGTATGGGCTTGAGCCCGAAGAGTACCTCGTGAGGGGTCAGGTAGCCAAGACACTTGCGAGGTCGATGGTTTAGGCGGTCTTCAATCGATTGGAGTTTGGCTTCGGTGAGCCGCTGCAA
>CAMDDU010000053.1:0-30126 GCA_945892985.1 Bordetella parapertussis
AAGGACTGAACAACAAGATTCGCGTCATCCAGCGACGCGCATACGGACTGCGCGACCAAGAATATCTGCGGCTCAAGATCCTCACTTGCATGCTCCCAGCGATCTAAAATGACTCAAAATGACCCACTCACTTTGCAGAAGACCCACAAAAGTTAAACCCCTCCCCCTTCCAAAGGCGTTCGGGCCCGACTGGGCCGGGCCGGACGCCATGCGCAGCTTCAAAACACTTTGCCAATGCGCAGCAAAATTTTATCGCATCGCTTTTCTCGCATTAAGCTTTGTAATACAAGGCGTTTTTTTGCGCGATCAGGGCAGGATTCTGTTGCAACTTTTACGGATTTGACCTAGTCTAATCGTAGTCACAGCAACGTACCCAAGGAGGCCTCTAGTGCAACCAGATTTGCAATCCGTACAGAACCCAATTTCAGTTGGCGACGCAGCGCAGGACATCGCAAGCCGCCAGCACAAAGTGTTGCGCAACACCTACACGCTGCTCGCGGTGTCGCTCATTCCAACGGCCATTGGTGCCGCTATCGGCAGCAACATCAACATGGGCTTCATGCGCTCCAGCCCCATCATCTCGTTCATCGCCATCATGGCGGTGTTCTTCGGTTGGATCTGGGTGATCGAAAAGAACCGGGAATCCTCGCTTGGCGTCGTCCTGTTGCTCGGCTTCACCATGTTCCTCGGCGTGCTGCTCGGCCCTTTGCTTCAAAGCGTACTCGGCCTCAAGAACGGCGGGCAACTTGTGATGATGGCCGCCGGCGGCACCGCTGCGGTTTTCGCGGTGATGTCCGGCATCGCCACCACGACCAAGCGCGATCTGAGCAGCATGGGCAGCTTTCTTACCATAGGCGTGGTGGTGATCATGCTTGCGGTGGTGGCCAATCTGTTCTTCGCCAGCCCCGTGCTGCATTTGGTCATCCTGTCGGGCTTTGTGCTGCTCTCCTCGGCCATGATCCTGTGGCAGGTCAACAGTATCGTCAAGGGCGGCGAGACCAACTACATCTCGGCCACGCTGACCCTGTACATCTCGATCTACAACCTGTTCTCCAGCCTGCTGCAGTTGCTTGGCATCATTGGCGGCGACCGCGACTGATCCTCACACCATTCAGGCAATAAAAAGGCGGCGTTGCGCCGCCTTTTTATTTTCAGGCCGGCTTTTTCTGGCGCTCGAACAGCGCGATGGACTCGACGTGCGACGTATGCGGAAACATATTGATCACGCCTGCCGCGACCAACTCATAGCCTTTTTCATGCACTAGAAAACCCGCATCGCGCGCCAGCGTCGCCGGATCGCAGGACACGTAAACAATCCTGCTCGGCCCGTCATCACCGATTGCCCTGAGCAATTCGACAGCCCCCTCGCGCGGCGGGTCGATCAGCAACTTATCAAACCGCGGCAAGGCCTGACAGGACGCCTCGACAAAAAGATTGGCCACGGCGAATCGAGCACGGGAGCCCAGGCCGTTTGCAAGGGCATTGCGCTCGCCCTTCCCAACCAGTTGTGCATTCCCCTCCACGCCGAGCACATCGGCGCCACACGCTGCGATCGGCAGCGTGAAGTTACCAAGGCCGCAAAACATATCGCCTATCAACTCGCCGGGCCGGGGATCAAGCAGGCCGATGGCCCGCCTGACCATAACCCTGTTGATCGCCTGATTTACCTGCGTAAAATCAGTGGGTGAAAACTCCAGGGACACACCGAACTCTGGCAGCGAATAGTCCAAGCGGGGCGCGTCAAGCGGCCAGAACGGGTAGGCCGTGTCGGGCCCCTTGGGTTGCAGCCATATCTGCAGCTTATTGGCCTCGGCAAACGCCCGCAACATGACCGCATCGCCCTCGCCCACGGCCTCAAGATTTCGGAACACCAATACGCTGACATGCTCGCCGATCGCCACTTCAATTTGCGGTATGCATTCACGCATGGCGAGCGAGCCGATCAGATCACGCAAGGGGACAAGCAAAGCGGACAAAAATTCGGGCAACACCTCGCAGCTGTCCATGTCTGCGACAAAACTGCTTTTGCGCTCGTGAAATCCAACCAGGACCTTGTCCTTCTTGACGACAAAGCGCGCGCTCATCCGCGCCCTCTCGCGATACCCCCAGGCGGGGCCATAAATAGGCGCCAGCATTCGACCCGCCCTGACCTTGCCGATATGCCAGAGATTGTCCTCGAGAACGCGCTGTTTGGCCGCGACCTGGGCGCGTGGCTCCAGGTGCTGCATCGAGCACCCACCGCAAACACCAAAGTGGGCGCAACGCGGCGTGACACGTTCGCCGCTGGCGCGCTCTACTGAATTGACCTGCGCAATTTCGTAACTGGGCTTTTTCCTATAGGAGGTGAAATGCACCACCTCCCCGGCCAACGCCCCTTCGATGAATATAGTCTTGCCATCGACGCGTGCCACGCCGCGGCCTTCCCGGTCCAGGGATTCGATATGTGCCAAAGTCATGATGATCAGGCCGGCCAGGCGGCAAGAAACTCTTGCCAGTGTTTTTCAGGCGATGTCGAAAGCGTAGCGCGCAACAACGCGATTTCACGCGCGTAGGCCGCCCCGTCTATGGCCCCGCGCATGAGTTGGTAACGCAGAAACACCAAATAGGTGTTGGCAACGTCTGTTTCGCAATACGCCCGAATCTCCGCAAGCCGGCCTTCCTCGTAGGCTTGCCATACCTTGGATCCGTCCATGCCAAGCTTTCCAGGAAAACCAATCAGTTTGGCCAACTCGTCCAGCGGCACGTTATTGCGCGCTTGGTACATCGCCAGCAAATCCATCAGGTCGAGATGACGGCTATGGTAGCGGCTGATGTAATTGTTCCACTTGAACTCCCGGTCATCCTCACCCATGTCCCAGTAACGCGGTGCGCTAATGCCGTGAATCAGCCCGCGATAGTGCAACACCGGCAGGTCAAAGCCGCCGCCGTTCCAGGACACCAGTTGCGGCGTGTATTTTTCGATGCCGTCAAAAAACCGTCGGAGCAGCGCTTCCTCCGTGTCTGCGGGAGTCCCCAGGGACCAGACACGAATGCTGTCCCCTTCGCGCAACGCGCAGGCAATGGAGGCGACCCGCTGCATGTGTGGCGGCAAAAAATCACTTCCGCTCGCAGTGGCTGCGCGACGGCGCTGAAAAGCAATTTCAGCAATGTCCGCATCGGAAACCTGCGCGTCCATATCCCACAGGCGGCGCAATCCGGACACATCGGGAACGGTTTCAATATCAAACACAAGTACGGGGGTCATAAGATGCCCAAAATCGTCAACAAGGCAGCGTAGCAACACTGCGCGGAAAAATACCCGGAATGAATCGGAGCATCAGCTGGAAACCCGCGCCAGGCAAGGCTTTCCAGCTTATGAGCCAAAAAAAGGCGACAAGGAATTCATTCCGGAAACACACCAGTGGATAAATAGCGGTCACCCCGGTCGCAGACAATCGACACAATCGTCGCGTTCTTGATATCCACCGCAATGCGCAACGCCACCACCATGGCGCCGCCGGCCGAAATACCGCAGAAAATACCCTCCTCGCGGGCGAGTCGGCGGGTCATGTCCTCGGCCTCGGCCTGACTGACATATTCAATCGAATCAACCATGGTTTTGTCGTAGATGGCGGGGAGATACGCCTCCGGCCATTTGCGAATTCCCGGTATCTGCGAGCCTTCGGTTGGCTGCGCACCTATCACTTGAACGGCAGGATTTTTTTCTTTCAGGAAACGCGACACCCCCATGATCGTTCCGGTCGTACCCATGCTGGATACGAAATGGGTTACAGCACCACCGGTATCCCTCCAGATTTCCGGGCCGGTAGTTTCGTAATGTGCAAGCGGATTATCCGGATTGCCAAATTGGTCAAGAATCACGCCCTTGCCCTGGCCGCGCATCTGCTCGGCAAGGTCGCGTGAAGATTCCATACCCCCGGCCTTTGGCGTGAGAATAATCTGTGCTCCGTAGGCGCGCATGGTTTGCCGCCGTTCGACGGAAAGATGTTCGGGCATGATCAGGATCATGCGATAACCCTTGATGGCAGCCGCCATTGCCAGCGCAATGCCGGTATTGCCGCTGGTCGCTTCAATCAGCGTGTCGCCCGGCTTGATCGTCCCCCGCCGCTCTGCGTGCCGGATCATCGAGAGCGCAGGCCTGTCCTTGACTGAACCGGCGGGGTTGTCGCCCTCCATCTTGCCCAGGATGACGTTGCCGTTTTTTTCAACTTGCAGACCCGGGGTACGCGTCAACCGTATGAGCGGAGTCCCTCCCACCAAATCTTCAATCGTCTTGTACTTGACTGTCGCCATATCACCCTGCACCCTGCAAAAATAGGGCTCACCCGGACCCGCCGGCTGGCCGGAATAACTATGCCGCCGGCCCCGCCGCCTCGAGCAAGCCACCAACATAGTGGGCGACCCCCTCCTCCACGCTGAGGAATGGCAAAACGTATCCCGCATGGCGCAGCGCCGTCACGTCGGCCTGCGTGAAACTCTGGTATTTCCCCTTCAGTTGCTCGGGGAAGCTGATGTACTCAATAAGCCCCTGCGAGGTCATGTCTTCCAGCGACAAGGCCGGCTTTGCCTCGTGTCGCCGGTAGGCGTTGATCACCGCCGCCGCAACATCGTTAAAGGCTTGCGCGCGACCGGTGCCGGCGTTGAAGATGCCCGATGTTTCGGGATGATCGAGAAAATGAAGATTGACCCTGATCACATCCTCGACCGCAATGAAGTCCCGCACCTGCTGGCCGTTACCATAACCGTCGCTGCCTTCGAACAGACGCACCTTGCCGCTGTCACGGAGTTGATTCAGGCCGTGCCAGGCGACCGAAGCCATGCGGCCCTTGTGCGACTCGTTTCGTCCGTATACGTTGAAATAACGGAACCCGGCTATCTGCGAACCGGCGTCGGCAAAACGCCGGCGTACCGCCTGGTCGAATAAAAACTTTGAATAGCCGTAAACATTGAGCGGCGACTCGCAAGCACGCTCCTCGCGAAAGACCCTGCCTGCGCCGTAAACCGCGGCTGAAGACGCATAGATGAAGGGCACTTCCTCATCAATGCAAAATTCGAGCAGCGATAAGGAATAGCGGTAATTGTTCTCCATCATGTAGCGGCCATCCGTCTCCATGGTGTCGGAGCAGGCGCCCTGGTGCATCACCGCATCAAGGCCGCCGTCGAACTCGCCGCGTTGCATGCGCTCAAGAAAATCCGTCTTGTCCATAAACTCGGCGATATCGCAATCCACGAGATTGCGGAACTTATCCGCACGCGTAAGATTGTCCACCGCGATGATATTGGTCACTCCGCGGTCATTGAGCGCCCGCACGAGATTGGATCCGATAAAGCCGGCTGCGCCGGTCACAACAATATAACTAGCCATGGGTGAATTCTAGCAGGCTGTCGGCCTAGCCCACTCCGGCAAGTGCCGCAGACAGTTCCTGCGGCCGTGCAACAGCGGTTCCCAGCTTGCCCACGACTATTCCGGCCGCCAGATTGGCGACGTGCATCGCGTCGGCAAGCGTCGCGCCGCAACCGAGCATCGCCGCCAGCACCGCGATCACGGTGTCCCCGGCGCCGCTCACGTCAAACACCTCGCGCGCCTTGGCCGGTTCGTGCAAAACACCGCTTGCCTCAAACAAGGACATGCCCTCTTCGCTGCGCGTAACCAGAAGCGCCGAGACACCAAGCGTCTCGCGCAAAGCCTGCGCCTTTGCCAGAAGCTCGGTCTCCGACGCCCAGCGTCCAACCACCTCCCTGAGTTCACTGCGGTTTGGCGTTACCACGGTGGCACCGTGATATTTGGAATAATCATCGCCCTTCGGATCGACCAGCACCAGCTTGTTCTGCGACCGCGCAAGACTGATCATCTGGGCAATATGCGTAAGTCCGCCCTTACCATAATCGGACAGGATGACCACGTCACAATCGTTCAGGAGCGTCTTGTATTCGGCCAATTTTCCGAGCAGGACCTCGTGGCTTGGGCTCGTCTCAAAATCAATGCGCATAAGTTGCTGCTGTCGCCCGAGCACACGCAGTTTGACTGTCGTGTCGATCGAAGCATCCTTGTGGAGAAAGGCATTAACCCCTTCCCCCTCCACCAGGGTCTTTAAACTGCGTCCCGCTTCGTCGTCGCCAACCACCGACAGCAGCACCGTACGCACACCCAGCGCGGCGGCGTTGCGCGCGACATTGGCCGCGCCACCCGGACGCTCCTCAGTGCGCTCTACCTTGACGATAGGGACCGGCGCCTCGGGCGATATCCGGTTCACCTCGCCGAACCAGTAACGATCCAACATCACATCCCCAACCACCAGCAGTCGGGCCTTGGAAAAATCGGGAAGCTTGCTCATCGGGCTGTCCTCAAAGTCGCCCGATGGCGTAATACTCAAGACCGTGACGACGGACCTCCGCCGGCACATAGAGATTCCGGCCATCAAACACCGCCGGTGTTTTTAAACTGGCCTTGATTGCCTTGAAATCAGGGCTGCGAAACTCCTTCCACTCGGTCACGATGGCCAGCACATCGGCCCCCTCTAGCGCAGACATCGGCGAACTGGCATAGCGAATTCGACTGTTCTCTCCAAATACATGCCTCGCCTCGGGCATGGCGACCGGATCGTATGTCGTCACAATCGCACCGCGTCGCAACAGGCTCTCGATCAACACACGGCTGGGCGCCTCGCGCATGTCATCGGTGTTGGGTTTGAAAGCAAGCCCCCAAATGGCAATGTTGCGCCCGGTCAAATCCTCCCCGAGGTAGTGCGCGATCTTGGTCGCCAACACCTCCTTTTGCAGCCCGTTCACACGCTCAACGGCGTCAAGGATATGCAGCTGCATGCCGGAGGCGGTGGCGGTGCGCTGCAGCGCCTGCACGTCTTTCGGGAAGCACGAGCCGCCGTAGCCCACACCCGGATAAAGGAAATGGTATCCGATGCGCGGATCCGACCCGATGCCCCGGCGCACATCCTCAATGTCCGCCCCCACGCGCTCAGCCATGTTGGCGACTTCGTTCATAAAGGAAATTCGCGTCGCCAGCATCGCGTTTGCCGCATATTTGGTCAATTCCGCCGAGCGTATGCCCATAACGATGAGCCGGTCATGGTTGCGCTGAAACGGCGCGTAAAGGGCGCGCATGATCTGCGTTCCCCTCTCGTCTTCACTCCCGATAACGATGCGGTCGGGGCGCATGAAGTCCTCGATCGCCGCGCCCTCCTTGAGGAACTCCGGATTGGACACGACGGAGAAGGGCACATCCACACCACGCGTTTTCAGCTCCTCAGCTATGGCCGTGCGCACCTTTTCAGCCGTACCCACGGGCACCGTTGATTTGTCCACAATAAGCCGATACTCACCCATGGTGCGCCCGATGTTGCGCGCGGCAGCAATGACATACTTCAAGTCGGCGGAGCCGTCCTCATCTGAAGGGGTGCCTACGGCGATAAACTGCACCTCGCCAAACGCCACGCCAGCCTCGATGTCGTCGGAGAACTTGAGCCGCCCAGCGGCGCGATTGCGTTGCACCATCTCAAGCAGACCCGGTTCGTAGATGGGCAATCCCCCTTCATTGAGGGTACGGATCTTTTTCGCATCCACGTCGATACACAGCACATCATTGCCCACCTCGGCAAAGCATGCGCCGGTGACCAGGCCGACATAACCGGTGCCAACAATCGTAATCTTCAATTCATCACTCCTGATCGCAAAGTCGGTGGTGCGGGCACAGGTGGCGAAGACACATCTGGCGCGGCCGCACGGCTACTGCACGGATACTGCAAGAATGCATGCTCATGGCGCCACTTCAAACTCTTCGGTGCGCTTGGGCGGATAGGTTTCCCATCCGCTGCATGCCGGGCAGTGCCAGTAGAACTGCCTGGCCTTGAATCCGCAATTGCCACAACTGTAACGGGCGAGGCGGCGTGTATGGCCGTGCACGAGATTCTTCACCAACTCCAGGTCGTGGCGCCGCTCCGCGGGGGCCATGATCAATTGTGCTTCGAGCAGCTTGTCCAGCCCGAGCAGGGTGGGAGTGCGCCGCAACTCATCGCGCACCAGCGTGTAGGCCTCCTCCGGCCCTGCTGTGGCCAAGGTGGTCTGGAAGGCCACGTCCAGTAGATCCAGCGACGCATGCCCGGCGAGCAGGCCTTTGATGAGAACCAGGCCCTCCTCGATACGTCCAAGAATCCGGTAGCTTTCTATCAACCTTTGCGCCACCAAGGCAAGATAGGTCGGCGTCTGTTGCTCTATGCGCTTCCAGGCCAGCACCGCCTTGTCGTGCTCCCCCGCAGCCGCATGCAAGTCGCCCAGCTGCATATTGGCGCGGACGCATTTGCGATTTACGGAAAGCGCCTCATCCAGATAGGTATGTGCCTGCGCGGTGCGCGAATGCGTCGCTTCGATCAACGCGAGCTCGCAATAAAAATTGGCAATTTCCTTTTGATACGGCTTACCGGCGACCTCGGCCAGTTGGCCTGCAGCCTGGATTGCCTTGAGCCATTCTTTCTCCTGCTGGTAGATATCGAGCAGAAATCCGAGCGCCTCCGCCCGATGCAGGCCGGTGTGCAACTTCTCGAACACCGCCTCGGCTCTATCAAGCAAGCCCGCCTTGAGGTAGTCCTGCCCCAATTCAAACATTGCGGCCAGTCGCTGCTCCCCCGCCAGGTCGCCGCGTTCGAGCAGGTTGCGATGCATGCGGATCGCACGTTCGGTTTCCCCGCGCCGCCGAAACAGGCTGCCCAGCGCGAAATGCAACTCTATTGTCTCCGGATCAAGCTTGACCACCTCGATGAACGCATCAATAGCCTTGTCCGGCTGCTCATTGAGCAGAAAATTCAGGCCGCGAAAATAAGACTTCGGCAGTGACTTGGACTCGGCCAGCAGATGCTTGATGTCGATCCGCGCCGCCAGCCAGCCAAGGGCGAAAAAGAGCGGGAATCCGAGCAGCCACCAGTATTCAAATTCAAGCATGTTCCACCTTTATGACGCGTCGACCGGCGGGATGACGGGGCGCTCATGGGTACGCAGGCGCAATTCGCGCTTAAGGCGGGCAATTTCGCGACGCTGGCGGAACAGACGCGCGAGGCAGGCAAGCACGCCAAGCAGCGCACCACCAGCAAGAAAAGCCAACAACAGCAGCACCAGAGGCGCCTGCCAGGTCTGCTCGAACCAGAACCGCAATGTCACGGTTTCTGTGTTCTTGATGGCAAAGAGGAACAGCGCGAGAAACAGCATCACGCGCAGTATCCAGGCAAATATCGTAAGAAGCTTGTTCATCTATAACAAGACCGGGGCAAACAAAAACGGCGGCGCCATAAAAGCGCCGCCGTGTATCAGGAAATGGCGGAAAGCATGTTCGCCGGCGTCAGTTCTTCGACCCTAGGCCTTCGTATCAACCCGTTCACGCAACTCCTTGCCAGCTTTGAAATGGGGCACGAATTTCTCGGGCACACGCACCTTTTCGCCAGACTTGGGATTGCGACCAATTCGCGCCGGCCTGTGATTCAGGCCGAAGCTGCCAAAGCCGCGGATTTCGATACGCTGCCCCTCGACCAGACTTTGCGTCATGGCATCGAGGATCATCTTCACAGCGAATTCGGCATCCTTGGCCACCAGTTGCGGATAACGCACAGCAAGTTTGGCAATCAGTTCCGACTTGGTCATGGGTAACTATTCCGCGCTGTTATTGGACGTTTTTGGTGTCCATCTTGGCCTTGAGCAGCGCACCCAGATTGGTGCTGCCGCTGCTCGCCGCGTTCTGGCTCTGGCTCTGCAACTTCTGCATTGCATCGCCTTCGTCGGCCATATCCTTGGCTTTGATGGACAGGTTGATTGCGCGGTTCTTGCGATCCACGTTGATGATCATCGCCGTAAGCTCGTCACCTTCCTTGAGGTGCTTGGTCGCATCCTCGACGCGGTCGCGCGAAATCTCCGACGCGCGCAGGTAGGCCTCAACCTCGCCCTCGAGCACCAGCACGGCGCCCTTGGCATCGACGGTCTTGACCGTGCCCGGAACAATGCTGTTCTTGTCATGCGTGGCAACGTAGTTGGTGAACGGGTCACCATCCATCTGCTTGATACCAAGCGAAATGCGCTCGCGCTCGACATCGATGGACAGGACCAGGGCCTCGACTTCGTCGCCCTTCTTGAAGTTGCGCACAGCCTCTTCGCCAGGAACGCTCCATGACAGATCCGACAAGTGCACAAGACCGTCGATACCGCCGGCCAGGCCGATGAAAATGCCGAAGTCGGTGATCGATTTGATCTGACCCTTCACTTTGTCGTTCTTCTTGTAATTCATTGCAAAATCATCCCACGGATTGGAAAGGCACTGCTTCATGCCCAGTGAAATCCGGCGACGCTCTTCGTCAATCTCGAGAATCATGACTTCAACATCATCGCCCAGTTGCACAACCTTGGACGGATGAACGTTCTTGTTGGTCCAGTCCATTTCGGACACGTGCACCAGGCCCTCGATACCCTGCTCGACTTCGACGAATGCGCCGTAGTCGGTGAGGTTGGTAACCTTGCCGAACAGGCGCGTGTTGGTCGGATAACGGCGCGACAAGCCTACCCACGGGTCCTCGCCCAGCTGCTTCATGCCCAGGGAGACGCGATTCTTTTCCTGATCGAACTTGAGGATTTTGGCGGTGACCTCATCACCAACAGCCAACACCTCCGACGGGTGCTTGACACGACGCCAGGCAAGGTCGGTGATATGCAGCAGGCCGTCGATGCCGCCGAGGTCGACGAATGCGCCGTAGTCGGTGATGTTCTTGACGATGCCCTTGACCACCGCGCCCTCGGCGAGGGTCTGCAGCAGTTTTTGACGCTCTTCACCCTGGCTCGCTTCGAGCACAGCGCGGCGGGAAACCACCACGTTATTGCGCTTGCGGTCGAGTTTGATGACCTTGAATTCCATTTCCTTGCCCTCAAAGGGCGTGGTGTCCTTGACCGGGCGGATGTCGACGAGCGAGCCGGGGAGGAAAGCGCGGATGCCGTTGGTCATGACGGTCAGGCCGCCTTTGACCTTGCCGCTGATCAGGCCGGACACCAGAGCGCCCGTTTCCATGGCTTTTTCCAGGTCCATCCAGGCGGCGAGGCGCTTGGCCTTGTCGCGCGACAGGCGGGTTTCGCCAAAGCCGTCTTCAAGGGCTTCGATGCAGACCGAGACGAAGTCGCCCGGTTTGGCTTCGATTTCGCCCTTGTCATTGCGGAACTCTTCGAGCGCGACAAACGACTCGGACTTGAGGCCGGCGTTGATCACGACAAAATTCATATCAACACGAACCACCTCACCGGTGATCACTTCCCCAACACGCATTTCCTTGCGCGTGAGGCTGTCTTCAAACATTGCCGCAAAACTTTCCATGTCGTCGGAAGGTGCGGACGTGGCTACGTTGGACATAAGTACCTGCTTTAAAAACCGCCAGTTACAGCGGGTCAGTTAACAAACCGGCATCTTCGCCTGCGGGTCAGCCGCAAGGTCGCCTATGCCACCGTTTTGCTGCTCTTTTCCTTTTATCGTTTTGTTGCCACGTTCCGGTACCATTCCAAAATCAGCTGCGCAACCTCTTGAATTCCAAGCGATGTGCTGTCAAGGAGCCTGGCATCGGCCGTTTGAGCGAGTGGTGCAACGCTGCGACTTGCATCGCGCGCATCGCGCTCGCGCAACTCCGACAAAAGGACGTCGATGTTAGCAGGGATTCCTTTTTGTTTCAACTGTTTATACCTGCGCTCGGCACGTGCTTCGGCGGTCGCGGTCAGGAACACCTTGAGCTGGGCATCGGGAAACACCACAGACCCCATATCCCGCCCATCGGCAACCAGCCCGGGGCTCATCCGGTAGTCTCGCTGTCGCTGCAGCAAAGCCGCCCGCACGCCCGGCAAGGCCGCCACCCTGGATGCGGCCAAGCCGACGGCCTCTGCCCGGATCTGGTCGGTCACCCGCTCCGTGCCAAGACTAATCTCCCCCGCTTCAAATCGGGCATCAAGCGTAGCCGCAATATTTCCTAATTTCTCTTCATAATCAGCGGGGATATTGGATTTCTGCGCAGCCAGCGCGACCAGCCGATACAAGGCCCCACTATCCAGATAATGGAAACCCAAACTCTTGGCAACGATCTCGGCAATGGTCCCTTTGCCCGAAGCTGTTGGTCCGTCTATGGCAATAACAGGAACCAGGTTCATCGTTGGGAAATGCCCTCAAGAACCTGAAAATACTCAGGAAATGTTTTGGCAACACAGCCCGGATCATTAATGCGTATGCGCACCCCGCCCAGTGCTGCCAGGGAGAAGCACATCGCCATGCGATGGTCATCATAGGTGTCGATCACCGCCGGTCGCAGTTGGCTTGGCGGGGTCACCCGCAACCAGTCCGCGCCCTCCTCGGCACCCGCCCCCAGCTTTCTGAGTTCCGTTGCCATGGCGGCAATACGATCGGTCTCCTTGACCCGCCAGCTGGCGATGTTGCGTAAGGTGCAGGGGCCGTCGGCGAACAATGCCGCCACCGCCAGTGTCATCGCCGCGTCGGGAATGTGGTTGAAGTCGGCATCAAAGGCTTTGAGTTTGCCCCTTTGCCTGACCTCTGCAGTCACACCGGCCTCTATCCAGTTATCGCCCATTTCGACCCGGGCTCCCATGGCCTGCATCGCCTCGGCAAAACGCAGGTCCCCCTGGACGCTGCCCCTGCCTACCCCCTCAACTCTCACCGGCCCGCCGCCGCGCAGTGCGCTAATCGCACCGGCGGCGATGAAATAGGACGCCGACGAGGCGTCTCCCTCAACCCAAAGGTCCCCGGCAGCCTCGTAGCGCGATCCGGCAGGCAGGGTGAACGCGCTCCAGCCTGCGCGCTGCGCTTCAACACCAAAGCGCGCCATGGTGTTGAGGGTGATCTCCACATAAGGCTTGGAAATCAGCTCGCCCGTCACCGCCACCGTCACCCGCTCTCCGGTCAGCGGCAGCGCCATCAACAACGCACTGAGAAACTGGCTCGACACATCGCCGCGCACGCTGACGCCGTCCCCGGCACGAATTTGGCCTGCATGAATGGCCAGCGGCGGATATCCGCTGGCGCCACGATAATCAATACGCGCGCCAAGCGCGCTCAATGCATCGACAAGGTCGCCGATCGGCCGCTCGTGCATGCGCGGCACACCGGACAAGGCATATTCACCGCCACAAACGGCCAGTGCCGCGGTAAGCGGGCGAAACGCCGTCCCGGCATTGCCCAAAAACAGTTCGGCCGACTTGACGCCAAAGGGGCCCCCAGCGCCGTCAATCACAACTACGCCGTCGGCGCGCTGCTGCACCGCCACGCCCAGTTTTTCCAGCGCGGCCAGCATGACGCCGGTGTCATCCGAGGCAAGCAGGCCGTGCAGTCGCGTCTGCCCCGCCGCAAGCGCGGCCAGCAACAGCGCACGATTGGAAATGCTCTTGGATCCGGGCAGGCGCACCGTGCCGGCGACGTTGCGAATCGGTTGAAGGTCAAGATGGTCCACGTCGATGCGCCGTCTAATTGGCCAAGAAAATCGAATTTGCCGACTGCGCCATTGGCGTCCCGCGCATTCCGTGCGTCCCGTGCGTCATTTGGGCTAATTAGGCTTAATAGGCCTACTGGGCCTACTGGCCATTGCCTTTGAGCCAGCCATCACGCGCCGAACGCGCCCGCGTGAACACCGCCTCCAATCCTGCGCCATCGCCAGCCTCGAGCAGGGTTTGCAAGGCAGCCAACTGCCCCTGATAGCGCTTTAGTTCGGCCAGGATCGCCGTGCGGTTGGCAACGCAGATGTCACGCCACATTTCCGGACTACTGGAGGCGATGCGGGTGAAATCGCGAAACCCGCTTGCCGCATAGTCAAACAAGGTTCCCGCGTTGTCATGCAGCGCCACATCGTGCACCAGGGCGTAAGCGAGCAGGTGCGGCAGATGGCTTACCGCGGCAAATACCGCGTCATGCTCGGACGCTTGCATGCTGCGCAACTGCGCGCCGCAGGCAAGCCAGGCGGCGCGTACACGCTCGAGCGCCGCCGCCGCCGTTTCGGGCAGGGGTGTGATCACCACTTTGCGTCCCTGGTACAAGTCTGCGCGAGCCGCGGCGGCACCGCTATTTTCGGCACCCGCGATCGGGTGGGCGGGGACAAACTGCCCGATCTTCGTCCCGAGGCAGGCGCGGGCCAGCGCAACAACATCCTGCTTGGTGCTGCCCCCGTCGCTGACGACGCAGTCGGGCGCAAGCTTGGGGGCAATCGCGCGCAACACCGCTTCGGTCTGCGCCACGGGAACCGCCACCAGCACCAAGTCGGCCCCGACCACCGCGGCAGCCGGGTCATCGACGCGTACGTCGATAATACCCAAGGCCTTGGCCGCCTCCAGATTGGCGGCAGAACGTCCCACACCGACGACCCGCCCGACAACGCCGGCCTTTTTCAGCGCCAGTGCGAACGACCCACCTATCAGGCCGACGCCGATTACCACCAGGGTGTCGATGCGAAACGCAGTCGTTGTCATGCGGCGACCGCGCACGAAAAAGCCAGGGCCAGGGCAAAAAAGGGCCCGCACGCAGGCGACGATACCAGCTGGAAACGCCCGACTGGTGCGGGTTTCCAGTCGATAGCCACGCCCGGAAAAGACCTGTTCACGCCTGTCACATCCACCCCCGTCAGCCCTGTAAGGCCTTGGCGAGTGCCACCAAAAAACGTTCATTTTCCTGCGGCAGACCGATGGTGACACGCAGATGCTCGGGCATCTCATAGCCGCCACCCACAGGACGCACAATGACGCCCTGACGCAGCAATTTCTGAAACACCGCAGCCGCATCACCGACCTTGATGGTCAGGAAATTGGCGAAAGAGGGGATGAAATCGAGGCCGAGCGCTTTGCAACCGTCGATGAGTTGCGCCATGCCGGCGCGGTTGTTGTCGTAACTGCGCGCGATAAAATCAGCATCATCGAGCGCGGCAATCGCCGCCGCCTGCCCTACGCTGTTAACGTTGAAGGGCGCGCGCACGCGATTGACCATGTCGCAGATCTGGGGATTACCCAGCATATAACCCACCCTGAGCCCGGCGAGGCCGTGGATTTTGGCAAAGGTGCGGGTGATCACCAGGTTTGGGAAAACCTTGAGCCAAGCCACCGTATCGACGCGCAAGGCCGTGGGCAGGAAATCGTTGTAGGCCTCGTCAAGAATAACGATGACCCGCTCCGGCACACGCGTGAGAAAGGCCTTGAGCTCGTCGTAAGGCAAAAAGGTGCCGCTGGGATTGTTCGGATTGGCGATAAATATCAGCCGCGTGTCATCCCTTACCGCCGCGAGCATTGCCTCCAGGTCATGACCGAAGTGCTTCGCCGCCACCTTGATCCCGGTGGCCCCGCGCGCCTGCGTGGCCAGCGGATAGACGGCAAAGCAGTGCTGCGAGTAAATCGCACTGCTGTCGCGCGACAAGAAAGCCATCGCCAGGTACTCGAGCAGGTCGTTGGAGCCATTGCCCAGCACAATCGCATCGTTGCCGAGGCCAAAGCGCGCACCCAGCGCGGCCTTGAGCGCGAAGCCGTTGCCGTCCGGGTAAATGTGAATGTCCCGCAACGCCCCTTGCATCGCCGCCCGCGCTTTTTCACCGCAGCCCAGCGGGTTTTCGTTGGAGGCGAGCTTGACGATGTCGGCCTCGGCGATCCCCAGTTCGCGTGCAACCTCTGCGACCGGCTTGCCCGGTTGATACGGCGCGATGGCGCGCACATAGGCCGGCGCCAGTTCGGTGAAATCCATGGACAAACCCTTTTTACTAGTTGCGTGATTGCTTCGTTTGATTGCTTCGTTTGATTGCTTCGTTTGATTGCCTTGCCCAGCCGTGTCCTCAAGCGCTTGGCAGCGCCTTACTCCATCCGCGCGTCAATGCACCGCCGAGGGATAAGATCCGAACACCTTCAGGAACGGCGCCCGCGACTTCAGTTCGGCAATGGCAGCGGCGACATTGGCGTCCTGCTGGTGGCCCAGCAGGTCGACATAAAAATAATACTCCCACTGCCCGGTGCGCGATGGCCGCGACTCGATACGCGTCATGCTCACACCATGCTTTGCCAGCGGTGTAAGCAACTCGTGCACCGCCCCCGGCCGGTTGGGCGCCGACATCACCAGCGAAGTGTGATCGTGCCCGGTGGGGCCCGAATCTTGCGAACCGAGCACCAAAAAGCGCGTCATGTTGTTCGGTTCGTCCTCGATGTTCTCTGCCAGCATCTGCAAACCGTAACGCTCGGCCGCAAGACTGGGGCCGATGGCCGCCGCACCCGCCTCCCCGGCGGCGAGTCGCGCGGCCTCGGCGTTACTGGCCACCTGGACCCTCTCGGCTCCCGGCAGATGCTGCGACAGCCAATTCTGGCATTGCCCCAAGGACTGGACATGCGAGTACACGCGCTTGATCTGCGCCATGGGCGTAGCCTTCACCATCAGGTTCTGGTGTACGCGCAGCACGACCTCGGCGCAAACCTTAAGCGGTGTGGTGAGCAACAAATCGAGCGTGCGACCGATGGTGCCTTCGGTTGAATTTTCCGCCGGCACCACGGCATAAGAGGCCGCGCCGGTCTGGGCGGCATGAAAAACCTCGTCAAACGAGGCGCATGACAGACTCTTAACGCTTTTACCGAACTGCTTTACCAGCGCCATCTCGCTAAAGGTGCCCTGCGGTCCGAGATAAGCAACCGACAAGGGCTGCTCCAGCGCGCGGCAAGCCGACATGATTTCGGTGTAAATGCGCGCCACCGCATCGTTCGGGATGGGGCCGGGATTGGCGGAAGTTACATTGCGCAGAACCTGCGCCTCGCGCTCCGGCCTGTAGATCGGCCCGCCCTGCTTCAGATGGCCTATCGTCTGCGCGTGCGTGGCACGCTCGGACATCAGCCTGAGCACCTGCTGGTCGATTGCATCGATCGCCTCGCGCTGCTCAAGCAGTGTTTTACCGGGAACATTTTGCTCGGGAACATCTGCGCTCATCATGCCCTCTCACTAAACACCGAAAAACCCGGCCTGCGCGGCAACAGCCGGCAGATGCGCAAACCGCTGGCACGAGCCTCAGCCATGTTTGGCCTCGAACTCTTGCATATACCCGACCAGGGCCTGCACCCCCTCGAAGGACATGGCATTGTAGATCGAGGCGCGCATCCCGCCCACAACCCGGTGTCCCTTCAGTTGCACCATGCCGCGCTCCTCCGCGCCTTTCAGGAAAGCCGCGTCAAGCGCGGTGTCGCGCAACCTGAAGGGCACGTTCATACGCGAGCGGTCGCGCTTTTCCACCGGACTGCTGAAAAAACCGCTGTGATCAAGAAAATCGTAAAGCAGTTTCGCCTTGGCGATATTGCGCTGCTCCATCGCCGCAAGCCCACCCTGGCGCTTGAGCCACTTGAACACCAGGCCGGCGATGTAAATGGCATAGGTCGCCGGCGTGTTGAACATCGAGTCGGACTCAGCCTGCAGCTTGTAGTCAAAAGCCGAAGGCGTGCATGGCAGCGCCTGGCCGATGAGATCATCGCGAACGATCACGATGGTCAGGCCGGCCGGGCCGATGTTTTTTTGCGCGCCGCCATAAATAAGGCCGTACTTGGCCACATCCACCGGTCGCGACAGGATATGCGAAGACATATCGGCGATGAGCGGCACATTGCCCGTATCGGGAACCCAGTGATATTCGAGTCCGCCTATGGTTTCGTTGCTGCAAATGTGAACATAGGCGGCATTGCGCTCAAGTTTCCAGGTCTCGCGCGCCGGGATATAACTGAAATTGCGATCCTCACCCGAGGCGGCGACATTCACTTTGCAATATTTGCCCGCTTCCTTGATCGATTTTTTCGACCACTCCCCGGTATGGATGTAGTCCGCGCCATCACGCCCGCGCAACATGTTCATCGGCACGATGGCATTCTCTGCGATCGCACCGCCCTGCAGAAACAACACCTTGTAATTGACCGGGATGGCGAGCAATTCGCGCAAATCGGCCTCGGCTTCGGCATGAATGGCAATGAACTGCTTGCCGCGATGACTCATTTCCATCACAGACATGCCGCTGCCGTGCCAGTCGAGCATCTCGGCGGCGGCAAGGCGCAACACTTCTTCGGGCAGCGCCGCAGGGCCGGCGCTGAAGTTGATCGCGCGTTTTACGCTTGCTGTCACTGCGTATCGCCCGTCCCGGCGTCAGCCTCGGCGACTTTCTCAATGCCCGCAAGCTTGGTCCCGGCGTCAAGGTTGATGAGCACCACGCCCTGGGTGGAACGGCCCATTTCGCGAATCTGGTTGACCAGCGTACGAATCGCCACACCACCGGTGGAAATGAGCATGAGTTCGTCCTCATCACCCACCAGCACCGCGCCGACCAGCTTGCCGTTGCGCTCGTTGGTCTGGATCGCGATCATGCCCTGCGTGCCGCGGCCGTGCAGCGTGTATTCGGCGATGGCCGTGCGCTTGCCGAAGCCATTTTCCGTAGCCGTGAGCACGGTGAGACTTTCGTTGTCGGCCACCAGCATCGACACCAGGCTCTGCCCCTCCGGCAGTTTCATGCCGCGCACGCCGCGCGCATCGCGACCCATCGGACGCACATCATCCTCCTTGAAGCGCACCGCCTTGCCGCCTTCGGAGAACAACATGATGTCGTGCTTGCCATCGGTTATGGCGGCGCCGATCAGATGATCGCCATCATCAAGACTGAGGGCAATAATGCCTTTTTCGCGCTGGTTGGAAAAAGCCGACAGCGGTGTCTTCTTCACCGTACCCATGGCCGTCGCGAGAAACACGAAATGCTCCTCGTCGTATTGCTTGACCGGCAGCACGGCGTTTATTTTTTCACCCTCGGCCAGCGGGAACAGATTGACGATCGGCTTGCCGCGGCTGGTGCGCGTGCCCTGCGGCACGTTGTACACCTTGAGCCAATAGACTTTGCCGCGCGACGAGAAGCAAAGCATGGTGTCGTGCGTGTTGGCGATGAACAGGCGCTCGATCCAGTCGTCCTCCTTGGTCGCGGCCGCCTGCTTGCCACGCCCGCCGCGCCGCTGCGCGCTGTAGTCGGCGAGGGGCAGTGCCTTGATGTAACCGGTATGCGAGAAGGTCACCACCACGTCTGCGGGGGTGATCAGGTCCTCAATGCCGATTTCCTGGGTGTTCATCTCGATCACGCTCTTGCGCGCGTCGCCGTACTGCTCCTTCACGGCGGTCAGTTCATCGGTGATGATCACGGTGATGCGTTCGGGCTTGGCCAGGATATCGAGAAAATCAGCGATGATTTCGATCAGTTCGCGATACTCCGCAACGATTTTATCCTGCTCGAGCCCGGTAAGGCGCTGCAGACGCATCTCCAGAATGGCCTGGGCCTGCACGTCCGACAGCATGTAGCCGCTGTCCTTCAGTCCGAACTGGACGGACAGTCCGATCGGGCGCGAGGAATCGGTGGATGCGCGGCGCAACATTTCCTCGACCAGCGGCGAGCGCCAGGCGCGCTCCATCAGCTTGATCTTGGCTTCGGGCGGCGTCTGCGCCTGTTTGATGAGGGCGATGATCTCGTCCACATTGGAGAGCGCGACCGCCAGGCCTTCCTGTATGTGTGCGCGTTCTCGCGCCTTGCGCAACTCAAACACTGTGCGCCGCGTCACCACCTCGCGACGGTGGCCGAGGAAGGCCACCAGCATCTGCTTGAGATTGAGCAGGCGCGGCTGGCCGTCCAGCAGGGACACCATGTTGATGCCAAAGGTGTCTTGCAACTGCGTGTGCTTGTACAGGAGGTTGAGAATGACCTCGGGAATTTCGTTGCGCTTGAGCTCGATCACCACACGCATTCCCGACTTGTCGGACTCGTCGCGGATTTCGCTGATGCCCTCGACCTTCTTGTCGTTCACCAGTTCGGCAATTTTCTCGAGCAGCGTCTTCTTGTTAACCTGGTAGGGCAGCTCATCGACGATAATCGACTGGCGGTTGCCCTTCTCAAGATCCTCGAAATGGGTGCGCGCGCGCATGACGACGCGGCCGCGGCCGGTGCGGTAGCCCTCGTGGACACCGGTGATGCCGTAGATGATGCCGGCAGTCGGAAAATCCGGCGCGGGAATGATCTTGATCAGGTCATCGATGCTGAGGTCGGGATTTTTCAGCAACGCGTGGCAGGCATCCACCACTTCCGACAGGTTGTGCGGCGGGATGTTGGTCGCCATACCGACGGCAATGCCGGATGAGCCGTTTATAAGCAGGTTCGGGATGCGCGTGGGCAGCGCGGTGGGCTCCTGCTCCTTGCCATCGTAGTTGGGGACAAAATCAACCGTCTCCTTGTCGATGTCGGCAAGCAGTTCTGAGGCAAGGCGCTCCAGACGGCACTCGGTGTAACGATAGGCGGCGGCCGAGTCGCCATCGATGGAGCCGAAGTTACCCTGTCCGTCGATCAGGGTATAGCGCATGGAAAAATCCTGCGCCATGCGCACCAGCGCCTCGTAGGTGGCCGTATCGCCATGCGGGTGATACTTGCCCAAGACCTCCCCGACCACACGGGCGCATTTGACATACGGCCGGTTCCAGACGTTATTGGCCTCATGCATCGCGAACAAGACGCGCCTGTGAACCGGCTTGAGACCGTCGCGAACATCTGGCAACGCCCTGCCGACAATCACGCTCATGGCGTAATCGAGGTAGGAACGGCGCATTTCGTCTTCGAGGCTTACCGGGAGAGTTTCTTTGGCGAATTGATCCATCTGCGGGAGTCTTTTTATGGCCCTGAAAGCGGGCTTGGGGAAAACGAAATTTTAACACCCCGGACAGCTCCGGGTCACACATTCCTTGCCATGATTTGTCCTTCACAACCACCCGCGATGCCCGCAGGCGCTGTGTTGTACCATCGGCCAAGTGGTGGTGAAATTGCCAATTTGGCGGGCAGTCGACCGGCATCGCACAAACTGGCGAAGATGCCTTTGCCAGTGCAAGCGGATAAGCGACCTGTGCAACATGAGTGACATGGGCGACATGGGCGACATGAACGACAGGCGCGTCAGATGCCCGAACCACGTTCATACGATACTTCCCTGATCTTTGTTATTGTTACGCCCCAATGAACCCCAATCCAAGCGAACCAATCGACACACTCATCGACGCCCGCTGGGTCATCCCGGTGGAACCTGCCGGCAGCGTGCTATCGGACCACAGCGTCGCCATCAAAAACGGTACGATTGTCGCCGTACTGCCAAGCGCCGACGCAGCCCGTCGATTCCAAGCGGCAGAGCACCTGCGACTTGACCGGCACGCCCTCATCCCCGGCCTGATCAATCTGCATACGCATGCCGCGATGAATCTGCTGCGCGGCCTGGCCGATGACCTGCCGCTGATGACATGGCTGCAGGAGCACATCTGGCCCGCCGAGGCAAAGCATGTTTCGGCGCAATTTGTCCAGGATGGCAGCCTGCTCGCTTGCGCGGAAATGCTGCGCGGCGGCGTTACCTGCTTCAACGACATGTATTTCTTCCCCGAGGCGGCAGCAAAAGCCGCGCAACATATGGGCATGCGTGCCGCGCTGGGGCTTATCACCATCGAATTTCCAACCGCCTATGCGCGTGATCCGGACGACTACCTCGCCAAGGGACTTGCCATGCGCGATGCCCTGCGCGGCGATCCGCTGCTGTCATTCTGCATGGCGCCCCATGCGCCTTACACGGTCAGCGATAAAAGCTTTGAGCGCATTGTCACCATCGCTGAAGAACTCGATACCCCTATCCATATGCATCTGCATGAAACGGCGGAAGAAATCGCAAGCAGCCTGAAACAGCACGGCGTGCGCCCGCTCGAACGCCTGCGCCGCCTTGGCGTGGTGGGGCCGCGGCTGATCGCCGTACACGCCGTCCACTTGGACAACAGCGAACTGGATCTGCTCGCCAAGCACGGCGCCTCCGTCGCGCACTGTCCGTCGTCAAACCTGAAACTGGCCAGCGGCATCGCGCCGGTCTCCGCCATGCTCGCGCGCGGCATCAACCTCGGCCTAGGCACCGACGGCGCCGCCAGCAATAACCGTCTGGACATGTTTCAGGAGATGCGGCAGGCAGCCCTGCTCGCCAAAGGTGCCAGCGGCAACGCCGAGGCCATGCCCGCACGCGCGGCGCTTGAGGCCGCGACGCTGGGCGCGGCACGCGCGCTGGGCCTTGAAAAGTGCATTGGCTCGATTGTTCCGGGCAAAGCGGCAGACCTGACCGCGGTGCAGTTTGATCCGGTGGATCTCGCGCCCTGTTACGACCCGCTATCCCATCTTGTCTACGCCGCCGGGCGTGAACATGTCAGCCACGTCTGGGTGGCGGGCAGGAAACTGATTGAAAATCGGTGTTTTTCCTGCTTGGACACCGTCATATTGGAAAAAACCGCTCTTTTGTGGCACAATAAATTAGTTGCTGAATCAATTGGCTAAGTTGACATTTTTAGTATAATGTTGACCTTAGAATAAGAATTTACGACGAACAACACAATCTTCTGAAGGGGAACGCATGAACAAGATCACAAAAACGATTCTGCTGGCCGCGCTTGTCGCACTCGGTTCAATAGCGACCACCGCATCCGCACAAGTTGTCGGTTATCTTACCGACGCCCGCGGCGGCATCGTCAAAGACCCCTTCGGCCTGTGCTGGAGAACCGGCTACTGGACCCCTGCCCTCGCGAATGCCGAGTGCGACCCTGATCTCGTTCCCAAGTCCGCTCCTGCGCCAGCCAAGCCTGCTGCTGCTGCTGCGCCAGCCAAGCCTGCGCCAGCCAAGCCTGCAGCTGCTGCACCGGCCAAGCCCGCAGCAGCCGCGCGGCGCCCGACGACCGAAAAGGTAACCCTCGCCGCCGACGCACTGTTCGACTTCGACAAGGCCGTCATCAAGTCCGATGCCAAAGCCAAGCTCGACGATCTGGTAGCCAAGCTCAAAGCCATCAATCTCGAGGTGATCATTGCAATCGGTCACACCGACTCGGTCGGTAGCGCTGCCTACAACCAGAAACTCTCACTCAAGCGTGCCGAGGCCGTCAAAGCCTACATCATCAGCAAGGGCATTGAACCGAACCGCGTCTATACCGAAGGCAAAGGCGAGAAGCAGCCTATCGCTGACAACAAGACCAAAGCGGGTCGCTCCAAGAACCGCCGCGTGGAAATCGAAGTCGTGGGTACACGCGCAGTCAAGTAATAAGCACCGCCCTCCCAAAAAGCCCTGCCTCGGCAGGGCTTTTTTTTGGCACTCCGTCGGTACGGCAGCAAGGCCGGCGTAAAACACCGAGAATGACGGTGCGCCCGCCCCATTAACTTTCGAAACTTCCACCAGATGAGCATCAACGTCGACCCGCAGGAAGTGGCTAAATTCAGCGACCTCGCCCATCGTTGGTGGGATCCGTCCAGCGAATTCAAGCCACTGCATGAAATCAACCCGCTACGCCTTGGCTGGATAGACCACCTCGCCCCCATCTCGGCACGGAAAGTACTCGATGTGGGTTGCGGTGGCGGCATTCTTGCCGAAGCGATGGCACAGCGTGGCGGCAAGGTAAAAGGCATCGACCTGTCTGAGCGCGCGCTGAAAGTGGCCGCCTTGCATCAACTAGAGAGCAAGGTCAATGTGGATTACGAAAAGATACCCGCGGAGGAGCTCGCGGCACGGGAGCCGGGCCAATACGACATCGTCACCTGCATGGAACTGCTCGAGCACGTGCCCGATCCGGCCAGCACGGTTGCCGCCTGCGCCGCACTCGCCCGCCCCGGCGGCCACCTGTTCTTCTCAACCATCAATCGCAATCCCAAGTCCTACCTCTTCGCCATCATTGGTGCCGAGTACATCCTGCGCATGCTCCCGCGCGGAACCCACGATTACGCCCGCTTCATCAAACCGTCTGAACTGGCACAGTTTTGCCGTGCGGCCGGCCTGGAAATCCGCGACATCACCGGCATGACCTATAACCCGATTACCAAGATCTACGCCCTTGGCCCTGACAGCGACGTCAATTACATCGTGCACGCGGTCAAAGCATGAACACAACAGCCATCCAGGCGGTGTTATTTGATCTTGACGGGACGCTCGCCGACAGCGCCCCTGACCTCGCGCTCGCGCTCAATCTGCTGCTGGCCGAACATGGCCGCGATGCGGTGCCGCTGACCATCACCCGCCCCCACACATCCAGCGGCGCCCGCGGCCTGATCAAGGCCGGGTTCGGCCTTGATGCCGATCACGCAGACTATCCGGCCCTCAAGGACCGCTTTCTCGACTTGTACGAGAAGAACCTCGATGTGCATACCTCGCTGTTTGAGGGCGTAACGCAAATGCTCGACGACCTGGACGCGCGCAAGGTCCGCTGGGGTATCGTCACCAACAAAGCCAAGCGCTTTACCGGCGCAGTGGTGGCCGGTGTCGGCTTGACGGCCCGTTCCGGTTGTATCGTCAGCGGCGATACCACGCCTTACGCAAAACCGCATCCCGAGCCGCTTTTGCACGCGGCAAACCTGATCGACACCGAGCCCGGGCGCTGCCTCTATGTCGGCGACGACCTTCGCGACATCCAGGCGGCACGGGCAGCCGGAATGGGCGCAATCGCCGCCGCCTACGGCTACCTTGGCGTCGACGGCGACCCGCACGACTGGAAGGCCGACGGCGTGATTTTTCATCCTGGCGAGGTATTGAACTTTCTCTAACCCGCCCCATTTATGGGATAATCTGCAGTGAATCTGGGGGCGACCCGGTTTCGACGTGGGTAACGAAGCAGTGAGGGCATGCCGAGGATCAGTCACCTCGTAAATCCATCTGAAAAAACTACAAACGCGAACGACGAGCGTTTTGCTCTCGCAGCCTAAAAAGCTCAACGAGACCGCTGCACTGATACGTTCCTGGGTCAGGTGCCTTTAACAAGCACAGCAGTGTCATTTACAGGAAATCGGTTTGCGTCGGGTTACTTGACGCCGACTTAAACTAAGGTGACTCGCTGGTGTCTGGCCTGCCTGTTGGCAAAGACACTGGTTAAAACCAAATGAACAGGATACGCATGTAGAACTTATTGTAGAGTGCTTGCGGACGGGGGTTCAATTCCCCCCGCCTCCACCAATACTCAAAGTCCCAACTCTTATCAGTTGGGATTTTTTTTGCCCGTTCCCCCAGTGAAAACGCCTTTGGCCTCGCGAGCGTCGCTTCGGCGGCGGCGCGATTTCCCGCCCGATTCCCTCAAATTTCTCTCTCTGTTATCAGTAGGGACGCGAGCGCTCGCGACGCCGCTTCGAGTATTTTCAAGGACTTACAGGCCGCAGGTTCGACAAGTAATTTGGTCGGGCGGTGGGGAATCGAAAAAGGACTATTTCGGCGTTCGTCTCGTGCAGTTCGGGCTGATATTTATTGACTCCCCCTCCACCCAAACTTCCGTTTTCGCCCTCCCCGCTCTCTGAATACAGAGAATTCTCTGTTTTTGGCACGGGAATCAAAAAAGCGCGATCAATTCTATTCCTTTTAAATTCATAGCTTTAGCGTTTTCCATGGCAGTCGAGAATTGTTCTCTGTCGCAAATTTGAAATATGAAATCACGTCCGTCAGGAGGGCTTGGGGCGCGTCTTGCCGGGCTTTTCGCTATCGATCGAATCAACTCCACGGATCTGCACCAGTTCGCGAATCAATTTTTTCAGCGCCGCAATATCCACCTTGATACTTACCTGCTCCGGATACAACGTGACTCGCGACACCAGCGTGAAAACGGTGTGGGCTTGGGTCAATTCGGTGAAAAAATTCCAGGCAGTGTCCAGCCGCTCCATGGCTTCCCGAATCACAGACTCATCCATCCCGAGATCATCTTTTGTCGGATCTAACAGGCTGGGTAGCCATGTCTGCGGATCCTTGAATTTCGAACGCAGGTGAACAATAACTCCCTGATGGAGTTCACCCGTTGGTAGATTGGTCGGGCCAGTGCCGGAGGCTTTTTCCTCAGGGGTATTGGGGGCCAAATAATATAGATAGTGTTTCTTGCCACGCGGTGATGATTTGAAAAACTTATACGCCCGCCCATCGTGCCAAAACAGCTTGCCCATCAAGGGGAACTCGAGCGGGTTCCACGGCGCATTGGTCACCCCTTTGCGCCGGGCGCGTTTAGCCAGTTTTGCGTGAACCTGGTTCCAGAGTTCAATATCAACAATTGGCGGATAGACGCCGCTGTGCCACTCCCCACTGAAGTACGCCTCCCCGATGTACATTCGGTTGCCGAGAATTCGGTAGACCGCAGTTCGGTCCAGCAACTGACCGCCGCGCGGTTTGGCATCCCGGGTGATCCACTTCTTGTTTTTGACGCGTCGCCTCTGCAGTAACTCCATCAGCGCAGTCATCGAACCGAGGCCCAGGTATTGACGAAAAACGTCGTGCACCAGGTCCGCCTCGTGAGCGATAACCACCAAGCGCTGCTCAAAATCCACGCCGTAGCCCAGCGGTGTGCCCTTGCCCTGCCATAAACCCTTGCCCCGGGTGGCAGCCACCTTGTCGCGGGTTCGCTCCCCAATGATTTCCCGTTCGAACTCCGCAAAGCTGGTCAGCAGATTCAAAGACAGTCGCCCGTTGGGCGTTTGGGTGTCCAGTTGCTGGGTGACGCTTACCAACTCTACCCGCTGAACCCTTAACAACGGAATCAGCTCGGATAAATCAAACAGGCTGCGGCTTAGCCGGTCAAGCCGATGCACCACGACCACATCGATTTTGTCCTGACGGATATCATCAAGTAGCGCTCGAAGGCCCGGACGTTTGAGGGTGGCGCCCGTCACCCCTTCATCCTTGTAGGCCGGCTCCACCACCACCCAGCCCAAGCCACGCTGGCTTTTGATGTAGGCACGGCAGGCTTCTACCTGAACATCGATCGATGTCAGCCCGTTGCCCTGAGGGTCAGCCACCGACACCCGTGCATAGACCGCGCAGCGCACTGGTGGCCTAGGGCTGGCAGCAGGTGCCTGAGCATCGAGTTTCACCGATAAAATCATCACAGAATATTAGCCCACGGGGCTGCTACAAGAACGCCGCAGTGCGCTGATTTCCGCCGCCGTCACCGGGCGGATTGATGTGCGGGGCGCTGTGTAATGACAAAATATACCTTTTCAGGTAACATTTATCATGCTCATTAAAAACAAACCAGTCGCCTGGGTCGGCAGCAGCAAGAAAGACCTAATGGCCTTGCCACTGGAGGTGCGCAAGTTCTTTGGGCATGCGCTGGACTTCGCGCAGCACGGCGATAAGCACGATGCGGCCAAGGTGCTCAAGGGCTTTGGCGGCGCGGGCATACTGGAGCTGGTGGATAACGATCAGGATGGCACGTACCGGGCGGTGTACACCGTCAAGTTTGCCAAGGCGGTTTTTGTGCTGCATTGCTTTAGCAAGAAGAGCAAGCGCGGCATCGAGACGCCCAAAGAGGATATAGACATCATTCGCGCACGGCTCAAAGTGGCCGAGGCGCTTGCAAAGGAGCTGTGATATGACCAAGAAAACCGTTGTGCGCACCATCGACGGCATCGAGATTGAAATGGGTTCCGGCAACGTATTTGCTGACCTAGGCCTGCCCGATGCCGACAAGCTCAAGATCAAGTCTGGCCTGGTTATCGAGATCACCAAGGCCATGCGCAAGCTGGGGCTCACCCAAAAAGCGGCCGCCGAACGCATGGGCATCCCGCAACCCAAGGTGTCGACCATGCTACGCGGTGACTTCACCAACCTTTCTGAACGCAAGCTGATGGACTGCCTGAACCGGTTGGGCTATGACATTGAAATCAAAGTGCGACCAGCGGCGGAGCCTTTAGGGCATTTGATGCTGGCGCCTGCCTGAAATGCACTGGCTGTGGTCGCTGTCAGCCGTGCAGCTCGGACGGGGGCTTGATTGCGCCACGTAAATTTAGAAAGTTGTGCTCGATTTCTGAGTGCTTGCGGACGTGGTTTCATATTTCAAACTGCCACCATAATTTGAAATCCCAACTCTTATCGGTTGGGATTTTTTTTGCCTGTTCCCCCCGTGAAAACCGCAATGACGTCGCGCGCGTCGCTTCGGCGGCGGCGCGATTTTCCGCCCCGATTCCCGCAAATTCCTCTCTCTGTTATCAGTAGGGACGCGAGCGCTCGCGACGCCACTTCGATTATTTTCAATGACTTACAGGGAGCAGGTGCGAGAAGTAATTTGGTCGGGCGGTGGGGAATGAGAGCGGAGGGCCGCACGGCAGACTTAAAAAAACCGACCGAAGGCGGCGGTGATAGCGTAACCACGTTGTTGATGGAATACTGCGCTTCACCTGCAGCTTCCTTAGATGCGACCTTCAGCGATTGGGCAGAATTGTATTGTTGTATAGCGAATCCGTTTCCCGTATGCCAGTTGCGGGATTATCAGTAGGAATGTGGACTGTGCCGATAAAACACGCCGGCATGGTGAATTTCGCACGCAAGCACATGCAACCCTATCCGATATTTTTTGGTGAAACACGCGGTGTTACCGCGCATCTGGACGCTGCTGTCGGGATAGCAGGGCAATGATTGAGCCTGCCTATTTCCTGCAAAGGTCATAGCCATCCCGTGATCATCTTTTGTCCGGTCTAGCAGGCTGGGTGGCCATGCAGCACATTAGTATGGTAAGGTAATACCTTGCAATACTTTTAGGGAGGTTGCCATGACTGCTGGTGTCGTTCGCCCCGTGGCGATCAAGATTGACGAGGACATCAGAATTCGCGTCAAGCGGTTGGCGGAGGCACGCCATCGCACGTCGCATTGGCTGATGCGCGAGGCAATCACCCAGTACGTGAATCGCGAAGAAAAGCGAGAGGCGTTTCGCCAGGATACGATTAAAGCGTGGGATGAATACCGCGCCACCGGATTGCATGTGACCGCCGACGAGGCTGATGCTTGGTTGACAAAGCTAGAACAGGGTAAAGACGTTGAGCCGCCTGAATGTCACGTGTAATCTGGTCACCAGCAGCGCTGCTTGATGTGCAGAGGCTCTATCGTTTCCTTGCGCTCAAGAACATTGACGCCGCCAAACGGGCGGTAGCGGCCATGCGTCAAGGAGTGGGGGTGCTTGGTCAACAGCCAGGCATCGGTCGCCCCATTGATGAGATGCCTGATGAGTTTCGCGAGTGGATTATTGATTTTGGAGACAGCGGCTATGTTGCCCGTTACCGCCTCGACTCGGATGTCGTTACGATCCTGGCCATGAGGCACCAGAAAGAAGTGGGCTATTGAAGCCGCGGAGATTCTACTGATCTGTGTTTCGTCCACGGCGTTGCATGCCCAGATCACTGGTCTTGCCAAAGGTTGGGCAGGGCAATGCGTCAGCCGGCCTATTTCCTGCCACGCTCATAAAACACCATCTCGGCATTCTGCGGCAACCCCGCGTCTAGGCGACCTGCTTCATCCACCGTCAGGATGCGCCCACCCAGCCGGTCGCGCGCCTCAAACAGTTGAAACGAAATACCAGCGCGATGCAGCAGATGTGCGGCGTGCAGCCCGGCAAGGCCACCGCCGATAATAGCCACCTGTGTTTGGGTAATGATGGTCACGTGTATCTGTTCAAAGAGGCATGGGCAGAATGTCTGCATGACGCAGCGGCGCACCTTTGATCCAGACTTGCGCGCCGTCTGCGCCAGCCTTGGCAACCAATGGCTCTCCGGCTGGTAGGCGGCCCCAACCGTGTGCGCCGAGGCTTTTACCTCGAACATTAGCCGCGCCAGATAGGATCATGAATTCCAGCCCACGCTCATTTGCGATGGTCAGATTGGCATCGGGCGGCCATGTCTCCAGCGTAACCTGTTCGGCATCGTCGTGAAACAAAAGGCGGCATGACTTGACTCCGGGGCGCGGCTCGAGACGCTCGTCTTCGCCCGGTTTGCAAACGATTTGGGCGTAATCGCCCAACCGGAATTGCCACAAACGAACAAAAATCACGCAGCCTTGGGCCGAAGCCGGACTATGAGAGGTTCCCGGCGGGTTACGGAAATAGCTCCCCTGCGGATAGTCGCCATGTTCATCTTGAAAGGCGCCTTGAAGAACGAGAATTTCCTCGCCGCCCGTATGACCATGGGCCGGGAATGCGCTCCCTGGGGCGTAGCGGACGATCGAGGTCGCGCGGGCGATCTCGTCCCCCTCACGATAAAGCATCCGCCGGTCCACACCGGCAGCCGGGCTGGCGATCCAATCCATCTG
>CAMDDU010000054.1:0-29058 GCA_945892985.1 Bordetella parapertussis
CGCGCCAGAAACGCCGCTTTGCGCGTTGCTCTTCCATGTACCTCGAATCCTTTCGCCGCCGCCAGCGTCATTTGTTTCATTCTCAATCCTCCCGTTTGCGTCTCGCTATATGACAACAGACGCGCGGACTTGTTCAGTGTTTCCCTAGGTGTCTAACCAAAAAATCATGAACATTAAAAGCAAACGAAATTCCATTCTTCTAGTTTCTTTTATCTCGGTTGGAATAATCCTATTATGGAATTTGAATTTTTTGCAAACGTCAAAAGCCACTCAATTAAAAATTCCAAGCGCGGAAATAACAACTATTGTCGCGCGTGGCCACATAGAGCCGGAAGGAAGTGTTTTGACCCTGCACGGCGCCATGCCTAGTAGCGTTATCCGGAATTTGCTAGTGGTTGAGGGAAGTAATGTGGTGAAAGGGCAACCAGTAGCATATTTGGAAGGCTACGATACCCAACGCGCATCCCTGCTGGTTGCAGAATCCGCCGTGAAATATTATACAAGTCAGCAGAGGCAGGCGGTTGATGGAGCCAAGAAATCATCTATTGAAGCCCAACAAAATGTTGTTGAGGCAAAGAGGAGCGTGGACTTGCGCTCTAAGCGCGAACTTGAACGAATACAGTCGCTTTTTTCCGAGCACTTGGTGTCGCAACAAGCGCTCGATAACTCAGTAACTGACCGAAATACCGCCGCCGCCGATCTGGCGCAGGCCAGAAGTTCCTTGGCTGCGTTAAGCGAAGTTCGCGAAGTTGATCGCGATGTGGTGGCCGCCAGAGTAGCCATGGAAGTCGCGGCGGTAGTCAAAACAAAGAAAGAATTTGAGCGAACTATTGTTCGCTCTCCAGTGGACGGAACAGTCTTGTCAATTTCAGCCCGGGATGGCGAAGCAGTTGGATCGGGCGGGATAATGCGAGTGGCTTCTCTGGATCAGTTGCACGTAATAGCTGAGGTAGACGAGAACTTTCTTTCAAAAATACGGTTGGGTGATCCATCCGTGATACAGGGCAATCTTATACATACGCCGATTAAAGCAACCGTTATCTCTATTGGAAAAGAAATTTTTAAACAAACTCGACGCCATCACGACACCTTGATTGGGCGCGATGCAAGAGTTGTAGAGGTAAAACTTAAGGCCTTAAGTCCTTTGCCCGTCGTGGTCGGCGGTGAAGTAGATGTCCGTTTCACGATTGACCCCAAGAGCAGTACAGCTAGACCTGCATCTTAAACGCGGCACACGCCCTGATTTTCCGGGTGGCGATTAAAACACTTTAACGATACAAGTTCCCAAAACTCTGGAAACAGTGTCTTGCCAAGATCCATGACTTGGCCCACTTCGCAAGAATCCCATTGGAGGGAAATTGTATGCGGCTGATCATTCAAAGTTCAAATCAATGACAAGAAAAATAAACTGCAAACCTGCGCCAAGGATGGTCTTTTTGAATAAGTACGCCCCTCAAATCGGACGTTACTCACTTACGGGCAGGGATTAGAAATGCTTCAGCGATCTTTTTTCTTGGCTTATCGTCAATTAACCCAGCGTGTTTCAAAACTTGTCGCTGCAATATTGGGCGTTGGGGTTTCAATTATCCTGATGTTCATGCAAACGGGTTTCGAAAATGCTCTCTATGATAGCGCGCTGAATGTGCCTGAGGCATTAAACGCCGACATCATAATATCTGCCAAAGACTTTTCTACGCTGTCATACGTGCCACCATGGTTCTCGCGTGATTTAGTGAAGGAAAGTAGTGGCATTGATGGAGTGGAATCAGCGCTACCTTTTTACGCATTCAACCTCCAAATTAAAAATTCTTTGATGACGACTGCGAAGCCAATTTGGCTATATGGACTACCACTTTCTGGGGTGACATTAAATAATCCTGACGTAATCCGACAGATGGATGTAATTGCCTATCCGAATTCCGTTTTATTAGACCAAGCATCTCGGAAAGATTTTAGTCCGATAGTGCAAGATGTTTTAACTAACGGTCGTAGCGAAGTGGTCATTCCGGTCGCCGGACAAGGCATTCAGAACACTCTCTCCGTCCGAGGCTTATTTACTCTTGGACCGACCTTCTCAGTGGATGCTTCACTAATTACTTCGGACGTAAACTTTAGCCGAATTACATCGCAGCCACTTGACAGGGTTTCTTTTGGGTTGGTGCGGATTTCGCCTGGATATAATATTACGGAAATAAAAAATAAATTGCAGGAATTAGTTGGTTCGCAGGCGAAAGTGTATTCGAAATCAGATTTTATATTAAGTGAGCGGCTCTATTATCAAAAGCATACTCCGATCGGATATATCTTTCGGATAGGTTTGATAGTTGGGATAGTGGTCGGTATTGTTTTTATTTTGCAAGCGCTTCATGGAATCATTAGCGATAACATGACTGAGTACGCGGTTCTTAGGGCGATGGGTTATCAGCAGTCCTTCTTTTGGATGTTAATTGGAAATATTGCCGCTGGTTTTGTCATCCTGGCTTACATACCATCCTTAATAATTACCATATTCCTGTATCGCATTGCTGCGGAATCAACGCAGCTACCAATTAATCTGAAGCTGCACGATGCCATTCTGATTCTTATGCTCGTCGTGGGCATGGGCGCGGTTTCTGCCGCAGTATCAATTCGGAAGCTTCGAAAAGCCAATCCTGTGGAACTGTTTTCATGAAATCGGGTGCGAGCGGTTCGGCTGAGCAACTACCAATAATCCAAAATGGTTCTTACTCACCTGTGGTTCTTAATGGACTTAATTATTATTTTGGAACAGGCGAGTTTCGCACGCAGGTACTTTTCAATAATTGCCTGAACATTGAGCCCGGAAAATTGGTCGTGATGACGGGACCTTCGGGCTCTGGAAAGACGACCCTTTTGACTTTGCTTGGGGCAATTCGGACCCTTCAAGAAGGCGAACTTCAAATCCTAGGGCGCGACGTCAGCATTCTAAGTGAACGAGAGATTATAGATTTGCGTCGTGAAATCGGCTTTATATTTCAAATGCATAATCTATTTTCTTCGTTATCCGCACTTGAAAACGTACAAATGACGTGTCAGGGCGATGCAGCTGAAATGGAGCAAAATCGCTCTGACGGTATTGCACTTCTTAAAAGACTGGGGCTGGAAAAAAGGCTTAACTATCGTCCGAGTGAATTGTCGGGCGGTCAACGTCAACGTGTTGCAGTCGCTCGGGCACTTGTCGGTCGTCCGAAATTGATTTTGGCCGATGAGCCAACCGCTGCATTGGACAAGGTATCGTGTCTTGAGGTGATCAACATGTTAAAGGAGTGGGCCAATGAATACGGTAGTGCCGTAGTCGTTGTAACTCATGACAACAGAATACTGGATTCTGCAGATAGAATTGTGAAGATGGTCGATGGTGCAATTATTTCAGATGTGGTTCTGGAAGAAGCAATCCAAATTTGCGAGTTTCTTCGAAAGCTGAGCATTTTTTCAAACTTAAATAACTCTGAGCTAAGTTTAATTTCCGAAAAAATGAAAAAACGCCCGTTTGTTAAGGGGGAGTTATTGCTTCAGCAGGGAGATGTTGGTGAAGAATTCTTTCTTATACGGGACGGCGAAGTTGACGTGTTAGTGGATTCCTCAAAAACGGAAATTTTGAGCACGGGTCAATGTTTTGGTGAGCGGGCGTTGCTCGGCGATGGCAAGAGAGCGGCAACGATAATAGCTAGAAAAAACGGCCTCGCATATGTGCTCTCTAAGGAGTGGTTTCTTCATGCCGTTTCTACTAGCCCGAATTTTGAAATGCAAATAAAAAACCTGTATTTCAATAAATAAAAATTATCGATTTTATGCATTAATTCTGCTGAAACTCATTTGGACAATACTGTCCTATCGCATGAGTGTGAGTGTCAGTGTGAGTGTGAGTGTGAGTGTGAGTGTGAGTGTGTCTTGGCAAAATTCTTCTGGCTTTGCGCATCTCGTCGCTTAGCCCTTTGGGGATGCCAATTGGCGATCTCCCCGGCAGTTTCGGACCACCGAAGTAACAAAGTCGTTGCTCGTAAGCAGTGCTATGCGAGAGACGTTTTAAATATCATTTCATGATGGAATACAGATTGATTGGAGAGTCGGATGCGGATTATTCTTGTCCTTAGGAAAGTTGCTTTATTGTATTTAATTGTTTTTTTTAACCTTGATGCAAATGCTGTTGATCTGGACCACATATATAGGCAAGCCCTCGCGAAAGATTCTGTAATGTTGGGAGCAGAGCACGCCTTAAGGTCTGCGAGTCAAAAAGATACACAAGGCCGATCAATGTTACTTCCCAACATTGCGTTCAAAGGTGGGGCGCAGCGAAGTGGAGACGGATTGCGTAATTCGGGGACGACCTATAAGGTTGAGTTAAAACAGCCGCTATTTGACCTTTCAAACTGGGAAACATTTCGTCAAAGTCAGATTCTCGTAAGGCAAGGAGAGATAAGCTTCTCCCTGGCAAAGCAAGATCTTATATTAAGAGTTTGTCAGGCTTATTTCGATATTCTTTTGGCTCAGGATAATTTGATCGCAATTGCAAAGCTCAAAGCTGCAATTTCAGAACAGCTTAAATTGGCTCAGCGAAGCTATGATGTTGGTTCGACCATGATCACTGACGTGAAAGAGGCCAAAGTCCTTTTTGACCGAGCATCGGCCGATGCGATTGAAGCCGCCCTAGAGCACGAAATGGCTCGCTCTCGCATGGAGGAAATTATTGGCGAAGCGCCTAAGGAGTTGGCGAAGCTTCGCAAAGACACAACTCCAGATGCTCCTGAGCCGCGCAACCTGGATAAGTGGATTTCTACTGCGCAACTTCAAAATTATAATATTCTATTAAAGCAGGTGACGCTAAAGATTGCCGAAAGCCAGATTCTGATAGAGCGTTCGGGTAAGTATCCCACCGTGAACCTAATAATGGATCGTGGCCATTATTACCAAAATAACTCGGCGGGCCCACAGTTTATTACAATGCAAAATTATAATTTTTTCAGCAGTTCGATAGGGGTCGAATTCAATATTCCTATCTTTGATGGCTATCGCTCCGGTAGCAAAGTCCTAGAGGCTGTTGCAATGGCCGACCGGACAACGGCAGAGGTGGAAACGGTACGTCGAAGAGTTACCTCTGATGTTCGGCAGCATTATTCGAAAGTGCTGAATGGCCTGGCCAGGATTGAGGCGTATCGGACCGGTGTCGATTCGAGCGAGTCTGCATTGTCCTATAACAAGAAAAGTTACGAAGTAGGAATGAGGGTTAATACCGATGTTTTAACGGCGCAGCACCGCCTGTCCTTGGCGCAACGTGATTTGTCCAAGGCGACGTATGATGTAATCATGAGCGGATTAAGATTGAAGGCCTCAGCCGGAACTTTAGATGATCGGGATATCGGGGAAATTAACGCTCTTTTAGGGGTGTATTCTTCTCATTGAATGTAATTTCGCTAAGGCTCCCGAACCTGGCTAGTTTTTTCCCGATGCGTCCGGGGAGGCGCCAGGGGCGGGCTGGCGATCAGCGGGGGTGTCAACATCGCCCCTCACCAAGGACATCGGGACTTCTGCCAGCGGCCGCCTGAGGTTCAACTCCAGCCAAAACTCCGCACCCTTGCCAAACTCGCTGACAACGCCGATCGAGCCGCCCATGAGCTTGACCAACTTCTTGCATATACTCAGCCCGAATCCGCTGCCGCCGTATTCCTTCGTCAGCGCCCCATCCGGCTGAGAAATGGGCTCGAAAAGCCGTTTTTTAGCCGCCTCACTCAGTCCGATGCCCGTATCACGCACAGAAAAGCGCAAGCGTACCGACGCGCCGGAACCGGGAGCGTTCTGCACATCGGACTCTGCCGTGCCAAGCTTCCCGACCGTGTCCACCATGCGAATAATGAGCGCAACCCTTCCCCTGGGCGTAAATTTCAAGGCGTTACTAAGCAGGTTGACCAAAACCTGACGCAGTCGCCCGGGCGCCCCCACCAGAAAGGGTGGTAAATCGTCCTCTATCTCCAGCGCAAGCGCAATTCCCTGGCCGGCTGCGAGCTCGCCATAAAGCGAAATAACCTCCCGCCCCAACTGCGCGCAGCTGAAGCTGACATTTTCTATTTTTTGCCGCCCCACTTCCAGGCGTGAAATATCCAGGACATCGTTAATGATGGTGATCAGAGCCTGGCCGGAGGCGTGCATCGTCCGGGCAAATTCACGCTGCTCCGGGTTAAGTTCGGTGCTCAGCAGCAACTCAGAAAAACCCAGCATGCCGTGCATCGGTGCGCGCAACTCATAGCCCATTGATGCGACAAACTCAGACTTTGCCAGGCTGGCCTCCTCTGCCTGCACGCGCAGCCCATCCGCCCTCTTCCTGAGCGAATCGGCCTCGGCGGCAAAAGCCAGGTTTTTCTTTAGCAGATTAACCAAGCCGAGGAAGGCCCAGGCAAGTGCGGCGATACTGACCAGGGCGAGCACACTGATCATCAGCGCCGATTGCCGCCAGACCTCAAGGAACAACTGACGATCCACCACGACGCTCGCTATCAGCGGATAGGCGCCAATCTCGCGCGTAGCAACAAGCTGCAATGATTTGCCGCCCTCATCGGCGCCGCGCTCCGTCTGCATCGCCAGCCCGCCCTGTTTGCCGCTATTGTTCGAAACCGTTGCAAATCCCGCAGCCGACTGGACCTGCTTTCCCAGCAGGTGCTGCGCAGGCGGGAAACGCGCCAAAAGCGTCAAGTCTTTCCGGAACAGCGAAATAATCTGTCCCTCGCCAAGCTTAATTCGAGCAAAAGACTGACTGTAAAAATCCACCGACAAGCCGACCACCACTACGCCCATAAAGCGGCCTGCTGCGTCGTTCAAGCGGCGACTGAGATAAAACGTCCATTGCCCGTCACCGCGGTTTTGCTCCGGTTGGCTGATAAAAATGCCGGCATTGGGATCGCCTTTGTGCCATTGAAAAAAATCGCGATCCGCCTGATTGATGCCCGGGGTGGCATCGCCAAGCGTAAAGTTCATAGCGTCGCCGTTATCGGCAACGATGCTGGCAAGACCAATTTGGGGAAGGATGCGGATGGTGTCGCGCATGCTGTCGCGCAGCGACTGGAACGCTTCGGGCGAACTTACAGCGCGCCGCAGCGAGGTCGAATCGCCCACACCCGCCTGCCCCACCCTGTCGGCCACGCGATCGAGCACGAGATAAGCCGCACCGATTGACTGGCTCGCCTGCTCCGCGACCATCTGCGCCACACCGTCCACCCTGCCCTGCCAATCGGTGACGGTGCGCTGGTACAGCGCGAGCACCAGCGTCCCCGCGCCCGCCAGAATGGCAAAACAAACGAAGGCGCCGGCCAGGGAAACACGCTTGTATGCGCGGCTTTTTATAGATGAACTTGGCATGGGTCGGATTCTACGCGATGGGTCGAAGCCCACTTGGATGATACGCAATTTCTCTTTTCATCGCGTATTTTCGCCCTGCCCCCGCAGGGAAGTCAGTGGCATGCGCATCCGTACGCGGCCACCCTATGGTTACGGCGCGATAAACGCGCCGGCGCCCTACGGCGCAAATGTCATCGCGCCCGCTCTTTTTCGAGGCGTTCGAGAAAGCCCCGCCACATCCGTATCTGCGATGCGCGGCCGGTGCGATTACCTTCGACCAGTCGCACCTCGTCGTCGTTAAAGCTATAGACGGGAATAAGATCGGGACGCTCGGAGGCAGCACGAACTTCACCATGAAGGTTGTCGAGTATCAGCGGCTCGGCGACACCCTCGGGGTAGTAGGACAAGACCATATGCGGCTGTTTGATTGTTGCCGCCCTGACATAGGTAATGCGCATACGCCCGATCGGAACGCCGATTTCCTTCAGCAAAAAGTACTTTGCGATAGTCAGATCCTCGCAATCACCGCCGTGGCTGGCCAGGGTTTCTGCCGGTGTCGCCCAATAGTCTTCCTGCCCCCAATGCGACCGGTCATCACGCCACGGGACGGCGTTGATGAAACTGTTCACCGCCTGCACCTGCCCCTTCTCATAAGCGGGCGAGGGCATACCCTTCCCCGTCCCCCGCTGCCCCCTGGCAAAGTCCTCCCAGGCGGCGAGTCGGTGCCTTGCCCGAGGGCCGAAACGAACAACCATGTCCGCGATAAGCGCAGGCGTAAGGCTTGAGCTGAACCCCAATTCCGATGACGCCATCGTCGATGCGGACCCGAACACCATTAAAACCGCCATCAGGCAAAGCGCAATGCGCATGCGCCGCCCGGGCTTACCCGGTGCGGCCCCGCCAGTCCGATCCGCCCCAGCCATGCGCCCCTCGGAAGCTCTGAGAACCGACCTCACGGCGGCGTCCCGCCATGAATCTGCCGCCACAAAGCCAGTTCGCTTTGCGAAAACCTATGCGTTTGAACGTGCTCGGTCGCAGACATCGGCCAATGTCACCTCGGTAATCCGGCCAGGACGCCATGGCGCCGATCCGGTGGGTTTAATCCGGATTTCATCTTAATAAACCAATCACCCATCACCGGCGCGTTGACAAAAATTAGGTTTCAAAAACAGGCGAGCCGATATAATTTTCAACAATTGTATTTATCAGGCACGTGGCGGGTTTCAGCAGGGACCGAGTGAGGCGTCAAGCGACACGCGATCGTTCTTCTTTTAATCCCTGGCAATGCCCTCCCACAGACCGCTTCAACAAGAGGATGAAAATGAATAAAACCGCGAAAGGACCGGTGGCGCTGATCGCCGTACTGGCCGCCACGGTGGTGTTTTGCGTGGCAGGCTGGGTAGGCTACGAGAGCGGCCTGGTGCAGTTCGGCCAGTCGGTTGCCGTTCCGGCGCAGTCGGCGGCGGTCGTGCCGCAAACCAGCGAGGCGAGCATCACGCTCGTTTGCGAAGCCACCCACTCCATGCCGGTGAACGGTTTCGACGCCCCACCGCGCGTGCAGACCAAAACCATCATCGTAGGCCTGGAATTTGAAGCCAAAACCGGCTGGTATCAGGGTGACCTTGTGCTCTCCGAGGCAAGAAAAGGCTCATTGACCCAAAAGGACGGAAAAATCCTGGTTACTCGGCCCGCTATGTTCGAGCGTTTCGGCACCATGGTCACGGGGGAACAATTCACCGTCGTTCGCGCCACCGGTGAGTTCCAGCAGACCCTTTTCCTCAAAGGGGACAGAAGCTTTGACCTGATCAAGGGCTACTGCGGCCGCCTCATCAAGGCCCCTCTCTAGAGAGCCTGTCGGACTTAGCCCCTTTCGGTCAAATTCGGTCAAAAAGTGACAAAAGTGACTATTGTTTCACTGTGAACTTACCCGGGAAACCTTCCCAAAGGCACGAGGATTGCCCCCATGCGTCACGTTAAACGCAGGCAAAACCAAACCGGATTACGGAAACTGGTCGTGCGCCCCGCCGATTCAATCAATCGTCAGAAGCTTCCCTTAAGTCCGACAGGCTGCTAGGGATGTACTTCCAGGGCCAGCTTTTCCAGCTGGCGTTGCGCTGCGCTCATGTCTGAAGCGTTCATACGAACGGCGACGATGTCGCGATTCCTTAGCGCCGTATTGCGAAGATTCCCGGACCAATTGGAATAGCCGGCCGCCGCCAAGGTCGACCACACATAGGATTGAACAAAATCCTGGGGCACGCCCCTGCCATGCGCGTAGAGCACGGCCAGGTTGCCCTGTGCATAGGGATTTGAGCGAATAGCCGCCTTGCGATACCAGTGCGACGCAGTGTCGTAGTTTTGAACCACGCCCACCCCCAGCTCATACATCCGCCCAAGATTAAATTGTGCCGTTGCGTTGCCGTTCTGCGCTAGCCCGCCCCAAATTCTTTCGGCTTCGGAATAATTTCCCCGGTCAAACGCCCGTAGTCCGTCTTCGGGGGTTTCATCGAAACCGCAACCGAACATGCCCGCCGCAAAAGCGCAAATTACCGCGATCGTGCGCCACCTTGCCACATACGCGCGATACGACAAGCGCAGCGAAAAAACCATGCGCTTTGTCATTGGCACGTGCACGCCACGCCCCGGCAGTTCAGCCGACACAACCAGCCTCGATCCAATGCAGACGCCCCGGCCGTATCATCCAGGGCAAGAGCAAGCGCGCGCCGGATGAGGGCAGCACCCGGGTCGTCAAATGATCACGCCACTCCCCGGCGGCGCTTACCCGTTTCGCCAAGGGCATGGCCTCTTCGGTTGCATCAAGAATAAAAGCTTGGGGCACCGGCCTATTCGCCGCCCAGAGCCCCGATAGCCGGTCATGAAAAGACGCCCACTGACGCCCCTTGAGCCGCCGGCCGAGCGCTGCAATTTCGGCTTCAGCAAGCCCCGCTTCTGGCCTGTGCAAAGCATGCTGACCGAGCATGTTGCAAAACAGCAGGGCATGACCCGGAAAGGCTTCGAGCAGACGCTCCAAGGCCATAAATATGTCGGCCCTTTCCCAGGAGAGCTTCACCCCGCTTGAAGCTAGTGCCCGGCCGTGAACCAAACCGAACAGCGCGGGGGCCAGCGGATCCGTATCCACCGCATGAATGCTGGGAAAACGGCATAAAAAACTGTCCGGAAGGCACCAGCCTGCGCTGGGGCCCAACAGCAGCAGTCCTGTGCATCGGTGCTCCCACTGATTAAGCCACAAGGCAATGTTGCCGTTGAAATCGGCCCATTGCCGCCGTAGTCGCAAAGCGCGCAAATGCCAGACTACCCCTCCACTGGGACTGAAGCAGGCGGCAAGTTCTGAAAATAGAGTCTTTCCCATGTCGCAGACACATCCATCATAACTGCCGGGACTGCGCAGCTACCCGTTGGCCGCAGCAGAGTGGGGTGGCGAATCCATATCGTCCGAATCCTCACCCTTTAACTTGTTCAGCTTCTGGATAAGGGTCGTGCGCTGCAAATTGAGCAGTTGCGCGGTCCGCGATATGTTGCCACCCGCATGATTGAGCGCATGGGCAATGAGTTTTTTCTCGAAATCGGCCAGTTGCGCCTTGAGAAACACCCCCTCGTCGGGAAAATCCCGTCTGCCATTGGCTATCATGATGATCTCCTCGACCGAGTTGGCGGCCACGACAGGATAAGCGCTTCGGATCTCACTGAAGTCGCCGTCTTCGGTAACCAGAGTGGGCCCGACCACCCCCGCAAGTGTGGGCCGCATCGCATTCTCATCGGCTGGCTCTACCGCCTCGGGCGCCGTGTTGGCCGGTAACAAGGCGTGCATTTTCTTTGGCAACATCTGCAGCGGTATGGAACGACAACTCAGGCGCTCTCCGGGGAAGAGCACCGCGAGGCGATGCACAAGATTGGAGAGCTCACGAATATTTCCGGGCCAGGAATATTGCTGCAAAACCGTTCGAAACTCAGCGTCAAAACTGACCGCCTTCGCGCCCGTAAGCGCATGTTTTTCGGCAAAATGTGCAATCAGATCCGGGATGTCCTCGATTCGATCACGCAGCGCGGGTACCGTGATGGGCAACACATTCAAGCGGTAAAAGAGGTCTTCCCGGAAACGCCCCTCCGCACACTCTTGCTCCAGATCGCGGTGCGTCGCGGCAATCACGCGCACGTCAACGCGCACCTGCTGGCTGGAACCGATAGGATCGACAACCCGCTCCTGCAGAACGCGCAGCAGCTTTGACTGCATGTCCAGCGACATATCGCCGATCTCGTCGAGGAAGAGCGTTCCCCCATTGGCCAGCTCAAAACGGCCCACACGGTCGGTGATCGCGCCCGAAAACGCCCCCTTGCGATAGCCAAAGAGCTCACTCTCAAGCAAGTCTCGCGGGATCGCCGCACAATTGAGCGGAACAAAAGGCCCTTTTGTCCTTTGCGACTGGCGGTGCAGCGCCTGCGCCACCAGCTCCTTGCCGGTGCCGCTCTCCCCGCTCACCAGCACTGTTGCCGCCGAAGTCGCGCACATTTCAATCAGCCGCAGCAGCGCCTTCGCGGCGCTTCCCTTGCCGATAATCCTGACGGGGCTATCCAATCGCCAGGCTCCGCGACAATTGCGTCATCACCATCATGGCAGCGTGCTACTCCACACCATGCTGCAAGGTTTTGTTAAGCGCAGTCCAGCCGGCGGCGGTGACAAACATTTCCCCCTGGTTAGACTGATCCGCGCGGATGCCAAGAAACCCGCTTTGCATCAGCCAGCGCACCCGCTCGCCGACCTTGCTCGAGGAAATGCGCAAATCGGGGGCAAGCTGCGGCAGGGCATTGTGCGCCACCGGGTTGGCCTCAACGCTGCGCAGAATTTCCACCTCGATGAACGAGAGCAGGCTAGGGGCGCGATGCTCCCCGGATGGCTTTTCCGTACTCCCGGAAAAGAGCCGGCGAATGATCATCGTATAGCCGACGACAACAGAGAAAAGCCGGAGAAAATCAAGCAAGGCGAGCTTGGGGCTGCTCATCAGCGAGCTCGATAACAGAGTCAGGAACAAAGGGATGGTGATGGCGCAAACCACGCCTATCAGCAGCTCGCGCATCAGGCCGGAGTTCGGACGCCGCCCGCGGTCGCTAATAAAGAAATTGGCCAGGCCCGCCAACAGGCCGCCGAGCACGACAAGTCCGGAAAATACCGCCAGATACTCCAGCTCATTGACGTCCGCCAGACTAAGCGTGCTGCTGATCATTCCGCCTCCGTATAACAGGTAAAGTCAAACAGCCAGCACCGGTAGCAAAATGTGTTTTGCCCGAGCCATTTAGCCGCGTATTGTTATTGTAACGGAATAAGATTTGCACACTGACTCCGCCTTTGGGGACTGCCCACTTTGACTGCCGACCAAGACTGCCAACTTCAATGCTGCTATTGAAACCCAATCGAAACAGTTAAACCAACCTTTATTTGTTAAATTTCATTGAGCAAGCTGCAATCGCGGCCGCCGGCAAGGCGGTTCGCAATGAAACCAATGCGCCCCCCATCCCCGGCAGGGCAAACAGGCTGGGGCTAGCGCCGGTTGAACTGGGCAATCGCCGCCGCATCCATGGCGCGCAATTCCTTTTCCTGGCGAACACGCCGCACCCGCTCATCCTCACGCTCACAGAGCTTGATCATTTTCTTATGCTCCGCCTCGGCCGCCAGATAACGCTCCCGCGCTGCCGCAAGCTCGCCTTCGGCCTTTACGCGACTAAGCGCAAGCCTCTCCTGCAGCATCTCAATATGCGCAATATAGCGACGCAACAACACAATCTGCGCCATGCCATGCGATTCACTCTGCGTGTCGCGCAGCCGCCTGGCATACTCGGCATGCAGATCGCGCACCCGCCTCTCGCTGGCCACAAGGCCATCGAGCACCTGCGTCGCCCCGCCAACCATTGCCAGCGCCCCGGCGGCTTTTTTCTCGGCGCGCGAGGCCAGCAGCGACCAGATCTGTGCTTTATTCAAAGAGCGCCCATGACTGAATAAAAAATTGCATCAAAAGTTGCATCAACATGACATCACCCCTGCATCAAGCCGGTCAGCGCCGCCAGCGTATCGGGGTAATCCACGCCGATATGCATGTCCTGGCGCAGGAAATTCTCCATATGCGAGCGCACCGCGATGGCCTCGTCCAATTCGGCGTTTGATCCGGCCTGATAGGCGCCGATCTGTATCAAATCAGCGTTCTGCTGGTATAGCGTCCACAGCCGCCGGAACCGATTAGCCTCGCGCAATGCTCCTGGCTCGACAATCGCCTGCATCACCCTCGAAATCGATCCAGTGAGGTCAATCGCCGGATAGTGCGCCGCATCAGCGAGCGCCCGAGAAAGCATTACCTGGCCATCCAAGGAGGCGCGGGCGATATCGACCACCGGGTCGGATGAATCGTCGCCCTCCATCAGTACGGTGTAAATCGCCGTGATGGCGCCGTTGCCGTGTCGTCCGACTCCCGCGCGCTCGATCAAATTGGGCAGCAAGGCGAACACCGAAGGCGGATAGCCCTTTGCGGTGGGCGGCTCCCCGACCGCAAGGCCGATCTCGCGCTGCGCGTGTGCGACACGCGTCAGGCTGTCCACCAGCATCAACACACTAAGACCGCGGTCGCGAAAATACTCGGCAATAAGATGCGTAAGACTCGCGGCACGAAGGCGCAGCACCGGCGAAACATTCGCCGGTGCTGCAACAACCACTGACTTGGCCAGGCCCTCGGGCCCGAGCGACTCCTTGATGAAATCGTTCACCTCACGGCCGCGCTCCCCGATCAGCCCGATCACCACCACGTCGGCCTTCGTGTAGCGCGTCATCATGCCCAACAAAACACTTTTCCCCACACCCGATCCAGCCATGAGGCCGATACGCTGCCCGCGACCGATGGTGAGCACGCCGTTGATCGCCCTGACGCCCACATCAAGCACACTGTCTATGGGGCCGCGCTCAAGCGGGTTGACAGGCAGGCCCTGCAACCCAAGTTCATCCTGGCAATCGGGCGCCGGTTTGCCATCAAGCGGCTCTCCTCTGGCATCGATCACACGTCCGAGCAGGGAGACCCCCAGGCGCGCCTTGGACGAACGACTGAGAATACGCACTGCCGCCCCCGGCGCAATGCCCGAAGCATCTCCGAAGGGCATCAGGTAAGTGGTTCGGTCGTTAAAACCGACCACCTCCGCCTCAAGAGGCGGCCCACCCGGGTTCTCCACTGAACACAGCGCCCCCTGCGCTGCGATAACCCCCTGCGCCTCCAGGGTCAGGCCCACCATGCGCACCAGGCGGCCGCTGCGCGAGGGCGCACCGACACGACTGCGCAATGCCGCCGCTGCCGCCTCCGCTGAAAAATCAAGCGACAAAGCCACCCCCTCGGCCAAGACCATGCGCATAGCCGCCGCCATCACCATCAAGGGCAGCATCAGCATCAGGGTCAACATCAGCATCAAAAGCAGAGGCAACATCATGCAAATCAGCACCGTGCCCGCTCTTGTCAAAATCGTGACTCAGAACCCCGTCCAAATCTGCAACGACTTTGGCCGGCTCGAACGTCGATTCGCGACCGCGCGGGCGCGGCGAGCGAAGCTCAGCCCCCTCCCCCAGCAATGACGCGCAAATCGCATCAAGACGATGTTCGATCAAATCGTCGATCGCCCCGTCGGTCATTTCAATTTTTACGCTGCCACGCCCTAGCGCCGGATCCCGCACGAGCTCTATGCTCTCGCCGAGTTCGCCGGGCAAGGCACAGAATTTATCCATGTCAGCCGGATGCAGCTTGACCCGCACTTTCAGAGCGCGCTGATCCAGTTCCATAAGTGAATTTTCGACCAGGCGCCTGATCGCACGACCCGACAAACTAAGCTCGCCGCGCACAAGCTGCTCCGCCAGGTGAATGGCGAGGCGCTCCATCGGCGCAAAAAACTGCCTCGGATCGGCCACCGCCTGTTCGGCCGAGGCGATCAATGCAGCAAGCTCGCGTCTCTGTGTTTCCATTTCCGTGCGCAACTCGGCGCGCGCCGCTGCACGGCCCGCCTCAAAACCCGCCTCACGCTCGCGCGCGAGCACAGCCGGATCAGGGCCCGCCAATGCTGCGTCGCCTGCATGGTCTGTCGCCGCCCCGGCAGCGCCCGGGTGCGACAAAGCACCGCCCCCGCCATCGCGGTCCACGCCAGCGGCTGCCCTATCTTGGGCATGCACGCCGGCACCGCCCGGCAATGTCCCCTCAAGCGCGGAATTTCCCGCAGACGCATCCAGCGGCAAATCGACGGTAAAACCCGCGGTCGCCGCCGTAGTCACCCAAAATGGCGAAAATGGCTTGTCCTGACCAATCGGGGCGTGCCGCAGTGTCGCATCCTGCCGCCAATCGTCAGCTGCCGGTGGCGCAGAATCAGACAAAATCGTCGCCTCCACCAGCCAGCACTATGTCACCGGTATCGGCGAGTTTGCGGGCAATGCGCATGATCTGCTTTTGCGCCTCCTCAACATCTGCAAGCCGCAGCGGCCCCTTGGCCTCCATGTCGTCAACAAACATGGAGCGGGCCCTGGAGGACATATTGTCGAAAAACTTGTTCTTTACCGGCTCATCGGCGCCCTTGAGGCCAACCATGAGCAAATCGGGCTCAATCGTACGCATCAGCACCTGGATGCTGCGATTGTCGCAAGTCTCCAGATTGTCAAAGGTGAACATATTGTCCTGAATCTGCTGCGCCAGTTCGCCATCGAGCGCAGTGACCCCCTTCATGATGTTCGCCAGCGGTGTGGTCTTGGTGAAGTTGAGAATTTTTGCCGCTGCCTTAACCCCGCCAAAGCTCGAGGAAGCACTGGAAGAGTTCGACGAAAATTGTTTTTTCATAATCTGTTCGAGCTCCTGCATCGCCGATGGCTGCACCGTATCCAGATTGGCCACCCGGGACACAATCTCCGGACGCAAATCGGCCGGCAGGAAATTGAGCACATCCGCGGACACGTCAGAATCGAGCACCGACAGGATGATCGCCACCACCTGCGGATGCTCGCCGCGAATCATGTCGGCGATGGAGCGCGCATCCATCCAGCGCAAAATGTCCAAGCCCTTGCTCGATTGTCCGGGCATGATGCGCCCCAGCACTGAAGCCGCCTTATCATCACCCAAGGCGCGCTTGAGTACGTTCTCGACATAATCGCTGACATCGAGCCCAAGATTGGACTGCTGCTTGATGGTGGCGATAAACTCATCGAGCACGGAACTTATCGCCCCTTGTGACAAGTCGGCCACAGACACCATCGCCGCGCCCAGGGGCTGCACTTCCTTCGGGTTAAGGTGGCTGATGATGTTGGCGGCCTCCTGCTCGCCCAACAGCAACATCAAAACTGCGGCGCGCTGGATGTTCGTCAACTCATCCAATTCACGCCGCACCTCCGGACTCATAGAGTTGGCACCTGCTTTTGCATTTTCGGCAGCACTCATCAGCTCGCATCCCGCTTAATCATGTTTTTTAGCACATTGGCAACCCGACCTGAGTCTTCGGCCACCAACATTCTCACCAATGCCACCTTGTCATCATAGCTGTTTGCAGTATCCAGCATCTCGGCCGAAATACTGGATTTTTTCGGCGCGGCCGATTTCTTCAGGCGTGTCTTGAAATCCTCCACCGACTCGCCGTCAACCATGGACATGCCATCAGCACCAAGCTCGCCACCCACGGCACCGGGGAGGCCCAGGGCAGCCACCGGCGCGGGCAGCAACAAAGACACCAGCACCGGGCGGACAACTGTCAGCAGAATCACCACAACCACCAGTGCGGCCAGAGCCACCTTGAGGCCGTTCACGGTGACGTCGTTCTCATACCAATTCGAAGTCAGGGGGACAACGGGCGCGGGCAGATCGAACTTAGCCGGCATCAAGTTGACCTGATCACCACGCTCCGCGCTAAAACCAACCACGCCTTTGACCAGACTGGCCAGACGCTCAAGCTCCTCGGCGCTGTAAGCCACCGGGGCTGGGGCCGGCGCCGCCGGGGCAGCCTTGCCCGCCACGGCACCCGCGGGCACCGCAGCCGGAGCCGGCTCCCGCTCCTTGATCACCACCGCAACCGACACCCGTTCAATATTGCCCGGTGAAGTCCTGACATGCCGAACGGCCTTGTCCAGTTCGTAGTTCCGTGTCGACTTGCTGTTGAGCGAAGAAGAGCCGCTCTTTTTCTCCTCTGCCATGGTCGTGGCGGTCGAATCCGGATTGATCTTTGCGTCCCCCGGCGGCGAATTTGACAAGGAACCGGGCACCCCGCCACCCGCTTCGCTCGAGCCACCGCGCTCCTCAGACAGCACCTCGGAGCGCGTCTTGGGTCCGGTACGGCGATTGTCAAAGTCCTCGGACGCCATCTCGACCTGGTTAAAATCCAACACCAGATCGACCTGGGCGCGCACATTGCCCTCGCCCACGACCGGCTCGAGTAATTGCAAAATTTTCTTGCGGTAGGCGTCCTCGACCTGCTGCTTGTGTTGCGTCTGCACGCTTGTCAGGCCAAGCACCGCATCCCCGGGGGCCTTGCTGATCAGATTACCCAGATTGTCTACCACGGACACATCTTCCACCGCCAAATAGGGCACGCTCGAGGCGACCAGATGCACAATCGCCTGCACTTGGTTGGGCGAAACCACCCTGCCACCGTGCGGCGTCACCACCACAGAGGCCTTGACGCGCTCACGGTCACGCACAAAAGCACTTTGTTTGGTCTGCGCAAGGTGCACCCTGGCCCCCTGGATGGAGCCAATCTGGGTAATACTCTTGGCCAACTCCTGCTCTATGGCTGCGGCATAACGCGCCTGCTCCATAAACTGACTGGTGGTCATCGCCGACTGATCTTTGAGCGAGTCGAGAATGCCCCGCCCCTGCGCCTTCGGGATCCCCTGCGAGGCAAGCAGAATACGCGCCTCATGATAACGCCCGGCAGGCACGGCAAGCTGGCCGCTCGTCGCATCAATACGCGGATTAAGATTGGCCGTCTTGAGCGCATCGAATGCACTTTGCTGGTCGGACTCGTGCATGCCGGGAAACACCACGCGGTAAGGGGCCTCCTGCATCCAGAAATAAAGTGTGGCAAAGGCGAGCAGGATCGCCAACATGACAATCGCCGGCATGGCTTTTCTTACCGCCGGCTGCTGCAACACGCCGCCCAAGGAGGAGAGCACGGCAACCGGACCCGGTTGCGGCAAAGCAAGGCTGGTGCCGGTTGAAGCGGTCGCGCTAGGCGCGTTGGAAACCATGCCGGTGGATGGCGCAGTGTTGCCAACAACAGTTGGCGCAAGCCCGGGTGCAAGAGTAGCCATAGTCAGTCAATCCTAGTGTGGTTCGCGTCGTTCATTTTCAAATCGGCATGTTCTTGATGTCTTCGTAGGCTCTCATCACCTTATTGCGAATTTGCAAGGTGGCCTCAAAGGCGATGGAGGATTTTTGCATTGCCAGCACCACATCGGTGAGGGGCACGTCCTCCCCCTTCTCGAACGCGGTAGCCAGAGCCTGCGCATTCTTCTGCTGCGCATTGACCGAATCGACTGCGCCCTTGACCAGGTCGCCAAAGCCGGTGCTGGTTTTGGCCGTGGCCTCACCAGATGCAATGGGCATGCCCGCCTCGGGCGCCCCCATGGCGCGCGCCTCGTACTGGCGAATTTGCGCCATCATCGACTGAATACTTGCCATGTTCGTTTTTTCTATCATCTCTCGCCCCTATTTACCGTGACTGACGGACAACCCGTGTTCGCGCAATTGCGCCAACTTGTAGCGCAAGGTGCGCGGGCTGATACCAAGTAATTTGGCCGCTTCCAGCCGGTTGGCCGCCCCGCTAAGGGCGGCCGAAATCGCGCGGTGCTCGCTGCTTCTCACCGCCGCATCCAGGCCCAATTTATCGACCGAACCGGCCTCGCGCACCGGCAAGCCTTGCGCCGGAGGCAGAAAGGACACCCCGGATCGGTCGGTGTCAGACTGGTCCTCAAATATCAGGTGTTCGGCGCCAATCAAGGGGCCGCGGCTGAGCACCAGGGCACGTTGAATCACATTGGAGAGCTCGCGTACGTTGCCCGGCCATGCATACTCGACCAACAAGGTTTCGGCCTCATCGGAAATAACCCAGTCCTGGCTCGAGCAGGCGTGCACGTTAAGCATATGGCGGGCGAGCGGCAGGATGTCCTGCCGGCGCTCGGATAATGCCGGCACGCGCAGCTTGAACGTGCTGATACGAAAATACAGGTCTTCACGAAATTCCCGCGCTTGAATCGCCGCGCGCAAATCTTTGTTGGAGGCAACAATCAGACGCACATCCACAGCCACATGACCGAGCGCGCCCAGGCGCGTCACCTGGCGCTCTTGCAGCACCCGCAGCAGTTTGCTTTGCAACTGGATCGGCATTTCGCCTATCTCATCCAAAAACAGACTGCCCCCGTTGGCCTGCTCGAATACCCCGAGGTGTTCGCGCACCGCCCCGGTAAAGGCACCCTTCTCGTGCCCGAACAACAAATCTTCAATCATGCTCTCGGGCATGGCGGCGCAGTTAAGGCCGATAAACGGGCCGTCACGTCGCGGCGAGGCATCGTGCAGGACACGCGCAAGCACCTCTTTCCCGGCTCCGGTCGGACCGGTCAGCAAGGTAGTCACGCCAGCCTGCGCCACGCGTTCGGCCAGCTCCAGCAGTTTCTGGCTGGCTGGATCGACAAAAATGAAATTTTGCTGCTCCTCGGGAGCGGCCAACAAACCGAACACGGCGCTCCAAGACTGCACGGACCAATCATCGGCCGACAACACGTGCGCTGCGCCCTGATGCATGGCCTGCACACCCATCTCAAGGTGATGTCGATCAACCCGGCAAACCAATGGAATACCGCTTCGCATCCCGCGCATCAAGGTCTGTACTTCGGCGAGCAAGGCGCCGCCCGCCTCGAGCCGGACAACCACCGCCCAGCCTTTGCCCAAAGCACGCCGAAGATCGATGAGCGAATACACCTCCAGCACGCTGATGCCCGCCTGACGCAGGCAAGCGCGTTCAGCCTCGACCAGCGGCATCACCGGGTCAAACCAAAGCACGTTGCGTTTTTCCGACATCTCGTTGTTCACGGTGTCACCTTGTTCTATTCAATGAAGCTTATTAAGCAAGCCGCATGCCACAATAATTTATTCATTAAATTCAATAGGTTATTATTTAACACATCAGGGGGTCGCGAAGGCCTGCCGTATTGGCACTTTCCTGACAGCCACCCCCGCCGGGTCTACAGCCAGGCGCGCAAACCGCGCAAACTGGCGACGCAAGCAGCTTGGCGCGGCCAACCCGGGCGGCGCGCACTGCGCCCCGACTCACATAAACGCGCTAGCTTGGGGGCGCCGGATTGAGCGGTTTGGGGGCAAAACCCTGGCAGTGCTGACCATCTGCACGCAACACCTCAATGCATGGCAAGACCTTGCTCTTGAAGCCCATCACGCGGCACAAATAAGGCATTGCCGGCTGCCAACTGAGGCCAAAATAGCGGCACTGCCAGCAATTTGGCGCCGAGTCCGGCGCCACCGTCGACTGGGTCAGCCGCGAGCCGCCCCCAGGGGGCGATGGCCCTTCAGCACGCATCAATCGCACCCCGTCCGAAGCACATCAGTTCAATCTCTCTCAATGGACCTCCGCCTCAATTGCCCAGCAGTTTGAGCACGCTTTGCTGGCTGGTGTTGGCCTGGGCGAGCACCGCCATCCCCGCCTGCTGAATAATCTGTGCCCGTGCAAGATCAGAGGATGCCTTCGCGTAATCGGCGTCCAACACCTGACCGCGCGAACGCGCCGCGTTGATAGAGACATTGGTCAAATTATCAACCGCATGCATCAGGCGATTCGTCACCGCCCCCATGTTGGCGCGGGCCGCATCAACCCGCGCCATGGCGCGATCAAGCTTGGCCAGTACATCGCCCGCACTTTGCGTCGTATCAATGCGCACCAAGGGAACCGTCGCACTGAAATCACCCGTAATCTCACCGGTGACCGACCCGCCACTGCCAAAGTCCTCAAAGTCTATGGACACATCCTGACCGGTGCCGGCACCAATCTGAAAGCTAAGGCGTCCGATCCGTGGCGACGACATCGGGATCGCAGACTTGCCGCCAAACTGACCCTCGACCAAGCCTATGCTGCTGAAATTGGAGCCACTGCCAAAGCCATTGCTACCGGCCCTAACGGTGATTTCACCGGTAGAGGCCATGACAGGCCCGGGCTGACCGGCCACCCTGGCCGGAGGGGCGGAGGGAATGCTCGCCAAAAGACTCACACTACCGTAGAGCGTCATCCCGCCTTTGCTCGTCGCCAAGGCATCGCGAATACCCACCACCTCGTTGCTGCCAAGGCTATTGGCGCTTGTTTTGGCAAGGGTGATGGCAGCGGCCGGGTTGGTCGCCGCCGCGCCGTTCAGGTCAAAACCGCTGCCCGCCACAGTAGAGCTGAGCGTCAAAGTCGAACCGACCAAGGCAACCGAGATATTCTTTAAGCTACCGTCGGTGATCTTGGCCTGAATCGCCGTCGCCAGCCTGCCGGCCAGATCGGCCGTATTGGTGCCCCCAGCCTGCGCCGAGGTGATGCTCGTCCCGTTGATGACGACCGTCGCCGTATCCGTAGAGGCGACCGTCCCACCGACAACAACAGTCGACACCTGCGCCACCGCCCCGGCCTTGCCAAGGCCAAAACTGGCCGCCGACAAATCTTTCACATTCGAATCAAACCAGACCGAAACATTGCGGCCATCAGCGGCGCTCAAAGTCACACCATTACCGTTATCACTGGCGGCAAGACCATGCTGGGCGCCCTGCAGGTTGATCGCTGCAATTACCGCAGCGCGCCTGGCCGAAGCCGACTCGTGCTGGGTAAGGGTGATAGAAACCTGCACACCGTTGATAAACAACGACTGGGCACCCGTGACAGGCAAGGCAGTGGTCGTCACCTCACCGCTAGTGGACACGGCGTTGGCCTTGGCGCTGACCTTGGTCAGCGCGCTTTGCGCGTTAATCGCCGCAGCAATCGCAAGGCCACTGGCCAATCGGTCACTGCCCGAAGCCGTAAGATTGCTAAGCTTGTCGTCACTGGCGCTAGTGGCCCGAATGGCCACGCCGTTAATCAGCAAATCGCCCGCCTGCAGTGGCTTGCTCTGCGCGGCCGCGTTGGCAACCAGTTCGGCGGTGGCAAGCGTTCCGGCAGCCGAACTCTTGCTCACAACGCAAGTGAAGGCGGTGCCCGGGACCGACGCGGCAAGTTGTAACTCATTGAGGCTGCCACCGTTGGCGGCGCTCACCCCCAAAGTCGCATCGGCATTGATCGCGGCGATAAGCCCGGCGCGCACGTTCTCTATGTTTGTTGCCGTGGCGGTGAAAGTCTTGAGCTTCCCGTTGACGGTGATACTGAAGCTATCGCTAACGGCAACGGTACCGCCTAGCGTCACGCTCTGTGACTGCGCCGTCGCCGCCTGCACCGGGGCGCGCGCCATACCGCTCACCACGGCGACGTTATCGGCAAAATTGCCCGCCTGCAGGCCACTGCGGCCAATCACCCCGGCAGAGGGGGCGGTGATGTTGATCGCGGTCTCGACCTTGGCTTGCAGCGAGTAGGTGGCGCTTTGCACACCCTGCTTGAGGCCGGTACGGGCGGAAAAATCGGCGGCCGTCGATTCGGTGTTAAAAGCCACTTCAATATTGCGCCCGTCTGCCGCCTCAAGCCGCACACCGGTCAAATCCGTACCCGTATCCACAGCCACCACCCCGGTTTTGCTGCTCATGCGGTTAATCGCATCGAGCACCGCCGCACGCGAGGCGCGCGGATTGCCCTCAATGCTGGTAATCGTGGACGAAACATAGCCGTTGATACTTAGCGTACCGGTGGACGTTCCGACCTGGGCGGCCACGCCAGACTGGGCCGCGCCGACAAGCACTGTTTTACCGACCACGGCACTCACGCCGGTGGCCGCCGTAGTCGCATTGATCGAAGCCACTTTGGCAATGGCACTGGCGGCGGCATTGGCCGCCGGGGAACGCGCATCGTCCAGCGCCGAGGAGGCCGCCAGATTAACCCCGTTAATCGCCACATCGTTGACGCGCATCGCATCGAGTGCGCCAAAACTGCGGCCGATTGTCAGCGATGCGCTATTGGTGTTGGCCCAGTCCGCACCGGCTGTGGTGAGGGTGAAGGTGCCGGCGCCCTCGGTCAGCGCCGTATTGGTAAAGCTGATCACCTTGTTGGCGTAGGTCAGAGCAAGATTGACGCGACTGCCATCGTTAAGCGTGAGCACCGCCGTACCGTTAGGCGCAGCGCCAAGGGTGATGGCGAGGCTGCCCGACTTGGCCAGAGCGCCGCTGCCACCCGAAGTGAAAGCGCCCGCGTTGCCGGAGCTCACCGCCCCCGCAGTGTAAGCAATGGCACCCAGGTATTGGTTGTTCGCGGCGACACGCTGCACCGGAACCGGCCCCAGGGCCTGGCCAGCCGAACCGTTCAAAATAGGAAAACCATTCCACTCGGTGTTATTGGCAATACGGACGATTTCTTTTTTCAGCTGCTGGAACTCAAGATCAAGATAACCGCGCGCAGCCGTACCCGGCGTCGTCGTGGCCGCGGTATAGGCTGTGGTGAGCCCGGTTGCGGCCAGCACGGTCACAGCATTCCCGCCCACGGCAATGCCGCCGCCGTCTGTGCTGGTCAACTTCACCGCCGAACGTAGCGTAGCGGTGGTGTAATTTGCGCCGCCACCAACGGCACCGTCGGTAGCCAGACCGGTAACCGCACCGTTTATGGCAGCGGCGTTTTCCTTCACCGACACAGTAATATTTCGACCGTCGGCCGCCTCCAGGGCCACCGCACCGGTCGTGCCAGAAAAGGTCGCAGCGACACCGGTCTGAGGGGTAAGGGCGTTAATCGCCGCAGCCATCTGCGCACCACGCTCCGGTGCGGTCGCGACCGCGCCAATGGCGCCGATAGAAACGCCATTGATCTTGACATCCCCATCCGCAATAGCATGGTTGGTGCCGGTGCCACCGGTGGTCGCAGCAGTAATCGGCGCGCCGGTGACCATGGTTTTACCCACCACGGCGCTCACCTTGCTCTGCGCGCTGATGGCATTGATGGCGTTGGCCACTGCGACACCGCTAATGGTGTTCTGCACACTGGAAACCCCGTCCGCAAGCGCCGCACCAAGGTTAAAGCCGTTGATCGTCATCTGATTGGCAAGCAAAGCGGCAACCGAACCGGCGGGAACCGCGGTGCCTTGCACCAAGGTGGCGTAGGTCGGCTGGTCAGCCGCGCTCGTTTCGTTCATCGCCTGAATAGACAGTTCACGCATGCGCTGCAGCATGCTGGTGATCTCATTGGTCGCGCCCTCCGCGGTCTGGATCATCGAGATGGCGTCCCCGGCGTTGCGTACCGCCTGGTCCAGCGACTTGATCTGCTGCGTCATGCGCGAGCCCATGGCGATGCCGACTGCATCGTCTCCGGCCGAAGTGATGCGCTTGCCCGTGGACAATTGCGCCATCGCCGTCGTCAGGGCGTGGTCATTGAGTTTGAGCGCGTTTTGGGCGCTCAAGGCTTTGACATTGGTATTGATAGTCGACATAAAAGACTCCTCGATTGCGCTAACTTTTCTGGGGCCGGCGACTGCCGACTCTTGCTGCACACAGCCCATAAAGCAAAAGCGATGCCATATTTTTTTTATCTATCTTTCAGATAGTTAAGAGAGGCGGTAAATTTTTGACAGGCCGCGAACCCAATACGGCAAGACGCTGTCAGCAAAACGGCAAAGCTTTGCCGGTAAGCGCGACACATCCGCAAAATCAGCGCACCTAGCGCGCATAGGCCCGCCTTGTTGCGCCAGCCGATGCGCAGGAGCTTTGCCACAAACAACTCAAACTCCAACAACTCCAACAACTCCAACAACACCAACAACGCAAATAACACCAACACAACAAGCCCAGTAGCACGCTTTATCCACGCCCCACCCCCCTGCTCTTTACAAATCTACGCTTTCATTCACGCTATTTGGCACACCTGTTGCATGACTTACGCTTAACATGCCATGCGCAATCTCGCGACGCCAATGCCACTACGACCACTGCAGCCACTGCGGCTACTGCGGCCACTGTGGCCATTGCGGCCACTGCAACCATTGCGCGCGCGATGCACGGCAAGCAAGCAAATCGCACCGCCCCGGTTTAGCCACAGACAATAAATCCAAGGAAGCGCTGATCAAGTACTGAAAACAAGACCGCCTCAACAAACTTCCCTCTGCATTGGGGAATGGCACTTACTTAGCGGAATTCTGAAGAGCTTTTTTATAAATCATGACATCGTGCAAAACCGTGACCAAGGCACTCCCTCCCCCTAGCCGGGGGAGGGCGGGGGAGAGGGTGAATGCGTGCAAGATCGAATCTGCCGGCATTCCCCCTCTCCCTGTCCCTCTCCCGCAAGGGGAGAGGGAAGGTGCTAAGTAAGCGCCATTCTCTGCAGTGGGGGATATACAGATAGACAAAAGGGCTTGCCCCCTTGTTCAGTGCATACCTAAAACAAACCCAAACGACAGCGCCCCACAACGATAGATCCCACCCCATGTTCACCCGACCCGTTCAAACCATACCGACCACCACGCGCCACGCAGCCGCGAAGCGCCTAGGCTTAGGCTTAGGCTTAGGCTTCGGTGCACGCTGCGCTGCCGCCTGCCTGCTCCTGCTCGCCGCCAGCACGGCGTGGTCGGCGGCCGGGGTGATCCAAATGGTCATGGGACAAGCCCGCGTATGGGAACGCTCCGGCCTGGAGCGCACGGCCCAACGCGGCGTGCAACTATACGAAGGGGATACGGTGGCCACTGGCGCCAACTCCAATGTGCAAATCCGCATGAGCGACGAGGCCATGATCTGGTTAAGACCTGACACGCGACTGCGTATTGACGAATACGCCGTCGCGAACCAGAAGGGTGACAAGGAACGCGGGCTGCTAAGTCTCATCAACGGCAGCTTTCGCACCCTCACAGGCAGCATAGGCGTCGTCAACAAAGCCAATTACGAGATAGTCACACCCAACGCGACCATCGGCATCCGCGGCACCGATCACGAAGTGGCGTTCATCGGCCCGGGCGGCGCCCGGCGCGGCGAGCCTGGCACCTATAACCGCGTCTACAGCGGCTCAACCTTTTTGCAAAGCGCGGCGGGGCGCACCGACATCCCCGCCGGGCAGGCCGGTTTTGCCGCCTTGCAGCCTGGCACCGCCCCCCGCGTGCTGCCGGCCATCCCCGATTTCATGAACCAAGCCACCCCACCGGCTGGCGCCAGCCCGGCGCCAGGCGCAGCCAAAGCCGCCGCGCCACGCCAGTTGATGGTGTCGCTACGCTACGGCGCCCCGCCCGACACCTCCAGCAGCGTGACCACCAGCAGCCGCGATGCCTCGGTCGACCCCAACGCCCAGCGCATCCAGGTGCTAGAAGGACAACGCGCGATGGTCAATACCAGTTGGAACAGCCCATCCGGATCACGCCCCAGCAGCAGCATGGACGTGCTGGCCCGTGTGTCTGGCGACACCGTCACGGTGCAACTGCTGGCCAGCCGCGAGACGGCGAGTGCCAGCGACCCGGGCAGCAGCCAGTCACAACAAATAGGCACCACCCTCACCATGCGCCTCGGACAGTGGACCGAAGTGAGCGGGCACGGCGCCTGGCCCAGCACGCAAAACAGCCAGGTCACCTCATCGAGCAGCAACCGCGAGAACAACCGCAAGGTATTCTTGCGCGTGGATGAAATGAAACGCTAAGCCCTTGGCCGAGCCGCTAAGCGCTTGGCTATTTACCGCTGAGCCTTACAAAAACGTGCCCGCCAGCACGCGCACTTCGCCGCCACTGCCGATCTTAAAGCGCGCCACCCCGGCGCTACGCGCTGTATTGATCCCGCCCAAATCGAGCTGGGTAACCCCGGCCGCCTTGAAGGCCGTGATGGCCTGCCACAACAACAGATTGTGCGCACCGGGCAACCTTGACCCCGAATCCGACCAGCCGATGTGATACGTCGCGACGCTGCCATGACGCAACCACAGCATCGCCGCCACCGGATCACGCCCCAAGTCCGCCCGCAACAACAGCACGGTCTCGGCACCGCTGCCACAGGCCTGCTGATAGGCCGAAACAAAGGCCAGCGGCAAAGCCATGTAGGCGCGACTATGCCGCTGCGCCCGTTCGCGCTCGATCAACCACTGGTACTGCGCCGGCTTTACGCCGTTACGCACCACCCGCAGACTCGAGGCCTCGGCGACGCCCAAACGGTTACGCCATTTTGCCGGCATGGCGGCGCGCATAGCCGGCAAGGCCAAGGCTGGCGGCAGCGCTAACAACACCGTGGCGTAGCCAGTCATGACCCGGTGCATGCGCGCCACCCCGGCCGACTGCGCATCGAGCGCGTCGGGCGAGAACAACACCAAGCGCGGCCAGCCAAAGGGCAGGCTGCGCTGCATCAGGCGCTGGGCGGCGTACTTTGCCTGCGCATCGAGCGGGCGCAACCAGACCGGGCCGCGGGTGCACAAGGCCACACTCGCCCAGCCGGCAAACCGGCGCACCAGAAACTGCGCCATCGCCACCGGCTCGCCCGCATCGAACACGCGGCAACGCAGGCAATGCGAACCGAGCGCGGCCATCGCCTCGCCATAGGCCCAGTCCTGTTGCAACGCCGCTTGCGCACTGACATGGTCGCTGTCCCAGGCCTCTTTATCATGGTCCTGCCAAAGTACGTTCATTGCGCCAGTATAATGGAGCGCAAAATCCGCCTCGCTCCCTGGCACCCTGGCACCACCCCAACCCAAGCAGGCCACCCCGCATGAAGCCGCGCATCCAAACCATCATGGGGCACCGCATCCCCGAGCCGCGCCTCACCGCCAAGGCGGTGCTGCTTTTTCTGCTCTACATCGCGCTGCCGGTGTTTCTGCTCGGCGCCCTCGCTGATCTGCTGCTCGAGCTCCTGTTTGGCACCTGCACCGGACTGTGGTGTCTTTAAGGCCTAAGGCCTTGCAAACGCAGCGCCGGCAAACGCCTCCTTGTCCGCAACGGCTTGCTCTGCCCATCCTGTCTGGCCTGCCTGGCCCGAGCATTTCGCCGCGCTGACAGATACGCAAAAAGACACACAAAAACAGACACGCAAAAAAAAACCTGCCGGGCGAACCCGGCAGGCTTGGTCTGACTGTCTTGCTGTTACGACGCGTCGTGTTTTTATGCGACGCGCGACGCGTAAGCTGCGACGTGTGACGCCTACCCTTACTTGAGCAAGGCCAGCACCGTCTGCGAGGACTGGTTGGCCTGCGCCAACATCGCCGTGGCCGCCTGCGCGATGATCTGCGAACGCGCCAGGGACGTCGTCTCCACCGCGTAGTCGGTGTCCATCACGCGGCTGCGCGCAGCCGACAGATTCTGTCCGCCAATTTGCAGGTTGGACACCGCCGAGTTCAGCCGGTTTGAGTACGCACCCAGCGTGGCACGCAAGGTGTTCACCTGACCGATTGCCTGGTCGATAGTCGAGATCGCGTTCTGCGCCCCCAGTACCGAGCTCAGGTCCAGACTGGAGACCGCCGTGCCCGGGGTTGCGGTGGCCGTCGTGGCGGCCGTCGTCAGGCCGGTGGCCGCAAGCACGGTCGCTGCCGTACCGCCAATAGCAATACCCGCGCCATCAGTGCTGGTCAATTTAACCGCGGAACGCTTAACCG
>CAMDDU010000055.1:0-28156 GCA_945892985.1 Bordetella parapertussis
ACAATCGTGGCTGCAGCAGCACCCGCGTTTAGATTCAGGGTACCTGCTGTCGTACCAGTGATCAGTGTGGTCCGGATGGTGCCGCTAGCGCCCGTGGTAAAGGTTGTAGAACCCGTTGACGCCGTCGTGCCTAGATCCAAGATGCCAGCAGCACCCAGCGTAACCGCACCCGTTATGGCGTGTGTCGCATGGCCCAGGGTCAGGGTACCGCCCGTCACCGTAACCGCAGCCGCTGTGGTCGCACCATTCAAGGTCGCCGCGCCAGTGACGTTCAGGGCATCCGCAGCCATCGTGCCGGCGAACGTGACACCCGTAGCGTTGCTGACGTTGATGGTGTTGACGCCGGTAGACGATGTCTGCGTGATATTGCCCGACACTGCTTGAGCTGAAGTGCCAGCAAAGTTCAAGTTAATCGCCGCATCGGCCGCCGTGGTGGAATTAAGAGCAATCGCCCCAGTCACGTTGCCGCTTAAGTTAGTCGTCAAGACCCTGGCCGTGTTGGTCGCATTCAAGGTCAGCGTAGTGGTTGCAATGTCGCCTGCCACATTGACCGTTTGCGTTTTACTGTTAAGCCCTTGCGTGAAACCGATCGTGGCCGCATTAATGCCCTGGAATGACGTAATGTTTCCGTCACCGGTCGAAGTATTCGTCACTGCCAGCAACTTCAGCGCCGACGTACCAATATTGCCGCTAAAGGTCGCGCCCGCGCCGGCCGTCGTGTTGGCTACAGCCAAGGTACCAAGGCTAGTCGTATTGGTCGTAACCGCACCGCCTATGGTTTGCGCTGCCGTGCCCGCGACGTTCATGGTCAGGGCACCTGCCGCTCCTGCCGCCCCACCAGTCCCGGTTCCAGCGACACCGGCCGTGCCAGCCGCGCCATTGACCAAGGAGACTGTGCCCGTGATGCCAGCGACAAATGTGGCAGTCAAGGCACCACCGTCACCACCCGCGCCACCGGTTCCCGCTAACGTGGGCGAAGCACCGTTGCCACCGCTACCCGAGGTCAGCGTAACGTTACCGGTAACCAGGCCTGCTTCCTTAAAGGTCACAGCACCGCCGGCACCGCCCTTACCCCCCGTGCCGCCACCGAAGGTATTGGCGCCACCGGCACCACCCGCGCCTGAGGTAACAGCAAGGTTTCCTGTAATCGCGCCTGCCATGTTGTTGGTATTCGTAAATGCGCCACCGGCGCCACCGATACCACCGGTGCCCGCCGCTGTACTTACCGCGCCACCAGTAGCTCCCGCACCGGTCGTCACCGATACGTTACCGGTAATAGCGCCAGCGTAATCGGTCACAGTCATGGCCGCACCAGCACCACCCGCGCCACCGGTTCCTGTACTGCTCGAAGCACCACCGACCGCGCCCGCGCCGGTGACAAACGCCACCGCTCCGGTCGTCGCGCCAGCTATGGTGGTGACAGTCACCACACCACCAGCGCCACCCTCACCACCAACCCTAGTAAGGGCGGAGGAGGCTCCACCAGCCGCACCCGCACCAGAAGTGATAGTCCGGCTGCCGGTCAGGGCACCCGCAATATTCGTGATGGTCACGGCACCACCGACCCCGCCAGCTCCGCCCAGTGGATTCGCGCCGTTAGCCAAAGCTGTCGCGGCAGCGCCACCAACACCACCGGCTCCTGACGTGTAAGCCTGGTTACCCGATTGGGCGCCGGTAATATTTGTAAGGGTAATCGCACCACCGTCCCCCCCCGCTCGACCAGTCACCTCGGCACCGTTAGCCTGACCAGCACCACCCGCACCGGCTGTCGCTGCCAGCGTGCTACCCAAAGTCGCAAAGGTGGAAGCCGTTATCGCACCACCCGCTGCGGCCGCGCCGCCAGTACCCACCGCGGTCGCAAGTCCGCCGGCACCACCAGCACCCGTGCTTAGAGTCACCGCACCAGCGACATTAGCAAGTGTCGTAAAGGCCAAGGCACCACCCGCAGCAGCCGCACCGCCAGTCCCCGCAAACGCGCCGCCAGCACCGCCGGCGCCGCCAGCGCCCGTCGCCAGGGCGAGCGTGCCGCCTATCGTTCCGGTAGTAGCCATACTCGTCACGGTCAGCGCGCCACCGATACCGCCGGCCCCGCCAGTGCCTGTGGTGGAGGCCGCACCACCCGTCCCGCCTGTCCCAGAGGTAAAGGACGCATTCCCCGCAATGGCCCCTGTGACATTCGTCACCGTCACCGCACCGCCTGCGCCACCCATACCACCAATAGCTGCTGCTGAGCTAGCGCCACCGACCGAGCCACTGCCGGCACTAACCGTAAGACTTGAGGACATCGCGCCCGACAGCAGAGTCACGTTGATCGCGCCACCCGCACCGCCCTTCCCACCCAAAGCGACCACAGCAGCCGCAGCGCCCACGCCACCGTCACCAGCCGTGATCGTCCGCGTTCCAGTTAAGGCACCGGCAATGTCCGAAATCGTCAAGATACCACCCGCACCGCCCAAACCACCTGGAACCGCATTCGTCACATTACCGACCGCGCCCGCACCGCCGGCCCCTGAGGTAAAGACCTGGTTACCCACTTGCGCGCCCGCAACGTTAGTTACCGTTGCAGCACCGCCGGCCCCGCCAATACCCCCAGCTTTTGCTGCTGCGTTGGTGCCACCCACCCCGCCTGCGCCACCCCCACCCGAACCCACAGTTAGCGTGCCGGTCAACGTCCCGGCGATATTGGCCAGCGTCGCCGCGCCACCGGCACCACCGATGCCGTTCACGACGTCAGCAGCACCACCCGCAGCACCTGCCCCGCCCAATCCACCGGTCATCGTTACGTTACCGGTTACTGCGCCAGAGAAGGTCGCTGCGGTTAAGGCACCACCCGCACCACCAACCTGCACAGTATTGGCCTCACCGGCTCCGCCGGCGCCACCACCCAGTGTGATCGTCGTTGCTGTTACGGCGCCGGTGAAGGTGGCATCAGTTACCGCGCCACCGACCGCACCATCTGCCGCAGATGCTGACGTTCCGCCAACACCGCCTTTTACCGTCAGCGTTGCTAAGGTTGTCGTCCCACCAACGGTGAAGGCCGTGACCGCACCGCCGACTCCCGTACCCGCTATGGCATCGCCGCCAGAAACGGTGAAGGCGCCGCCCGTTGTGCCCAAGTTGTTAGTAATACCACCGCTTACCGCGGCGCCCGCACCCAGCGCCTTCAAAATACCAGTGTCAGTATTGGCCACCGTAACCGTACCCGCCCAGAGGCTGGTGTTAAAGGTTACCGTTTTGCTTGCGCCGTTCAGGTTTATGGTGCCCACCCGATGCGTGGTGTCAGTACCAGTAGAGAGGGTATTAACGGTCGCGTCCCCGGCAAAGGTCATCGTACCCACAAGATTGTTGACAACCGTGGCGCCCTGCATGGTCACGCCATCCGCGACGGTTGCGGTGCCTGTCACGACCCCATTCGCACCAGTAAAATTCGCATTATTATTAGTGGTAATGGCTACTGTGGCACCATCAGCAACGTCTTGCGCCCCCGAGATCGCTGCGCCAGAGACCATGCTCCCAAACATCGCACACACCGCGATGGATATCGCCTTACCCTTGAATTTGGTGATGCGGAAACTGGTTTCTTTGCGGATCATCGCTGGATTTCCTTTAGTTAAATGCATTAGAGCACAAAGTCATCACAACTTTGTATTGGTATAAAAGACCGCGCGATAATCTAACTTCAGCATCTCCAATGCCATTTTTTTACAAAAATTAACTAAAATTCACGCTTATTAACATTGCGGTGGCATCTGTTTAAATATCAAACAAGTTCAATTAGTTAACGAGATTTGAGTGATTTTTCAAACATTCGTGGGGTTGGAAGGCGAAACCACCGCCCACAAGAACCGTAGTCGCTACCCCGCGCGGAGCGGGGACTGCCCGACAAGACCACCCCTTGGCTGAGCATCGGCGTCCGCTTGGACAGCGAGGTCGGCGGCCCCGGCCCTCTGCCATCGGTATGGGTGAACGCACCGACGGGCCGGGTGTGCGCGCTGGCGGCGCACAGCGATATCGGCGGCATCCCCACAGCCTGTCCGACACCTGCGTCAATCCGCCGCGCCTGCGTGGCGGCTTTAGCGTCGCCGAGGCCACGGCGCTAAGCCTGCCCGCGCTGTCTTTCGCCTGCTCGGACGGCGGCGACAAGTTGGGCGCACTGGCGGCACCCACCACAGCCACTTATCTAGGATCTAGGGCGACTCGCGACGTTCACGACGCATCCCGCCTTGCGCGCGCGCCGAAATGAGGCGACTGTGCGCGGGTGAGAATCATCCGGGTTGGCGCCAGATTGATAATCAGCGCTTACAGGACTACGGCTGCCTTAACGCGATCAAGGGGGGGGGGGCCAAATCAGCCCATGCTATGACGCCGCCGTTTATTACTTGGTTGCCCCCGTACGCAAGCATGGTAGGCCCCAGCCTAAGCCGCCCAAAACATCGCTCAAACCACGATTGTGAAGACTGCTTCCACTGCGCCCTAAAGCCCCCTGCGCCGCGTCCCTCAGGAATTTTTTCGTTCGGCCAGCACGCGTTTGATGGCGCGCACGATGCCAACATAGCCGGTACAGCGGCACAGGTTGCCCGACAGCTCGTGACGAATACGCGCTTCATCGGCATCTGGGATGCGCATGACGATGTCGCGCGCGGTGATCAGCATGCCAGGCGTGCAGTAACCGCACTGCAGCGCGTGCTCGGCGGAAAAGGCCGCGCGCAATTGCGCCATCACCGCGTCCTCGTCAAAGCCCTCTATGGTGCGCACGCTGGCGCCGTCGCAGGCCACGGCGAAGCTGATGCACGAGCGCGCCGGCGCGTCGTCAATCTCGATGGTGCAGGCGCCGCAAACGCCATGCTCGCAGCCCACATGGGTGCCGGTGAGGCGCTCGGTTTCACGCAGGAAATCGGCGAGGTGGGTGCGCGGTTCGACCATGGCCTCGACGGTTTTGCCATTGACGGAAAGTTTTATCGGTTTCATAACAGTCTTATTGAATACGGATTGCGGCGCGCTTCAAGGCCGCCATGTGCACCTGGAATTCATAGCTACCCGGCTGAAAACCCGCGCTGGACGTGGCTTTTGAGGCGATAGCCTCGTCAAAGCCATTGATCAGCGCCGAGGCGTCGGCTATCACCACCGGCGCGCCCTCGGCCGCGCCGATGACCGCGCGCGTAACCCCGCGTGCGGGGTCAAGGACAAATCCGGCGATGGCTTCGGCGAATTCGCCGGTCTTGCGGCAAAACTTGTAATAACTCCAGCGCGCCTTGGGCGAGAATTTGGCGATGCGCACGGCGGTGAGGATTTCGTCTTCGGCCAGCGCGGTGGCGAGCGCACCGGTGACAAACTCGCTCGCCGGAACGCGGCGCTCGCCGGCCGGGCCTGTGATGATCACGGTCGCATCGAGCAGCATCAGCACACTGACCCAGTCGCCGGCGGGGTCGGCATGCGCGAGGCTGCCGCCGATGGTGCCGCGGTTACGGATGGCGCGATAAGCGATGTCACGCGCGACAAAGCGCATCATGCCGCCGGTCGCGTCGGGCACGCGGCCATCCTCGATGGCGGCGTGCGTGGTGCAGGCACCGAGGGTGACGGCGTCTTTGTCCTCGCTCACAGCCGCGAGTTCGGGCAGTCCGCGCACATCAACGAGCAAATCCGGTTGCGCCAGGCGCAGATTGAGCATGGGACCGAAGGACTGGCCACCGGCGATGACCTTGGCCATGCCCCCGCCTGCGGCGAGCAGCTTGATGGCATCGGCCAGGGCGCGCGGCTTTTCGTAGTTGAATTTGGCGGATTTCATGCGGCCACACCCCGCGTGTCATTGCGAGGAGCAACGCGACGAAGCAATCTCGTCGCCAAATTGAAGTCCGCAGCGAAGCCACGAGATTGCTTCGTCGCTTCACTCCTCGCAATGACAACAGTGGGGGCAGTGACGGCGTTGCGAGAATTGTTCATACCGCCTTCACGTTCGCCGCCGACAGCGCGGCCAGCAGACGCCGCGGCGAAATGGGCGATTCGAGCATCTCGACGCCAAGGTCCTTCAACGCATCGTTGACGGCGTTGGCGATGGCCGCAGGCGGTGCGATGGCGCCGCCCTCGCCTATGCCCTTTTGCCCGAAGGCGGTGAGCGGCGAGGGCGTCTCCATATGCGCCACGCGCGGCTCTGGCACTTCAGTCGGGCCGGGCAGCATGTAATCGGCCAGCGTCGAGGCGAGCGGCTGGGCGTTCTCGTCGTAGGGCATTTCTTCATACAGCGCCGTGCCTATGCCCTGTGCGGTGCCGCCAAAGACCTGGCCATCCACCACCATGGGATTGATCATGGTGCCACCGTCCTCAACGATGACGTAATCGAGGATCTCGACGTGGCCGATCTCGGTATCGACCGCCACCGCGACGGCGTGACAGGCATAACTGAAGGTGCCCGTATCCTTGACCGTCTTGTAGCCGGCGGTGGCTTCGAGCCCGCCCGGGTCGACATCCGCGGGCAGCAGTTGCGGCTGGCGGTACCAGACATGTGCCAGTTGCTGCAGCGTCATTTTCTTGTCGGTCCCGGCGACGCGCACATCGCCGTCGGTGAACTCCAGATCAGCGCCGGCCACCTCCATCAGGCGCGATGCAATGTGGCGCAGGCGTTTTTCAATCTCGCGGCAGGCGGTGGCGACAGCGCCGCCGGACATCACGGCGCAGCGCGAACCCCAGGTGCCGGTCGAGTAGGGCGTCAGCGCCGTGTCGCCGTGGATCAGGCGCACGCGATCCGGGTCTATGCCCAGCACCTCGTTGGCCACCTGCGCCAGCGTGGTCTCCAGGCTCTGGCCGTGCGAATGCGCGCCTATGCGCAACTCCAGCACGCCATCGGGCGACAGCCGCGCCTGGCATTGCTCATGGCCGGGCACCATCGGGATGCCCCAGCCGTGATAGACCGAAGTGCCATGCGCGCCCTGCTCGCAAAAAATGGACAGCCCGATGCCGATTTTACGGCCATCGGCCTCGCCGGCTTTTTGCCGCGCGCGCCATTTTGGCAGGTCTATCATCGCCACCGCGCGGCGCAAGGCCTCCGGATAATCGCCGCTGTCGAAATATTTGTTGGTGATGTTGGTGTAAGGCATGGCCTCGGGCGGCACCAGGTTCAACAGCCGCACCTCCCAGGGCTCGCGCCCGGCCTCGCGCGCAATGGCGTCCATCAACAACTCGATTGCAAAGCACACGCCGGTGCGGGCCACGCCGCGATAAGGCAGGATGGGCGGCTTGTTGGTCGATACCGACCAGGTGTGGCAGCGGTATTTTTCCATGCGATAAGGGCCGGGCAGGATGGAGCTCACCTGCGCGCCCTCTAGGCAGGCTGAAAACGGATACGACGAGTACGCGCCCGAATCGACCATGGCGTCGCAGTCCAGGGCCAGCAGGCGTCCGTCCTTGTCGGCGTAGCCGGTGATGTCGTAATAGTGCTCGCGGCAATTGGTGTTGGCCGAGAGCTGCTCGTAACGATCCTCTATCCAGCGTATCGGCCGGCCGGTTTTCATTGCCAGCCAGGCGACGCAGACCTCCTCGGGCAGCAGGATGCCCTTGTAGCCAAAGCCGCCGCCCACATCGGGCGCCACCACGCGGATGCGGCCCTGGTCTATGCCCAGGCATTCGGACAAACCGGCGCGCACGATGTGCGGCATTTGCGCCGCGGTGTAGACAGTGAGTTGCTCGAGCCGGCTGTCATACCAGGCGAGCACGCCGCGCCCCTCCATCGGCGCCATCGACTGGCGCGCGGTGCGGATGCGCCGCTGCACGCGGATGGCCGCGGTGCGCTTGATGTCGCCAAGGTCCGCATCGACCAGGGTTTCCAGAAAAACATTGTCGCCCCACTGCTCATGCACCAGCGAGGGCGGGGCGTTGACCGCCGTGATCATGTCGGACACCGCCGGCAGTGCGTCGTAATCGACCTCCACCATTGCGGCGAGATCTTCGGCGTCGGCGCGCGTGGCGGCGACACACATCGCCACCATCTCACCAACCTGGCGCACTTTGCCGGTGGCAAGCACCGGCTGCGATGAGTTCTTGAAGCCCTTGAGAGCGGAGTTGGCGGTGATGGGCGCCACACCGGCCAGGTCGGCGTGGACATAGACCTCGCCCTCGCGTCCTGCCGGTTTGGTGATTGCGCCCAGCCGGGCATGCGCCAGCGGCGAGCGCAGGAAGGCTACTTCGCGCATGCCCTCCATGCGCATGTCGCCGACAAACTGGCCGCGACCGCGCATGAAGCGCTCGTCTTCCTTGCGCTCCAGGCGCGCACCCACGCCCTTGCCTCCGGAACCACCGGAACCACCGGAACCATCACGGGCGTTACGCTTTGCTGCGGGAGAAGCCTTGAGATCAATGCTCATGCGCGACGAACCTCAAACCTGAAATGTTTGGATTGCAAACCACGCCCGGCCTGCGGTGAGCGGCCGGACGATCGAAAAAAAGCACCGCGACAAGTATGCCCGATGTTGCCCCCTGCCGCGACCATTTGGTTCGTGTACATACTTAAGATCACAACTCACGGACTGAACGCCTCAAGCCCGATATCCTACTACCCGGCGACACTACTTGAGACGCAACCAGGTGCGCCCCAGATCGTTATAGGCGTCGACCAGCCGGCGCAGGCTTCCCAAGAACGCCTTGCGCTCTGCGGGCGGCAGCAGCGCCACAGTGCGCCCGTGGGCGCGCCGCACGGCCTTTTCCATCGCCATCGCCATCTTGCGTCCCTCGCGCGTCAGCGTACACAGCTTGGCGCGACTGTCCTCGGCCGACATTTTGCGCCCGATGAGGCCGCGCTCCTCGAGCCGGCGCAGCACATCGGTGGTGTTGGCGCGGTCTATGCCCACCTCGCCCGCAAGCGACACCTGGTCCGCCTCGCCGTGGTGCAAGAGGGCTGTCATGAGACTGTACTGCACCGGCGTGATGCCAAATTCCTCACATTCCTCGGCAAACAAGGAGGTATGGATCTGGTGCAGCCGCCGGATTAAAAAACCGGGTCGGCGCTTGAGCACTTCGCGCGCGGGCTTGCCGGAGCGCCTGGGAACAAGCGGCGGGGGGAGGGCGGTTTTTTGCTTCATGGTTCGGGAGGTTTTCATTGGCGGTGCGGGCCACCGGCTGCAAACAGTAGTGTGGGGTGGCATTCTCGCACGCCTGCGGCGAGCCGACAGCCGTCCGAAATCGGGCGCGGTGCGCGCCGGGCATTGAGCAAGCGGCAATATTGTTAGTACAATGACCAAACATCGACCAAACACCGACCAAACACCGGCGGCGCCCGGATTTTCTGCCCACCAGCAACGGAGACAAGCATGAGCCAACAATTCGACACCATACTGCGCGGCGGCCGCGTCATTGATCCGGCGCAAAACATCGACGCCCTGCTGGACGTGGGCATCCGCGACGGCAAGATCGCCGCGCTCGCCGCCGGCCTGACACCGACACCAGGCGCCGGAACGACGGTGATCGACGTCAAGGACAAGCTGGTGCTGCCCGGGCTCATCGACACGCACGCCCACGTCTACCAATACGTGACCGGCACCTTCGGCCTCAACCCCGATCTGGTCGGCGTGCGCTCGGGCGTGACCACGCTCATCGACCAGGGCGGCCCCAGCTGCATGACGCTGCCCGGTTTCCGCAAGTTCATCGTCGAACCGGCCAAGAGCCGCGTCGTCGCATTCATCTCGTCCTACCTCGCCGGCGGCCTTGAGGGCCACCTCTACCCCGACCTCTACCAGCCCTCCTGCGTCAATGTCGAGCACACCGTGCGCGTCGCGCTCGAGAACCCGGATATCGTCAAGGGCGTCAAGGCCCACGCCGAAATCGGCGGCGCGTCGCGCTGGGGCGTCGAGGTGATGAAGCTCTCGGCGCAGATCGGCCGCGAAGCCAAGCTGCCGGTCTACGTCCACCTCGGCCAGCTGTGGCCGACCAAGGACCACATGGTGATGGACGCCGACGAACTGGTGCGCCAGATGGTGCCCCTGGTCAAGGCCGGCGACGTGCTGGCCCACCCGTTCACGCGCCATCCGGGCGGCTTCATCAATGCCGAGGGCAAGGTCCATCCCATCGTCTGGGAGGCGATAGCTCGGGGCGTGCGCGTTGACGTCGGCCATGGCTCGCATTTTTCCTTCGAAATGGCACGCAAAGCCCTCGAGGCGGGCATCATCCCCTACACCCTTGGCGCCGACCTGCACGGCCTGAACGTGCGCCCGCCCGAGGACAACGCCTTTCGCATGAGCGAGACCGACCGCCAGTCCAATCCTTTCTTTGGCGTGGCCGCATTCGGCCTGACACACGCCATGACAGAACTGCTGACGCTGGGCGTGGCGCTCAACGACGTGGTGAAGACGGTGACCAGCAACGCCGCCGAGCTGGTAAACATGTCCGACAGCATCGGCTCTCTTGCGGTCGGCCGCGCCGCCGACGTCAGCGTGATCGACATGCTTTCGGGCAAGTTCACGCTGCAGGACAACCTGCGCGTCAAGGTCACCGCGGAGCGCTATCTCTCACCGGTGTTCTGCCTGCTTGCCGGCAAGCGTTACGATGCCGACTCGCCCATCCTGCCCATGCCTATGGCCGCAGCGGCCTGACCCCTGCGCCCGTTCGCGCCAGTTCCCGTGTCAAACCCTGCGCCAGGCGAGAAATGGCGTGGGGTGATGCGGCGAGCACGGCCCCCATGGTGAGAAAGCCGTGCACCATGCCCTCAAAACATTCGTAGGTCACATCCACGCCGGCGGCGCGCAGCCGGTCCGCGTAGGCGCGCCCCATGTCCAGCAGCGGGTCAAAGCCGGCGGTGATAATATAGGCGGGCGGCAGCCCCGACAGGTCGGCGGCACGCAAGGGTGAGGCGCGCCAGTCGGCGATGTCGGTTTCAGCGCGCAGATACTGCTCGCGATACCAGACCATGTCGGCGCGGGTGAGCATGTAACCCTCGGCGTAATCGCTGACCGACGGCGTGTCCAGCCCCTGGTCGGTCACCGGATAGACCAGCAGTTGCATTATCAGTTGCGGATCTCCGGGCTGGGGCTGGTCGCGCAAGCTTAGCGCCGCCGCCGCGGCGAGATTGCCGCCGGCGCTGTCGCCGGCAACGGCCATGCGCGCCAGGTCCAGGCCCAGTTCGCCCGCCTGCGCCGCAACCCAGCGCACGGCGGCAATGCTGTCATCAACCGCGGCGGGAAATTTGTGCTCGGGCGCCAGGCGGTAATCGACCGCGATCACGGCACAGTGCGCCGCGTTGGCAAGCTGCCGGCAAACCACATCATGGCTATACAGGTCGCCAACGACCCAGCCGCCGCCGTGGAAATACACCACCGCAGGCAGCCCGGCGCCGGACGCCGTTCCAAGTCCGCGATACAGGCGCAGCGCCAGCGCCCCGCCCGGCCCCGGCATGAGAAGATCGCGCACCGACTCGACATCGGGGGTGGGCGGGCGCACCGGCGCCCGCGAACGCAGATATTGCTCGCGCGCCGCCACCGGGCTGAGCGATTGCAGCAGCGGGGCATTCGAGCGCGCCGCCGCCTCAAGCAGAGCCCGCACCTGCGGGTCCAGTTGCTTCATACCGTCATCTCCTTGAACACACCAACAAGCAAAATAAGGCCGGAAAATCAGGCCGCCATCGTTTGGCCGCGACGCACGATCATCATCCACAGCAAGCCTACGACAGCGATGAAAATGAAAGGCAGCGCGAGGTAATTGATCGTGTCCCAACCGTTTCGATCGAGCAGCAGGCCGGAGGAAAACGAGGTCGTCGCCATGGTCACGAAAATGATCATGTCGTTGATACCCTGCACCTTGGCCTTTTCAGAAGGGCGGTAGCTCTCGGTGAGCAGCGTGGTGCCACCGATGTAGAGGAAATTCCAGCCAACGCCCAGCAGCACCATCGCCGCCCAGAAATGCGCGACGGTGATGCCCGAGAGCGCGATGGCGACGCAGACGTAAAGGATCAGCGCACCGACGAACATGACGCTCAACACGCCAAAGCGCGTGATCAACGAGCCGGTGAAGAACGACGGCCCGAACATGCCGATGACGTGCCAGCCTATGACCATCGCCGCATCACCAAACGGATGCCCGCAAAACCCCATCGCGAGGGGCGTCGAAACCATCAGCAGGTTCATCACGCCGTAACCGACGGTGGCGGCGGTCACCGCCACAAAAAACGCCGGCTGCACGGCGATCTCGCGCATCGGCCTGACCGGTCCGGCCAGTTCTGCCTCGCTCGGCGACGGGATGTCCAGCCAGCGCAACAACACGATCACCACGACGAGGAAAAAAATCAGCGACAGGTAGGCACCCATATATTGCGTCGTGAAGAGGTCGACCGTGCGCTGACTGAACTGCGGCCCGACAATGCCCCCGACCAGGCCCCCCGCGAGAACCAGCGAAATCGCCCGCGCCTTGAAATCGTCCTTGCAAGCGTCGGCGGCGGCAAAGCGGTAATACTGCCCGAAGGCGTTATAGACACCGAACACTATGGTGCCGCAGCACATCAACCAGAAACTGGAGAGCCACAGCGCGAGCGAGCAGATCAGCGCCCCCAGTATTCCCGCGAGCGCACCGACGGTGAAACCGGCGCGGCGTCCGAAGCGGCGCATCAGCATCGAAGCGGGTACGGTGCTCAGCGCCGCCCCCACCACCCAGCCGGTCACCGGCAGCGTGGCGAGGGCCTTGTTCGACGCAAGCGCGTATCCGGCGAGGCCGTTGAGCGCGATGACGGTGGCGTTGTTGGTGAACAGCAGCGCCTGGCAGGCGGCGAGCAGCGAGACGTTCTTCTTGGTGGCGTCCATGCATTCCGGGGCCACTGCGGGCGCGGCAAAGCTGCGGCTGCCGTATGGCTGCGACAGATTATAGAGGGAGAATCGGTGCTTCGCCCATGAAACAGAGCCTGCCCATAGGATTCACCAGAGGGAGGGCGCTGACGCGCATATCGCCTTCCCCGGTCGTTCCTCCCTCTGCGCCCCCTATGAAATACCCGCTTTGGGCGATTGACAAGGTGCACAGAGTGAAGCATCCTCCTGATGCACGATTTCACTGGGGGGTTTCTCAGTCGAATATTTTGCTTGAATCCACTAGCTTGATTCTTGTTCGATTTAATTTTTAGAGGGAGATTCTCATGGCCACGAAGAAAAAAGTTGCTGCGAAAAAAACGGTTGCAAAAAAAGTTGTAAAGAAAACGGTTGCCAAAAAGCCCGCAAAGAAAAAAACTGCGAGAAAGCCTAATGCAGCATTCATGAAGCCGGTCAACCCGACAGGCGCTCTGATTGCAGTGATCGGCTCGACCCCGATGCCGCGGACCGAAGTCACGAAAAAAGTCTGGGCTTACATCAAGAAGAACAAGCTCCAGGACGAGAAGAACCGTCGCAACATCAACGCCGACGAGAAACTCAAAGACGTGTTCGGTGGCAAGAAACAGGTCTCGATGTTTGAACTGACCAAGCTGGTCAGCAAGCTGCTCAAGTAACAGCAGTAAGCCGGTAAAAAAGGCGTCCCCGCGCGAGCGGCGACGCCTTTTTCATTGGGGAAACGGCAAAAAAACGCCGCAGGCCCCTGCTCCGCACAAACCGCACGAGTTCGCCTGAGCTCGCCTTGGTCCGCCTTAGTTCGCCTTAGTTCGCCCTGACCCGATCATTGACCATCAGGCCGGCCTCGCCGAGAGATTCGTGCGCGCCGCGATGCCCCCGTGCAAGCGTGTCGAACTTGATGGCTTGTATCCGGGCGGGCACACGACCCGCTTCAGGCCATGGCCAAGGCCCGCAATAAGGCCATAGACGCGACACCCGCCGCCACCGCCCCTATCAGGCTGCGTGTCAGGGCCGCCACCAGCAGCACCGGCAGGATGGCGAGCAGCGCCGCGTTATGGGCGAGGGGCAGCAAGCGCCCTCCCCCGATCGCGAGATCCTGCGCCAGCAGCGCCGCCATGATCGCGACCGGAACCTGTGACAACCAGATGCGCAGCCATGGCGGCAGCGCCACGCGCGCCAGCAACACCAGCGGAAGCACCCGTGGCGGCAGCGTCACGCCGGCACAGCCGAGCGCGATCAGCAGGACGTATTCGCGGATTTCCATTTTTGCAAAAAAAGCCCGGCGGTGGCGGCGGCAAGGGTGGCGATGAGAATATTCCAGTTGCCCGGCAGCGCCAGCGCCACCATGACCGAAAACAGCGCCGCCAGCGCGGCGACGGCAAGGCCGGTTGTTCGCGCCGCACGAGGCTGCGCGCCCAGTTGCAACACCAGCAGCGCGCCGAACATCGCGGCCAGCGCAAAATCAAAGCCAAGCGCGCGCGTACCGCCGACGCGCCCGCCCAACAGCGCCCCGGCCAGATTCGCCAGCGCCCAGGCGGCGTATGCAGACACGTTGAGGCCAAACATCCAGCGCGCCGTGAATGCGCCCGGCCCGGCCGTTGTTGGCGTGGCGCCTGCGGCGGTAAGCCTGCCCCAGGCGACGACAAAGGTCTCATCGGTGAGCTGCGCGCCGATCAGCGCGTTCTGCCACACCGGGAAATTGCGGCAATACGGCGCCAGCGCCGAGGCCAGCAGCAAATGGCGCAGGTTGACGAAAAACACCGTGACAATGGCCGTTGCCGGTGACACCGCCGATGCGATCAGGCTCGCCACCACGAACTGCGCCGAGCCGGCGTAGAGCAGCAGCGACAGCAGCATAACCTCGGCCACTGACAGGCCGGCCGCGCGCTGCACCACGCCGGCGGCAAAGCCGATGGACAGGTAAGCGAGCACAACCGGCAGGGCGGCGCGGCTTCCGCCGAAAAATCCGCCCGCGCTCATGCGCTCATCCGGACGCGCTCATGCGGCAGGTGTGGCCGGCCTTTGGCCTTTGGCTTCCAGCTAGCGCGCATCATGGCCAAGCAGCTTGATCGCCATGATGCGAAAATCGCCTCCACGATGATCAAATACCTTCTGGTAGCAAGCCACGGCAAAACCGGTGGCGTGGACGCAATGCATGCGTTGGACGGAACGGGCGGAATGGGCTGTCATGGTGTGCTGCGCTATGGTATCCGAGCCGGCGCGGCCGGTGTGCTGCTGTGCCTGCTTGGCCTGTTCACGCTGGCAACGCTAGTCACGCTCCTCACGCCGGGCAATACCGTGGCCGCGGAACTATTGCCTTGGAAAGGCCCCGGCGCCGCGCCGCCGCTGGTGCTGCGCGACCTCGACGGACGCGAGCACCGCCTCGCCGATTATCGCGGCAAGGTCGTGGTCATCAACTTCTGGGCAACCTGGTGCGAGCCCTGCCGCGCGGAAATGCCCTCGCTGCAACGGCTCGCCGATCACATGGCCGGCCGGCCCTTCGTGCTGCTGGGCGTGGACATGGCCGACAGCGAGCCCAGGGTGCGCGCCTTCCTGCAGCAAACACCGGTGCGTTTTCCGCTGCTGCTCGATCGCGACGGCGCGGTGGCGAAGGCGTGGAAGGTGAAACTGCTCCCGACCACGCTGATCATCGACCAGGCGCAACGCATACGCCACGTCGCCTACGGTGAACTGGTCTGGGATTCGGCCAAGATAAAAGCGGCTATCGAACAATTGCTCAAGCCGGTAAAATAGGGTCGCACCCGCGTTTCACCGGGCTTTTCCAGCCAGCCAAGCAGCGGAACAGACAGACAAACAGGGCGCCCTGTCGCGCGCCCCGTCCCTGCGGGTGCCGTTCCGATGCTGCGCTCCGCGCGAGGCCGTTACCCCCCCGCGTGAATGCCTGGACTTACGCAACCGGCACCTTCACTGCCATTGTCTTCGGAGATTCAACATGCAAAGACGCACCTTTCTTCTCGCCGGCGCCAGCCTGCCCCTTGCCTGCGCGCTGCCGCAGCAGGCTTTCGCACAGCAGCTGCCGTTCGAACCCAAAGCCGCCGAAACCTGGCGCCGCTTCGAAACCATCATGCGCGTCGAGCTGGTGTTCCCCTCGGGCATAAACCGTGTGTGGCTGCCCGCGCCCTCAATCGACTCGGAATGGCAGCGCACCTATGGCAACACCTGGTCGGGCAACGCCACGCGCAGCCAGCTCGTGCACGACAAAAAATACGGCGCGGCCATGCTCTACGCCGAATGGAACGAGTCGGTGAAAGACCCGGTCATCGAAATGACTAGCAGCTTCGCCACGCGTGACCGCGCCATCGACCTGAGCAAGCCGGGCAAGGTCGAAGCGCTGTCGCCCGCCGACCGCGCCTTTTACACCGCACCCACCGAACTGATACCCACTGACGGCATCGTGCGCGCCAAGGCGCGCGAAGCCACGCGCGGCACCAAGACCGACATGGACAAGGCGCGCGCCCTCTACGACTGGATCGTCGACAACACTTTCCGCGACCCGAAGACACGCGGCTGCGGTGTCGGCGACATCAAGAGCATGCTCGAAACAGGCAACCTTGGCGGCAAGTGCGCCGACCTCAACGCCCTTTATGTCGGCATGGCGCGCGCAATCGGGCTGCCCGCGCGCGACGTCTACGGTCTGCGCGTGGTCAAGTCGCAGTTCGGCTATCGCAGCCTGGGCGCGGGCACCGACAACGTCACGCGTGCGCAGCACTGCCGCGCCGAAGTCTGGTTGTCGGGCTTTGGCTGGGTGCCGGTCGATCCGGCCGACGTGCGCAAGGTGGTGCTAGAGGAAAAAGCCGCCCCCACCACCGTCGACGACCCGCTGGTGAAAGCGGTGCGGCCAAAACTGTTCGGCGCCTGGGAAATGAACTGGCTCGCCTACAACAACGCGCACGACATCGCGCTACCTGGCGCCAAGGGGGCGAAAATCGGCTTCCTGATGTATCCGCAGGCTGAAACCGGCCAAGGACGCTTGGACAGCCTAGACCCGGACAATTTCAAGTACAGCATCCGCGCCCGGGAAATCACCGCCTGATTGCGACCGCAGCACGGGTCGCAGTACAGGCCACAACACAGCCTGAAAAAAAGCCCCTGAATGCAGGGGCTTTTTTGTTGCGTCGGCTGAAAACCCTTGCGGGGCGCGGGTTTTCAGCCTATGCCCTCAGGGCTTTGCTGCCGCCAGCACGCGAAAATCCTCGGCAAACTGCGCGGCGCGCTTGACCGCACGGCTGCGCTGCTCGGGCGTGAACGTGCGATCCAGGTCAAGCAGCATCTGCGTGAGCTGCGCCTCCCACTCGGCGGCCATGCGGCCGTAATCGCTGCCACGGCGCGACTCCCAGCCGAGAAAATAAGCGCGCAAGGCCGGCACCAGTTCAGCCGCCGAACGATTGCGCCTCAACAGGGAGAGCAACTCCTGCTGTCGCGCCTGGCGGCTGGCCAGTTGCGCTTCGGCAAGACGCGGAAAGGCGCGCACCGTGGACGTGATGCGCGCCTGCTGCGCATCCGAGAGCGGGCCGGTCCAATCCTCGACATAAGTGGTGACGCGCTTGACGCGCGCCTTTTCACGCGCCGCCGGATCGTCCCCAAGAAACTCCTTGGCAAATTTAAGATTGTTGTCGGCCATTTTTTTGGCCAGCGCGGCGTGGTGGTCGGGCCCAAGCTTGGCCAGCAGCGGCGCCGCCTCTTCGGCGGCACGGACGACAAAACTGCGGTAGTGTTCGCGCCCTTTTGCCGCCACCCATTCGATGTCAGCCTTGTCGATGCCGGCGGCGACCTTGGCCGAGGCCGCCTGCATCAGGTTGGCGTAGCCGGGCAACTCCTCGCGGCGGTGCCATTCGTGCAGGCGCACGATCTGCAGGCGCAACTCGGTGTTGTCCTCGGTCCACAGGTCGAAGTAATCCTGCGCCATGACGCGCAGCACGGTGTCAGCGTTGTTGTAGGCCAGGCGCACCATGGCACAGGCCGATAACAGCGACAGCGCGGCCAGCAGGAGCCCGATGCGGGCGCGGCGCAATGTGCACAAGGCGGGCAGGCTCACCAATAATTCTCCACCGTGATCTGGCCCGGATCGCGACGGCGGTGCTTTTTCATGCCGCGCGCCTTGAGCGCCTCGACGGTGTCAGCGACCATCGCCGGGTTGCCGCAAATCATCACCTGCGAATCGGCCGCTGAAAGGAGCACACCCGCCGCCGCCTCAAGACGGCCATCGGCGATGGCCTGCGGCACGCGCCCGGTCAGCGCGCCGCTGCAGTCCTCACGACTGACAAAGGAAACCACGCGCAATTGGCCGGGATGGGCTTTCATCAATGATTCGATGGTTTCGCGATAAGTTAGTTCCGCGGCCTGGCGCACGGCGTGCACCAGAACGATCTCATCATAGCGCTGCCACGGCGCCGCCGTGCCCAGAATGGACAAGAACGGACCGAGCGCGGTTCCTGTGGACAGCAGCCACAAGTTGCGCGCATCCGGCACCTCGGCGAGCACCAGGAACCCCGCCACCGTCGGCGCCAGCCCGATACGGTCGCCGGGCTTGAGCGCAAGCAGCCGCGCCGTCAGCGGCCCGCCGGGCACGGTGATGTAATAAAACTCATGCGGCTGCGTGCCCGGAGCGTTCACGAACGAATACGGCCGCGCCACCATCTCACCGTCGATTTCGAGCGCCAGCTTGGCGAACTGGCCGGCCTGGAACGCCGGCCCGTCAGCCACAAGCTGCAGCGAATAAAGCCGCTCGGTCCAGCGCTTGTGGCCGGTGACGGTGGCTTCAAGCCATTTCGATGCTACGGCCATGGCGCTTATTGGACCAGAAAGGGTTCGGTGTAAATGGACTCGACTTCGGCGCCAAGCATGGACACGTTGCCGGCGCGGCGGCTGGCGCCGTCATCAGAAAACTCAAAGCGATAAGCGCGGCGCAATACCAGCCTCCCCGCCTCGTTACGCGCAGGGCGCATCGACACGCATTCGACGGTGTCATCGAGGAACTGCAGGTTGTCGCGCGCGCAGGCCGACTTGCCGGCGGCAACGGCCCGCTCGCGCGCGCTCATGCTGTCCCACCATAGCCAGGCCAGCGCCGCGAACAGCAACAGCACAATCAGCTCTTCCATCAGGGCGCCGGGTTGGAGTAACGCGCATGCACCGCCTCGATCGCGGTGAGCGTGCCGGCCTCGAGCGTCACCGCCGCACTGGCGAGGTCGCGCTCGAGCTGTCCCAGTGTGGTGGCGCCGATGATGGTCAAGGCGACAAAAAAGCGCTGGCGCACGAAAGCCAGCGCCATCTGATCGAGGGCGAGGCCGCGCTTGGCGGCGATCACCGCGTACTCGGCCACAGCCGGATCCACCGCGGGCCGCTGATTGCGCAACTGGAACTCCGGGAACAGCGAGAAACGCCCATCCGCCGGCCTGGCGTTGTTCAGGTATTTGCCCGAGAGTTTGCCCCCGGCCAGCGCACTGTAGGCAAGCAGCGGCACTTTTTCGCGATAGCTGACCTCGGCCAGATCAAGATCGAACTGGCGGCTCACCATGCTATAGACGTTCTGCGTCGACAACGGACGCGGCAGGCCGTGCCGGTCGGCAAGCATGCAGAACTGGCAGATGCCCCATGAGGTCTCATTCGACACGCCCCAGTTGCGGATCTTTCCCGCCTTGATCAGCGCCGCCATCGCCTCGATCTGCCCGAGCATGGGCGCGACATCTTTTTCCTTTTCCTTGATCGGATCGTATTCGGTCGCACCAAAACTCTGCACATTGCGCGCCGGCCAGTGAATTTGATAAAGATCGATATAGTCTGTTTGCAGACGCTTCAGGCTGTCGTTCACCGCCTCGGTGATGTTCTCGGCGATAAGCGCGGTCTTGCCCCCACGCAACCAGTCGCGCCGACCCGGACCGGCGATCTTGCTCGCCACCACCAGCTGGTCGCGGGCCTTTTTTTTCAACCACGTCCCGAGGTAGCTCTCGGTGCGCGTGCCGGTCTCGGCGCGCGGCGGCACCGGATACATCTCGGCGGTGTCGATGAAGTTCACGCCCTTGTCCACGGCCAGGTCCAGTTGTGCATGCGCTTGGGCCTCGCTGTTCTGCTCGCCCCAGGTCATGCTGCCCAGGCAGATTTCCGACACGTCCAGATTGCCTATCTTGTTGCGTTTCATTTTTCTTCCTTCATGAACTTCTCCAGGTCGGCGAGGGCCTCGGCGCGAATTTTTTTCTGTACCAGCGGCAGGCGGCCGAACAGCTTGCCCTTGACGCCCATCGCCTGGCCGGCCCAGCGCCAAAGGTCAAACCGATCGACATGGCGCAGGATCAGCCCGTCGTTGAAGGTGAACGCCGCCTCGATAACGTTGTGCACCGGCAATCCCGTCGGTGCGAAAACATAACGTGCCTCCCAGTGCGCGCGCCCGCTGCCATTGCCCGCCTCGATGCCCGAATAGTCAAGAGACAGGTTGCGCACGCGTCCGCACAACATCCGCCACATGGCGCCAACCTGCTCGCCTTTCAATAGCTGGAACACCGGATCGGAAAAAGAACAATCGGCGTGATAACACGCGCTCATCGCAACCGCGTCGCAACGGCGAAAGGCTTCGTAAAACCGTTCGATCAGCAGGGCATTGGGGTTTTTATTCATGTTGCCCTTGCGAAAAAAGTGAAAGGTGAAAGGTGAAAGGTGAAAAGTAAATGAGTGAAAAAATCAGGCACGCGGCGCGGCTATTCGTAGCGTCGCGTCAGCCACTCGGCCACGCACACCGGCTTGTCCGCGCCCTCGCGTTCCACCGCCACATTCCAGGCGGTCTGCGCGCCGCCCTCGATGTCCTCGACGCCGGCAAGTGTAAAGCGTGCGCGTAAGCGCGAGCCGACCGGCACCGGCGCGGTAAAGCGCACACGATTGAGTCCGTAGTTCACCCCCATGCGCACCCCCTCCATGCGCAAGGCCAGCGCAAGAAAATGCGGCAGCAGCGACAATGTCAGGAAGCCATGGGCGATGGTCGTGCCAAACGGGGACGCGGCCAGCGCACGCGCAGGATCAACATGTATCCATTGGTGATCGCCGGTCGCCGCAGCAAACTGGTCTATGCGCGCCTGCGAAATCTCCACCCACTCGGTGACCGCGACCTCGCTGCCCACAAACTCTTTGAGCGAAGCCAGGCTGGCAATGATGACGGGGGGCATGGCGTATTTTCCCATGAAACCGCACAATGGCCTGCCGCAGGAATTTGTTCCCCGCGGCAAACCTTCAAAGGAGCCCCCCCATGCGAGCGCTGATTCAAGCCCTGATTCGAGCCCCGGTGCAAACCCTCATACACACTATCGCAATCATTCCTTTCACGCTGGCTGCGCTGTCGCTTTGCGGCAACGCATTCGCCCAGGGCGACGCCGCCACCCTGGCTTTCAAGACGCTGAGCCCGGACACCGCCCTCAAAGCGGCGCAGGCGGCGCAGAAAAAATGCCGTGACAGCGGCTGGCAGGTGGCCGTTTCGGTGGTCGATCGCAGCGGCACCCCCATCGTCATGTTGCGCGACCGCTTTGCCGGTCCGCACACGCCGGAGACCGCAACGGGCAAGGCCTGGACTGCGGTGAGCTTTCGCACGCCCACCACCGAACTCGCGGCACAAACCCAGCCCGGGCAGGCCTCAAGCGGCATACGCAACCTGCCGCGCGTGGTCGCGGTCGGCGGCGGGCTGATGATAGAGGCGGCCGGGCAGGTGGTCGGCGGCATAGGCGTTTCGGGCGCACCCGGGGGCGATAACGACGACACCTGCGCCAAGGCCGGCATCGCCGCCATCGCCGACGCGCTGGAGTTCTAGGCCATGCCGCAAGCGGCCAAGATTTTCCTGCTGCTCGGCAGCCTGGCAATGATGTTCGCCGTGGGGCTGGGGGCTTTTGGCGCGCACGGCCTCAAGGACAAACTTTCCGCCGACATGCTGGCGGTCTACCGCACCGGCGTCGATTACCACTTCTATCATGCCCTCGGCCTGCTCGCCCTTGGCATGATCGCGGCGCATCTGCCTGAGTCGGACCTGGTTAAATGGTCAGGCGCTCTGATGGCCGCGGGCATCGTGCTGTTCTCGGGCAGCCTCTACCTGCTGGCGCTCACCGGCACGCGCTGGCTTGGTGCCATCACGCCCTTGGGCGGCGCCGCCTGGATTGTCGCCTGGGCGCTGCTCGCCGCAGCCCTGCTGCGGACCGACTGAGTGTGTCCGGGCATCGCGCTTGTTGAGGTGTTGCGCGCGCTGAGCGTGTTAAGCGCGTTAAGTGCGATAAGCACGATAAGCACGATAAGCTTGGGCCACACCTGCCCCCTGCTGGCTGCCCCTTGATGGGAAGCACCTGTTCGGCAATGGCGTGAGAGGCAGCGTGAACAGCCGCGCCCAACAGCAAACCCAAAATAGAGCCCTACTCGCCGGCGTCTGCAGCCTCATCATCGCCATGGGCATAGGGCGCTTCGCCTATACACCGCTGCTGCCGGCGATGCAGCGCGCCATCGGCTTTGGCAATGAGATGGCCGGACTCATCGCATCGGCCAATTACCTCGGTTATCTCATCGGCGCAATCGCCACCACCGTCATCCCGGCGCACATGGACAAGCGCCGCTTGCTGCGCATCTGCCTGGTGGCCAGCGTGATCAGCACCGGCGCCATCGCCTGGAGCGACGCCAGCATGACGTGGCTCGCGATGCGCTTTGCCGGCGGCATTGCCAGCGCCGGTGTGTTCGTCATCGCCGGCACACTGGTGACGCAGGCCTTGCAGGCGACAGGCCACGAAGCGCGCATGGGTGTGCACTTTGCCGGCGTGGGCACCGGCATTGCCCTGTCGGGTCTGCTGCTGGCGCAAGCCGGGGAGCATCTGGGCTGGCGCGGCGGTTGGATGGCACTCGCGCTTTTGAGCCTCGCGCTGCTGCCGCTGTGCTGGACTGTTCCCAAAACGCCCGCCACCAAGGCGCAGGCGGCACCCGCCGTGCTGGCCGCAACCGGCGCGATGTCGGCCTCCACCCCCTCACCACGCGCCGCGTTGGCCTTTCCGATGAGTCTGCTGATCCTGGCTTATTTTTGCGAGGGCCTGGGCTACATCGTCAGCGGCACATTCCTTGTCGCCATCATCAAGACCACACCCGGCCTCTCGGCCTTCGGCGAGTACGCCTGGGTTGCGGTAGGGCTTGCCGCCGCGCCCTCGGCGCTGGCCTGGAGCGCGGTGATGAAAAAAACCGGCCCGCTCAAGGCGCTCATTGCCGCGCACCTGATCCAGGCCGCCGGCATCGTACTGCCGGTACTGTCGGGCAGCCTTGCCGCCGCTTTGGGCGCCGCCCTCAGCTTCGGCGGCACCTTTGTCGGCATAACCCTGCTTTCATTCAATCTCGCCGCGCGCATCGCGCCGGCGCAAAGCGGACGCGTAATCGGCCTGCTCACCATCGCCTTCGGACTGGGGCAGATCCTCGGCCCGGTCGCCGCCGGCTTCATCGCCGGGGAGGGCCGCGGCTTTGACGTGCCGCTGCTCGCCGCAGGGGCCGCTGTCGCGCTCGGCGCAGCCTTGCTGCTGTTGGGCGCCCTAAAACAAGGACAAACACCGATAGACACCGCCGAACCATGCTGATTTTTTATCAGGCATTGGCTGAAAATGCCCGCCTGGCGGGGCTTTCGGGCCGATTGATATAAAACCGCCGCAGCAAAACCGCGGCTTCGTCACGTCAGGGCGCCAGACGCTCGTCGCTGGGTGCGATCTCGGTGACGAGGTCTTGTATCAAGGCTTTTTTTCGCAATGGCGCCACGTGCATGTCGCCGGGCTGCAGTCGCGCGGTGCAGGCGTAGACGACATCGCCGTCCAGTTCCATCATGCACTCCTTGCAGGCGTTGGCGTTGATGCACGAGTAACGCACCGCGAGCGTGGCATCGCTGGTGGCGCGAATCCAGCGCAAACCGTCGAGCAGGGAATGGCCGTGCTCGAAAGGCACATCGAAGGTCTCCACCCTTGTTTCGCTGTCAGAGGAGCCGCGGTGAATATGCAGCCGGGCGATTTGCGTCATGCCGCCACCCCGTCGACCGGCGCAGCGGCGCGCCGCTGCCGCAACGCGAGCTTGCGCTCCTTGAACGAAAACACCTGGTTCAGCTCCCACTGCGCCAGCGGTTCGGGGAAGTCCTCACGCTGGTGCGCGCCGCGGCTCTCAGTGCGCGCGAGCGCGGCCAGCACCACGGTGCGCGCCACCAGCAGCATGTTGCGCAGGTCGAGCCAGTCCATCAGCACCATGTCGTAGCGCGCAGACCCGGGCGGTGGACGACTGCCCATTTGCTGTTCCAGCGCATCGAGGCCGCGCGCCGCCTCAAGCAGGCGCGGCCCGGTGCGAAAGGGCCCGACCTTATCGGCCATCAACGCCTGCAGGTCCACCACCAGCGCCGCCGTGTTAAGCGGCACGGACGTGCGATTGCCGCGGTCGAGCAGCGCCAGTTCGGGCTGCGCGGTGGTATCGCGCCATACCGGCCTGCCGCGCCCGCTGGCATTACCGGCCGCGGTGGCGCCGGCGCGCTCGCCAAACACGAAGGCTTCGGTGAGGGCGTTGCCGGACAAGCGGTTTGCGCCATTGGCGCCGCCGACAGCCTCGCCCGCGGCAAACAGGCCGGGCACACCGGTTTGCATCGCCGCGTCGACGCGTATGCCGCCCATGTGATAGTGGGCGATGGGCGCCACCTCGACCGGCGTGGTCGTGAGATCAATGCCATTTTTGGCAAGGCGGTCTATGACCGGCCCGAAGGCCTCGCGCAACTGCGCCGCCGGCACATGGGTGAAGCTGAGATAGGCGCCGCCGGCCGGGCTGCCGCGCCCGGCCTCGACTTCCTTGAAAATCGCATAAGTCGCCACATCGCGCGTCAGCGCGTAAGTGCCAGACTCGTTCTGGCCGTAGCGTTCGGCGAACTCCTCGCCCTGCGCGTTGAGCAGCCGGCCGCCCAGTTTGTAGCGGAACGGATCCCACATGATCGGGTCCATGCCGATGAGGCGCGGCGCCAGGTGGCCGATGGGAAAAAACTGCACGAACTCCATGTCTATCAGCTCGGCCCCCGCGCGCAAGGCCATCGCATAACCGTCCCCGCCCATGTTGAGCGAGGCGCTATTGCGCCGGTAAAGCCGCGTCAGGCCGCCGGTGGCAATGATGGTGCTCGCCGCCTCCAGCGTGACGGCTTCGCCCGAAGCAAGGTGCACACCGACCGCGCCGACCGCCGCGCCATCCTGCACGGCGATATCGGTGACCACCACATCGCCGATACGGCGTATGCCATCGCTGCGGATGAGCTGGGTGCGCATGGCGCGCGAGACCGCCGGTCCGGTGTTGAGAAAATCCACATAGACGCAGCGCGCCCTGTCATGGCCTGGCGCATGCGCCTGCGTGATGCGACCATCCTTGCGCGCCCAGCCGACGCCCCACTCGTCGAGTTCACGAATGCGCTCCGGCCCTTTTTCGCACAGCAGCTGCGACAGCCCCTCGTCACACAGTCCGCGGCCGGCGGCGAGGGTGTCGGCCAGATGCGCCTGCGCCGAGTCAGGGCAGGCCGAGCCAAGCGCGACCGCCACGGTCATCTGCGCCATCACCGTGGCCCCACCCCTGCCGATCAAGCTGCGGTCTATGAGATGAACAGAACAACCTTTGCGTGCGGCCGCTATGGCGGCATACATGCCGGCCGCTCCCGCACCAATAATAAGCACATCACTTTGCAGCTGTATCATCTTGCTTCCGTTGAATTGAAATATCGTCACGCCAAAGCCAAAAGCATAACGCAGTTGCAGCGCAAAACCTTGAGTCAAACGCGCATCGGGTGCAAAATAAGCCCGAATACCACCGGAAATGCCGGACATCAGCAAGAGGCATCAAAATACAGCGCGAGACAGCAAGAAACAAAGAGACAGGAGACCCGCTGCAATGAACACGCGAACCGAACAACCGAACGGCAAGGTCAAGGGCACGCCGCATTTTCTGGCGAACCGGTTTGCTCTGATTGCAAGGATTGCGGCGGTCGCGATGGCGACCTTGCTCGTCGCGATACCGGCGCAGGCGCAGTCGGTCAAGCTGCTGATCGGGTTTCCTCCCGGCGGCGGCACCGATGCCATTGCGCGTGTGCTCGCAGAAAAACTGCATGGCCAGCTGGGCACCACGGTGATCGTTGAAAACCGCGCCGGCGCGGGCGGCCAGCTTGCGGCACAGGCGCTCAAGGCCGCCGCACCCGACGGCACCACGTTGTTCCTTTCGCATGACCACACCATTTCGATACTGCCGCAAGTGGTCAAAAATCCCGGCTTTGATCCGACGAAAGACTTCATCGCAGTCGCCGGCTTTGCGACCTTCGTCAACGCCTTTGCCGCCTCGGGTGGCACGCCGGCCAAATCGGTGAACGAGTACGTCGCATGGATCAAGGCACAAGGCGGTGGCAAGGGCACGGTGGGCGTACCCGCACCGGCCTCGGTACCGGAGTTCCTGGTCAGGCTGATCGGGCAGAAATACGGCCTCGACCTGCAGGCCGCGCCCTACCGCGGCAGCGCGCCGATGATGGCCGACATGCTGGGCAACCAGATCAACGCCGGCGTCGCCTCGATTCCGGATTTCATCGAGAACCACAAGGCGGGCAAGGTGCGCATCCTCGCCGTGCTCGGCGGCGCGCGCCAGGCTGCGCTGCCCGATGTGCCGACCTTCGCCGAACTGGGCCTGGCCGGCTTTGAAGACGTGCCCTACTACGGCCTGTTTGCACCGGCCGGCACGCCCAAGGCGGCAATCGACCGCATTGCCGATGCCGTAGCTAAGGTCGTTGCGCTGCCCGAGGTGCGCGAACGCCTCGCCGCCATGGGGCTCACGGTGGGCTACATGTCGCCGCAGCAACTCACCAGCCGCGAACAGGCCTATACTCAGACTTGGGCGCGCATCATCAAGGCCAGCGGTTTCGTCGCGCAGTAAATGCATAAGTGAACAGGTGAACACGCCCCCACTCAGCGCAGGAAACGAAGATCTCGATGTGCTCGCCGCACCATCGACGCTGCAGCTTGCGGTCGATGAAATCCCGGTCATAGACCTTGGCCCCTATCTCGCCGGCGAACCCGGTGCGATCGACGCCGTCGGCCGCCAGTTGTTCAAGGCCTGCACTGAGGTGGGGTTTTATTTCCTCAAGAACCACGGCATCGCCCAGTCCACCATAGACCACGTGTTTGCAGAGTCAGCGCGTTTTCACGCACTGCCCGAGCATGAAAAAAACAAACTCACGCTCGACAAGAACAAGATAGGCTATTTCGGCGCCGGCACCAGCATCACGCGCCACAGCGAACTCGGCAAGGGCGCCAAGCCCAACCTGTATTCGGCCTTTTGCATGCGCAGCGAACTCGCCGCGAACGACCCCGACGTGCTCGCGGGCACGCCGTTTCGCGGACTCAACCAGTGGCCGGCCGACCTGCCGGGCTTTCGCGAAAACCTGCTCGCCTACAACCGCGCCCTCGAACAACTGGCGCGGCAGATGCTGCCGCTGCTCGCGCAAGCGCTGTCGCTGCCACAGGATTTTTTCGACCAGGCTTTTCGCAAACCGCTCCTCAACATGCAACTCAATTATTACGCCCACCAAGCGGACTTTGACGGCAGCCAGTACGGCCTGGCGCCGCATACCGACCGCGCCTTCATGACCATCCTGTGCCAGGCTGCCGTGCCCGGGCTGGAAATCGGCACCACAGACGGCCGCTGGGTGGTCGCGCCGGTGCTGCCTGGCCATCTGCTGGTCAATACCGGCGACATGCTGCGTCGCTGGACCAATGACCGCTTTTTGTCAACGCCGCATCGCGTCATCAATGTTTCCAACGCCGAGCGGCACTCCATTCCGTTTTTTTTCAGCCCGGACCTGGATACCGTCATCGAATGCATGCCCTCTTGCTGCTCAACCGAGCACCCGGCAAAATACCCTCCCATCACACATGCCGCGTTCTACGAGTGGTTCATCAAGCAGAACTACGCCTTGATCTCCGGGAACGCCCCCGCCGTCGCAACGCCTGCGGGCCAAAACGTGCAAGTCGCCAACACCGCACTATAGAGGTGCCGGCGCGTGGCATGGTGGTGCAGTTTTTGTCTTCCCACTGCACACGGACCCACAGCGCGCCCCCGGCATTTGCGCCGGCCGAGATAGCGCATTTAATTTCCCCCTGCGCATCAAACGATTAGAATGCTGACGCGGCAACAAACACCAAGCGTTTGCGCCCAGCACGACCCTTGCTAGGGAATCACTGAACAAGTGATAGTTGAGACGAGAAACGTTGGAATCAAAGTCAATTTGATGATAAATCGGGCGAAAATGTGGAAGAAAGGGGGCTATGCCCCCGCTATTTCCTCACGCAGGGCGCACCTCTCCTGTGAGTGGCATT
>CAMDDU010000056.1:0-27783 GCA_945892985.1 Bordetella parapertussis
CGTATGACCATGGGCCGGGAATGCGCTCCCTGGGGCGTAGCGGACGATCGAGGTCGCGCGGGCGATCTCGTCCCCCTCACGATAAAGCATCCGCCGGTCCACACCGGCAGCCGGGCTGGCGATCCAATCCATCTGGCCTGCATCCAGCAAGACCACTTTTGTCAGATCTTCATTGATCAGCATCCTGACCTCCGCTTCAGAGCATCGAGCCAAGACTCGGAGCCATGACGTGATTGATGAAATCGTCGTGCAAACACCCGCGATTGCGTTCGAAAACTCCTGATTAGCTTACGAAGATTGAACCTGAGCGACAACAGATACCAGTTTAAGCGCGCAACGGTGACAAGTCCGCCGGTCGATTAGCCCCGCTTGCGGAACACTACCAGGTGTTGCCACGGCAGCGTGCCCACAGTGCGTTCCCAGTCCAGCACGAAGGCACCCGCCTCCCGCTTGATCTGCGCCTCGCTCATCTTGTGCAGCGGCTTGATGGGCACGCGCGGGTCCTCGGCCTTGTACTCGACGAAGGCGATGCGACCGCCAGGCTTGAGGGACTTCATCACGCTGGCCAAAACCTCGTACGGGAAGGCCAGTTCGTGATAGACGTCGACCATGACCACCAGGTCCACCGATCCAGCCGGCAGCCTGACGTCGTCCTCCGCGCCCAGCCGTGCCTCGACCAGGGTCAGCCCGCGGCGCTTCAGGTCAGCCTGAAGCAGGCTGATCATCTCGGGCTGCACGTCGACCGCCCAGACCTTGCCGCCCGGCATCACCGCCGGCGCCATCCGCCGCGACAGGTAACCGGTGCCGGCGCCGATGTCAGCCACCACCATGCCCGGCTTGAGTGCTAGCGCGGCCAGCAGCAGGTCGGTGCGCTCCTCGCGATCACGCTCTTCGCGTTCCAGCCAGGCCGCACCCTGCCAGCCCATCACCGACGATATCTCACGCCCCATGTAGCGCTTGCCTATACCGTCGGCGCTGGCCGGAACCAGGCTGTAACGCTCGGCAACTGCAGCGGGCTGCGCCAGCGCTGCGCTGGCTGCCAGCAGCAAGGCGACCCAGGCGCCATGCCCGAAGACCAAACGGTTCATCGCAGCGCCAGCCAGATTTCGTTACGGCGCATAAACCACGGCGTGAACGGCGGGTTGTAGCGGGCCAGCACGGGTTCACCCTGCGTGGCCACGCCCGCCTTGTCGAGCGCATCCTTCAAAAGTGCCAGATGCTCCTCGTAGTTGGACTGCGACCAGGTGCCCGAGTAACGGATGGCCGCCCACTGGCTGGCCGGCACCAAGCGCAACTGCACCCGTGGGTCCAGCGGCTCGGGGGCGGACTCCAGTGTCACACCCTTGGGCAGGACGAACTGCACCCGCATGCCGCCCGGCACTGCGGCCTGCGTCACCGGCGCGGTCATCTCCATTTTCAAGGGCGCAGCGGTCTGGGTCACTGGTGCGGTCATCGCAAATTTCTTCTCGCCCTTGTTCTTGCCGAAGATGTAGCCGGCCAGGATCGGGAAAGCCCGGTTGCCCGCGTCTTCGGCCGTGGCATCCAGCACCACCTCGGCCACGACATAGGGCGCGTACTGGCGCAACTCCACGTTGTCGAGCTTCCTGATGACCTCGTACTGGGGTTCTTCGATCGCGTGGCTGAGCAGGGGCACGGCGGTGAGTGTGAGAAAAAGTATTAAGCGGTGCATGTAATCGACAAGCTTTCCTGGTGAACAGCCCGCGACAATGGCCGCGCCAGCCGTAACTGCCTAATTGCGCAATTCTATGCCGCCGACCACCACCCCGTAAACACCGCTCCCTGCGCCTGCCAATCCAGTGGCATAAACCGTGCAGCTCGGGCGGGGTCTTGATTGCATCAGCCGCCCCAGCCACCTTTGATGATGTCGTCAAAAAAATGCGTAGCCAAGCGAAGGCCGGCGCACTGGCCAAGCCGCGAGCTAGCACACGAGCCTCACGCCTTGCACAAGCCCGCAACGCGTTGGCACTGATTTAACGGGAAGCGTGCAATGACAGTGATTAAACTTCTGTTGCTTGCATTACCGGCAATTTGCCGTACAATTGATTATTTTCAGGAGAATGCCATGACTGCCAGAGCCGTTGCTGCAGCGCGTTCATTTAAGTCCCAGTCGGCACGACTGGAGGCGCGGATCAGCCATGACCTGCACGTTACCGTTAAGCGCGCAGCAGAAATCCAGGGGAGAACCATGACCGACTTCGTGGTCCATGCCCTGCACATGGCAGCATCCCGAGTGATAGCGCAGGCCGATCATGTGCGTTTGTCGGTGCTTGATCAAGAGGCGTTTGCTAGTGCCCTGATCGCACCTGCCAAGCCCAATGCGGCACTCAAGCGTGCCTTTACCAAGGCGAACAAGCTCTTGACGGCTTGATGGCTCGCAAGTTTTGTGTTGCTGCGCTGGATTTCGCCAGCGATCGTTCAGGCTTTAGGAGCGGTGTTGAACCATTAGACCAGTATTTCCGCGCCCAAGTCAGTCAGGACATCAAGCGCCGGGTGACGGCTTGCTTTGTTGCGACCAATGCGCATGGCCAAATCGCCGCTTACTACACACTCGCTTCGGCCAGCGTGTTGTTGGCGGACCTGCCTGAAGCACTCGCTGAAAAACTGCCTCGCTATCCGAGCGTGCCTGCCGTGCGCATGGGGCGCCTCGCCGTTGATCAAGCTTTTAAAGGCCAGGGTTTGGGTGCAGCCTTGCTGGCTGATGCACTGCGCCGCGCAGTGACAGCAGAGATCGCAGCGTATGCTCTCGTTGTGGACGCCAAGGAGGAAACTGCTGCCAGGTTCTATGCGCATCATGGATTCATTGCGTTACCGGAGCAGCCCTTGCTTCTGTTTATTCCACTTGCGACGGTCAAAAACCTGATCAAGTGAAGCCCCCAGTTTGATAATGAAAGGCCTCCGTTGAGGCCTTTTGGCTTGGGTCAACGATGAGAACACCCTGCGCTCATCGGGCAGCAAAAGCGACCCTTACACGGTTTTCTTAAAAATGCTCAGCCGTGGCAACCCACCCGACAGCTGGGATCTGCTACTGCGTCAATCCAAAAAAATCAAGCTCTAGCAGCCCGGTCTTGGGCCGCGATTAACGCATCCAGCGGCTGCGCACAACTCGGCGCAAGGGTTTAGAGGATCCAGAATCAACCAGGCCACCGCTATAGGTGGCCTCAGTGTTGGTAACTTTCATTTTTGTATTCTTTTGCATTCTCAGATCGTTTTATTTTTACGGCAGGCCACCGAACAGTAAAGCACATGTTCCCAGTTTTTGGCCCACGCCTTGCGCCAGCTCATCTCGCGCCCGCATGCCTTGCAGGGTTTGCTGGGCAGGTGTTGCTTGTTACCTTTAAATGCGGATTTCATCCAGAACTCGTCGTTCGGTTTTTCTTCGGGCTCTGCAACGGATGCAAGTCACTCAAATTAAGCGGTTCTATTGCGACGACCTCGCGCGATCAACCTCATGCCTGACCAGTTGTATCAGGCCATCCGACGCCTCCTCCACCAGATCGAGCACTTGTTCGAAGCCCTCCGCACCCTCGTAATAAGGGTCGGGGATCACCGTTGCCGACGTCTTTTGTAAAAACTCGGCAAAGCCCCGGATCTTGTGATGCAGTGGTTTCGGGCAGCGTTCTTCGAGCAAGGCGCGGTTATCCCAGTCCATGGTCAGCAGCAGATCAAAGGTTTCAAAGTCGCCGTCATGAACGGCGCGCGCCCTCAACGCCGAGAGATCGTAACCGCGGCGCGCAGCGTGCGCCTGACTGCGCTCATCTGGCGGCGAACCCGGTTGATAGTTGTGCGTGCCCGCGGAATCCACCAGCACGTGCTGAGCGAAACCGCTGTCGACGAGTTTTTGCAGAAACACCGCTTCAGCCGTCGGACTGCGACAGATATTGCCCATGCAGACAAAAAGAATTTTCAGGATTGGCTTGTTCATGACGCGGCATCCTGCAGCTCTATGCCCTCATGTTGGGCAATCATCTCGAGTGCCCGTTCGAACAACGCGCGCGCAGACCCGGATACCGAACTGAGATGGGCATGCAGATGGGCGTCTTCGGATGACTTGTTGAGACATTCATGGCTGTATTGTTCAAAGCTTGCCAGCTGGGTAATGATCTCCGCCACATGCCGCGGACACTCGCACAGCACGTTGGTCGAGATGCGCGCCACCCGCGTCAGCGTCTCATCGTTGTATTTGCGCGGCGGAATCAATGCTCCAAAGGCTGCGTCAGCGGTGGTTTTACCGCTATCGACCAGCAACACAGAATTGATCAAGTCAGCCAGGTCGGCGTCGGATACCGGCTCGCGGCGGACGATCACGCCCGCACGTTTCATGGATTGAATGATCGTCTCCTGACCAAAGCCATAGAGCACGATCACCTGCAGCGCGCGGCACTTCTCGGTCAGCTTGTGAATTTCAACCTGGGCCACCGAATGCAGCGAGTTGATCCTTACCAGCAGGATCTGGGGCTTGTGCTGAAATGGCGAGTCCAGCGCCTCGGCGAGATCGTCGAAGATATCCGTCACACGCAGAGCGTGATCGTGAAAGACATGCGTGAAAGTCACGGACTCAACACGGCCAGCGAGGTTCAGCCCGACCACGGCCATAAACACCGCGCTGTCTTTGCCATGTTCTCGCGCCCTCGCCTGATTCGAAACCTGTTGCTGTTGCAACAGATTGTTAAGTGCATGGGTATCGAGACGGGCGATGTTGCTAATGGCGTGCCCCTGATCGGTAAGGCGCTTGAGTAGCGTGGCCTTGAGCACGTCGTCATCGGAGTAGAGACGGTGCCGGCTTGGGGTCTTGTACGGCGTAAAGCTGGCGTAACGCACCTCCCAGCCCCTGAGCGTCGGTGTCGGCACACCGCTGAGGCTCGATACGGCGCCAATCTTGTACACCGCCGCACTATCTGGAGATTTTTTACGCATAAATAGCTTTCTGAGTAATTTATGGATAGATATTATCAACTATTTTTCTTAAATGAAAGATTTTATCTACTTGGATGTTATATTCAGGTAACTGACTCACCTGTATTTTCTAAAGTCCAAATTCATCTAAAACTGTTTTTAGCAAGCAGCCACTTCCCAACACGCATTTAACGTTGTCCAACCCTGTTTTCGGTCAATGCAATTTCATGCGGCTGGCTGCCGCGGAAGGAGAGTAATGAAAATCAGTTACATGTTAGTCAACAACTCCGGCCACGGCCTCAGCATACCGATCGGCGCTGCATGGCATTGGATACACGAAGTGGATGACGAGAAGCAGATGAGATCGGTCTTCGAAAGGCTGAAACGGATAACTCATGAAGACCGGCTCACTCTGGCCAATCTGCGCATCAACCAGCGAGAATGTTCAGATGCCCTGCTGGCGGACACCTTCGGCTTCAAAGTCCCCGTCCTCTATGACAAAACCATCGCGCCCAAACGCATCATTCATCTACACGAAGACGACGAAGAAGAAAACCTGCAACAAGCCTGACACGCAACAATGAACAATGAACAATGACCGCCGGTATGCGCTGGCGAGTCTGAAAGGAAGACATCATGACCCGCAAAACCGCAAGCCCCGAAAATCCGCGTCGCATCTTTTTGCAGCAGGCTGCAGGCTGTTGCCTGGTGCTTGGCACAGTCGCACAAGCCCACGCGCAAACTATGGTCGCCGATACCGATGCACAAGCGACTGCGCTCGGTTACAAGACCGACGCCGGCAAAGTGGATAAAAGCAAGCAGCCCAAGTATGCCGCCGGCCAGTTCTGCAACAACTGCGCCCTGTATCAAGGCGCCGCCGGTTCCGCCTCGGGCGGCTGCCCGTTGTTCGGGAGTAAGCAAGTTGCCGCTAAGGGCTGGTGCAGTGCCTGGGCTAAGAAAGCCTGATAGTGGCTGGCGTGGATGTACCGACGCGAGCTGCGCCAGACCCTACTGAATTGTCAGGCAGTTGAGGTGGCTCACCGTGACGAGGCGAACGACGCGTGCGGTCCTGGCAAGCCCGGTATTGCGCTGCGCGCCGTGTGCGCGCGGGTAGGCGCCGGATCCCGCGGTGCAGTGGCCTTATGTCGCTACGTTTGATCGGTAATCCTATGACCGCTATCATTGGCGAGATCGAACGCTTCAATCGTCTTAGCGCAACTTGGTGGAATAACCGCGGACCGATGCGGCCCTTGCACGTGGTCAATGCATTGCGTATGGATTACGTAATCGCGCAAATCGCTTCGCACCTTGGCCGCAAACCCGAGAATGCGGTGTCTGGCCTGCGCATTCTGGATGTGGGCTGCGGAGGTGGTTTGCTGGCCGAGCCCTTAGCCCGGCAGGGGGCGAAAGTTGTCGGCGTAGACGCTTCACCCGGTAACGTCGCTGCAGCACGCCTTCATGCTTCATCGCAGGGCGTGACGGTCGACTACCGGCTAGGCGAGCCGGCTGAAGTATTGTCGCAAGATGAGCGCTTTGATATGGTAATGGCGCTTGAGGTGGTTGAGCATGTCAGCGATGTGCCCGCCTTTATGGCCACCACCGCGAGTCGATTGGCCCCGGGCGGTATGCTATTCGCTTCTACTATCGACCGTACCTGGAAGAGCTTTGTTTTCGCCATCGTTGGTGCCGAGTATCTGCTGAAGGTGCTACCGCGAGGCACGCATCAATGGTCAATGTTTGTGCGTCCCTTCGAACTGAGTGCCGCGTTGTCCTCTCAAGGGTTGCGGCGCCGGGATCTTCGCGGCATGCGCTATTTGCCGCTACTGCACAGGGCCTCGTGGTGCTCGGATACAAGAGTCAACTACATCGCTACCTACACTCATGACGTCGCGAGCGAGCGCACCACTTGAAGGCACCGATGAAACCTTTAAGACACTTGGTTCTGGTGCTTGGAGATCAGCTCGATTTGGAAGCTTCAGCTTTTAACGGTTTTGACGCCGCGCAAGACGCTGTGTGGATGGCCGAAGCCCGGGAAGAGTCCACTCACGTCTGGTCGAGCAAGCAGCGTATTGCCCTCTTTTTGAGCGCTATGCGTCACTTCGCGCAGGTACTAAGAGATGCGGGCCGGCCGCTGTACTACCACCGGCTCGACGATCCCGGACCTGTGGCTGCTCTCGACAGCCTTGGCGCCAAGCTGCGGGCTGACCTCACGACGCTGGCACCTGAGCGCGTGCTGATAACAGCGCCTGGTGACTGGCGCGTTTTCAAACAATTAAAAGCTGTAGTCGAAGCGGCAGGCCTGACCCTGGAGGTTTGCGAAGACCATCACTTCTTCACCACAGTGAGCGATTTCGCGACCCATGCCAAGGGGCGCAAGTCACTGCGGCTGGAGTACTTTTACCGCGAGCTGCGCCAGCGCCACAATATTTTGATGGACGACGGTCAACCCGCCGGCGGAAAGTGGAACTTTGACGCTGACAACCGGGAGACTTTTGGGGCTAAAGGACCTGGCGTGTTACCACCTCGCGCCGCCTTCAAGCCCGACTCTCTCACGCGTGAGGTCATAACGCTGGTAAAAACACGCTACGCCGACCACCCCGGAACACTCGACAGCTTCGCCTGGCCGGTCACCCGCACTCAAGCCCTGCAGGCGCTGCAACGCTTTGTCGTCGAGCGGCTGCCGCTGTTTGGTCGCTACGAAGACGCGCTGTGGCCTGGCGAGCCATGGCTATATCACTCGCACCTGTCCTCAGCAATGAACCTAAAACTGTTGTCCGCCCGCGAGGTAGTGCAGGCCGCCGAAATAGCCTACCGGGCCGGCCACGTGCCACTGCAAAGCGCCGAGGGCTTCATCCGTCAAATTTTGGGCTGGCGAGAATACGTGCGTGGCATTTACTGGACCCTGATGCCTGGCTACATCGAGCGCAACGCCTTGGGCGCTGAAGAAAATCTGCCGACATGGTTCTGGACTGGCAATACCGATATGGCCTGCTTACGAGATGCCCTAACGCAGACCTTAGAGCACGGCTACGCACACCACATCCAGCGCCTGATGGTCACGGGGCTCTTCACTCTGCTGTTGGGCGTACGCCCACACCAAGTCCATGCCTGGTACCTGTCGGTCTATGTGGACGCGGTCGAGTGGGTGGAATTGCCCAACACTTTGGGTATGAGCCAGTACGGCGACGGTGGTCTCATGGCAAGCAAGCCCTACGTGGCCACGGGCAAGTACATCCAACGAATGGGTGGGCCTTGCAAGGGATGCCGTTATGACCCAGCGCTGCGCGAGGGTGAACGCGCCTGCCCCTACACCACGTTGTACTGGGATTTTTTGATGCGACACGAAGTGCTTCTTGCGAAAAACGCCCGCATGGCCTTGCAGGTCAAGAACGTGACGCGCATGACGGAAAGCCAGAAGCAGGCGGTGTTGTTGCGGGCTGAAGAGATCCGCCGCGGCGACGTGGGCGGGAACCCTTGAATATGCTTGACACATTTCCGCCCACACGAGAAACGGCTCTAGCGCGCGTCAATGGTGTTCGACCAAGCGACTATGCCCGCAGCCACAACGCTCTCGAGTGCGGCGCAGAGGCTTTGGTGCGCAGCGCTGCGGCCAATCACGCAGGACAGGGTCTGCGCATTCGATAGAATTGACTCGACTTTTCTCTTATCTCGTCGGCGCAAACGCTGCGATGCCGGTAGTGGCGGCACTACAGCTTATCGCTTGGCCGTGGTTGCTGGCTCTGTTTCTGCTGGTAGTACGCAGCGCTCGGCGTGATGGCCTGCATGCGCTAGAAATCGTGGCGGTCGGTCTAGTGACATGGATCGCAACCCCCTTGCTCGGTTTTGCGATTTATTTCTGCGCCATGCACAGTCTGCGGCACATCTTGAGAACACGGCAATACGCTGGTGTGGCGCCAAGGCGGATGGCACTTGTGGCGCTCTTGCCTCTGTTGGCCGTGCTCGGTTTTAGCGTACTAGGTTGTTATTTTTTACCCCCTTCGTCAACTGACGAACGCATGCTTCAACTGCTCTTTGTGACGCTGGCTGCCCTCACGCTGCCGCACATGGTGTTGGTAGAGCGAGTGCGCTTTTCAGGTTGGCGGAGGCCTGCGGTGTCCAGTTAGTCATTGCGAACGGAGGATTTTCAGCAGACACCGTGCGATCGCGTTGGCCTAGCCGGCGATATAGTCTCAAATAGCAAAAAAGATGGTTTGAATTACCTACACTTTAACAACAGACTTTAGGGCGCCCTACCGCACAAAAAGCAAGCCTGCCAGTATTAGCAAGATAGTCAGTGCATCGGCTAGCCCTGTTTCCAGGCGCCCACCGCGCCTGAGGATTTAGTGGATGTCACGTTGGAATAATAGTAAGGCAGCGAATTGAAAATACCAGGACAGGTCACCCCATCAAAGCGCATAACTTTATTTAACGTGCAACCGTTACAATGCAAACGTCAATTAGCAAACCGGATCAGTTAGTCATGACGCTACAAGCATTCATCGAGCTGCATGCAATCAAAATAGATACAAATATTGGAACCCATACACCAGGCGCGACACACCCCAAGGAACACCTCCTAAGCCTAGCACTCTGCATAGATCCAAAACTTGTTCTGATCGAAGAGGACTCGATGCAAAATGTATTTGACTACGATCTTCTCTTAATTGAAATTCAACGACTTGCGGCAGATAAACATTACGAGACGCAGGAGCGACTCATCACACGTATCGTCAAAGCATGTGCCGCATATGCAGAAATCATATCGCTAGAAATCATCCTAAAAAAACAACCGGCTCTGAACGACTCCGGGTCTCTTGGGGTGCGGCTATGCATGGACAGAGCTACACTCAATCGCGTTTAGCATGCTAAACAAGATAACTCTCATCTAGGATAAACGCAGTGAACAAGCAACTAAAAGATCTAGACCAACTAGGAAATGTTTGCGTTGGTATATTCCATAAAATTGCCCTTTTCGGCATCGGGGCCGCTACGGTGTGGGCAGCTGGGTGGACGTTTCTTGCACTTTTTCAAAAACATCATGCCTCAATCCAAGATCTTTTACTGCTGTTTATATATTTAGAAATCGGCGCTATGGTTGGCATTTATTTCAAGACAAACCACATGCCAGTTAGATTCTTGTTGTACATCGCGATCACTGCACTCACCCGACACATGGTTGATATCATGAGCCATGTTCCCATCAATATTAACGAGATGCTAGCGGTCGGCGCCACAACCCTAGCTATAGCAGTCGCTATCTTTATCATCCGCTATACAAGCACAACGTTTTCTAGCGATAATCAGAACGATATTAGCTGACCATTGTTTGGCTCATATTCGATTCCTACTTTACCGTTTATCGGTAAGTGGTCTATACTTACAGCATGATCCAGTCGTTTCGATGTGCGGATACCGAAAGTCTGTTTTGCACCGGTAAATCCAAGCGATTCGCCAGCATCAAGGCTGTTGCCGAGCGCAAGCTGACCCAATTGGCGGCGGCCGCGACGCTGGAATTTTTAAAGTCGCCACCGGGCAACCATCTGGAGGCGTTATCGGGGGACCGAAAGGGCCAGTGCAGCATTCGGATCAACAAGCAGTGGCGCTTGTGTTTCGTTTGGACTCAAGACGGACCCAAGGATGTTGAGATTGTCGATTACCACGGCTAAGCAAGACGCCGTATGGAGGTTCAACATGATTAAGAACGGCATGCGCCCAGTACACCCTGGGGAAATTCTGCGCGAAGACTTCCTCTTGCCCCTGGGCATGAGCGCGAATGCGCTATCCAAGGAGTTGCATGTCAGCCCCAGCCGAATGAATGACATTGTGCTCGAGCGCCGGGGTGTCACGACTGAGACGGCGCTGCGACTGGCACGCTTTTTTGGGGGAGATGCGCAGTCATGGCTCAATCTGCAGCAAACCTACGACCTGAAGATGGCTGAGAAAACCTTTCTTAAAGTGATCGCCAAAGAGGTTAAGCCATTGGCTGCGCTAGTGTAGTGCTTCATTCTGTCTGGAACTTAAGTTGCGATTGGCGCGCATGACCTTGGCGAGGTCATTGGCCCTGGCAGTCTGCTCAGTCAGCAGCAACACAAGGGCCGCTTCAATTAACGAATCGATGTCTTTTTTGTGCTGCGGCGAGGCTTTTATGCGCTTGTAGTCCCGCTTAAATGAGGTCGAACGATTAATCGTCCGCATTCAGATCAGCCATCAACGATTTGACGTTTTTAAAGGCCTTGTCTTCGCCGGCCTCAAGTTCGGCACGTGCTTTGCGGCTGGCGGCATTGGGCACTTTGACCTCAAAGGGCAAGTACTGCTCATCGGCAATACGCAGCATCAACAGGCGAATGGCGTCGGATATCGACAGGCCCATTGCGCCCAGCGCATCCGCGGCGCGCTCTTTGGTCGCGGGCCACGGGCGAAGTCCCCGTCCAAGCGGCGAGCAGTGCCGTCCTCTTGACTCAGGTCCGCCCCAACAGCAGGGCACGCTTCAGTTTCGCATCGACCGGCGCATCCCCCAGCCAGATTCTGCGCAGCGCGCGATACAGGTTCCGGTCGGGAACGGGGCGACCGACTACGCGGCCGTTCACCACCACCTGTGCGCCGGCATCGGGCAGGTAATCGAGCGCGACGATGTCGCCCTTCTTTGCAACGCGCAGCGGCAGCATGATGGCCGACAGCGCGTCGGCGGAAGCCTTCATTGCGGTGAATTCTGCTTCGCCAGAACTGTCGCGCACGCCTTCGTACAGCGCGTCGACCAACGACTCCGCTTTGACATCGCGCATGAAGGTGAGCGCGATCCGCTTGGGCCCCGCGGAATCGATGGCCGCCTCCGCGGAAGTCGTGCGTTCGGAAAAGTACATCCCGATGACATAGACGTCTGCAAAAAAAAGCTTCCTGAGGCCGGCCCCATTCAGCGCCAGGTCGACTCCCGCCACGCGGGCGCCCGGTTCGATCCGAACACCTGCCACTTCGGCGACGTGGCCTTTCGCACCGACCCCGGTCAGCGCGGCGAGAACGGCCAACAGGATCGCCGCCATGTGCACGCCCCGGCTTCGTCGCGGCGACAGGCGCTCATGCATCGGCTTCATCGAATCGGCCCTTGGATCTGTGGGTTCATCTCGTATAGTCAAAAAAAGCATCGGCATTGATTTCCAAAAAAAAAGCGTTTTCATTACTGCGAGCTTGATTGTAGTCCGGGATAACCCTAAACACGAACTGCGCAATTTACGCCGCGGATTACATCCTGGCCACGCCGAAACAACAGGACCCAATAGCGGCACTCATTGCCACTTGCAGGGAGCAGACTGCCAGGTTCACCAACACTCTGCCTATGTACGATGGTTTTGATCAGAAGATGCTTGGGCGCCTTCTGGCGATTCACCATATTTTCAAACAGACGGAGGCGCGAGAGCAGGCGCTGCGCATGGTGCAGATGCTCGGTCAGCCGGTCAACATCAGGGGTTCGCGTGCCTGTCTTTTTTTGCCTAGGTGTTCGCAAAAAACTTACTCAAACAGATCGACGTGTGTTCAGCCAACCTGAATGATCTGGTTGAGACGTTCGCAGACCTGCACAAACACAGTCCCAGCTAAAGTACCCAGAGGGTGTATCTTGGCTTTGCGCAAGCGCCAGTCGAAAGACTTGGGTTGATGACAAAGCACGTAGCTCGTTTGCCCGGTCTTGCGTCCTGAGGCCTTGCCCACAGGCACCGCAAAGGGATTGTCCGAATTGTATTCCGCAGTCGTCATCGGCAAGCCAATAACCAGCGACGTCCTCGCATTAAAGATGCGCGGCGAGAGAACCAAAAACGGTTGCACGTCGCGCATTTCGCGCCCGATCTGCGGATTGCAATCGATCCAGATGATGTCCTGGCGGTCCGGCACCCAAGGCTTACGTTTTCTGGCCGCCACCGGGGTGGCGACTACCAACGCTCAGCCCCGAGTGTTTCCGTCGCGGCCATCTGCTCGCCGCCGTGGCGCTTTGAATCATAGAGAGCCAAGCGTTGTTCCAGGGTAAGCCGCGTAGCGTCAGCCGGCGTGATAACGACGCTATCGCCTTCAACTGAAACGCGCACGCGTTGATCGACACGCAGGCGCGCTTCCCGCGCCACCGCAGCCGGCAGGCGAACACCCAGATTATTGCCCCACTGCTTAATATTGAGAACGGCTTCGGCCATGACAGCCTCCTTGCATAAATGTATAAACTATAGTCTATACATGCTGAGGGAGTCGGTCAATTTCGATGCGGCGATCGCTTGCCGGTAGCGCACCGCGACGCATCGAAAACTTGATCGAGCAGACTGGAGGAATTGCACATTCCGCTGAAAACATCCGCGAGCGGAGGAGGATAATCGCCAGAAAATAAGGACAAACACAGCTTCTATTGCTATTCGATTCGGAAAGCGAACGCGGGTTCGGTTCCGTTTTCTGGAATCAAACTGAGTCCACCCCGCCAGGATGCAGCACACTGGCTGAAAACCCGCGCCAGCAAAGCCTTTCCAGCCTATTGGTCTATTCACACTACCAATAAAACCATCGCCAACCCGCGACACCACGGTCAAGCGGGTTGCGTGAGGCTTACACTAAGCCACCGGCGGTGCGAAATTACGCCAGTAGTCAGGACGGTCGGGCTGTTCGGCGTAGCTCTGCAAGCGATCCGCCGAAACACCAATCAGGTCACGCGCCGCCTTGCCACGCCGATCAAGGTGGGCGTCAAGTTCTGCGATGCATTCTCTTAGCGCGTCGTAACCGCGCATCAACACAAGGGACGTCAACTCCGTCGCCACGGCACCCGATAGTAAAAATCGGGCAACGTCCAGTCCACTGCGTGCGCCATTGGTGGCCAAAAGCGGAAAGTCGCGACCGACGCGCTTGCGCGCCAGCGCGATGCATCGCGCAGTCAAGGGCAACGCCCAGCCTCCGCCGATCGCAGCCGAGGTGCCCAGCATGGGCGCTTCGGTTTCCAGATCCGGCATGAACCCCATGAATCGCCCCATCAGGATGACTGCATCTGCACCACCACGTTGTGCCGCGGCCGCCAGCGCCGACGGATCCTCGCTCTGGCCGGTGAGCTTTATCCACAACGGCAGGCTTGTCGCCACGCGCAACTGGCGGACTATGGCTTCAATTCGACCTGCGTCGCGCTCCAGCACAATGGCGCCTTTGGCAGCCTCATCACCATGCGGTGCACCGATGTTCACTTCGAGTGCTCTAAAACCCATTGCTTCTATGCTTTGCGCATAGGCAAGGCATTGTTCGATTCCACTCAAAATAAGGCTGGGAATAACATAGCTGCCCACCCTGCCCGCCTCACGGTCCAGCTCTATTAACTGCCGCATCCAGGGCGCAAACTCCCGCTGAATCAGTCCGGATCGACAGAACACCGTCGCGTCGCGCGGGGCCTTGAAGTCCCACGGCAACGCCCCCCACTGCTGATCGAGCATGAGATAGTCGGTCTTGTCGAGCTGGCTCCGCGCAGCCTGAGACTCATTGATGGATTTGGCAACCACCGCCCCGGCACCGCTGGCAATAGCCGCGCGTATGCCCGCCTCGTCCATCGTATGCTCGCCAGAGCCGCAAATGACCGGGTTTTTCAGGACTAGCTTGCCAATCACCGTCTGCAAATCTGCCATACACCCGCCTTTAGCTTTAGCTTTAACTTCCCCCGCGGGAGTAGAAATTACTCAGCGGCCGCCCCTGATGATTTGATGATCCCCGCCCAGCGTGGAATTTCAATCTTCAGGCGTTGCGTAACACGCTCTGGAGCGCCGCCTTCCGGTTCGGCACCAATCACCGAAAGGCGTGCCCTGACAGTGGCTGTTTGCAATGCCTTGTTCAGGGCGAGGTTGAGCTTTTGGACAATCTCCGGAGGCGTTCCTCGCGGCGCCATTAGCGCGATCCATGAGCTGACGTCGAAATCGCGGTAACCGAGCTCCATCAGCGTGGGTGTATTGGGCAGCAAGGACGAGCGCTTTGGCGTGGTCACGGCAAGCGCCCGCAGTTTTCCCGAGTTCACCAGCGGCGCGGCAGTCGGAACAATATCCATCATCACGTCAAGCCGCCCCGCCATGAGTTCGGCTAAGGCCGGCGCGCTGCCTTTAAAGGGGATGTGCAACCACTTGATCGCGTTTTGTTCCTGGAAATACTCCCCCATCAGGTGATTGATGCTACCGCTACCTGCCGAGCCCATGTTCAAGGACTGCGCGGACGCTTTCGAGAGTTCCACCACCGCGCTTACCGTATCTGCTTTGACGCCCGGACTGACTACCAGCACGCCCGGTGTGCTTGCGTACCATATGATCGGATCGAAGCGGGTCAGCGGATCGAAGTTGCGATCCTTGTAAAGGGACGGGCCCATGGTGAGCGGCCCAGCCGAACCCACCGCCAGGGTATAGCCGTCAGGCGGCGCACCAGCCACCTGTTCGAGTGCGAGCAAACCGCCTACGCCGGGCCTGTTTTCAACCACAAACGGCTGACCAAAAGATTCGGTCAACGCGACGGCAATCTGCCTGCCGATGAGATCGATGGCACCGCCTGGAGCAAACGGCACCAACAAGCGTACCGGGCGACCCGGATATGAGGCAATGGATGCTGTTTGTGAAAATGCATTCTGGCTCAGCAGAGACAGGCACAAGACAGCGGCACAGAGGTTTAAATGAAAAATTTTCATGGGAGGGCAATCCTATATGAGCTCAGGCGTACTCGGGGCGCTGTGGCGTAAATACGTCGAGGTTCAGCACCGGCTCATCGCCAAGCACCTCACCCCAGTGCATCGTGTCTGGCGGCACCACCAGCAGACCGCCCGCAGACAGCAGCGTCTGTTCCTCACCGATGTGAAAACGTATCTGCCCCGCGAGGATATACACGATTTGCTCATGCGGATGCTTGTGCGGAAGCGGCGTATGCCCGGGCATCAGGCGGTGCAGGGCCAGAGTGGCACCGTCGCCGGAAAACGCCTTGCGCTGCACACCATCGCGCACCGGTTGCCACTCGATGGCATTCCAGTCGATTTGATGAATATTCATGCCCCACCTTTCATGAAAACTACTTCGCCTTGCCGAAAAGACCGCCCGGCCGCGCCAGCAAAAACACCAGAAGAATGCTCAATGCGGCAACGTTCTTAAAGCCCGCACCGAACATAACGATTGCCGCTGCCTGCGCCACGCCAAGCATGATGCCGCCCGCCAGCGCACCGCCGGCACTGCCAAACCCGCCGAGGATTGCGGCGATGAAACCGCTGATGGCGAACGGTACGCCGACGTTGAACGCCGTGTACTGGGTCGGCGTGATCAGGATACCCGCCACAGCGCCAAGCCCGGCCGACAGCGCGAATGAAAAACTCAGCATCCGTGAAACCGGAATGCCCTGCAAGGCGGCGGCCTCCCGGTTGATCGAGCAGGCGCGCATGGCGCGGCCGGTGCGCGAGCGCGCGAAAAACACCGCCAGTGCGGCAACCAGCAGCAGGGAAACGCCGGCCACCCACAGCAGCTGCACGCTGATCGCGACACCTGCGAGCTTGAAAGGCGGCGCCTCGGAAAATCCGGGAAAGGTCCTGGGTTGGTCGCCCGCCACGAGCAGGGTCAGCCGTTCAATCACGATTTGGGCGGCAAGCGTGGCAAGTATCATCACAAACATGGTCGCGTTGCGCCGCCATAAGGGTCGCACGACAAAGCGCTCGATCGCCACGCCGAACAAAGACACGACAGCGATTGCCAGTAGCGCGGCCAGCGGCAGCGGCAATCCGGTGCGCGTAAACAAGGCGTGCGTGACCATGCCACCGAGCATGACAAACACACCCTGGGCGAAATTGACGATGCCACTGGCGTTGTAAATGACGCAAAACCCGATACCGATCAGGCCATAAATGCAACCGGTGCCGATGCCAGAAACAAGGGTCTGTATCAGGAAAGTCACATCAAGCATGTGCCCGCCCCTCGGCAACCGGCGTTCCGGTATCGACTCCGCCCAGGTAGGCTTCGAGAACCGCCGGATGGTTCTGAACCTCTTCGGGCGTGCCCTCGGCGATCTTGCGGCCAAAATCGAGCACCAAAATATGACTGGCGATACGCATGACTAGGCTCATATCGTGTTCGATCAACAACACTGTTATGCCGCGCGCAATCACCGCGCGGATCACCCCTGCCAGATGCTCCGTCTCGAGCACGTTCAAGCCGGCTGCAGGCTCGTCCAGCAGCAGCAGCTTGGGACCGGCGGCCATTGCACGGGCCACTTCAAGCAGGCGTTGCTGGCCATATGTCAGCGAAGAGGCGGCCAGATCGGCCCGGTCGACAAGCCCGACAAAACCGAGCAGCTCGCGTGCCCTCGCCGCAGCCTCATCGAGCTCGCGTCGCGCCCGTTTCGTGCGCGCAAGGGCCGCCCATACCCCGCCGCTACCGCGCAGGTGGCAGCCGACCTCGACATTCTGGTGGGCGGTGAGATCGGGGAAAAGCTGCACTAACTGAAAGGTGCGCACAATGCCGCGCGCCGCCACGAGATGCGGCGCCAGTGCCGTGATGTCCTCGCCTTGAAAACGGATATGCCCCTCGCTTGGCGGCATGAAACCGGAGATCAAATTGAAAAGCGTGGTCTTGCCGGCGCCATTGGGACCGATGATCGCGCTCACCTTGCCCGGTTCAATGTCGAAGCTGACCTTGTCGACCGCGGTAAGTCCGCCGAATTGCCGCGTCACCCCCTCAATGCTGAGCAGGCTCATCGGGCTCATACGCCGCCCGCCTTCTTGCGCACCGTCCACAAACGCGACAGCGAGGCGATGCCCTTGGGCGCATAGATCAGGATCACGATTAGTGCCACGCCGTAAGCGAGGTCTTGATAGTCCTTAAAGCCGCGGAAAGTCTCGGGCAGGAGGCTGATGATAAAAGCGCCTATCAAGGGTCCGTAGACGGTGCCTATACCACCGACGTAGAGCATGGTGAAGCCCAGCACCACCATGTGCAGACCAAACATTTCCGGGCTGATGAAACCGACGAAATGCGCGAACATCGATCCAGCGAATGCCGCGTAGACAGCCGCGATCACGAATGCCAGCAGCTTGTAGCGCGCGACATCAATACCCAGGGCACGGGCTGCATCCTCGCTGCCGGCGATCGCCGCAAGCGCATGCCCGAGGCGCGAGGCCTTGAGACGGCTTGATACCCAGACGGAGAAGCCCAGCGCCACCAGCAAGGAGGCCAGTTGCGCGCGATCATTGGGCAGTTCCCAGCCAAACGCCCCGAGCGGGGGAATCGCGGCAATCCCGGTATAGCCCATGGTGACGCGATCCCACTGCACCGCGATCTCCTGCACGATCATGCCCAGCGCAAGCGTGGCCATTGCCAGGTAATGCCCGCGCAGGCGTAGCGTCGGATAGCCGATCAAAAGTGCGAGCAAGGCGGCTGCGGCAATACCAAGAGGCATGGCAAGGAATACCGGCCAACCGTGGGTAGCGGTCAATACGGCCGAGGTGTAGCCTCCGATCGCGGCAAACGCGTTCTGCCCGAAGGACACCTGTCCGGTGTAGCCCATAAAAAAATTCAGCCCGGTGACAAAAATCGCGTACAGCGCGGCAAAACCCAGCACCGTCACCAGGTAGCCGCCGGCGATGAATGCATACGCCAGCAGCCCCGCACCGGCAAGCCAGGGCAGCAGGAAGTAAAGCTTTGATAGCTTACGCGGCGGCAAAGTAGTAGCGCGCAAGGTCATGTGGGGAGGCAATCTGATCGGGGGTGACCTCTGCCACCACCCGCCCGACTGATAACAGATAGGCGCGTTTGGCCAGTTTCAGCGCCAGGGGCGCGCGCTGCTCCACCAGCAGAATGCCCAGACCCTCCCGGTTGAGTTGTCCGAGTGTTTCCAGTATCTCGGCGGCCAGACGCGGCGCAAGCCCCAGGGAAGGCTCATCGAGCAGCAACAAGCGCGGGCCGGCCATCATCGCGCGCCCGATGGCGAGCATCTGCTGCTCGCCGCCTGATAAGGACCCGGCAAGCTGGGTCTGGCGATCCTTGAGCCGCGGAAACAAGGCAAATACACGCTCCAGCCGCGCGGCAATCTCGCCATGGCGCGCCCCCAACAAGTAGGCACCAAGATCGAGATTCTCGCGCACCGACATCGGACCGAAAATACCCCGCCCTTCGGGGACGAGGATCACCCCGCGCATCGCCACCGCACAGGTGTCGTCGCGCGGCAGATCGACGCCCTCGAAGCGCACCCGGCCAGCCCCCGGCGTAAGACCCATGATTGCGCGCAGCAGGGTCGACTTGCCTGCGCCATTGGGCCCGAGCACCGCCACCAGCTCACCGCGGGCCAGCTTAAGGTCGGTCGGATGCAGCGCTTCGACATTGCCGTAGTGCGCCGACAAGCCTTCGACGGAAAGTAGGGTTTCCACCTTATTGACCGGGCAGGCCCGTTACTTGACGATTTTGATCTTGCCCGCCTGGATAGTGGCGAGCGCAAACGGGTTTTGCGTGATGCCATAATGGCTGGCCGCGCTAAAGTTGTAAACGCCGGTCGTGCCCTGGAAGCCGGTAATAGTCTCGAGGGCGTCGCGCACCTTGGGACCCTCAAAGGAATTGGCCTTCTGGATTGCCGCCATGGTGATCATCACTGCATCCCAGCCACGGCCCGCCCAGTTGGGATCACGATCTGCAAATTTGGCTTTCCACGGCACGAGAAAATCACCGATCGCCTTCTTCAGTGCCCCTTCCGGAAGCGCATCGACAATCTGCGAGGGTGCCGCGACAAAAAAGAACTGGTCGCCCAACACGCCGGCCACCGGACGAAACACCGCCAGGTCTTCAATTGAAGTGAGCATCAGCATGGGCAGGCCCAGTTGCTTGATATTTTTCGCCGCTGTCAGGGTGGTGCCGCCAAGGCCGATCTTGAGTACCGCACCGGCGCCCCCGGAGTTCATCTTGCCGATCTGCACTGACAAGTCGGCATCGTCCTGCTTGTACTGATCCACGCCAACAAGGGTGATGCCGTAATTGACCGCGATCTTTTCAGCCACGCTCTTTTGTATGTTTGCGTAGGGGCTGGGGTCATAGAGAACGCCAACCTTGCGGATCTGCGTGTTGTCCTTCAGGTATTCGAGCCGCTTTTCGACCTCAAAACGAGCCGGTGGCAGGGTACTGAATGCCCACTTTATGTGATCTTCCGTGCTGGGCAGAATCGAGCACAAAACCATCGGGATCTGCGCGCGTACCACCATGGCTGCGGCGGCAAGGTTGCCGGCGGAAACACAGCCGGAAAGGAAAATGTCGACCTTGTCGGAGGAAATCATCTTGCGATACACGGTCACCGCCTCCTGCGGCTCGGAGCGGTTGTCCTCGACAATCACCTCGATTTTCCGGCCGTTGATGCCGCCCTTGCTATTCAGAGCGTCAACGGCAACCTTCACGCCGTCGGTCCACGCCCGATCCACGGTGGCGGCGTAACCGGTAAGCCCCGCCGAAATGCCGATCTTGTAGGCCTGTTGTGCCGACGCGACGGCAGAGAACATCGCCGTCACCGCCACCGCCACCGTTGCCACGCCAATCTTGACTGCTGTTTTCATCACCTGCCTCCTTGTTTAGTTCCAATTTTATAAAAATACATGCGCTTCCACCGCGTGCTGCATTCAGGCCCCCGGAAAGCCGTAACCACCGCCTCCCGGCGTTTCGAGCACCACCACGTCCTCGGGTTTCAAGGTAATCTTGCGCGCCTCGGAAACATCCTTGCCGTTGACGCGAAAATGCCCTCCGGCACCGGGCATCCCGCCCTCCAGCCCCTCCGGTCCGGCGCCCAGACGACTTGGCACGGCATTGAGGGTCCAGGGATATTCTGTGCGCATATGGAACTGGATCACCTGTCCATCGCCACCGCGCGCACGACCCGCACCACCACTTCCAAGACGCAGTTCCTTGCGATCGAAAACGATTGGCATCGCCGCCTCCAGTATCTCCACCGGCACCGCCGCTACACCGGTCGGGTAACAGGTGGCCGAAGGGCCGGGCTTGGTCCGGCGCGCCCCCATGCCCCCGGAATAATTGAACATCGACGAGGTGAAAGCGCGGCCGTTATCGTGCTTTCCCTGGATTTGCATGGTCCAGACCGCACCGGCACCTTCCGCCAGGACGCGCTCGGGCATCACATGGTAGAGCGCCTTTAGAATCGGCATGGGCACATACATGCCGACCACATGGCGCGCGTTAACCGGCGCCGGATATTCGCAATTGACAATCGATCCCTTGGGTGCGCTGATCTTGATCGGCGCAAGTGAGCCGTGATTGTTTGGCAGTTCCGGATTCAGGCAACTGCGAATGGCGAAAGTCGAATAAGCGTGGGTGTAGTTCATCACCACGTTGATCCCGGCGGTGCTGGTGCCCGAACTGCCGGCAAAATCAATCAGCACCTCGCCGGCTTTGGCATCGATGGTCACCGCGGTTTTCAGGGTGATGATCTCCCCGCCCGGAACATCGAATTGCGACTCGCCATGATAGGTGCCGGGCTTGAGTTTGCGGATCGCCGCACGCGTCGCCTCCTCTGAACGGCGGATGATCTCGTCGGACAAGGCCTCGATGTCCTCCAGGCCGTAGCGATCGCACATCGCAATCAAGCGCTCGCCGCCGGCAGTACCGCTTGACACCTGCGCCGCAAGATCGCCAAACACGTGGTCGGGCGTGCGCACATTGCTGCGAATGATCTCATGCAGGGTCGCATTGGGGACGCCGCGTTCATGAAATTTGAGCGGCGGAATCCACAAGCCCTCCTCGTGCACATCGCGCGCCCCCGCACCGATGCCATAGCCGCCGATATCCGTATGGTGAATCGTCGAGCCGACGTAACCGACCAGGCGATCGCCCCTGAAAATGGGCGTCATCAGCGTGATGTCGAAAAAATGTCCGGCGGAAATCCACGGATCATTGGTAATCAGCACGTCGCCCGCCGACTGTTTGTCAGCGAACAAACGGTGCAGATGACCACCGGCCGCCGCCAGTGAATTGATGTGACCGGGCGTACCGGTGTTGGCCTGCGCCACCATCCGGCCCCGCGCGTCGAACAGCGCGCTGGCGAGGTCTCCGGCCTCACGCACAATCGGCGAAAAGGCGATGCGTTGCAGCGCCTTTGCCTGTTCGCTGACAATGCCAATCAGGTTGGACCAGAGAATTTCCAGTTCGATACCGTCGAGCTTTCTTGTCATGATGCCTTCCCCAGAGTCGCTACCACACAACCAAAGCGATCAACCGTGGCGTTCCAGCCCGGCGGCAACACGATTGTAGTCTCACGTTCCTCGATGATGGCCGGACCGTCGAGCCTCTGCCCGGTGGCCAGCGCGTTGCGCTCATATACCGGTACCGGCTGCTCATCGCCCCACAGGTGTACCGCCCGCTTGCGCTTGGGCTTGGGCTTGCCCACGCCGGACTGCGCCACCACCGCCGGATGGAAGGGAACCAGCGGCCCGCGCACAGTCAGGCGCCAGCTAACGATCTCTAGCGGCACATGCGAGGGGTTGAATCCATACTGCGCCAGGTAGACACGCTCGAACGCTGTGCGAACGGCTATGGCGTCGCGCTTTTCACGCGGGTCGGCGGCGAAAGTCAGTCCTACTTCGTTTTGCTGTCCGAAATAGCGCAGATCGGCACCGAAAGTCATGCTTACGTCGGCGCGCGCGCAACCGGCATTGGCCAGCGCTGTCAAACCCTCCTTGCTCATTTCTGTAAAAAGCCGGTCGGTTCGATCCCAATCAATCGCATCGAGCAGACCGAGCGCACTGCGCACCAGGTCGAGGCGCACCGGCGTCACCAGTGTGCCAAAGGCCGATAACACACTTGCCTGCGGTGGAAAGATAACCGCCGTGCTCGAGAGCAGCGCACCGACCTCGCATGCATGCACCGGACCCGCACCGCCAAAGGCGAACAGCGGCATACCGCGATAGTCCACGCCACGATCGGTTGCGTGCGCGCGGGTGGCCGCGGCCATTGCTTCGGCGACGATGCGAAAGATACCGCGTGCGGTTTCATGAGAACCGGTGCCAAGTTGGTCACCGACCCGCACCATCGCCGCCTCTGCCGCCGCGAGGTCGAGTTTCATGTCGCCACCGAGAAAATTACCCGCATCAAGCAAACCCAGCACAAGATCCGCATCTGTCACGGTCGGATCGAGTCCGCCGCGCCCGTAACACGCCGGCCCCGGTTCCGCACCGGCGCTTTCGGGGCCGACTTTGAGCAGCCCCAAATCGTCGACATGCGCGATGCTGCCGCCGCCGGCACCGATCTCGATCATGTCAATCGATGGAATCGTAACCGGCATGCCGCTGCCTTCCTTGAAGCGGTACTTGCGATCAGCCTCGAACACGCCGGTGACCAGCGGTTTTCTATCCTCAATCAGGCAGGCCTTGGCGGTAGTGCCGCCCATGTCGAATGACATCAGGCGATCCAGACTGAGTACCTCGGCATAGTGACTGGCTGCCAGCGCCCCCGCAGCCGGCCCGCTTTCGATCATGCGCACCGGATTTCGCCCGGCCACCTCGACCCCGATGATGCCGCCAGAGGACAACATGATCAGCGGGTCATTGGTAAATTTTTCGAGCTTGAGGCGCTCTGCCAAACCCCGCAGGTAGGGCAACGATACCGGCATGGTGTAGGCATTGATCGCGGTGGTGGAGGCGCGCGGGTACTCGCGAATCTGCGGTGCCACATCCGATGAAAGGGAAACGAATAAATCGGGTGCGCATTCGCGCAGCACTTCGGCCACCGCGCGTTCATTCGCAGGATTGGCATAGCTGTTGAGCAGGCAGATTGCAAGCGATTTGACGCGGGCCGTTTTAATGGCCGCGGCAATCTTTTCCAAAACCTTGCGATCGGGCGTCGCAATCACGGTACCGTCAGACAGGGTGCGCTCGGGGACGCCATAGGTCAGCTCGCGGGGAATCAGCGGCGGCTGGAATTCAATCTGCGGATCGTACATTTCGTAGCGATGCTCATTTCGAATCGACAGCACATCGCGAAAGCCCTCGGTCACGAGCATCGCGGTAACCTCCCCTTTACGCTCTATCAGGGTGTTGGTAACCACGGTGGTGGCGTGAACCACCACGCCATTGATGTCCGAGGGCGTGAGGCCGGCTTTCCTTAGCACCGCGTGAACCCCGGCAAAAAATCCTTCAAGAAGGCTTTTGGGTGTGGTCAGTGTCTTGTCGACAACCAGCTTACCGTCTGATCCGCGCAGCACAATGTCGGTAAATGTTCCGCCGATATCAACAGCGAGGGAATACGTTGGTTTCATCTGCCACTCCAGCCAAGATTTTTTGAAATACGCCGCGCCGCTCCTTGCACCATCGCGAGTTGTTCTGGTTCCGGCTTGGATCCTATGTACTGCGTTGACCCGACGATCGCGATGGTCCCGGCGAAGCTGCCGCGATGATCGAATACCGGGGCGCCCAGTGCATTGACGCCGAACAACACCTCGTTTGCCGCAGTTGCCCAGCCCTGCTTCCTTGCCGTTGTCACCTGTTTCCTGAGCAGCGACTCACTCGGTGCCAAATCGCGTCTCACCCGGGTCGCCGTCGGATGCATGCAGGCCTCCAGTAACTGCGCGGGACCAAAGGCGAGTGCCACCTTGCCGTGTGCGCTGTTGTGAAGATCCATCTGCGTACCGGGCCGGATGCCAAATTCAACGATGGTATTGCCCTGTACCAATTCGAGAATCAGGACCTTGTCATGCACAAGCGTCGAGAGGGTGACAGCTTGACCCGATTCGTCCCGCAGGCGTTCCATTTCAGCACGTGCCGCGCCTAAAATGCCGAAACGTTCCCGCAGGCGTTCACCCAGTTGGAACAGTTTGATACCCGGCTCGTAGCGCAGACTCAGGGCGTCTTGACGGACAAATTCACGATTGACCAAGGTTCGCAGGTGGCGGTGAATAGTCGTTTTGGACGTGCCAAATTCCCGCGCCAAATCGGTCACACCACATTGCCCTGGCTGCGATGCGAGGTATTCAAGAAGGCGTAATGTCAGGTCGGCCGTTTCGCGCGCGGTGCTGCTCGTCACGCCCGCAGCTTTCAACTGACCCGATTGTGTTGCCGCAATTGCCATGCCTCTCCACCCGAATATTCCCTTGCGCCGCCAAACCGGGGAGCCAGAAATTTCCCCGGCCCGGATCAGGTTGTTTCGTTTAACGTAACAATGTTTTGTTAAACGTACCTTGATAAAGTATCCGCGTCAATCCTGCATCGCAGCATGCGACGGCGTGGCTGCAGACATGGCGGCGATAAATCGGCCGCATGTGCGAGCAGTCGATGTGCGAGCAGTCGTGATGACAACGACCCGCCACGCGCCCGCCCAGTCGTATCATTTTCCACTGGAGCGGTCCGGCGAGATGGCATTTCCAGATTTTTTCATTCGGCACAGAAAACGAGTTGAAATCGGCAGCCAATCCCATGCCAATATCCCGTTCCGGCATGCCGGTAAAATTCAAACGCTTGCCCGCAACGCAAGCACCACTTACCCTGACGGAGCACCGCCCCAGCACCGGTCGCACAACACAGTCGCACAACATCCACCTTGGCAGCCCGATGCAGACGCCGGCCTCCGGGCGAACCTTGCCATGCCGCATGGCGCGGCGATTTTGCCCGGCCGGCGCCGTTTCGAAACACATCCCGATAAGGAATACTCTGCACCATGCCGAACGAATGCATCCTCGGCACCGGCCTCAAAACCGGTACCTTCATCAAGACCACCTCACCGCAAATCGTCGAAATTCTTGGAACTACGGGGCTCGATTTCGCCATAATCGACGCCGAGCACGCGCCTTTCGATCGCGGCCTGCTAGATATCATGCTGCTGGGCGGCCGCGCGGCGGGCCTGCCCCTGCTGGTGCGTATTCCCGACACCGCACCCGCCACTATCCTGTCCGTCCTTGACATGGGTGCGGCGGGCGTTCTGGTCCCGCACGTGGACAGTGCCGGCGAAGCAAAGGACATCGTCGCGCGGGCGCGCTACCGCGAGGGTGTGCGCGGGTTTTCCGGTTCGCCCCGCTTTGCCGGCTACGGCGGCATGAGCATGAGTGCCGCACTTGAGCTCGGCGACAAATCGGTGATCATGTGCCAGATAGAGAGCAGCGGCGGGCTTGCCGGGGCGGCGGCGATCGCCGCCACCCCGGGTGTGGACGCGCTGTTCATCGGCCGGGCCGATCTGGCTCTAGCCATGGGTTTCAAGGACATCCGCGTTCCGCAGGTTACGGCAGCCACCATTGCCATCATTCGCGCCGCGCGCGCTGCCAACAAAATTGCCGCGATGTTTGTCCCCTCTGTCGCCGAACGTGATCAGTTCGCGGCCGAGGGCGCCAGCTGTTTCGTCATCGGATCCGACCAATCCTTGCTGCGACAGGCTGCGCAGGCGCTCGCCACGCGGGCGCCTCCACCCCAAACATAGCCAAGCCCGCCCCTAGCCTGGTCGCAGACGACCGCCCGCGCCAGAGTAGAAAACCCGTCGGTTTGCCAAGGTTTAGATCGCCATCCGGGCATCCCTATCAGCCGGCCACAATTTCGCAGGCAAATCGCATGCCAAATGCCCTGGCTAAAATTCGCTACCCGGAACGAACGGGGAACGCGGACGGGGTATGGCACAGCATCGCCTTGCACCATCCGGGCGGGTGGCGCCTTCCGGTGCCGCCACGCCGCGCAAGGGCAATTCCCCTCGGCTAAGCAGATTCGCCCAAAAGCAGCAAACCCATTTATTCGGCCTTTACCCCGATCTCAGCAATAAGCTTGCCCCACTTCTGATAATCAGCCCGCATACGGGCTGCAAACTGCTCCGACGTTCCACCGAGTGGGAAAAGTCCGCGCGACACCAGTTGCTCCGCCACTTCCGGATCTCGTAAAATCTTGTTGATGTCCGTGTTCAGCTTTTGCACAATTTCACGCGGCGTGCCCGCGGGAGCGAGCAGATTCCACGATGTCGTACCGTTGAAACCCGGGAAGCTTTCAGCAATCGGCGGAATCCCGGGAGCGGCCGAATTGCGCAGCGGTCCGCCTAATGCGAGCACCTTTAGCTTGCCCGCTTTCACGAAAGGCATCGTTTGCGCCAGTCCGGTGTAGGTAACGCCAACCTGCCCGGAGATCACATCAGGAAAGATCTGTCCGCTTCCCTTGTACGGGGCGTGCACCATATCTACACCGGCCAAGCGCTTGAACCATTCCATTGAAAGGTGATGGATGCTACCGATGCCCGCCGAAGCATAGCTGTACTTCCCTGGCTCCTTCTTCAGCAGACTGATGAACTCAGACAGGTTCGACACAGGCAGCGAAGGATTCACCGTTAGAACAAACTCAATCTGCGCAACCGGGATAATGGGCGCAAAGTCCTTTTCAGCATCAAAAGGCAGGTTTTTCTGTATGTGCGGCGTAATCGAAAGCGGCGAGTCATCCGCCAATAGCAACGTATAGCCATCCGCCGTCGCACGCGCGACCATGGCTGCTCCAATCGCCCCTGCTGCGCCCGGTCGGTTATCGATAATGACCTGCTGACCCCACACCTCGGAAAGCCTCGTGCCGATTAAACGGCCGACTACATCGCCCGAACCACCTGCGGCGAAAGGAACAACGAACCGAATCGGCTTCGATGGATATGACTGTGCCAGAGCCGGGGTGCAAGCAAGGGAGTGCAGAAAAACAAGTATGACAGCTATAAATTTCATTATTTCTCCTTATGAGTGCGCTTTGGCGCCTTGTGGTGATCGATTGATACTTCCGAAGTCGCGAGCGGCGATTCCTCCAGCCCCTCTATACCTTCAGCCAGCGCTTCGGCCTGAACTTGAAGCTTCATCAGGAGTTCATCAAGTACGCTTTGCTCCTTAGAGCTCAGGACTGAAACGAGGCGGCGCGGGCGCGCCAGCGCCCCCGGG
>CAMDDU010000057.1:0-24114 GCA_945892985.1 Bordetella parapertussis
GAATAGATCGGTAAGTCGTCGAGAGGTAGCCATGCGTAAATCATGCCAGATTTCTTCATGCTCTCGAACCCCGCAAACCCTTATTCCACGCGGCTTTCAGACGATTCACCCATCTATAACACCCACTTGATTTGCAGAAGAGCCAAAAGAAAATGCGGGCGTATCCGTGCCTGCAACGCCTGCAGTCGCGCCTCAGCAAGCGCGGGGGAAAATGCGCGCGAACGGAGCGTAAAGTAGCCGCGCAAGAACAACGTGATTGCCAAGCTGCAAGCCCAGGCACGAAAAATAATTATGCGATTGACCTCACCACCCAAAATTCCGGCCGCTTCAACCATGGCCAGATTAAGGATGCACGCAACAACAAGTACAACACCTAGCGCGGCCTGCGGCCTGATCTTCTTCAGCACCGGCTGTGAAAAGTAGAGCAACACCAACATGACCATCAACACCGGCTCGACGTAGGCGGCACTCTCAATCACGAGTGCCAACAGGCGCGACACGCTGTCAGCTTTGACAACCGCCACCAATAGCATCGCGGCATTGACCCAAAGAAGGGTGCGCGTGACGACGCCGAGATTACGGAAATCCGGAAATTCATCCGCAGACTGGTCCGCCCCGAGCGGGTGTTGCATTTCCGGCTTGGTCAAATCAGTCACGCCTCAAGCGTCGACGAGCCAGGCGTGGCCGGCCGCTGCGATACGCGATTGATTGGATATTCATTTATACTCACCATGCTAATTTTCTGGTTCATTTTTCTGAAAATTCCGCGCCTTGCGCAATTATTCTACTTATTTTCCTGCCCAAACTCCTAGTTAAACATGGTCGCTCCATCGAAATCACCTGAAGACAGCAAAGCGCCAGCCGACCAGGCCGGCACCTGGTCCGGACGCTTTGCGGAACCTGTGGCTGAGCGCGTAAAGCGCTACACGGCCTCGGTCATGTTCGACCAACGTCTGGCCGAATTCGATATCCAGGGTTCGCTCGCGCACGCACGCATGCTGCAAGCCACAAACATCATCTCCAGCGCGGACCTTGCATCAATTGAAACGGGTATGCGGCAGATCCTGGGAGAAATCCGCGCGGGTGGCTTCGCCTGGTCGATCGATGCCGAGGACGTGCACCTGAACATAGAGAAGCGGCTCACCGCCATTGTCGGAGATGCCGGCAAGCGCCTGCATACCGGCCGCTCCCGCAACGACCAGGTTGCCACCGATGTACGGCTCTGGCTGCGCGCGCAAATCGACGCCCTGCAAAATTTGCTGAAGGAAGTCCAACTCTCCCTGGTGAACCAGGCCGAGAAAACCGCCTCGACGATCATGCCAGGCTTCACCCATTTGCAGGTGGCACAACCGGTCACCTTCGGGCACCACCTCATGGCGTATTACGAAATGCTCGCACGGGATCGCGCCAGGCTCTCGGACTGCCGGGCCCGGGTCAACCGGCTACCGCTTGGCGCGGCTGCCCTCGCCGGCACTTCATTCCCCATCGATCGCGATCGTGTGGCCAAGGAGCTCGGCTTTGAGGGCATTTGCGCGAACTCACTAGATGCGGTGTCCGATCGCGATTTTGCCATCGAATTTTGTGCCAGCGCATCCCTGATCATGCTGCACCTTTCGCGGCTTTGCGAAGAGCTCATCCTATGGGTAAGCCCGCGCTACGGCTTCATCCGTCTGCCGGACCGCTTTTGCACCGGCTCATCGATCATGCCGCAGAAAAAGAACCCCGACGTCCCAGAACTCGCGCGCGGCAAGACAGCGCGCGTCGTAGGGCACCTCGTCGCACTTATTACCCTGATGAAGGGCCAGCCACTTGCCTACAATAAGGACAATCAAGAGGACAAGGAGCCCTTATTCGACACGGTCGATACCCTGACCGACACGCTAGCGATTTTTGCTGAGCTTATCGCCGGCATAGAGGCGGTGCCCGACGCAATGCGTCGTGCCGCGCTCGAAGGCCATGCCACGGCGACGGACCTGGCGGACTATCTGGTCAAGAAGGGCCTGCCATTCCGCGACGCGCACGAAGCTGTGGCGCGCGCTGTTCGCGCAGCCGAGCAAAAATCCTGTGATCTGGCCACACTGCCGATCGAAGAACTACGTGCGTTTTCACCTTTGGTCGGAGACGATGTTTATGGCGTCCTCTCGCTCGAGGGATCGGTGGCCAGCCGCAATCATCCGGGCGGCACAGCCCCGACCCAAGTGCTCGCGGCGGTAAAAAATGCTCGGCGGGACCTTGCGGTCTGAATCGATCAAATCGGCAAGTATCCGCTTGTAAAAAACTGGGGATGGCGCAGGAGGCGATTTTTTTGCATCTTGGTAGCGGGTGAGGTCAAAGTCACCAAGCGCAAAAAACTACTCAATCTCCTTTCGCCAGGGGAATGCTTCGGCGAAATGGCCTAGCTATCCAAGGAAGGAAACGAAGGCTCTGCCGATGCGTCCACAATGAGCGGCTCGCGCAGCATTACCGTCCCCCCGGACAGAAGACTTGGCGATCGCCTACGAGCCCTGCCGACATCGCTCTGACGTGCGTTCATGGCCAATCTGGTCGAGCGGCTGACGCTCGCCAACACCCGCCTCACCGCGCTTTGACGCGGTCAAGGCCAACTGCCAAGTCTTCGGATGCGACTCAGCCTTGCAGCAGTTTTTGCAGTTCGCCTGACTGGTACATCTCTTTCATGATGTCTGAGCCACCGACAAACTCGCCCTTGACGTAAAGCTGGGGAATCGTCGGCCAGTTGGCGTATTCCTTGATGCCTTGGCGAATGTCCGGGTTCTCCAGTACGTTGACCGTGAACAACTCCTGTGCGCCGCTCGCCTTGAGCATTTGAATGGCGTTGGCGGAAAAACCACACTGCGGGAACTGCGGCGTTCCTTTCATGTAGAGCACGACTTGGTGACCGGTTACCTGTTCCTTGATGGTTTGCTGCGCATCCATAATGGCTCCTGCTATCGCTGAATAAAATCTGAACCCAGGCAATCCCTATACCTGAGTAATATCGTCGGGAATTCTACCGCGCTGTCGGCCCTCAGTCAATCCGCCCACCGGTAACGCGCGGCAATCCGGCGATATCCGGCCAAGTCTGCACAGCGGTAAAACCCGCAGCAAGCAGCAAATCCGAGCAGGCTGCCCCCTGCTCGAAACCGTGCTCCAGCAAGAGCCATCCGCCCGGTACAAGGTGCGCCTTTGCCCTTGCGGCAATGGCGCGAAGCGCAGTAAGCCCGTCGGCGCCTGCGACGAGTGCGCTGTGCGGCTCGCGCGGCAAATCACCGCACAGCAAGTGCGGGTCGCCATCGGCGATATAAGGCGGGTTACTCACGATAATCTCAAATCTACCTGCCGAGTGAAGATCCCCGCCAGCAAGTGCCTCAAACCAGTTGCTCTGAACAAACCGAATATTTGCGCCATGGCGCGCGGCATTTTCCGTGGCAATCGACAAAGCCCCGGCTGAAATATCAACCCCGATCACCATCGCGTCGGGACGCTCGAAGGCGATGGCAACGGCAATTGCTCCGCTGCCAGTACCCAGATCCAGCACCCGCGTTGCGCCCTCCCGGGGGATGCGCTCGAGCGCAAGCTCCACCAGCAGTTCGGTATCTGCCCGCGGGATCAGTACCGCCGGTCCCACCTTGAATGCTAGCCCCCAGAATTCACGCTCACCCAGCATATAGGCAAGGGGTTCGCCCGCCAGCCGGCGAGCGATTAGCGCGGCGACGCGCGTGACCTGCTCATCCGGCAGGATGCGCTCCGGATGGGCGATCTGCGCGACCCGGTCCATCCCGGTCGCCCACTCAAGCAATCGTTGCACCTCGTGCCGCGGCAGCCCGCTCGCCACGACAATCTGCCCGACACTGCGCATCTCAACCGCCTTGCGACAACACCGCGAGTTGCTCGGCCTGGTGCTCAGCGGCGAGTGCCCCGGTCAACTCCGTAATATCGCCGTCCATGATGTTGTCGATCTTGTAGAGGGTCAGGTTGATGCGGTGGTCTGTCACCCGACCCTGGGGGAAATTGTAGGTACGGATGCGCTCAGACCTGTCGCCGGAACCAATCAGCGATTTTCGCGTGGCCGCTTCCTTGGCCTGCTGTTCGCGCGTCTGTGCGTCCTTGATCCGCGCCGCCAGCACAGACATGGCGCGCGCCTTGTTCTTGTGCTGCGAGCGGTCATCCTGACACTCCACCACGATACCTGTCGGCAAATGTGTGATGCGCACCGCGCTGTCGGTTTTATTGATGTGTTGTCCGCCCGCACCGGAGGCGCGGTAGGTGTCTATTTTCAACTCAGAGGGGTTAATCACGACATCGCCGACTTCATCAGCCTCGGGCATAACGGCCACCGTACAGGCAGATGTATGGATACGGCCTTGCGTCTCCGTTGCGGGCACACGCTGCACGCGATGGCCGCCCGACTCAAACTTGAGCTTCGCATAGGCGCCACGCCCGATGATGCGCGCAATGACCTCCTTGTAACCACCGACTTCCGAATGACTCTCCGAAATTATTTCGACCTGCCAGCGCTGCCGCTCGGCATAGCGCGCATACATACGAAACAATTCGCCTGCAAACAACGCTGACTCATCCCCGCCCGTTCCGGCGCGAATTTCCAGGAAGGTGTTGCGCTCGTCGTCCGGGTCCTTGGGCAGTAACTCACGCTCGATTTCCACCTCGGCTGCGGCCATACGTTCGCGCGCCGCCTTCATCTCTTCCTCGCCAAACTCCTTCATTTCCGGGTCCCGCAACATATCTTCGGCCGCGCGGGCATCGCGTTCCGCATCGGAAAACCGGCGGAACAAGCCGACCACCGGCGTAATCTCAGAATGCTCCTGGTTGAGCTTGCGATAAAGATCCAGATCGCGGGTCGCATCTTCCGAGGAAAGTAGCCGGTCAAGCTCGGCCAGCCTCTGGGTCAGTCGCTCCAGCTTTACCGCAATGCTGGGCTTCATCTAACGGATCTGGAAGATCTTGGCGATGAATTGTTGCAACTGCGTGCGATCGTCACCGCCGGCATCGTGCAGCGCCTGGGTGGGCCCATGCAGCAGCTTGTTGGTAAGTCCCTGCGAGAAGGACTCCAAAACCGCGCGCGGATCCTCGCCACGGCCGAGTGCCCGGAACGCCCTGTCCAGCTCCTGGCGCCGCGCATCTTCACCCTTTTCCCTGAGCGCCCGTATTACCGGCACAGACTCGCGCGCGTTCATCCAGTGCAAGAACGACCCGACCTGCGATTCGATGATCGCCTCAGCCTGCGCCACGGCGCTGCTACGCGCATCAACGCCATCGCGCACGATATCTGCGAGGTCGTCAACGGTATAGAGAAATACGTCATCGAGGCTCGCCACTTCGGGCTCTATATCGCGAGGAACGGCCAGGTCCACCATGAAAACGGGCCGGTAACGGCGCGCCTTGATAACACGCTCCATCAAGCCCTTGCCCAGTATCGGCAGCGAACTTGCGGTGCAGGAAACGACAATGTCGTATTCTGGCAGGTGCTCCGGCAGGTCACGCAGAAGGATGGCCTGACCGTTGAAGCGATGCGCCAGTTGCTGCGCCCGTTCCAGGGTACGGTTGGCCACGGTAATGACGCGTGGCGCCTGCGCGGCAAAGTGCGTGGCGCACAACTCGATCATTTCCCCCGCACCGACAAACAAAATTTTCTGATCTGAGATGCTGGGAAAAATACGGCCTGCAAGCTTCACCGCCGCGGCTGCCATCGAAACCACGTTGGTGCCTATACCCGTGTTGGTACGGACCTCCTTGGCCACCGTAAAGCTGCGCTGAAACAACTTGTGCAACAGCGTTCCCAGCGTGCCGGCCTGGGAAGCGGTTTGCACCGCATCTTTCAACTGCCCGAGGATTTGCGTCTCACCTACCACCATGGAATCGAGCCCCGAGGCAACGCGGAAGGCGTGGCGCACAGCCTCGCTCTCGGGCAGCGAATACACGTAGGGCTTGAGCTGCTGTGCCGGCATGCTGTGGTAGGCCGCCAGCCAGTCGAGCGCCTGCAGGGGCTCGCCGGAAACGCAGTAAAGCTCGGTGCGGTTGCAAGTTGAAAGTATCGCCGCCTCCCGCACCGGACCGCCACGCACCAGCTCCGAAAGAGCCGATTTGAGGTTTTCAGCGGCGAATACCACCTTCTCACGCACGGCAAGCGGTGCGGTGGAATGATTGAGTCCGACGGTAAACAGCTGCATGGCAACCGTGGATTATAGCCGAAGGGGTGGCTCCCCCCCGCCAAAGTGCCGCGCATACTTTTAACTGGTGGCCAGGGTACTACCTTCGTTGATTCGCCCAAGCAAGGCAAAAGTCCACCTCTGTCCGTTTCTAATACCCTGGCTGACGTTGATTGCCAATCAGAATTTGAAATGAAGGGGAAGTGGCCGGATTTGCACGAATCTTACCGGTGGCCCAGGGAGGTCTAAAATCTCGCAGGCGGTGGCCGGCACATCCCTGCCGCTCGGCTGCCCTCGCCGCCGGCAACATGTGCCCGGCCTCATTTGCCCACCAGCAGCCGCGGCAGCCAGGTAGTGATCGGCGGGAAGAAATAAATCGCCGCAAGCAGCAGCAAGCTGAAGATCACGTACGGCATCACCGCCCTGAATATATCGCCCATGGTAATGTGTTTCGGCGCGACGCTCTTCATCGTGTAAAGCAGCAGCCCGTGCGGGGGCAGCAACAGCCCGATTTGCATGCAGACCAGGAACAACACGCCGAACCAGACATCGTCGATGTGCAGTCGCTGGACGACAGGCATGAAAAACGGCAGCGTCAGCAGCATGGTGCTGACCTGGTCAACGAACAGTCCGAGGAAAATCAGCACCGCCATCATGATCAGCACCGCGCTGGCGGCGGAGATTCCGGACCCGCTCATCAGATCGACGACTCCCGAGGTAGCGCCGGAAAAGCTGAGCACCTGGGAAAACGTGGTCGCCCCGACGATGATGAACAGGATCATCCCGGACACCACCACCGCGCCGGTCAGCGATTTCCACAACTTGGCGAAGGTCAGCACGCGATATCCCATCGCCAGCAGGACCGTCGCCATGGCGCCGAGCGCCGCGCTTTCGGTGGGCGTCGCCACGCCCTTGGACATCAGACCGACCACCGCGATGAAGATCGACGAGAGCGGCAAGACGTACTGGAATATGGGCCGCCATCGCTCCCATCCGGAATAGGTCTTGACCTCCTCGCTGGCGGGCGCGAGCGACGGGTTCAGCGAGACCGAGATCATGATGTAGCCGATGAAGACGGCGCTCAGTATCAGGCCGGGCACCACGCCGGCTAGCAGCAGTTTCGAAATCGAGATGCCCGACAGACTGCCCAGCAGGACCACGAGCGCCGACGGCGGGATCAGCATGTCCACCCCGCCGATCGCCATGATGGGGCCCATGCCGAGCGACGGGTGGTAGCCGCGCGCGAGCATCATCGGCAGCATGAGGCTGCCCAGCATCGCCGTGGTAGCGATCGTCGAACCCGAGATCGCCGAGAAAATCGTGCCGGCGACAACCGTGATGATGGCGAGGCGTCCCGGCATCCTCGGAATGACGCGCTCGACGGCGTCGATGGCCTTGTGCGCGAGCTCGGTGTGAAAAAGTATCTCCCCCATCAGCAGGAACAGCGGGATGGGCGTCAGCGAGAAATAGGTCACCGAAACAACGCCGTTTCTCGTCAGCTGCAGCAGGCCCGCCTCGCCGCCGAAAAACAGGATGGCGCCGATGATGTTGATACCGAAAAAAGAATAAGCGACGGGCAGCCCCATAAACAGCAGCAGCGTGGTCCCGCCGAGCAGCAACAGTAGCGATTCCTGCCAGGCCATGCGGGCCGCCCTCAGCCGGTGGAGGTTGCTTCGTCGCGCATGCCGATCTGTCCGGCAGCCAGCCGCTGCATGCGAAACAGGAACTCCACGCACAACAGCAGCGAGGAGAAGGGAACGAGCAGGAGTATCCACCACTCCGGAAAAACGATTTCCTTGGGCACCATCGCCCCGGATCCGAAGCTGTCCACGAGCATGTGCGTTGCATAGACCAGGGAAACGGCGCTGATCGCGATGCCGGCCGCGTCCACCACCCACTCGGCCAGCCAGGCGGCGCGCGGCGGCAGCAGGTTCAGGACGATGTCGACGCGCACGTGCTGTCCGCGGCGCAACAGCCAGGGCGCGGCGAGGAACGTGATGCCGTAGATCACATATTCCGACACCTGGTTGGCCCAGCGTAGCTGCAACCCGAGCCACGGCATGTTCCTGAATACCACGTCGGCGCAGATGATGATCATCATTACGAAAAGAAACACGTTGGCGATCCAGAGCAGCCCCGTCAGCAGCGCGCCGTACCACGCGGAAATCCGCTCAATCAAGTCAGCTGCCCCGTTGAACGCCGGTTTGCGCAACCCATCGTGCGGACATACGCGCGGGGAGGGCTGGCAGGATCAGCCTTTTCCATGGCCTCGGGACAAGGGGCGTTTGGCGATTTCGCGGATGACATCCATCTTCGGGGAGAACCCCAGTCCCGGCGTCTGCGGAAGATCCATCCAGCCGTCGCGCGGCGCGGGCAGCCCTTCGAACAGCTGCTCGCAGATAAGCATGGCCACATAGTGGTATTCGACCAGTCCGCCGTTGGCGAGTCCTGCATGCAGGTGCATGTTCCAGGGCGACCAGGCGCCGCCGTTGTCGACCGGAATATTGAAGGCGGCGGCCATCCCCGCGATGCGCACGCACTGCGTGTAGCCTCCCGTGATCACCACATTGGGCTGAAGCACGTCCGCCGCGTTCGCCAGCAGCATGTCGCGAAAGCGGAAAGCGAGCCCCTCGTTCTGCCCCGCGGCGAGCGGGATCGCGGTGCGCCGGCGCATCTCGGCCATGCGCGGAATGTCGTTTTGCGTGATCGGTTCCTCGAAGAACGAAATATTGCAGTCCTCTATGCGGCGCGCCAGTTCGGTCGCGTGATACGCGTCCAGGCTGCAGTTGGCGTCGATGTACAGCCCCACATCCGGCCCGACCGCCTCGCGCACCGCGCGCACCCGGGCCTCGTCTTCGGCAATCACTTCGCCCAGCGGGCGCGGCTCGTCGCGGCGCGCCAGGGCGTGGTGCCCGACCACCATCTTAAGCCGTCGGAATCCCTGCGCCAACCAGAGCTTCGCCGCCGCGGCGAGCTGTTCGCGATCGAAAAGGGCAAAACCAAAGGTCGCGTACAGCGGAACGCGCGCGCGCGCGCCGCCGAGCAGCCGCCACACCGGCATCCCGAGAATTTTGCCCTTCAGGTCCCACAGCGCGAGGTCGATTGCCGCGATCGCGTGCAGCGCATAGCCCGTCTGCCCGCGCGGGCTGAGCAGCCAGTAGAGGTGCTCCCAGAGGCGCTCCGTATTCAGCGGGTCCTCGCCGATGAGCGCGGGCCCGGCGACGAGATTCACGATCGCGCCTACCGCTTCCTCCTCGGTAATGCCGGTAATGCCGTGCCCGACGAGGCCGCCCTCGCATTCGATCTCGACCACGCACACCGACAGGGAACTGGTCTTGTCTAGGCCGAGCAGTTCGACCCGCACCGGGACGTTCAGGGGGATGGCGGTGACGCGTATGATTTTCATCGATGTCTTTTTGGCAAGTGCGGCGGCACCGGTATCCCTTCAGTCCTCGCCGCTTTGCCTATTTTTCCAGCAGCGGCCGCAGCGTCTTGATGGCATCGGGCGCGCGCTTTGTCAGCTCTGCCCAGCCGGCGTTGTATGCCTGGCTGCGATAGGCGGGCCCGACGTTGATCGCTTTGATGCCGGCGTCCCTCTGGCGCATGTTTTCGATGGCCGATTTCTCCTTGACCCAGGCCATGTTCTCCTCATCCATCCACTGTCCCATGCGCGAGAGGAACGCGCGTTGGTCTTCGCGCAAGGACTTCCACTTGTTCAGATTCACCAGGATGTTGACGACGACGTCGTAGAATCCTGGCTCGACCCGGTATTTCGTGTACTGTCCCCAGCCAAGATCGAAGATCCCCAGCAGCGGCCAGCCGTAGCCGTCCACGACGCCGCGCTCCAGCGCGGCCTGGACCTCGCCCGGCGGCATGGTCGCTAGGGTTGCGCCCAGCGCGGTGAAGAACGGCGTGTAGTTGGGAACGGTGCGCAGTTTCAGGGATTTGAAGTCGCCGATGGTGGCCACCGGCTTGTTCGTGTAGATATGAAACGGCACGCCCTGGCCGTAGGTCGCCAACAGCCACGAGCCCATTTTCTGATTGTGGATGTGGTTCAACTCGTCCCAGGCGCCGGACTTGCGTTGCTGCGGGACCGACTGGTTGGTGAGGTTCGCCGCATCCGCTTCGGGCGCTATGCCGGCATAAAAGGACGGCGGAATCGACGCCATGTCGAGCACCCCGCCGCGCACCGCGTTTCCCTGTTCGAACGACGGCACCGCCTCGGGCCCGCCGACCAGGCGGATCTGAACCAGGCCCTTCCCTTCCTTGTTGACCTTTTCGATGAATCGCCCGAACACCTCGCCGTAGGCACTGGTAATGGGGACGAACACCGCCGCACGCAGCGTCGTCTCCTGCGCACCCGCGCCGCCGCCTGCTAAAACAAGTGCCGTACCCGCCAACCACATGCCGATGCATCGCGTGAATTGCTTCATGATTCCTCCTTGTTGAGCGTCCTTGACGAGTGCGCTGTCGAAGAGGCACAGCACGCCGTTGTTACTTTGAATCAGGATACTTTGGAACAGGCTACGTTGAATCAGGCTAGTTTGGATCAGGTTGCGTTGAATCTGCTTGCGTTCTCAGATCGGCATGGAGATGTGGCTCTCGACGGTGAACGTATCCACGACCACGAGGCGCTCGCGCAAGCGCAGCACGCCCCCCTCGTCGACGATCCGGTCGCGGTACTCGCCCACGCTGAATATCCTGCTGTGGCCTTCGTTGTCGGTGTTCATCATAATGTAGTTAGCGCGCGCGAGCCAGCAATCCCCGTCGCGTCCCGTCACCATCACGTTGCTGACGAAGCGCCGCTCGTAGTGGATGTGATAGATGTTGACTTCCAGCAGCGAAACGACACGGTCACGCAGCATGCGCTTGTTCTCAAAGTAAAGCCAATACCCTTCGAGCCCCTGATCGAGGTTTTCGCGGGAATGAAGCAGGTAGCGGCACTCGTCGCTGAAGAAATCCGGCCACTCGGACAGGCGGGCTTCGTCCAGACAGCGCGCATAACGGAAGTTGAGGTCCACCACGCGCCGTTCGAGTTCGGCGGAAACCAGGCTTGTTGCGGCGGCAGTGTTCGGTGCTGTGTTCATGTTGTCTCCCGGGTCAGATTTCAGGCGGCCGCGACCGCGAAGCCCATCAGGTCGCAATAGCCCTTCCAGAACGCGCGTATCGGCACCTCCGTGACCAGATGCTCCTGGTCGCCGCAGTCGCCGCGCCCGCCCATTTCGACGAATGCGTGCCCGCGGCCGTGGTCGCCCTGTATCGCCGCATGCGCAATCTCCAGCGCCTCCGCGTCCTCCATGGAAAGGTATCCGCCCGGCCCCAGCAGGTTGCCCTGCACGCGGCGCGACTGGCTATGTTCCGCGGATTCGTCCGCGTATTCGAAATTGATCCAGACCAGTTCGAACTCGTCCACGCTTTTCGGAATGATGTGCCGGAAGCCCAGGTGGTTCGAGATCTGCGCCAGGACGAAGGTGGGGAACATCGACAGCACCGTCGAGACCATACCGTCGGCATGCTCCTCGAAGAACGTGACCACCTCCGGCGCTTCCAGCTGGAACTGCGGCTTGAAGGTGTCAATCTTTGCGTAGGTGTTGCCGACCTTCTCGTCCTTCGTGCCGTAGGTCGTCAGCACGCAGTGCAGGCCGTTTTGCGCCATCACGGTCGAGCCGCGCTGCGAGGTGCGGAACATACCGAACTTGGAGTTGAATCCGTGCAGCAGGGCGCCGTGATAGCAATCCTTGAGATTCTCCACGTACAGCTTCCAGTTGCCCTTGATCAGCTGCCGCTGGTAGCCGACTACCTTGATCGGCCGGCTGCACAGCGCATCGAACCGCTGCCGCACCGGCTCGCCCATGTAGTCGGTAAGCGGCTCCATGTCGTGCGCGAAGGTGGCGAACACGACCCCCCGGTACGACTCCACCCGCAGTTTTTCCAGGCTGTGCTCCTCGGGCCTGAAGTCCTTCGGATAGCCGCCGTTGCCGTTGATGCCGCGCCGGTAGGGAACGCCTAGCAGGTTGCCCGCCACGTCGTAACTCCACTGGTGGTAGATGCATGTGTGCGTGTCGGCGTGGCCGCGCTTACGGCGCACCACCGCGGCGCCGCGATGGGCGCAGCGATTTACGAACACATGCAGTGCGCCGTCCTCGCCCCGGCTGAGCACCACCGAGGTCGCCCCGATGTAGTTGGTGACGAAATCCCCGGGGTTCGGTATCTCCGCCTCCAGGCCAACGTAGTTCCAGGTGCGGCCGCGGAATATCCGGTCCTGTTCGAGATCGAAGAGGTGCGGGTCGACGTGCACCGCGAACGGAACCTGGGTGAAGTCGGCGCGCGGCCAGACCAACTCGGGGATTCTGGATTTCAATACAGCGCTCATTAGAGACTCCTTGGGACGAGGGATGACAAATGACGGGTGGGCGGGTTTGCGCTCCCGCGGCGATGCGGATTGGAAGCCATCAGTTGACCATGCTGCGTCAAAGACGGATGTCGACCGGTACTGTTTCATAAGCGGCGGGCATGGTCACCTCCAGTACCTCCAGATCCGGCGTGTAGTCGATCACATCGTGCGCCCCGCGCGGCGGCTGGTAAAGACAGCCTCCGGCTTCGACCACGATGTCGTCGCTGGAGCCCTCCCAGCGGTAGGTGACCCGCCCCTTGAGTATGTAGACCATGTGGAAGTCGAGTTTGTGCCAGTGGACGCCCTGCGGACCCTTGCACGGTCCGAGCGCGCGCATGTGGAAGGCGCCAACCGTTCCCGCGCTCGCCGCGGCCATGCCCAGATCGCGCACCTCGAAAGCCGACCAGGCGTCGCGCGGCTTGAATGCCCCGGGGCTGAGGGTCGCGATGCACAGCTTACTGAATGCATCGGTCAGGCGATCAATCTCAGTCTTCATTGTAGCCTCCTTGTACAACACGCTGCGACCGGTTTTCCGTGCCCGACCGCTTTCAGCAGCCCGCCAGGGCAGCGCCGGTTGCGGGTGCGCAATCTTGATCCGGACAACGTCAAGCTATCGTCAAAGCGCGGCCTAGGGCTTGGGTGTAAAATTTCGCGCATGCGCGATCGGAATACGGCACGAAACCCGAAACAAGTCCACGCACCGTTGCTGGAATTGCGGCTGCTGGGCTGTTTCTCGGCCCTGGCGTGCGGCAAGCCCGTGGTCCTGCGTGCGCGCAAGGATCGCGCCCTGCTGGCGTACCTCGCGCTTTCCTCCGGACGCGGCTGCAGTCGCGAGCGGCTCGCCGATATCCTTTGGGGCGAGGTCGAGGGCGACGCGCGCCACAGCCTGCGCCAGAGCCTGTCGGCGATTTCCCGCGCCATTGCCGGCGCGCACCCGGCGTCTGCGCGCGCGCTGCAGGTCGATCGTGACAAAGTGAGCCTGGAACCGGATTGCGTCGTGGTCGATGCGCTGCGCGTGCGCACCCTGCTACAGAGCAAATCCGCGTTGGAGCTGGAGGCAGGCGGGCAACTGCATGCGAGCCGCCTGCTGGAGGATCTCGGCCGCGTCTCGCCGCACTTCGACGACTGGCTGGTGGCGGAGCGCGAACAGCTTGCGGTCGCGGCAATCAACGCCAATCGCCTGCTGCTCGATCTGCACGCGGCGGCAGGCACGCCGGAAAAAGCCATCGCGGCGGCCTCGCGGCTGGTCGCTACCGATCCTTTCCGGGAAGAGGCTCGCCTCGAGCTGATTTTCCTGTACGCCGAATGCGGCCACACGCAGGCGGCGATCGCGCAGTACGAAGCGTATGCCACGCTGTTGCGCGAGGAACTCGGCGCGCAGCCAGGCGAAGCGGCCACGCAGGTGTATCGATTGCTGCTGGAGGGCGAGACGCCGGCGCGGCGCGGCCGGCGAGCGAACATGCCCGCGCGCATGCCCCCGGTCCCGGGCGCGAAAGATGAGCCGCTGCGGCACGCGGTCCTCGTGCTCGAACAGATGCCCGATTGCATCGTCGTTACGGATCTTGACGGGTGCATCGTCGGCTGGAACGAATGGGCGACGCGCAACTTCGGTTACGACAAGTGCGAGGTGCTCGGGCGCAAGCCCATTTTCCTGTACGGGCCCGGCGCGGACGGCCGCCTGACGGACGAACTCATCGCCAAGGCGCTGCGCCATGGACGCTGGTCCTGCGTGCTGCGCCTGTTCAACAAGAACGGATCTTCCCGCCTGCACCAGCGCACCATGCTGCCGCTGCGGGACGAGAACGCTCGCGTCGTCGGCGTATTCGGCGTGACGCGGCCGCTGACGCGGCCCATCCCGGGGCTCTAGTTTTTCCGCAGGTTTGAGGAGAATACACGATTCGCGCTTTTAATCACGCTAAGCGGCTGCGGCGAACTCCTGCACACGGTTCCGTAGCGGCCGGAATTGATTCGGGCTGAGTATTGGGCGCCGCGCCCGCGTGTTTTTCTCGTCCCGGACGGCAACTGTGCGCAGGCTCAGCACCTTCTGACCGGCACGCAGCCCCAGCGCGATGCGATACGTGCACGAGGCCGCCTGCAATGATGCCAACGGATTAGCCGCATCCATGTTGGCCAGGTAGGTCATGCCCTGCTCTTTGACCACAGCAATCCGGTGATCAGCATGGTTACGGCTTTTGTTTGTATCGATACGGTTTTATTGAGCAAGCCTCGAGCCATGCAGGCGTGGCACTACCTTGTGCATTTGAAGGGCTGATTCCCCTCCTCCGCAAGGAGAAGGGGTCCGCCGCAGGCGGGGGGGGGTAGTAGGGTTCGTGCTCAATGCGCAGCCTATTCCCTTGCAGGTGCGTTCTGACCGGTAGGCCAGAACCGCTCAGCCGGCGCGGCGTATGCTCCGCGAAATCCCGGCTTCGCCCCCGGCGCTTCGCGCCACCCCCCCCTTTTTTCAAGGAGGGGAATAACTCAGTGTTCCCCCTAAGGTAGCGCCTTGGACATGCGGTGTTCTGAGCGCTCCCCTCTGCGCCCTCACTGCATCGCCCTTAATTGGGGCGGGGGCGCATGATGCTGGTGCGGCCGGCTTGGGGGCTGTTCACCGGGGCGGGAGTGCTTTAGGCTAGCCACCATGATCGATCTTGCGATTACCGGGCTCTCCGCCGTCGAACTGTCGCGCCGCGTGCGCGCGCGCGAATTGTCCGCGGTCGAGGTGCTGAACGCGCATCTTGCCGCGATAGAACGCCACAATCCGGCGCTCAATGCCATTTGCACCCTGGCGGTGGCGCAGGCGTTGGCGGCGGCGCAAGACACCGATGCGCGCATCGGCCGCGGGGAGGCCGCCGGTGCGCTCGCCGGCGTGCCGGTGGGCATCAAGGACGTGACGCCGACGGCGGGCATTCGCACAACCTACGGCTCGACGCTGTTTGCCGACAACGTGCCAACCGAGGATGCCGAGTCGGTGACACGTCTCAAGGCTGCGGGCGCCATTGTCATCGGCAAGACCAACACCCCGGAATTTGCCACCGGCGGCAACACCTTCAACGCGGTGTTCGGCGCGACGCGCAACCCCTGGGATACGCGCCTGTCGGCAAGCGGCTCCACCGGCGGCGGTGCGGCGGCGCTAGCGGCGCGCATGATCGCGCTGGCAGAGGGCACCGACCACGGCGGCTCGATGCGCACGCCGGCGGCGTTTTGCGGCGTAGTGGGACTGCGCACCACGCCCGGCCTGATCCCGAAGAATCCGGGCGAGCTGCCCTGGCACGACCAGAGCGTGGCCGGGCCGATGGCGCGTGAAGCCCTCGATTGCGCGCTGATGCTCGACGCCATGACCGGCTTGTCTCGGCGCTCGCCGCTGTCCTGTGTCGCGCCGTGGGCGAGCGCTTACGCGCTGGTATCGGCAGCGAGCGACCTCGCCGGCCTGCGTGTCGCCTATGCGCCGGAGCTCGGCCGTGTCGGCATGGACAGTGAAGTCGAGGCGCTGTGCCGCAAGGCGGCGCGCGATCTTGCCGCCCGCGGTGCGACGGTCGATGAGATCGAGGTCGATTTTTCCGATGCGCGCGACGCCTTCATGGTGTTGCGCGGCGAAACCATGGTCGGCAACCACCTCGAACGCCTCGGCCGGCTGGATGAGATCGGCATCAATACCGCCAATAACATCCGCGCCGGTTTGCAGGTGACGGTGACGGACATCGCGGCAGCCGAAAAAAAACGCGCTGAGGTCTGGCTGCGTTTCGCCGCGCTGTTCGAGCGCTACGATGTGCTGCTGACACCGACTGCAACCGTGCCGCCCTTTCCGGTGGAACAAAACTATCCCGAGTCCATCAACGGCCGAAAGCTTGACAACTACATCGACTGGGCATCGCAGACTTTCCTGATTTCGCTGCCGGCGCTGCCGGCGGCGAGTGTGCCGGCCGGCCTCACGGCGGGCGGCCTGCCGGTCGGCCTGCAGATTGTCGGGCCGCGCTTTGCCGAACCGGTCATCCTTACGGTGGCAAAAATGGTGCAGCAGGCGCATCCTGTGGGCTTGCCTGGGCTTGTCGCCGCGGCGACAGGCCGAGCGCAGGGCCGCAGGTAAAAGTGTATGGGAAATTCAAACCACCTTTTTCTCCATGCACTGACTGTACCAGCCTGAAAAGTTACACTGACCCTATTTATTGGGCTTGGATAAGGATGTGGTGGCCAGGGACGGAATTGAACCGCCGACACGCGGATTTTCAATCCGAATAAAACTGTATTCCGGGGTGTTGATTGGCGCTCCTAAACCACTATTCAATACACAACTTCATAGGGAAAACTACTCTAACAGCTTATATTTTCTATTCCGCTCTGTTCCTCCATGTTGCTATAATTTGCCTACATGATGCCTACATGGAAATTTAATGAACACCAAAGAAAACTTCACATCGGCGCGGATCGCTGGGTTTAAGTGCGTTCGCGATAAGGGACAAACCTTTTTCCGAGACGGCAAAACACCGGGACTGGGGCTGCGCGTAACAGCCAACGGAGCTAAGTCATACGTCTTCGAATCCCGTCTCCACGGGAAAATGCTGCGCATAACTATTGGCGATGTACGCACATGGTCCATAAGCAAGGCACAAGCCGAGGCAACCAACCTCAAAGCCCTAACCGATCAAGGGATCGACCCACGCCAGGTCCAGATCGAACGGGCCACAGCTTCGGCGAACAAACGACGAGAGTCAAAACGCCGAGTTGTTACAGTGTCAGACGCTTGGAGTGCCTACACCGAAGCTCGCCGCCCGAAATGGAGCGCTCGCTCTATATCGGATCACCAAAACCTCGCTCGTCTCGGCGGCGCTAAGGTTAAAAACAGGGCACGGTTGTCGACGCCGGGCGCTCTCGCCGCCCTAATGCCGCTGAAACTATCCGAAATCGATTCGGAACAGGTACGAGTCTGGTTACGCGAACAAGCTGTGAGTCGCCCGACACAAGCCGCGCTTGCTTTCCGCTTATTGCGTGCGTTCCTGAATTGGTGCTCTGACACGCCTGAATATAAGGGTATTGCCAGAACCGACGCATGCCAAACCCGTATAGCAAAAGCCACCCTACCAAAGAAAAAAGCCAAGACCGACTGCCTCCAGAAAGAGCAACTTTCCGCATGGTTTGCCGGTGTACGTGCGATAAATAACCCGGTAATTTCAGCTTATTTGCAAACTTTGTTACTTATCGGCTCCCGCAGGGAGGAACTGGCAGGCCTCAAATGGGGGGACGTGGACACGCGGTGGAACGCCATCACCATCCGAGACAAGGTCGAAGGTGAACGAACCATTCCCTTAACTCCTTATGTCGCAGAACTATTAGCCCAATTAAAACACCGCAATAACACTCCCCCGCCGATCCACCGCATCCTAAGTGGGAAAAGAATCAAGAACGACTTGGCGAACTGGAAACCTTCCCCTTGGGTTTTTTTTAGTCGCTCAGCCAAATCTGGACGACTTCAAGAGCCAAGTATCCAACATCGAAAAGTTTGCGCTGTCTCCGGCATTGCGGGGTTGACGCTCCACGGCCTGCGCCGATCCTTCAGCACCTTGTCTGAGTGGGTGGAATGTCCTGTCGGGGTCGTCGCCCAGATCATGGGGCACAAGCCTAGTGCCACGGCTGAAAAGCATTACAAGGTGCGCCCGCTTGACCTGTTGCGCATGTGGCACTCGAAAATCGAGTCGTGGATGTTGGAGCAGGCTGGCATTGAGTTCAAGCAAGGGACTAAGGGTTTGCAGGCGGTAGCCGTAGCCTAAAAAAAAGCGCTGGACTAGGCCGACGGGCCGAAGAGCGGGGGACCTTCACCCGCCTGTCTGGCGCCCTAGTTGAAGGGTTGCATTGAAGGTGGTGAAATCATGAGCCAACTCCCCAAACCGATACCGAAGTTAGGGCTTTACCCGTATTCCTATGCGGTTGAGAACATCGCTGAACAAATGGAGTTCAGCGGTGGGCCGAAAACAAGCCTGCTACTTGAGATGGCCAGGGCGATTCGGACGGGGGAGCTGCAAGTCCGGAGTTCGGAAACGGGAGCGCCATTTGCTGTGACTCCAAATATGGACAATCCATTTCCATATGTGACGACTGACGACGTTAACAGATGGCTCGAAGTGCAGGGCTTTACCTACAGATGGACGCACCAGGCTGATCAAAGAGACCTCCAACGTGAACTGCCTCCGGAATCGCATAGAGAGCAGGCGAATCGCGAAATTGACGATTCAATCCAGGGCAACGCCGGTGCTAAAGATCCACAAATTGATGCCGCGCAATCAAACTCGACCGGCCTGACAAAAGCCGCCATCATTGCAATAGATTGGCCTGGGAGGACCAATCTCGGAACCCTTCTGTCAGACGTTCCAAGTTGGCTTGAATCGGCAAGAGTGATGCGCGGCAGGCGGGGCCGCAATGGGTCCGCACTGTGGAATCCTGCCCAGATTGCCATTTGCCTACTGACCGAAAAAAATGTGCCGAAGGGGGCATTGGGGCACCATCTTAAGACATATTTTCCGGACTACCTATCTGCATGGGCGGACGGAATTGAAATCGGAGGTCTTTAATTCCGGCATGGAATACCGTCACTAATACCGGCAAAACTCTGGAAGCCCGCGCCAGTTCTCGATTTTAAATACGGCACGCCTTTTTTGTGGGATGCCGTTATTTAAGTTACCTCCATCAACGCGCCGACACAGGCAACCCCGCCTTGGCGCATTTCTCCCGATGGAGGAAATGATGGTTCCAGAAGACTTCCCCGAGCTAGCAGCAGCCGCAAAGGGGCGCGATACCTTGCCAACCAACGAGGCCGCGCCCTCAATTAACCGCCGCCCCCAAACCCTGCGAAAGTGGGCATGCCTTGAGAACGGCCCCATCCGTCCGGTTCGCATAAACGGCCGACTCGCATGGCTAGTATCTGACTTGAAAAACCTGCTTTCAGGGGGTGCAAAATGAGCCCCCGCGTCTACCTCGCAGGGAAGATCGACAAGAACGATTGGCGGCATCGCCTAGTTCCTGGCCTCCGCGACCACCTCATCGACGATGGCCCCCTGCGCACCGAGAGTTTCATCTACATGGGGCCATTCTTTATCTCGTGCGACCACGGGTGCTTCCACGGACCGAACAAACACGGCGTACGTGGGGGGTGCTCAGAGGGTGCCCTTACCGAACTGCAAATTATCGAGCGAAGCTATGCCGCAATTCGTAGTGCTGATCTTATTTTCGCCTACATCACGGCGCAGGACTGCCTTGGCACGGTGAACGAGCTCACATACGCCATGACCATCGGGAAACCGGTAGTGATGGCATTTGCACGGGGCGTTAGCAGCCGGGAATTTTGGTTCACAGCAAGGACGGCAACAGCTGTGCACATAAACATTACAGACAGAACCCTACCCAGTCTGCTTCAAAAAGAGCTCGCCAAAACACAAACGACCCGAAAGCTTGGCGGCGTAGGGTCGTTTGGAACACACAACTTCAACTGGACTGCACATGAATAATACCAAGCTCGACTCTGCTTTGCACTGCGCCAGTATCAACTGGGCGGTTTTCCCCCTGCATTACATCACGCATGCCGGTGTATGTTCCTGCGGCGGGGTCTCTGTCAACCCTAAATGCAAACCGGGTAAGCATCCCTATGCAAGGTTGGCCCCGAACGGTCTGAAAAATGCCACCACGCATAAGGCCATTGTAGAGGAATGGTTCACTGGCCAAGAATACAATATCGGTGTGGCTACCGGGATCACAAGCGGATTTTGGGTACTGGATATTGATGGTACCGAGGGGGCAGCATCGTTGGTCGCACTTGAAACGGAGCACGGCGCACTTCCCGAGACACTGCGTGTAAAGACTGGCGGTGGTGGGCGGCATTACTACTTCCGCATGCCCGATGGCATCGATGTCAGAAACTCGGAAAAGCAGGTAGGAGCTTGCATTGATGTTCGTGGTACTGGTGGCTACGTTGTCCTACCAGGAAGCAATCACGCGTCGGGTAAGGCGTACGAGTGGGATAGCTGCGAACAACCGGGGCTAGCCCAAATTGCCATTGCGCCACCATGGCTTTTAACCCGCGCACTAACTAAAGCGACCAGCGCACCCATATCCGCCACACCCAAAAGAACGCCAATATTCCAGAATTTACTGTCGCCTGATTTTTTCTGGCCCAAAAAAATACAGGATGGCGAAGGCCGTGAAAGTTTCATAATCCGCGCCGCTGGGCACCTACGTAAGAAGGGGAACACCCAAAGCACAATTGAGCGCGTTCTACTTGACTACAACACCGTACACATTGATCCCGCGCTCGACGAAGGGGTCGTCCTTGACCGTTGCCGTCGGTTCGAAAGTCAAGAAATTATGGCGGCCGAACCTGAAGATTTCGAAGACCATTCATGGCCCGAACCGAGAGCAGTGACGGCTACATTGCCACCGGTGCCGCCCTTTGATGACCTTTTACTACCCCCAGCATTCCGTTCCCGGGTACGGGATATCGCAGATCGCATGCAGTGCCCTATCGAATTCCCCGCCGTTGGAATTATGGTTGCTGCGGGATCGGTGATTGGCAATCGGATTGGTGTGCAGCCAAAACAAAAGGACACCGGATGGATAGAACTCCCCAACCTGTGGGGCGCAATTGTAGGTAGACCCGGGGTCATGAAGAGTCCAGCACTCAACGAAATTATGGCACCTGTACGAGCACTGGAAGTTAAGGCTCTCCAAAACTTCAGCGTAATCCGGGCACAGTATGAAATTGACAAGGTCGTCTACGAGCTAGCGAAAAAGAGCATAGAGTCACAAATAAAGAAGGGAGCGGTAATTCAACCTGGACAGATGCCCGTTCCACCCGAGGAGCCGCGACCGCTTCGCCACTTGCTCAACGATTCGACCTACCAAAAACTGGGGGATGTGCTGTGCGGCAATCCGCACGGGGTGATGGTGTTTCAGGATGAACTAAGCGGGCTGTTGATGCGGCTTGACACCGAAGGACAAGAGTCAGCACGGGCTTTCTATCTTCAAGCGTGGGACGGGAAACAGTCCTATACATTTGACCGCATCGGTCGCGGAACAGTGTCTATTCCTCGGCTTTGTTTTTCAATGTTAGGTGGCCTGCAACCCTCAAAGCTGCGGGAATACCTGCGCTCCGCCGTTTTTGGAGGGCGTGGGGACGACGGTCTGGCACAGCGCCTACAGCTGCTGGTGTACCCCGATATAGACCCAACCTGGCACCGGGTGGATCGCCAGCCTGATCTTGCCGCCTTGCAAGCTGTGGACGTGGTATTTGATGCGCTTGCGAAACTGAACCCTGCAGCGCTTGGTGCACGCATGCCCATTGGCGATGGTATTCCGACTCTCTGCTTTGACGATACTGCGCAGGATATATTCAACAATTGGTGGGCAGGACTGGAAAACACCTTACGTAAAGGAAATCGCCACCCTGCGCTAGAGTCTCATCTTTCAAAATACCGGAAGCTTGTACCCGCGCTGGCACTACTCGATCACCTCATTGAGGGACGGACGGGCAGGATCGCAGTTGACTCGCTTTCGCGTGCGATTAACTGGGGGTGGTTCCTACGTGAACATGCCAAACGAGCCTATGCCGCGGTAACGGCGGCCGCAATGGACTCAGCCAAAGCCCTGGCGAATAAAGTGCATCGCGGCGAACTTAAGAGGGGATTCACAGTACGGGACATCTATCGTAAGAACTGGTCAATGCTGAGCACCCCAAAAGAAGCCGCCGATGCGGTGGAAGTCTTGATTGACGCGGGTTGGTTACGCCCCTATACAGAGAAGCAACCGGGCATGGACGGTCGTCCCACAGTGCGCTTTTGCATCAACCCACGCTTGCGTATGGCCGCGTAATGTCAGTTTTGTCACTGGGGGGGGGGCACCTTGCCACGCGCATCGGTAAGTTAATCACCATATAAACGTTTTATTTGAGGTTTTGTCATCTTCTGTCAGTTCACTCATAGGCACACGCCGCTTGGAAAGCGGTAGCCTCCCCCTAAGTGCCATAACTGACAAAACCCGAACAATCATCCATCCAATTGGCGCGGTCCTTGAGGTTTAAAGCTTTTTACGCTTACTCCCTTCCGGGAGGCCCTTATCCAGCTGCAGCGCATCCTCAACAACCCACCCCGTGGCCTCCTTCAGCGTCTTTATAGCCCAATACCCAGACGGTTTGCGCCCCGCAGACCTCGGTGCAGTGGTCATCTCCAGAACGTGCATGATGTCCTCCAACTGAGCCATCCGCAAAGACCCCTCTGACCGTTCCAGCCTGCGTGCGTTGGTCTCGTCGCCATGAACAAGATGCGCCGCGCCGATCCGGGCTTTACCTTCGGCTGTCTTTGGGCCGGTGGATTTTCCCCCGTGATGGCCGCATTTCTGAGTTCGACTAATTCTCAGGGCAGGCTTACGGCACTGCCCTCGGGTGTGCTTAGACATGGCGGTACAACGCAGGCATGTGATCCGTCCACCGGCTGTGACGAGGTATTTCTCAGGGTTTTCCATCTCACAAGTTTACGCCTTGTATTTCTACGGCAAGGCATTGCAGGCGCATCCAAAGCCAGCTAATCTGACGTGCGGGCTTCCTTCGACCAAAGTTCCTTCGACCAAAGAGGGAGGCAAAGTGCGGGTAGCAAGCGACTAACCTAGCGAAAGGAATCCCATGTTCTCAACAAGCATCCGATTTGTCTTATCCGCTTCAATTGCCGTAGCCGCACTAGCTCTCACGGTGCCGGCGCAAGTGCAAGCGGCACCGAACAACGGGTACGGCATTGTTTATCACAAGTCTAATTGTGGTAAGGGCAACGTGCGGCAGTACGGCGCCGGCGGTAGATGGGCAGGATCAGCATGCGGAAGCTGGGTAGCAATGTTATGGTATCCGGGGGTATGGGAGGCAATGTGGGACCACAACTACACGTACGACGAGTTGTGTGCCTTGGCGGAAGGCGTTAGTACAACAACTCGTGGCGGTGCGGTGTTTAAATGCACCACTACATAGTGTCCGGCTAAATCTCAAGGGAGCCTCTAAAAATTGCAAAAATAAGGCGTTGCGCAAAAATAACTTGATAAAGTTTGCGAGATGTATTTAAAAGCGGGATGCAGATTGCGCCCGCGATTGAGAAGATTGAAACCAAGTACCGGTCGCTCTCGTCGGTGCTCGACGAGCGAGCGCGTCGACACTGGGTGGCAACCGAAGCGCGGGCCTATGGATGGGGTGGCATAAGCGCGGTGAGCGACGCGACTGGCATGTCGCCCAATACGATACGCAGTAAATTGATGGAGTTGACGGCGCGGGAAGGCGCTCCCGATTCCGAAGTCAGTCCGCGATTGCGCAAACCCGGTGGTGGCCGCAAACGGTTGACCGAAATCGATCCGCAGTTGAGCCGCGAGTTGGATCGTTTGGTAGCTCCCTTGGCGCGAGGCGATCCGCAATCGCCGTTGCGCTGGACCTGCAAGAGCACAAGCAATCTGGCGCAAGCGTTGTCGCTGCAAGGTCACAGCATCAGTGCAAGGGCCGTGGCGCAACTGCTCAATGTGGCCGGCTATAGCTTGCAAGGCAACCGC